>JANYLM010000014.1 GCA_025357835.1 Gammaproteobacteria bacterium
CGCATCGCTGCAAAGGAACGCAATCACCTGCGCCACTTCGCGCGGCTCCAGTACCCGCTTTTGCGGGTAGATCGCAGCGCGCTCCTCCCACACTTGCTCGACGCTGATGCCGCGTCGCTCGGCCTCTGTCTGGGCCGAGCGCTCGGCCATGGCCGTTCGCACCCAGCCAGGCAGCACCGCGTTGGATGTCACTCCGAACGGCCCAGCATCCTGGGCGACAGCGCGTGCAAGTCCGATAACCCCGTGCTTTGAAGCAGTGTAGGCGCTGCCGGACCGTTCCGCTTTTTCGCCGGCGGTCGAACTGGTGAATACCAGTCGGCCGAAGCCGCGCTTGCACATACCGCCCACCGTCAGTCGAGCGAGCTCGAACGGACCGTCGAGGTTGATGCGCATCGTCTCGCGCCAAACCTTAGGGTCCTGCTCCCACACCAGCCGCTCGTGGGCCGAGCCGATACCGTGGTTCACGACCAGTACCTCAATGGGCCCCAGTCGTCGCTCGGTTTCGGCAACGGCCAGGGCGCAGCCCTCGGCGGTGCCGAGGTCTGCCGCGACATACTCAACACCAACGGCCGCCAGCTCGGCCGTGCTGCGCGACACCGCCATCACGCGCATTCCAGCTGCCGATAGCAGCAGTGCCGCCTCACGCCCTATACCCCGGCCGCCGCCCGTCACCATCGCTACACGTTGATTCATTCGTCAGCTCCGTATCCCATGTTCGCCGAATCGTCCCACACTGGGCTGGAGCGACACAATCGTCAACCAAAGACGAGACCTCTATTTTTTGACCGTGGATTTGTCTACTGGAAGTGCGCTACTTGGTTGATACTGACACAATATTTATAGGGTTTCGCAACGAGCCGGCAGCCGAAACACGTGACGTCGACGAAAACACCGCCCTCGACATGGCCGCTCATGGCAACGTATGGTCAATCATGGTGAAGCATGCCTCGCAGCCCGTGCGCCGCTCGACCTGATCTTCAGACCGCCTCAAACCCCTACCCGTCAATGCAAGGATCCAGCGCCAAAGTTACGTTTCAGCCCATGAAACCAGCGCACCTGGACATGCTTCACAATTGGCTTTGCCGCCCGCACGTGAGCGAATGGTGGGGTTCTGCTCAGTCCCGGGCTGAGGTAGAGGCGGAGTACCTACCGATGACGGACCCGAAATCTACCACCCGGGGCTACTTTGCCCTGCTCGAAGGCCAGCCTATCGGATTCATTCAGTCCTACTACGTCCTTGGGTCCGGCGGCGGCTGGTGGGAACAAGAGACTGATCCTGGTGCTCGAGGCATTGACCAGTTTCTCGCCAATGCCGAGCACCTCGGTCGCGGACTTGGCAGCGCAATGGTTTGCGCGTTCGTCAACGAGCTGTTTCTAGAACCATCTGTCACCAAGGTGCAGACCGACCCGGCGCCTGAGAATAAGCGAGCCATTAGGAGCTACGTTCGCGCTGGGTTTCAGGTTCAGGAAGAGGTCAATACGCCCGATGGGCCTGCCTTTCTCATGGTCTGCTATCGTTCTAACAAAAAGCCTGAATCGACGTCCCTGTAAGGACCAAGATGTGTGAGGTGGCTTTGCGCTGCGGCGAAACGAGGTAGGGTATGCGGCTTAACGATATGCACATCTTCGCCGGCAGCGTGGCGCGGCTTCGCCTGACTTGCGGGCCGCGCATCGCGCAACGCCATCGCTGGGTTCTTCCCTGGTATCGATTATTGGCCGTCCGTGCTCTCCGCTAAAGACATACCTCTCGCGCTTAAATGCCTTCGTGTGCTCCTAGCGCCGGTAGTCATCGCTCTTGCCATCGGCTTTCCCAACCGCGTCGCTTTCGGAGTCTGTTTGGTGGCCGCATTTCTATCAGATGTGTTCGACGGGATCGTTGCCCGGCGGCTGAAAGTAGCAACTGTGAATCTGCGAAGACTCGATAGTATTGCGGACTCGATGTTCTACATCTGCGCAACCTTCGCCGCGTGGCATGTGTATCCGTCGATTATCGGGGAACACTACCGCAGTCTCCTCGCCCTCGGTGGCTTGGAAGCAACGCGATATGCCTTCGATTTATACAAATTCGGCAAAGAGGCGAGCTACCATATGTGGTCGTCAAAAATTTGGGGCCTCGCCCTGTTTATCGGATTCTTTTCATTGTTGTCTCTTGGGGTCGCCGGGTGGCCGGTGGTGGCGGCGATTTACATTGGAATTGCTGCCGACATCGAAGGACTTGCGATATCGATGGTGCTCAACAGATGGAAATCAGATGTGCCAACGCTAATTCACGCTGTTCGGCTCTTGCGCACCGAACCTGCCTAGTGGCCGGCGTGCCTCGTAGTGCTATAACTTATCGATAGTCTGTCCGTCATGCGAGAAGCATTCGCAAGTGAAACGGGCAGGCTGGTGCGCTGCTATGGAACTGCGGTTGTGATTGAGCCAACCCCGTGAGGTTGCGGTCCGGGCGCTACAAAGGCCTATGGGTGCTCCGTACATGACGCCGAGCATTGCATTGGAGCGTACGCCTGGCCTGCCGTACGCATTCGTTCGCGATCCGGATGGCTTTAAGATCGAGATATGGTTCGAGTGACCTATGTTGCTCCACGGTAAATGCCACTGCGGCAATATCTCTTTTACTCTCACTTGGGAGCCCGATCCTGTCGAAATTCCAACGCGTGCTTGCACCTGCTCATTTTGTATTAAGCATGGTGGGGTGTGGACTTCCAATCCTAGCGGCGCTCTGAAGGTAGTAGTCAAAGACCCTGTGCTCGTATCTAATTACGCTTTCGGCACCAGAACAGCCGAGTTCCACACCTGCGTCCGCTGCGGCGTTGTGCCGGTCGTCACCAGCCGCATCGACGGGCGCCTTTATGCGGTTGTCAGCGTCAACGCGTTCGAAGGCATTGACCAATCGCTCTTTCGTCGTGCGCCGGCAAGCTTCGATGGTGAGGGCAATGAGTCGCGGCTCGCACGAAGGAAGCGCAACTGGATTGCCAATGTGGAATACGTCGAAAGCGGCACCTAACCCTCTAAGAGCACACGAATCGCTCTGCTGCGGAGAATCGCAATGGCCCCTGACGGTACATTTCGCACTTTTGGTGATTTCTACCCCTTTTATCTCGGCGAACACGCCAACCGCACCTGCCGACGACTGCATTTCATCGGCACGAGCATTGCCGCCGCATTACTCATCACTGCGGTGGAGAGCCAGCGGTGGTGGCTCATCGCGGTGGCACTGGTTCAGGGATACGCATTCGCCTGGATCGGCCACTTCTTCTTCGAGCACAACAAACCCGCAACATTCAAGTACCCTTGGTTCAGTTTTATGGCTGACTGGCGACTCTGGTGGGACATCCTGGCCGGAAGGGTGCGGATCTAAAGTCGGGCGCGGCTATGGCCACCCAGTCTCATCGTCGGACAATATGGTCAGATTTATTGCGCAACATGTCTAACGACAGGCCAAAGCGCTCGCAAGGTTCCCCGGGTCATATTCTCTACCCACGACATTTTCTGGTACTCGCCGCCTTTAGCGCTTCGGTAGCCGCTATCACCCGACTGCATCTCTCAACCGATCTCTCCGCATCCTTCGCTTTGTACGGCGCCCTCCACGCCACGGCATTAGTCGTCGCGCTCAGAGCACGTCGCTCCATTTGGCGAATGTGCCTATTCATCGCCATGGCGGCAGCTCTCAGCGCCATCACTCTGCGTGCCGGCATCTTTGCAGGGCAGTTATCCGGAGCACTTGCGAGAAACTTCGCCCCTTATGCAGTGCTCGGATTGTCGGCGGCGGCGGGTGCCGTGGCCTATGGAATTTTAATCCGCTTGTTTGGAATCTATGAGTTGAGCTTGAACTCGCTTACCGTGGTTGCCATCGGCTGTATGTTGGCCACCTGGACCGCACTTATCACCCTAGCGCACATTCACTCCCTGGGCACAGAGTGGTTCGCCATATTCTGGTGGCACGCATCCTCAGGCGGTCTGTGGTATTTCGATAGGCGCCCTCACTTTTAAGGACTGTCAGGCGACTGCACATGTTCCGGGCGCACACCCATACCCAAGAACTGAGCCGGCCAACGCCGCAGCCACGCATTGCCGTCCAACACCTTCAACGGCCAGGGCACCTTCAAGGGGTGCTCAGCACCCGAAACCACAGGCTTCAACACCCGATTGTGAACTGCCACCTGCAACCCCTGAATCACCTTTGCCGGAAATAAGCGGCGCTCCCGTACGGCATCAAGATCACCGTCCCGCAGAGTTCCGGCCTTCAGCTTCACGGCGAGAAGGTTCGCGGTCGCCACCGCATCTTGGATCGCCAGATTGATACCCACTCCACCCACGGGAGACATGGCGTGCGCCGCGTCGCCGATACAGAGCAATCCCGGTTTGGACCAAGTCATCAGCCGATCGACCGATACGCTCAAGAGCTTGATGTCATCGAAGGACTTCAACTCATCTACTCGGTCTGACAGGAAACGAGCGCCATGTGCGACGGCGGCCTTGAACGCTTCCAGCCCCTTGGCCTGTATGCTCTCAATGCCGCCCTTGCCGATCACGAAGGCACACTGCCAATAGTCGGTGCGATCGATGGTCACGATCATCGTGTCCGCTGCGAGACGCCCCAAAACCTGCTCCGGGTCCCCGGCTCTTTTCGAAAGGTGGAACCAAAGTACATCGATGGGCGAGCCCAGGTCCTGCACCACGAGGCCCGAAGCCGCGCGCACCGTCGAACCACGACCGTCGCAACCGACCACGAGATTGGCGCGGACTTCAAGAGAGTCGTCTGACGTAGCCACCTGGACACCCGTCACCCGTCCTTCGGTCTCGATCAGGCTCGTTATCTGCGCCGACATCTTCACCTGCAATGCGGGAAAGCGCCTGCCCTTCTCAGCCAGGAAGTTGAGGAAATCCCATTGCGGCATCAGGGCCACGAACCTGTACGGTGCGGAAATGCGTGCGAAGTCTGCAACCTTTAGGCAGGTAGCACCGATTTGCACGGAGAACGCGCGGATTTCGGAGTGTGGCAGTCTCAGAAAATCTTCGATCAGCCCCAACTCCTGCATGATCATCAGGGTCGAGGGATGCACGGTGTCACCGCGAAAGTCGCGCAGGAAATCGGCGTGCTTCTCCAGAACGAGGGTTTTGACTCCCGCCCGTCCCAGCAAGTAGCCCAGCATCATGCCGGCGGGTCCACCCCCGGCGATGCAACACTGAACTTGCAGAGTTTCCGCCACAGTCCCTTCCATGATCGCAAACTGGTATTCGCCGCCGCCCTGTCTTGCTAAGATTACATCAAGTAGTTCGCAGGCCCTAGCCTCCGGATTCTGGGCGGGAAGTCATGCAAATCAATCAAGGCGGCTGCCTCTGTTCCGCAATTCGTTTTCGTATTTCCGGGGAGCCCGTCTTCTCCAGTATTTGCCATTGCGCCACATGCCGCAGGGCGAGTGCGGCCCCCACGGTCGGATGGTTGACCTTTGACCGCGGGCAAGTTGAGATGCTGTCGGGTCAGCCTCGCATCTACCGGTCTTCTCAGGGCGTGGTGCGCCGGTTTTGCGGCACCTGCGGCAGCCAGCTCTCCTATGAAACCGCTGAAAGCCCAACCACCATCGATATCACCACCGCATCAATGGACAACCCGGCCCTTTTCCCGCCAACCTTGGAGGTCTGGCTGGAACACCGGGTGTCCTGGCAAAACACCGACCCCGCGCGCGCGCAATATTCTAGGAGCACTCGATGACTCGGCAATTGATCAGTTCCGGCTCTCAATTCGAACACGACATCGGTTATTCACGAGCGGTAGTGGATGGCGAATGGGTGTTCGTTTCTGGAACGACGGGTTTCGACTACACCACCATGACTATTGCCGATAATTTGCCGGATCAAACCGAGCAGTGTTTGCAAAACATCCAATCGGCGCTGCGACAGGCGGGCGCCGAGTTCGCGGACATTGTGCGGGTGACCTACATGCTGCCCAATGCGGCACGCTTTCCCGATTGCTGGCCCATATTGCGCAAGTATTTTGGCTCCGTTCGCCCGGCGGCGACCATGATTTGCGTCGGTCTGTTCGATCCCCGCATGCAAATCGAGATCGAAGTTACCGCCCGCAAGACCAACGCATGAGTGCCGGGCGGCTGCCAATGACCTTGGGTGCCGGAGGGTGTGCTAATGTTGCGTCCGGGAAGTGTGGAGAGACCCCTGTGAAAACGTTGCTTGCGATTGTCGGCTGGTGCCTTCTGTTGTCGTTGTGCTGGCCCTTGGCTATCTTGGCCCTCGTTCTGTGGCCCTTCGTGTGGCTGCTGTCACTGCCGTTTCGCATGCTCGCCATCACGTTCGACGCCGTGTTCGCTCTGCTGCGGGCCCTTCTATTTCTGCCCTCCCGTCTATTGGGCTACCGCGGCAACTCCATGGGCCGGGCATCGTAACCGCGAGTTCCAGCCGGTGCCGGTGCGGTGTGCGTATCCCAGAGAGGCGTCGAGCACCATGGCCCATCAGCAGTATCAGAGTGAGTAACCGATGATCTTGGCCCGGGAAGCGCTTGCGCTTTTACAAGAAGGAAACCGCCGTTTCGTATCGGATGTCAGCAATCGCGACGCCATTACGAGCCGCGCACGCCGGCTCGAGTTGGCGGCGAGGCAGGAGCCATTCGCGGCCATTCTCGGCTGTTCCGACTCTCGAGTGCCCGTCGAAATCGTTTTCGATCAGGGCCTGGGAGACCTCTTTGTCATCCGCGTCGCCGGTAATATCGTTGCTCCCTCCCTGATCGGCAGTGTCGAGTTCGCGGCCGAGCAATTTGGCACACGATTGGTAGTGGTATTGGGCCACACGCAGTGCGGCGCCATTGAAGCGACGCTAAAGCAACTGCAGCGACCGATTGAAAATCAGTCTCACAATTTGCACTCCATTGTCGATTTGATACGGCCTTCCGTCGAAGGCCTATTAGCGACGGATCTCAGGCACGATCTGCATGCCCTGGGTCGGGCCGCGGTTCGCGCCAATATCCGAGCGTCGGTGAAGCATCTGCGGCACGGCTCGGACATCATCGAGCAGCTCATCCAAAGCGCCGGACTCATGGTCGTTGGCGCCGAGTATTCGCTGGAAACCGGCGTGGTCGATTTCTTTGATGGACTGGCGGAGACAAATTCTTAATTAGGCGAGACTACGTTTGGCCACCATGAACAGCGTATCGCAGCAAGACGAAATCTCGGCGAAGAACGGTATGTTTGCGCTCCTGCTGGCAACCCTGGCGTGGTTCGCCGTTCTGCTGCAATGCTATATTTCGCTGCAGTTGGCGACGCAGAAGGGCATGTCAATCGGCGGCGGGTTGGGTATCTATTTCAGTTACTTCACGGTGCTGACCAATTTACTGATTTGCGTATCCCTGACTTTTTCATTGGCAGGACCATCCTCGACGCTCGGGCAGTGGTTTTCGCGGCCTGAAGTCATCACGGGTATCGCCACCAGCATTGCTTTCGTCGGGCTCAGCTATCACTTCCTGCTGCGCAATATCTGGCATCCCCAAGGTGCCCAATTGCTTGCCGACACCCTGCTGCACTACGTCGTGCCTGCTCTCTATGTGCTTTATTGGTGGTTCGGCTTCTCCAAGGCCGCATTGCGCTGGGCGCATCCTCTTTTCTGGAGCGCCTATCCCTCGGTGTACTTGGTCTACGCATTGATTCGCGGCAGTGTTGTCGGAAGTTATCCCTATCCCTTTATCGATGCTGCCGCCTTGGGCTACGGACGGACCATGCTCAACTCATTCGGCCTTCTGTTCCTATTCATTGCTTTGGGACTGGCCTTCGTCGCGCTGGGCCGGGCGCGTCAGCGCGCACACGGTGTGACGGGAATCCAATGATCAATCTTGAGAATTTCAATAAAATCGGTGTCGGTAAGTTGCCGGGCTATCTCGGCATCGTCATCACTCATGTGAGTGAATCAGAGGTGAAAGCCGAGCTCGCAGTGAACGAGACGCTCATGGCGCCCAACGGATTCCTGCACGCGGGGACTGTTGTCACCCTTGCGGATACCTGCTCCGGTTACGGGTGCGTGGCGAATCTCCCGCACGCTGCGACCGGCTTTACGACTATCGAACTGAAGTCGAACCACCTAGGTACCACCCGAGAAGGAACCATCCTCGCTAGCGCGAAACCGGCGCATCTCGGCAAGACCACCCAAGTCTGGGATGCGGTCGTGACCCACAAGGAGTCGGGCAAGACTCTAGCGTTATTCCGCTGCACGCAAATGATTTTGTACGCCAAGCAAAAATCGAGCTAGGAGTTACCGTGATCATTGACCACATCGGCGTCGCCGTCAGCGACTACACCAAGAGCAAGGAATTCTACTGCCGCGCGCTCGCGCCTCTTGGTATCGAATTAGTGATGGAAGTGCAGGGGTGGGCGGGTCTCGGCAGGGGCGGAAAGCCCGAATTCTGGTTCGGTGGGAACGGGGAGAAGCAGAGCCCGATGCATATCGCTTTCGTCGCCGACAATCGCGATCAAGTCAGGGCATTTCATACGGCCGCCCTTGCTGCTGGAGGCACCGATAACGGCGCTCCGGGAATTCGCGAGATTTACCACCCCAATTATTTCGGCGCCTTCGTCCTAGGTCCGGACGGGCACAATGTAGAGGCGGTCTGCCATCGGCCGCAACCCTAGTTTCGTCGGGCATTCTGCTGAGACAGCCGCCACATGACGGAGTGCATAGCGCTGTTACGCGGCATCAATGTCGGACGCGCCAAACGCGTCGCCATGGCTGACTTGCGCGACCTGTTCGTCGATCTCGGCCACGAGAACGTGCGCACCCTGGTGAACAGCGGCAATGTGCTATTCCGATGCTCTCGTCCCAATACCGCCAAGCTGGCACTCGCCGTCCGCAATGGGATAATCGACACCTGCGGTTTCTCCGTCGCTGTAACCGTGCTGACGACGACGAATTTAGCGACCATCGTCCGCGAGAATCCGCTGCTGGATGTCGCCGTCGATCCCTCGAAACACCTGGTCGGGTTCGTCGCACAACCCAGTTCGCTTGTTCGACTGCGTCCGTTGATGCAGGAATCATGGGAACCCGATGCGCTTGCCATTGGCTCCCACGCCGCCTATTTGTGGTGTGCCGCCGGCGTGATCGATAGCAAGTTATCCCAGGCGTTCGCCCGCCGGGCCGGAGAGACCGTCACCAGCCGAAATTGGACGACCGTCCTCAAATTACTTGCCGCGTCGAAAACGCCCTCCTAGGCGGCCCCCAGCCGCATACCATCGATGGCCCTCGGGAGCCGCTCGTCGATTCTGCAGCGAAGACCCCTGGCGTGCCTGTCAATAGCGGCGAAGAATCAAGGGATGCTGGACGCCGCTCACCGGCGGCGAGTAGTATCGCCACCCCGTAATGCGCCTGTAGCTCAGCTGGATAGAGTATCGGCCTCCGAAGCCGAGGGTCGTGGGTTCGAATCCCGCCGGGCGCACCAATTTACAAAAATCCAAACGACGCTGACTAGACCGAATCGCTAATTGATGGCAATTCGAACCCACGACAGACAAAAGGAGGGTTCGACGACGCTGCGTAGCGGCGGCGATCGCCCTTTAGGGCGACCCCGAAGGGGCGAGGCGCGTAGCGCCGAGTAATCCCGCCGGGCCAGCGAGGGACACCAAGAACCATCAATCGAACAAGCCTTGCGTCAATCCACCGCGATTGGGCGGCCGGCTGCGCGGCGCATTGCTGGATGGAAGAAATTCCGGCATGGCTGAATGGATACTTCATCGCGACCTAGGTGCTCACACAGCCCATTATGTTCACTGTGCGCCGCCTCACCCCTCCGCCGCGTCGCGATACGCAGCTCGCCCCTTCTCCCAATCGCGGCCGTTGAATGGCTCCACGGACATCGATTCGATGGTATCGCTGTCGATGCAGCGCGCGTTCACGCTGACCCCGT
Source organism: Gammaproteobacteria bacterium (assembly GCA_025357835.1). Lineage (GTDB taxonomy): Bacteria > Pseudomonadota > Gammaproteobacteria > Steroidobacterales > Steroidobacteraceae > Bog-1198. The sequence continues at coordinate 9,899 of JANYLM010000014.1, forward strand.
CGGGATGCGAGCGCGGTATGTAGAACGATTTAACCCCGCAGGTGGAACAGAAAAAATGCTGCGCGACATGCGTGTTGAATGAATACGTCGTGAGCGCGTCGCGGCCGCTGATCAGCTTGAATCGATCGGCCGGTACGATCAAATGTAGATATCCGTGCTTGCTGCAGATGGAACAGTTGCAGTCCGCAACCTCGAGCTTCGCCGGCGCGAGCACTTCGAAGCGGACGCGACCGCAATGACAGCCGCCGCTGTGTGTAAGCATGCAACCCTTGCCGGCCCGCTCAGCCGGGCTTAGTGCTTGTGCTCTTGCGCGGCTAAATCGCCGACCAAGGACACCAAATGCTCTGCGCCATCGGCGCTGCGCACATCGGCGACGAATTTGCCGTTAACGACGAATGTCGGAACTCCGTCGATGCGATAGCGCTGTACCAGTTGGTCGGCTCTTTGCAGAGCGGTTTCCACGCCGAACGAGTGATATGCTTTTTTGAAGTCAGCTTCCGCAATGCCGAACTTCTGCACGAACGCCGTTTGAATGCGCTCCGATTCCGCTGCGTTGCCCGGATTGCCGGCAATCAAGGGATTGCCGTTGACGTGGATTTCCTTGAATACTTCGCCATGCAACTGATCCAACTTGCCCAAGCTTTCCAGCGTGTAATACAACCGCGCCAGGGAGCGATGACCTTCGTTCCACATTACGTGCACGCGCGAAAAGCTGACGTAGGCCGGCTTAGTTTTCTTCCATGATTCAACTAAGGGATCGATGGCCGAACAGTGCGGACAGGCGTACCAGAAGAACTCCAACACCTCGACTTGGCCCGAGGGAACATCGGTGGGTTGAGTGGGTACGAGCCGCGTGTAATTCACACCTTCCTGCCACAAGGTGGGGCCGCTCGTCGTGGCGGCGAAGGCCGTCGATGTCGAGGCTGCCACCGTTGAAGCGACCGCCGCCAGCAGCGGATTGTGCGCGCCGCTGTCGCTGGGCACATCTTCGACGGTTTCGGAACCATCTTCGTTTATGCGCGTGATCTTCGACGGCAGATCCGACGCCTGCTCTGCCGCCCTTTGCTGAACGGCGGCGGCGCGTGCCGGCGCGGCAGTCGGCCCGGGTGTGACGGCGGGTGAGCGCTCATTGGCGGACTGTTGCTTGCCACACCCTGCGAGCGCGAGCGTCAGCCCGAGACACAACGCCCAGCGTGAAACGCGCATGGTTAGCGTATGCCCTGAAGGTATGACGCCAAATTGCGCATGTCGTCGGGCGAAAGGCGTTTGGCGATGGTCTGCATGATGCCGTTCGGACCAGTTTTGCGAGCGCCCGACGCATAGTCGTTCAATTGCTTCACCACATAGACCGATTGCTGGCCACGCAGCGCCGGAAATTTAGCGGGTTCGTTGCCGCGACCGGTCGGGCCATGACAGGCCATGCATGCTGGAATCGCGCGCGCAGCATCTCCTCCCCGGTACAGTTTTTCGCCCGCCTGCCAGTACGAGGGGTCCGCTTCCAGGCCGGTGTTGGTCAAACTATCGAAATATGCTCCCAAGTCGGCCATATCGTCCGCGCTCAAGGACGCGACGATCGGCATCATCACCGGATTGTTGCGTTTGCCTTCCTTGAAGTTCTTCAACTGCTCCGCGATGTAGTCCGCGCCGATGCCGGCGAGGCTAGGCCATTCGGCGTTGATGCTGTTGCCGTTGGCGCCATGACAAGCCTGACAAACTAGGGCCTTGGTGGCGCCGGTTTCGACGCTGCCTGCGGCCAAGGCCGAGTTGCCGACGATCGCGCCTGTAATTGTTGCTGCGAGAATCCAAAGCCACTTCATGATCGCCTGACACCCCACTGTAAGAAAAAACTGCGCGACTCTAAATTGTACACTAGAGTCAATAATTTGCGTTCAAGCGGCGGCCATGTCGACCTATCCTAATGTGAAATTCCTGACCAGTGCGGCCGAAGTGCATCAACTCGCCCCGGATTTGGGCAGAGAAATCGCCTTTGCGGGACGCTCGAACTCCGGCAAATCGACCGCCATTAACGCCATCACGCAACGTTCGGGTCTTGCACGAGTCAGTCGCACCCCGGGCCGAACGCAGCTCATTAATTTCTTCGAACTGGCGCCCGACCGTCGTCTGGTGGACCTGCCGGGTTATGGATTTGCGAAGGTGCCTGAACGAGTGCGTCTGCATTGGCTGCAATTGATGGAACAATACTTCAACGTGCGCGAATCGCTGGTCGGGCTGGTTTTGATCGTCGACAGCCGCAGAGGCCTGAATCCCCAAGATGCGGGCATGCTCGAGTGGGTGCTTGCCAGGGATCGTTTGGCCCATATCCTGCTGACCAAGGCGGACAAGCTGAACCGGCGCGACTCAGACCGCGTTTTTCGCGAGACCAAAGCGGCATGCTCCGATACGGCGGTAACGGTGCAGTTGTTTTCAGCACATGCAAAACAAGGATTTGAAGAGGCGCGCCAGGTGCTGGACGGCTGGCTGGCCGGGCCATAAAAAAGGCCCCGGTGGTTACTCGAGAGTAGCCACCGAGGCAGACCAACCCGGCATGGGGATGACAAACCGGGTCATTCCCGCTCAGGGAGAAGAGCGGGGAGCGTCTTACTCGCTCACTAGGTTAGATGGGGACACCTCCCAAAAGTTCCAGCCCCCGCAGCAGCATTTTTTTTCGATGCGCCTTGTTCTGGCACTTATGGCTATAACTGGCTGAATATCGGCATATTCTGCGCCGAAAGCCTTAGAGCGGGGGGCTGAGTTCGCGCCGCAGCGTCCGCGCCTGTCCTACGGGACCCGGGTGCTTGTCCTACGTGGCCTACAAGACAAGACTGCTGCGTTGCCCAATGGTAGCAGCGGCTTTCAGTGCGCTTGGTCCCAGTTGCGTCCAACACCTACGTCGACCTTGAGTGGCACCGCGAGTTTCGCCGCTTGCGCCATGTGGGTACGCAGCTTTCCTACGATGCCCTCGACGGCCTCATCTGCCACCTCGAGGACCAGTTCGTCATGCACCTGCATGATGAGCCGTGCCGGCTCCCGCGACTGCTGCAGCCAGGCATCCACACTGATCATGGCGCGCTTTATGATGTCGGCGGCCGTTCCTTGCATGGGCGCGTTGATGGCACTGCGTTCGGCATACTGGCGCAGCGCTTGGTTGCGCGATTGAATCTCCGGCAGGTACAGGCGCCGCCCGAACACCGTTTCCACGAATCCGGCTTCACGCGCCTGGCGGCGGGTCTCCTCCATGTAACGCTTCACGCCCGGATAGCGTTCGAAGTAAAGGTCCATGTATTTCTGTGCGTCGCCTCGACTTATCCCGAGCTGGCGGGCGAGTCCGAATGCCGACATCCCGTACATCAAGCCAAAATTGATGGCCTTGGCTGATCGGCGCTGATCGGCGCTGACGGCATCCAGCGGAGTGGCAAACACCTCGGCGGCGGTCGCCTGATGGACGTCGCGATCTTCGGCAAAGGCCTGCAGCAGACTCGCGTCGCCTGACAGGTGCGCCATGATGCGCAATTCGATTTGGGAATAATCGGCGGCGACCAAGGAGTGATTGGGCGGCGCTATGAAGGCCTGCCGAATACGCCGCCCTTCTTGGGTGCGGATCGGTATGTTTTGCAAATTCGGGTCCGTCGACGACAGCCTGCCGGTGGCGGCGACCGCCTGGTGGTACGAGGTATGGATTCGCCCCGTGGTCGGATCGATTTGCTCGGGGAGTTTGTCGGTGTAGGTCGATTTGAGCTTTGCGATGCCACGATACTCAAGTATCAATTTAGGTAGGGGATAGGTCGCGGCAAGCTCTTCGAGCACGTCCTCCGCCGTCGAAGGCTGACCGGTCGGGGTTTTGCGCACCACCGGAATGCCCAGCTTGCCGAACAAAAGCTCCTGCAATTGCTTCGGTGAATCTACATTGAACACGCCGCCCGCCTCGGCGTGGGCTTGGTGCTGCAGCTCCAGCATGCGCGCCGCCAGTTCGGAACTCTGAATCTTGAGCAGGTCACGATCCACGAGTACGCCCGCGCGTTCCATGCGGTACAACACCGGCACCAGTGGTTGTTCGATGGTTTCGTAGACTGCTTTCAAAGTCGGCAAGGCTTCTATTTGCGGCCACAGAGCCAGATGCAGCTGCAGCGTGACATCCGCATCCTCGGCGGAGTACTCGGCGGCGCGATCCACGTCCACCTGATTGAAGGTGATTTGCTTCGCGCCTTTGCCCGCGACATCTTCGAAATGTATGGTCTTGATGCCGAGATATTTCTCCGCCGTCGAGTCCATATCATGGCGAGTCGCAACGCTGTTGAGAACGTACGACTCAAGCATGGAATCGAACCGCTGTCCCGTGAGCGCGATACCGTAGTTAGCAAGAACATGGGCGTCGTACTTCAGGTGGTGCCCCAGCTTGGGCCGGGCGGGGTCCTCGAGCAGAGGTTTGAATGCCGCAAGCACTTTCTCCCGATCGAGTTGCTGCGGAGCCCCCGCGTAATCATGGCCAAGCGGCAGGTATGCCGCTTCCCCCGGGGTGACCGCGAAGGACAGGCCGACGATGCGTGCCTGCATGTAATCGAGGCTATCGGTTTCAGTGTCGAAGGACATAAGCGGTGCGGCGGCTAGCTTCACGAGCCACGCATCCAATGCCTCTTGGGAAACAATCTTGTGATAGTCGCGCGCGATGACCGGGGTTGCGGCAATCGCAGCGGCATCGGTGGCTACAGAACTCGAATTCGCCTCGGCCTGCGCGGCCGCCTCCGACCCCAGGGCCTTGAGCAGCGCTCGCAATTCCAGTTGCGTGTACAGTTCTCGCAGCCGTGAAACGTCGGGTGCTGCGGCGGCAAGTCCATCCGCATTCACATCCAAGTTGACTGCTGTGTCGATGGTGGCAAGTTTGCGTGACAGCTCGAGTATCGCGTGCTCGTTGCGCAAATTCTCGCCCACCTTGCCGCCGATGTCGGCGGCGTGAGCGATAAGCTCATCAAGGCTTCCATATTGATTGAGCCACTTGGCCGCGGTTTTGGGACCCACGCCGGTGATTCCGGGAATGTTGTCCGAACTGTCGCCGACCAGCGCAAGGTAGTCGATGATCTGCTCGGGAAACACGTCGAATTTCGCCTTGACGCCGTCGCGATCCAGCCGCGTGTTGCTCATGGTGTTGATCAGACCCACCTGCGGACCCACCAGCTGTGCCATGTCTTTGTCGCCGGTCGAAATCAGCACCTCAAAGCCCGCCGCGGCGCCCTGTTTCGCCAGGGTGCCGATCACATCGTCTGCCTCCACCCCGGGCACGCGCAACAACGGCAGCCCCATGGCGGCAACCGTGTCGTACAAGGGCTGAACCTGCGATCGCATGTCATCGGGCATGGGGGGGCGATGCGCCTTGTACTGCTCGAACAGATCGTCTCTAAACGTCCGGCCGGGCGCATCGAACACTACGGCGATGCGATCGGGGGACTCTTCCTTGACCATCTTGTTCAGCATATTGAGCACGCCCAAGACCGCCCCGGTCGGCTGGCCTTTGGAGTTGCTGAGCGGCGGCAGCGCATGGAAGGCCCGGTACAGATAGCCCGAGCCATCGACCAAAATGAGTTTGCGTGCGCTCATGAACTGCAGCTCGCCCCAATCAGGGCTTCGGCGTGTCCGCGCCGGAACCGGTTGCCGCTGACGCAGGGGCTGCTACTGGCGCCGGTGCGCGCTGGCTGGGCTGCGCTTTCTTGTGCTTAGGGGCGTCCGGCAGCAACAGCGGGCCTTTTTGACCGCATCCGACGGCAATTCCGGCCAGACACACGAGGACCAACAGGCGCGCGATTTTCATGCGGCAAGTATACCGCGTGCCATAACCCGACAGTTTGACCGGAACTTCCAACGCCGCCAGTCTGTCCGAAATTACAGTCAGTCATTTGGAGATATTGATGAGGCGGATTTCAAGGTCCCTGCCGGCTATCCTCGCGATCGGCGCGTGCGCGGCTTCGACGGCGGCTCTGGCGGACAATCCGGTGGGGTTCTACCTCGGTGCGGGCGTGGGTTATTCCACGGTCCGGAGCGACGATTCTGCCTATGGGCTACCCGGGTATTTCAATGATCATCAAACGGCGTGGAAGCTGATCGCCGGGGTGCGGCCGATCTCCATCGTGGGCGCAGAATTCGAGTATATCGACTTTGGCCAGCCCAGTAACCGTAATGGCTACTACAATACCAATTACTACGGCACCGAGTCCCACCCGCGTGCGGCGGCCTTGTTCGGCATAGGCTATCTGCCCATCCCGATACCGTTCTTTGATTTCTATGGCAAGGCGGGGGTGGCGCGGCTGAAAACGGATGTCACCACCATCGTGGCGAACTGTCCCGCGGGCGCCGCTTGCCTCGTGCCTCCGACAATCTACCGTCGCGACCAGTCCAACAATAAGTTGGCCTATGGCTTGGGTGTGCAATCCAGGGCATGGGGAATCGGATTCCGCGCCGAATACGAGCGCATCAGCTCCAGCTACGGCGATCCCGATGCGCTCACGGTCAGCGCCACATGGACGTTCTAGCGATGCGGCGCTTTCGCATCAAGTTAGGATAGAGCGGCTCGCGGCGTGGGCCCGTCGCGCAATAGGGCGCGGGCCTCTATACTCGCGCCCATGAAATTCATATCGCGCGCAGGCGCGCACTGCCTCTTACCGCTCGGCCTCATCGCCGCTCTCGCTGGGTGCGCCGGCAAGAACCTCGTATCGAGCTCCGACAGCGGCGACGCGACCACGCGGGCGCTGCGGTCGCAGGTCGACACCATCGTGGTCATCTACGCCGAAAATCGCGCTTTCGACAATTTGTACGGGAATTTTCCGGGAGCACGTGGACTCGGCGAAGTCGTGGATCGCGATGGCCGACCACTGCCCCTGTATGTACCTCAAATCGATCGCGACGGCTCGGTGCTTCCGGTCCTGCCGCCCACCTGGGGTGGTGTTACAGCGGCCGGTATGCAGCCGGTGGTGACGGAAGCAGAAAGCATGGGTCTGCCCAATGCGCCTTTCTCGATCGAGCACGCCTTTGCGGCGCAGTCCCATGTCACCTTGTCGACCGCAACCGTGACCCGCGACTTGGTGCATCGCTTTTTCGAACACCAGATGCAAATCGACGGCGGCAAAAACGACGGCTACGCGGCGTGGTCCGACGCAGGCGGCCTCGCCATGGGGCATTACGACTACAGCCAATCGGCGCTGTATGCCTTGGCGAAGGACTTCGTGCTCGCCGATAATTTTTTCCAAGGTGCGTTCGGCGGCTCCTTCCTGAATCACCAATACCTGATTTGCGCCTGTGCGCCGGTATACCCCAACGCGGACACCGCTGCGGCGAAACCATCCATTGCCATACTTGACAGGGACGCGGCCGGACATTATTTGCCGCGGCTACAGCCGGCGAAGAACGCAAAGCCTTCCGCCTTGGACGAACCGCCGCGGTTTGCGAAAAGCGGCAATATCGCGCCGCTCGATTATTTCGGTGACGGTCAGTTTTACGCCGTGAATACCATGCAGCCGCCATATCAGCCCAGCGGCAACGCGCCGGCGGCGGCCGATGCCGACGCTCTTTACGCCGATCCTCACAATGCCACCACATTGCCGCCCCAGCAGCAGGCGACTATCGGTGATGCCCTGGACGCCAAGCACGTCCATTGGACTTGGTATTCAGGCTCTTGGGATGCGGCGCTGGCCGACGGCCGGCGGCCAGCGCTAAAACCTCGCGCTGTGATCTACGCGCCCGACACTGCCGGCGGCAATCCCGACTTCCAAGCGCATCACCAGCCCTTCAATTACTTCGAGCGTTTTGATCCTAGAGCGCACGCCGATCAGCGTGCCGCCCACCTGCAGGATTACGGCGCCCTCGTCGCCGCGGCGGCCGCCGGCCGCTTGCCGGCCGTCGCGTTCTACAAGCCGCAAGGCAATCTGAACCAACATGCCGGCTACGCATCGGTGGCGCAAGGCGATGCGCATATCGCCGAATTAGTCGCCAAATTGCGCGCAAGCCCGCAATGGCGGCACATGGTGATCGTGATTACCTATGATGAATTCGGCGGCGCATGGGACCACGTCGCGCCGCCGCAGGGCGACCTGCTAGGGCCCGGCGCGCGAATTCCCGCGTTGCTCATCTCGCCGTTCGCGAGGCGCGGCATCGTCGATCACACTCAGTACGACACCGAGTCCATCCTGCGATTGATCACGCGCCGCTTCGGCCTCGACGTACTGCCTGGGATCAAGATTCGCGACCATGCTCTGGCGGCGCATGGGGCGCCGCCCATGGGCGATCTGACCAACGCGTTGGAGCTGCGCTAGTTCGACTTAGGGGCCGGCGCTTTCGGTGCGGGCGATTTCGCCGCAGGCTTGCTAGCCGAGGCTGCAGGTGCCGCAGCCGTGCTGGCGGCTTTGACGCTGACCAACTCCACGTCGAATATCAGCAGAGAACCACCGGGAATTCCGGGCTTCGGGTTTGGGCCGTAGCCAAGTTCCGGCGCCACGAACAGCTGCCATTTGGCGCCCGGCTTCATGAGTACTAGAGCCTCTTGCCAGCCGGGAATGACGCCGTTCACCGGGAAGGTCGCGGGCGTACCGCGCGAGTACGAACTGTCGAATTCCGAACCGTCGATCAATTTGCCGCGATATTGCACCGTCACCGTATCGGCGGGGGCGATCGCGGCAGCCTTGGGATCTCCCGGCAGAATAACTTTGTATTGCAGGCCCGAGGCGGTGGTGGTCACTCCCTTCTCGTGGCCGTTGCGCGCGAGGAAATCCTTCGCCGCCGCCTGATTCCGGTTGACCGAGGCCTCCATGACCGAACGCACGAATTCCTGTACTTGGCGCCGATCAGTCGCAGAACTCTTCTTGCCTTGCAATCCGTCTTTCAATCCGCGCGCTATGTCGTCGACGGACACCTGATCGGTGATTCCCACGCCATGCATCTGCTCGCCGAAAGTCAGCCCGAACAAGTAGCCGTTCTGCTCGGCGCTCGGCGCGGCGGCCGGCTCTGCGGCGGCCGCAGGCGCGGTCGCGGGCGTGCCGGGCTTCGGTGCAGGAGCTTGCGCTACGACCAGGGGCGCGGCCGCGAGCAACAGCCACGCGCCGCAAGCCTGTTGCAGAATTCCGATATTGGTGTGTTTCATGACAGGAAGATTACGCCTCTTAAGTTGCAAGGGGTGGCGCGAATTCAGGCGCCCAAGGACCCGCGTCGGATGATCGCAACCGTTAGGCGCGATGTACATACCAGATTACCCGCATCGTTGACTATGTCGATAGTCCATACGTGGCTGCGTCCGCCCAGATGCACGGGCCGCGCGGTGCCTGTCACCAGCCCTGAGCGCGCCGGCCGCACATGATTGGCGTTGATCTCCTGACCTACGCACTGATATTGCTTGGGGTCGATGCACATGACCGCACCCATGCTTCCCAGGGTCTCCGCCAGCGCAACTGAGGCGCCGCCGTGAAGTAATCCGTAGGGCTGCCGGGTACGGGCATCGACGGCCATGGTGCCGCGAATGAAGTCGGCGCCGATTTCGGTGAACTCGATACCCAGGTGTTCGATCAGGGTTCCCGGGCGGCCCGAATTCAAATCCTCGATCGATGCTGCGCTCTGCCATATCGTCATTGGGAATCCTTGAGCTTTGCGGCCACGCGGCGATACGCCTCGCGAAACGGAATGCCTTCTTTGGCCACCAGGGCATTGGCGGCGGCGGCGGCGTGTATGCCGGGATCCAGCCGAATGTTTTCCGGCCGAAAGGTAACTCCGTCGAGCGCGCTCGGCAGTATCTCGAGGGTTTGCAGGCAGGAATCGATGCCGCGAAACAGGGGCGGCTTGATCAGCTGCAAATCGCGGTGATAGCCCGAACTCAGCTTTTGCGTGATCCCGAGCACTTCGTTGAGCGCCGCTTGCGCGACTGAAGCCCGGCCGCGTACCAGTTCAAAGACATCGGGATTGCGCTTTTGCGGCATGATGGAGGAGCCGGTGGTAAAGGCGGCCGGAAGCGTCACGAAGCCGAATTCCTGAGTATAGAAGAGCAGCAGATCGGCCGCGAGGCGTCCCATATCCTGCGCCAACAGAGTGATTTCAAACAGAAGCTGCGCCTCGGCCTTGCCGCGCGACAGCTGCACGGCCGTCACCGGCTCCTGAATGACCGCAAATCCGAGCCGTCGCCGCGTTTCCTCGCGGTCAAGCTCGAGATTCGGGGTTCCGTATCCGGCCGCGGACCCCAGAGGGTTTTTGCCGATGCGCCTCTGCGTCAGTGCCAGACCCTCCGCATCGTCGCGCACTTCCGCGGCGAAGCCCTGCGCCCACAGCGCGACGCTGCTCGGCATGGCCTGCTGCATATGGGTGTAGCCGGGCAGCACCATCGCGTCATGCCGTGAGGCCAGCGCATCGAGCGCGTCCGCAACGGCCGCCGCACCCCGCTGCAATTCGTCGGCGGCATCGCGCAAGTACAGGCGCACGGCGGCCAGCACCTGATCGTTGCGCGAACGGCCGGCATGCAAGCGCCCGCCGGTCGCGCCGATCCGCAGCGTCAGCAGATTCTCGATCGCCGTCTGGCAATCCTCCTGTTCCAGCGAGATCCGCCAGACTCCGCGGGCATGCTCGCCGCCGATGGCCGTCAAGGCCTCGCGAATTTGCGCAAGGTACTGCGCCGTCAACAGCCCCTGAGCCGCCAGCATTTCCGCATGCGCGATAGAGGCTTGGATCTCGTATCGAACCAGACGATTGTCCAGAACATAATCGTCCCCCGCGGTGAAGGCGAGTACGCGCGCGTCGAGCGCAGTGCCCTTGTCCCAGAGGCGCGTCATGGCGGGATTCGTGCCGCGAACGCGGCCTGCGTCATTTGCGTTGTCAGGGTCGTGTGCATTTGCCGTCGTCTGTCCTCAACCGCGGGAGGCGCTCTGTTGTTCCGCCGGGCTCAAGGCGGTAAGGTCCGCCACCACCAGCGTGCCCGTGCCTTCGTTGGTGAAAATCTCCGCCAGCAGGCTATCGGGAGACTTATAACTGATAACGTGTACTCGGCGCACGCCGCCGCGAATCGCATTCTCGATCGCGGCTGCCTTGGGCAGCATACCCTCCTTCAGCGCGCCCTGGTCGCGCAGGCGCTTCAAACCCTTGATGTCGGTGTACGACACCACCGAACTCGGGTCCTCCACCCGCTCGAGAATTCCCTGCGCGCCGGTACACAGCACGAGTTTCTCCGCCGACAAAGCGCCGCCGATGGCTGCCGCCACGGTGTCGGCGTTGATGTTGAGCAAGGTGCCGTTCGAGTCCGCCGACAGGGGGCTGACCACCGGCATCAAGCCGTTCTCGAGCAGTTTCTCGATGACCCCCGCGTTGACGGAATCGATATTGCCCACGAATCCGTAGTCCACGGTCTCGCTCGAGCCTTCCGTCACGCGCACCGGCGGGCGCTTGTGCGCACGTATCAATCCCGCATCCACGCCGCTCAGGCCGATTGCCTCGATGTCGAGCTCCCGGCAGATCGCGAGGATGCGTGTGTTGATCAAGCCGTTCAGCACCATGGCGGTCACGTCGATGGATTTCTGATCCGTGACGCGCCGGCCATTGACCATGTGGGTGTCGATGCCCAGCGTCGCCTGCAGGCTGTCCAGCTGCGGGCCCCCGCCATGGACCAGTACGGTCTTGATACCCACTTGGTGCAAGATCGCCACTTGCTCGATCAAGGCGCGGGTCGAAATTTCGTCGCTGAATACCGCGCCGCCCGCCTTGATGATGAAGACTTTGTTCTTGTACATGCGGATGTACGGTGCGGCGCTCTTGAGCGCACGCACGGCGATGGAAGGATCGGGTCGGCTCATAATCATTGAAAGTTCTCCGAAAACGATTGATCAGGTGAGCATGCGATGCAGAATGGCCATCTGCACCGCCAGACGATTAAAGGCCTGGCGCTTGACCAGTGCGCGCGGGCCGTCCAGAACTTCATCGGCGACCGCGACATTGCGGCGTGCCGGCAGGCAGTGCATGAGCTTGGCGTCGGGCAATGCAGCCGCGAACCAACGCTCGCGCACGCACCAATCAGACAGATCGGCGCGTAGCCGCGAGTCTGCCTCGGTGTCGCCGTAGTAGCTGGTCGTACCCCACTCCTTCGCATACAGCACGCTCGCGCCGGCAAGCGCCGCCGCGCGATCGGAAGTTTCGGTGAGCGAGCCGCCTGCCGCCGCCGCTGCCAGTCGCGCGACGTTCATGATTTGCGGCGGCAGGGCAAAGCCCTCCGGCCGCAGCACTACCACTTCCATGCCACGCATCGCCGCCATGTGCACGGTGGCCGCGGGCACCGCCAAGGGCAGCGCCTTCGGATGATAAACCCAGCTCAGGACGAACTTCGCTCGCTGCGGCACCTGCAGCTGGTCCATGGTCCGCCAGTCCGCCAGCGCCTGGCAGGGGTGATTCACCGCCGATTCCAAATTGATCAGCGGCTTGTCGCAAAGCGCATCGATCATCCCGAATAGAGATTCGCCCAGATCGCTGCCGAGATTCTTTCCCTCTGCGAAAGCACGCACGCCCAGTGCATCGCAGTACGATGCCAACACCGGTATACCTTCGCGGATGTGTTCGGCCGCGGCGCCATTCATGATGGCGTTGAGTCGAGTTTCCAGCTGCCAGGTTCCTTGACCCGGAGTGATTACGAAAGATGAGCCGCCGAGGCGGGCCATGCCGGCTTGGAACGACGCCAGAGTGCGCAGCGAGGGATTGAAGAACACCAGGCCGAGAATCTTGCCCGCCAGTGCCCGCGGTTCCGGTTGGTCTTGCAGGGCCTGGGCAAGCTCAAGCAGATCGAGAACTTGCTCGCGGCTAAAATCAGCCAGACTGAGAAAGCGTTTCATGCGGATATTTTCGCCAGCGCGTCGCTCAGCTGATCCACATGACCCTCGTTCAAAATATACGCCGGCAGCAAGCGCAGAATATGCGGGTCCCCGCTGGTGCCGGTGAGGATGTTCTTCGCCAGCAGCGCAGCCTGCACTTCCTTAGCCGGGCGCGAAGTTTTCAGACCCAGTAGAAAGCCCGCACCTTGCACCCCGGTGATTGGACCGATGATGCAGCTGGAGCGAATGTACGCAGAGACTTGGCGCACATTGGCGAGCAGCGATTCGGATTCGATGGCGTCTATCACCGCTTCGGCCATCGCACAGGCCATGGGGCCGCCTCCGAAGGTCGTACCCATGTCATCGTACTTGATCTGCCCCGCGATGCGACGCGACAGCAACAGGGCCGACACGGGAAAGCCGTTCCCCAAGGCCTTGGCGGAGGTGAGCATGTCCGGCGTCACGCCGTAGAAATTCGCGGCAAAGGGCGCCCCGGTGCGACCCATTCCGCATTGCACCTCATCGAAAATCAACAGCGCACCGACGTCATCGCAGCGCTGCCGGAGCGCAGCCAACATCGGCTTGCCTACATCGTAGGCGCCGCCCACCCCCTGCACCGGCTCGACGATGACCGCGGCCGTATCGCGGTCGACGAATTGCTCGATGGCGGCGGGATTGTCGCGCGGCATGAAACTCACATCGAAGGGTCGGCGCGGAAAGCCGTACCATTTTTCGAGCGCACCCCAAGTCACCGCGCCGGCGGCGGCAGTTCTGCCGTGAAAGCCCTGTTCCAGCGCCACGATCTTGCTGCGGCCCGTCTGCTTGAAGGCGAGCTTCAGCGCATTCTCGTTAGCCTCGGCGCCGCTGTTGATCCAAAACACCGTATCCAGCCCGAGTCCCACGAACTTAGCGAGACGGGCGGCGGCGCGTTCACGGATGACCATGGGCAGCGCGTTGCTCTGAAAGGTCATTTGCCGCGCCTGGCGCTCCAGCGAAGCCAGCCAGCGCGGATGGCCGTAGCCAAGGCCGGCGACTGCATGCCCGCCGTAGAAATCCAGGATCTTGCGCCCGTCGCGGGCATGCAGCCACACGCCGTCGCCATGGGCTACTTCAATGGGATATTGCGCGAACACCTGCGCCAAGTGGCTGGCGAGAGGCTGGGTATTCAAAGTTGTCAGAGAGGCCGCCATTGAATTAGTTCTCCTTCAGGTCCAGCCGGGCGCGGGGGCGGTGAGGCCGGTCGTCTCGGCCAGACCCAACAGGCGATTCATCCATTGAATGGCGCCGCCGGCGGCGCCTTTATTGAGATTGTCGAGCACCGCCATGACAGCGATGGAGTTGCCGTTGGTCACCGCGCTCAAATTCGAATAATTGCTGGTCGCCACATCTTTGACGCGCGGCGCGGTGTCGCCGACCCGCACGAAGGGGCAGTTCTTGTAATAGGATTTGAGCGCCTCCAGCGCCTGCGCCGTATCGATCGGCTTTTTCAGGCTGGCCTGTACCGTGACATGGATACCGCGTGCGAAAGGTCCGGAGTGCGGCACGAAATTCAATTCAGCCTCGACGCCCGTCGCGAGCTTCGCGCAGGCGATGATTTCCGGCACATGGCGATGGCTTAAGGCGCCGTAGCTGTACAAATCGCTGTGCCGGTGCGGATGATGCGTGCCGTCGACGGGTTTGCGGCCGGAGCCGGTGCTGCCGGTGATGCCGGTCACGAAGAGGCGCGTATCAGTGAGCCCCAGCGCCAGCAAGGGCACGGTGGCGAGCAAAGTGGCGGTGGCGAAGCATCCTGGATGTGCGACATGCGGGGTCGGCGATTTTTGTAGATGCTCCGGTACCGCACAGGTGAATTCCCGAATTCGCGCGGGCGCGCCATGCGCGTGCTTGTACACCGCCTCGTAAGCGGCGCAGCTGGAGTAGCGAAAATCGGCCGAGATGTCGACGCAGTGCACGCGGGTTCCCGCCGCCTCGGCCGCCGTCAGCAGGCGGTCGATGATGGCGGCCGCCACGCCATGGGGCGCCGCCGAGAACAGGGCCGAGCGCGGTGTGCTGCGGACGATAGTCTCGACGGCATCGAGATCCGAGAATTTCAATTCCGGATAGGCGCTGCGTAAATGCGCGAAGGCACCGGCCACCGCAGCACCGGGCTGACTATCCGATAGAATGGCGGCTACGGAGATCTGTGGATGCCCCCCGATCAGGCGCAGCAGCTCGCCGGCCACATAGCCGGTGCCGCCCAGCACGATGGCGGGAGTGGCAGCGCTCATTCCCCAGCTACTTTCGGTTCGCGCGCCTGGCTTAAACCCAGCTGGGCGATGATGTGATCGCCGAGGGCCGCGGGATTGCTGATGGCATTGAAGGCCTCGACATTCATTTGCTCGCGAATGATTTCTACTCCCACTTGATTGTCCGTCGCGGGGCCAGTGACCACGCAAGGTTCGATGCCGAAGCGCTCACGCAATAACTTGACGCCGCCCCAGGCGGCGACCGGATCGTTGGCCGACAACACCACCGCGTTCAGCACGGTCTTGATGTCGGGCTGGCGCAGGATGGATTCGACGCCATAGGTTCCGAGCAGTCCATCGCCCAATTCGAACACGATGACGTCCGGCTGCCCGGCGGCCATTTCCGTGAGCATGGTACGCGTCAGCGCGGGACCGCATTTCGCGGTCGTGGTGACTATCCCGAGGTCGGTGAAAATCATAGTGCGCCGAGCGCCCGAGTCCTCGAAGGCCAGGATGTCACGGCGCAGTGACACTCCCGTCGCCTTGAAAGCATCCACCACCAGGCCGCGATGGCGCATGCGGGCGATGATGGCGGAGGCGGCTGCGGTCTTGCCCGCTTCCATGCAGGTGCCGGCCAGCGCCACCACCGGCACGCCGCGCACGTCGAGAGGCGCGTCGTAGTCCAATGCCTTGTATCCCGCCCTGGCGGGCACGCCGATGCGCTCGCCTAGGTAGGGGAAGGTCAGTGCGGCGCCCAGGACCTTGCAATCGAAAGGCTTGCCCTTGTCCGGCGTCGCGGAATCGCAGATGCCGAGTACGCCGCCAATATTCAGCATTTGAATCACATCGCCCCGTTTGAGCGTCGCGGGAATGTGGCCCGAATAGCCGAACAAGGCCTTGCGATGACCGAGCGCGCCGACCACCACATCGCCGCGCGCCACCTTCGCCATGCGGCCGCTGGTCAGCTCCACCGTATTGTAGGTGGACTTGTTGTTGAGGACCTCGACGACCACCACCAACCCTTCCTCGCAGGGAATGTCGGCGGCGATGCGAATCTCGTGCGACAGGCCGCAGGCCTGGGTCACCGAAGCGATTTTATCGACCACGACGGTACGCATGCCGCTCATGATTTATCGGCTCGCGCAGGCTTGACCGGCGCCAGGTCTTGCGCAGCGGCAGGGCTGTCGGGCGGCGGCGCATTGGCCCCGGCCCGCTTGTAGAACACCCCGGTCAGCGCCAGCATCTTCGAATAGCCGAGAGCATCGGTCGGCGTCCACTCACCGGCTGATTCGCCGTAGACACCCTTCGATGCAGCCATCAGTGAATAGCGCGATGTGACGCCTTCGACGAAGACAGAGCCCGGTCGGAATAGCACCCTGACCTCGCCGCTGACGCGAGCTTGTGAGGACACCAGCAAGGCCTCGATATCGCGGCAGACGGGATCCAAGTGTTGCCCCTCGTGCACCAGGTCGCCATAGGGTTGCGCCACCGAATCTTTGATGCGCGCCTGCTTCCCCGTCAACACTAATTTTTCCAGCTCGCGATGCGCAGTCAGCAGCACGTCGGCCGCGGGCGCTTCGAAGGCGACTCGCCCCTTGGTGCCGATTACCGTATCGCCCAAGTGGATGCCGCGGCCGATGCCGAAGGGGCCGGCCAGCAGCTCCAATTTCTCGATGATGGCGACGGCGGACAAAGCGGCGCCGTCCAGGCTGACCGGAACGCCCTGGCTAAAGCCGATCACATGGTGCTCCAGGGCGCGCGGTTGGGAGAAGGCGTCCTTCGACAGCACCCAGGCCTCATCCGGAATGCTGCCCTCGGAGGTCAATGTTTCCTTGCCGCCGATGGTAACGCCCCAGAGTCCGCGGTTCACGGAGTAGGCCGCGCCGAACGGCGGAATCGGCAATCGATGGTCTTCGAGATACTTGAGTTGCTCCGGCCGCTTGAACGCCCGGTCGCGCACCGGCGCGATGATCTCGAGATCCGGCGCCAGGGTGCGCAGCGCCACTTCGAAGCGCACTTGATCGTTGCCCGCCGCGGTGCAGCCGTGCGCGACCATCTGGGTCTTCAGCGACAGGGCCATTTGCGCGATGGTCTGCGCCTGCAGCACGCGCTCTGCGCCGACGCACAGCGGGTATACCCCGCCGCGGCGCACGTTGCCCATGAGCAGATACTTGAGCACCTGCTCGAAGTAAGCGGCGCGCGCATCGATTAGATGATGTTCGATGGCGCCCAATTGCGCCGAGCGCTCGGCCAGGGATTGCGCCGCAGCCGCATCGATGCCGCCGGTGTCGACGGTCACCGTGATCACCGGGCGCTGATAGGTGTCCTTGAGCCAGGGCACGCAAAACGAGGTGTCGAGACCGCCCGAAAATGCCAAAAGAATGGGCTCGGCGCCCTGCCTTAAAGTCGATGTCATGGGGATTAGCGTCCGAAGATGGCGAGAAGACGATCGCCGAGTTGGCGCTGTTCGAGCGCCCCGGCGGTGGCGATGAATATGGTGTCATCGCCTGAAATGGTGCCGACGACCTCGGGCCAGCCGGCCGAGTCGATAGCTACGGCCACGCTTTGCGCCGAACCTATCGTCGTTTTCAACACGGTCAGATTGGTGCCGGCCGTCAGGCGGGCCCTGACGAATTGCTTGAGAGTGGAGAAGTCGTTCTTAGGTCCCGGTGGGGAGTCGCTCAGCACATAGCGATCGCCCACCTTGGCCACGCCCAGTTCGCGCAGGTCGCGGCTGACGCTCGATTGGGTGGCGACATGCCCATGCTTGCGCAGCATGGCGACCAGCTCGGTTTGCCGCCCCACAACCTGTTCGCGGATGATTTTCGCGAGCATGGTACGGCGGCCTAAGGCGCTGCCGGTGTCGGTTTCGGATCGAAGCATTTAGAATCTCTGCATAAACTTGCGCATATCCTGCATAAAAATGCAGACCTTGTCAACGCATGGGCAAATCGAACAAGGCCCGATCATCGGCGCGAGTTAGAGCCTGATCCAGCCAACCGCGGAACTGTTCGTTATCGATCTCCCCCAGCTGGACCTTGGTCAGTACGATTCCACCGACCAGTATCTTGCGGCGGGTCGCGAGCTTGCGTTCGCGCTGTGCCTCGACGGCCCGCTTGCGAGCATCGAGCCGCTGCTGACGCAGCTTCAGCTGGGTGAGTTTGTCTTGCAGAGTAGAAATCTGAGCATCGAGTTTGGGCATGAGAATCCTTCGGCAATCCATGGGCAAGCGGCCGATACTGCACGGCTTCGACGGTTGATTTTCGCATACCGTTGCGCGTAAAGTGCGGCGGAGTTGCAGTGGATAAACACTTATACATTGTAGAAGTAATTCTTGGCGATCTATCACTTAACTGCGAAGCTTGTCTCACGCGCTCGAGGGCAAAGCATCACGGCCGCGGCGGCGTATCGTTCCGGCTCGGT
This sequence comes from Gammaproteobacteria bacterium, assembly GCA_025357835.1. Taxonomy (GTDB): domain Bacteria; phylum Pseudomonadota; class Gammaproteobacteria; order Steroidobacterales; family Steroidobacteraceae; genus Bog-1198. The sequence continues at coordinate 28,353 of JANYLM010000014.1, forward strand.
GTTGCGCGATGAGCGGTACGGAGTTACGCACAATTACACGCGGCGAGGCACAGTAGCGCATACGCAAATCATGTCGCCCCCCGGCGCGCCGACCTGGGTGCATGACCGGGAGAGCTTGTGGAATCGGGTTGAGGCGGGTGAGCGGCGAAAGGATGCGCAACTGGCGCGCGCCATCGAAGTCGGTCTGCCCCTGGAGTTGACCGATACGGAAAATGCGGCGTTGGTGCGCGACTACATTGCCCAGGAATTCGTTTCGAAAGGCATGATCGCGGACTTCTGCATTCGCCGCAGCGATTCCGATCACCCGTACGCCCACATCTTGCTTACTCTGCGCGAGGCCACGCCGACGGGGTTTGGGCCCAAAATGCGGCAGTGGAACCGGAAATCCAATCTTTTGGATTGGCGAGCGGCCTGGGCCGAGCGGGCCAATCAGCATTTGGCGCGCGCCGGGCATGCAGTGCGAATTGATCATCGCACTCTGGAGGCTCAGCAGAGCGAACTCTCGCCGGGCCGCAATACGGGAGTAGGGCGAGGCAGGCAGGGCGAGCAAACCCTGCCGAACCATATCCAGGAGCGCGTCGCCGAGCGGCAAAAGATCGCGCAACAGAATGGCGAATTGATCCTAGAGGACCCCACCGTGGCGCTGCGCGCCCTGTCGCGTCAGCGGCCGATTTTCACGCAGCAAGAGCTGGTCCAGTTTCTCCAATCACGTACCGCCGATCAGGCACAACTCGATGCGGCGCTGACGGCTGTCATGGAGTCGAGCGAGTGGGTGGCGCTGGACTGCGGCGGAGATGGGCCGGCCCGCTTTACCAGCCGGGACATGCTCGAGGCGGAAAAGTCGCTCATGAAGCGCGTGGCGGCGATGGCCACGCGACGCGGGCATGGCGCCTTGCCCCTATCGCGAACCACGGCGCCGCCGCTCTATGCGCTGACCGAGGAGCAGCGGGGAAACCTTGAATACATGCTGGCCGAGGGTGACGTTAAGGCGCTCGCCGCGACGGGCAGCGGCATGGGTGCGATTCTCACCGTGGCTCGTGAGCTTTGGGAAATGCGGGGGCTGAGGGTCACGGGCGCCGCGCTGTCGCGACTCGCTGCCGAGAATTTGCAAGCTGCGTCGGGCATTCAATCGCAGACGCTTGCTTCTCAAGAAACAGAGTGGATGGAAGGACAAAACACTTATACATCAAATTTAGTGCTGGTGATCGATGGCGCGGAGATGATCGGCCTCAAGCAACTGGAGCGCCTGCTCGGCATAGCCGACAAGGCGCGCGGCAAGGTGGTGCTGGTGGGCGATTCGCAGCAGCTCGAGGCGATGGGGCCCCGGTCGCCGCTGCGGAACGTTCTCGACAAGGTAGGCTTAGCGGCGGCAAGCGTCGTGGCGCCGTAGGGAAACCCCGCCTCCGGCTGAACCTTGATAACGGGTGATACGGTCCCAGACAGGTATGCCGCCGGCCGCGAAGTGAGCCCATGATTCCTTTTTCCGTTCTCGACCTATCCCCGGTAACCCTGGGCGGCAGTGCCGCGCAGTCGCTGCGCAACACCCTCGATCTTGCCCAGCATGCCGAGCGCTGGGGGTACCGGCGCTACTGGCTGGCCGAGCATCACAGCATGCCTGGCATTGCCAGCGCGGCCACGTCGGTTGTGATCGGTCATGTCGCTGCCGGTACTTCGACCATCCGCGTCGGCGCCGGCGGCATCATGTTGCCGAATCATTCCCCTTTGGTAATTGCCGAGCAATTCGGCACATTGGAAAGCCTATTTCCCGGGCGCATCGATCTTGGCTTAGGCAGGGCGCCGGGTTCCGACCAGGTAACTGCCCGAGCTCTGCGCCGCAATCTCGCCTCCGATCCCGATCAGTTTCCCCAAGACGTCTTGGAATTGATGGGGTACTTCGCGTCCCAGGGCCCGGAGCCACGGGTCATGGCCATTCCCGGTGCCGGGCTGAATGTGCCGATCTGGATCTTGGGATCGAGCCTATTCGGCGCCCAAGTCGCCGCGGCGTTGGGTTTGCCCTTTGCCTTCGCGTCGCACTTCGCACCTGCCATGATGATGCAGGCCCTAGACATCTATCGCGCGCGATTCCAGCCTTCCGAGCAACTTCGTCAGCCCTATGTGATGCTGGGGTTCAATGTGTTCGCGGCCGAGTCCGACACGCAAGCGCGCTTTCTCGCCACGTCGATGCAGCAGGCCTTCGTCAATTTGCGCAGCGGTCGACCCATGCAATTGCCTCCCCCCATCGAAGCCTATGACAGCCAACTGCCACCCGCCGCGAAGGCGCTGCTCGCCGACGTGCTCACCTGCTCGGCCGTCGGTTCGCCCGAGACCGTCCGCAATTCACTGCTTGCTTTCATCGCGCGGACTCAAGCCGACGAATTGATGATCACCGCGCAGATTTTCGATCACTCCGCGCGGCTGCGCTGCTATGAAATAGCCGCGGATATTCACAAGGGCTTGCACTAGCGGCGGCAACTTCCGCTCCCGACTCACTCCACCGTGCCGAGAAAGCGGCGCAGGCGCGCCAGCTCGGCCTCGAGGCCGGCGCGAAATGCGGCATCGCGCGGCGCGCGGCCGCTGCTGTAGCCGAAGGCGCAGCGCAGTTCGCCATCGGTCGTCGCCGCATTGCCCCAGCCGATCACGCGCTCATGCCACAGCAGGGGCAACGCGTAGTAGCCCAGTTTGCGCTTCGGCGCAGGTGTGTAGGCCTCGAAGCGGTAGGCCCAGTCCCAGAAGATCTCGAAGCGGCGTCGGTCCCACACTATGGGGTCGAAGGGCGTGAGCAGGCGCACGCCGTCATCGGGTTGCCAGCGGCGCGACGCCGGACTGTCCGCGACCGGCCAGTACCAATCGATGCCGTCGACGCGCGCGTGGCCAAGGCGTTGCTTGGCGCGGGTGAGTGCCGCTCCGCGCTGCGCAGTCCACTGCGGCGCTCCGCCGCGCAAATGACCGACCAGCTGACCTAGCGTGCTCGCCGGCAGCGGTGCATATTTTTTGACGACCAAGTCCACCAGAGCGTCCATCCGTGAGCTCGCCGTGCCTTCATCAAGCGCCGCTGCAGCAGTCCCCGGCGCCGTCTCGCGCGCCGCATACATCCGTGTCCCCCCTTCGCGACGCGCCACGCGCAGCATGCCGCGGTAGTGCATGACGTCGAGCAATTGCGTGCTCGCATTCGACGAGCCACCAAACCAGTTGGCCACCTTGCCATGCGCGAAATGCGCATCCACCTCACGCGGGTGCACGACGCCGCGTGCGCGTATGAAGGCCAGCACGGCCGCAGCCTGCGCGGCGCGCGCTTCGGTCCACACCGTGCGCGCGGTTCGCGGGTGCATCAATTGGTGGTGTGCCCGCGGCAGATAGCCATAGTTGACGAAGAAATCCTCTTCCAGCGGCAATTTCGGATAACGGCGCTCAAGGTCGCCCGCGCGATAGCCCGCCACTCGGTGGCGCAGGGTGAGGTCCTGGGCGCGTGCCGGGGCGCGGATGGGATCGGCCTGCACGAATCCCAGCTTGCCGATTGCGCGCCCCAGGGTGGTCGGCTTAAACAGCGAACGTGCGATGGCGTAACGGCGTAGATGATCCAAGGTGACCCGCATGCCACAATGATATTCCAATCCATAACGAGCTTTTCTTAGGACCTTGAATACGATGCTGGAAACCATTGAGGTGGAAACCGCCGCAAAGCCGAACGCCGCCGTCATCTGGCTGCATGGTCTGGGCGCCGACGGACATGATTTTGAGCCCATCGTCCCGGAAATCGTGCGCCGGGGCGAGCGCGCCTGGCGCTTTGTCTTTCCCAACGCCCCAATCCGTCCGGTGACCATCAACGGCGGCATCTCCATGCGTGCCTGGTACGACCTCAAGGGATTGGACCGCAAGGCCGCGGAGGATGTAGCCGGCTTTCGCGATACGGCTGCACAGATTCGGCTACTCATCGCCAACCAGGGCGCGCGCGGCATCCCGACGGATCGTATCGTGCTCGCAGGTTTTTCGCAGGGCGGCGCCGTGTCGCTGTATATGCTGCCGCGTCTTCCGGACAAGCTGGCTGGAGTCATGGTTCTGTCCGGATACTTGCCGGGCGAAAGCAGCTTCAGCGCCGAGCGCCTGCCGGCCAACGATGCCACCCCGATATTCATGGCCCACGGCCAGGGGGACAACGTCCTGCCGATGAGCATGGGGCTGCAGTCGCGCGACTTCCTGCAGACGCAAGGATATGGGATTGAATGGCACGAATATCCGATGCCGCACGCCGTCTGCGCTGCGGAAATCGCCGCTATTCGCGAATTCCTGTTGCGGGTCCTGCCCTGAGTGCTTCGCCGCTATCTGGACGGACCGCCGGGTGACAGGCAGGACCACGAGGGCTAAGCTCAGCTGCCACAATTTCCTTGAGCGAGGTCGACGTGGCCACTTCCCAACTATCGACGACGCACGCTGAGCAAGCTACTGCGGCGCAGCGCTTGAGCGCTGAGGCAGAGAAGGCCACCGCGCGGGCCGACGCCGCGAAACAGCAGGTGCGCGCGGCCAAGAACGAGCTCAAGCGAGCCCGAAAATTAGCGAAGGCGACTAAGAAGACCGCCAAGCAAACAAGGAAAAAGGCCAAGGCGGCGCAGGCTGCCTTGAAAGTACGCGCACCAAAAGCGACCGCCCCCCGAAGGACTGCGGTCAGCGCGGAAGGCCGCCCCAAAACCGCGCAGACCAAACCGTCAAAACCCAAGGCATCAAAACAGTCATTGCAGCGCCGCGCAGTCCGGAAGCCCAAACCTACGGCATTGCCGGCGACCGCAACGAAAACGGCCGCTGCACCAACCAGGTCTTCCGCACCGAACCCGGTCGCTACGCCAAAGTCAGTTGCTGCGCTAAAGCGGCCCAGGGCGCCGCTGCGACCCGCGCTGCCGCAACGAGTGTCAGCGCCGGTCGTGACAGCGGAGCCCTCGGTTCCGCAGCCGGCGAATACCCTACCTGAGTCCGCATCAATTCCGCGGGAGTAAGTGGAGCAGGGCCCCGGGAAATAGCGTTTCGATCAGCAACGCCAGAAACAGGGATGCCAGGAAGCCGATGAGTTGTCCTAGGACCCACACTCCAAAGGACTTGCGCGTGGCAAGACCCTGAATTTCGCTGAGACCCATCACCTGCAGCACGACGCTCCATATGAGCAGCAGGACATAGGCGGTGAACTGCAGGTGCAGCAGAAGCACAAGGAAGCCCTCGACATCGGGGCGCGGAGTCTCGACGAAAGTGGCCTCCCCGGCGAGTAGCGCCGTCAGCACCCACAAAGCAAGCGAGGCCACCATGGGTACACCGCCGTAAGCGAGGACGTGAATCACCTGGGTGGTCGTCGACTTACCGCCCGCGCGAGCTGCCAATCGTCCATAAACGACGGCCATGAGGAATAGGCCTGCCACGCCCGCGATCGCGCCGTAGGCAAAGGAATTTGCCAGAATTTCTGCCACGCTGCTGCGAGCCCCGGCGCCTTGGGCACGGGACAGCGCGAGGAAGTTGCCTATACCTTGAGCAGCCGCCAGCAAGTAATCGGCGATCCCGACGGGTCGTGCCGCTAATTCACGAAACACGCGTCGGGGTCGCAACCAGACATCTTTGAGCGGGCGAATGGGTTCGGTCGTTGACACTGCAAGCAGCCTACGCAATCTCTGCAATCGACTCCAGCACCATGCACAGATGACAGCGGACTTTTTCAGGGCTACTCTCGCAGCGCGTTCGTACGATCTCTAGGAGAAGAGTGACCATGGCAAAGAAGAGCAAGTCGAAGAAGCGTCCAGCGGCGAAGGCCAAACGCCCCGCCGCCAAGAAAAGTGCCGCGAAAAAGCAAGCGCGACCGGCGAAATCTAAAGTGAAGGTCCGAGCCAAAAAGTCCGGCAAAGCATTCAAGGTCGCGAAAAAAGCCGTCAAGGCCGCGCCCAAGAAGGCTAAGCGCAAAGCCAAAGTCGCCGCCAAAAAGGCTGCGCCCAAGCCGAGCAGGCCTCGGCGAAAAGTCGCGGCGCCCTGGACTTCGACAGCTACCATACCGGCATCGCCGGCGACGGAGACCCTGGTGCCGATGATTCCGGGCACGGAACCCTTGGCGTTTTAATTTCGGCAAGGGCAGATTTAGGCGCGCCTCAGCCCTGGTAGAGGGCGCGCCGCCGTCGCAGCGGCGGTGTCGCTTGACGCCGCGATAGTCCGTTGCGGCCTACTGATTCGGCCAAATAAAGCGCAGGGCGAAGCTGTGGGCGATAGCGGCGAGATGCCCAAGCGGGTCCTATAGCCCGGCGGGACCACCTACGGTTCCAGGTTTTTGGCGGCTTGGCGGAATTGCCGCGCCGAAATCGGGGCGGCCGCTTCCCCCAGCATCAACAACAGCACCCCGACGCCCACCCAAAAGCCGCGTTTCGACCCCGCCAGGGGCTGCGTTGGTTGTGAGGCTGGGCTTTGCGGATCGGCTTCAGTCGGCCAAATCTTACAGGCAATTCAGTTCGTTGCCGATCGCTAGACGGCCGACGATTCGCGAACATCGAGGCGAGTTCAAGGGAGGGCAAATGGCATACGGTCGAAGCAAAATGCTCTGGAAAGGCGAGGTCGTGCCGGCACTGTCCCCGCCGCACCCTGTTGCGCGTAATCCAACCGATCAGAGCGGCGAACTGCAGGCGCTGCGTGCCATCAATGCGGGTTTGAGGCGCGAATTGGCAGCGCTCACGGAGCGCGAGGCGCAGGCGCAGCGGCTTGCCGATCGAGACGGCCTGACGGGCCTGTACAACCGCCGCTGCATGCTGGAGCTATTGGATACGGCAGTCGCCGAGGCGCAGCTTCGGCGTCGCTGCGTCGGGTTGCTATTCATCGATTTGAACGGCTTCAAAGGCATCAACGATGAATATGGGCACGCGACGGGTGACAAAATTCTGAACACGGTGGCGGCGCGTATCGTTGCCCGAGTACGCAGCGGCGATTTCGTGTGCCGCTACGGCGGCGATGAGTTTGTCGCCATTCTGCCTAATGTGCCGGACGCAGCCGCGGTGGGCCGAGTGGCGGACGCGATCCGCGAGCGGGTGGCTCTACCTCATTGGATACAGGGCAGTGAACGGCACCTGTCCGCCGCGATCGGCGAGTCGATTTATCCGCACGACGGGGACAGCGCTGCCGAGCTGCTGCATCGAGCGGACAAGGCCATGTATCGTCTGAAAGCAAGACTGGCGCGCCCCATTGTGAGCCTGGGCAGTTTGCCCCGGCAGCGGCCTTCTAGGCGCCGCAACGACAAAATCACGGCGCAGATGGACTATGATGCAAGCGGTGGTGATCCGTAAGCGAAGGCGCCATTCTTCGCGATCCGGTGTGCCCGTCAACGGCGGGGTGCGCAGGACGTTAGGTCACGATCAAGTCTTACAACACGTGGTTACCGTAATGAATCAGCGTAAGTGGTTGAGCGCGAGTTTGGCGTCCGGTCTGGTGCTGTCGATGGCCATGTCGGGGTGCGTGGTGGTGCCCGACCAGCGTCACTATGCGGATGGCGTAGTAATGGTGGCGCCGCCGCCGCCACGAGTAGAGGTCTATGGTGTGGCACCGTCGCCGGGATATGTGTGGATCGGTGGATATTGGAACTGGGTCGGCGGTCGGCATGAGTGGGTTGGCGGCCACTGGGACGCGCCGCATGCTGGGCACCATTGGGTGGCCCATCAATGGGTGCGGCAGGGTGACGGCTGGCGCATGAGGCCTGGGCACTGGGCACGCGGTTAGCGCCGGCACCCAATGCTGCTTGAGGGTGATGCCTCTAAGGGTGGAGGGTCCACGCGTCAGCGCCCGTTTTGGCCATCAGTGTGATGACGATGGCGATGAACGCCACGCGCACGAATTTGCTGCCCTGCTTGACGGCCGTATGTGCCCCGAGCACGCTGCCCACGGCATTGCACGCCCCCAATGCGATGCCCAAACCCCAGTGAACTTCGCCGTGAATGCCGAAAAACAATAGTGCGCCTGCATTGGTCGCGACATTGATGGCGCGTGCGGCGGCGGAGGCGTGCAGAAAATCGAATCCGTAGAACCGGATGAACAGCAGCATCAAAAAGCTACCGGTGCCGGGACCGAAGAATCCATCATATAAGCCGATGCTGAATATCGCCGCCAACGCGAGATAGCCGCGCCGGCGCGAGAAAAGAACGGGCGCATGGCGTGCGCCCAAATCCTTGTGCCATAGCACGTACACCAGCACCACCCCCAACATGATGGGTACCAGGGGTCGAAACAGCGCCGGGGACACTGCGCTCACCAGGCTTGCGCCCGCGAACGCCGCGAGAAATGCGACTACGGCGCTGGGCAGGAGGACGCGCCAGGGAAGGCGCACCACGCGCAGGTAACGCATGACCGCGCCGGTGGTGCCGCATATGCTGCCGAGCTTATTCGTCCCCAGCAGCACCGGAGGCGCACTCGAGGGGTACCCCGCGAGCAGCGCCGGTAACTGAATCAAGCCACCGCCGCCGACGATGGCGTCGACGAATCCGGCGGAGAACGCCGCGCACAGCACCAACCCCAGGCTCGCGTAGCTTCCGCCTAGCGCGATTGCGGCCAGGGTGCGCTCCCGTGAACGTCGCGCAGACGCGTATCCCCGCCGGCATCGAACCAGTGTTCGATCAGACTAAACGATATGGATTGCCGCGGCGGCAGCATTGCGCCGTTCGAGGCGAGATCGGCGCGAGTAAACCAGCGGGCGTCTTCCAGTTCCTGATCCTGCAGCCGCACCTCCGTGGTCACCGCATGCGCGGTGAAGCCAAGCATCAAGGAAGCCGGGAAGGGCCACGGCTGGGAGGAGTGATATTCGATCCGGTCGACCGCGATGCCGGTTTCCTCGAATACCTCGCGCGCCACGGCGTCCTCCAAGGACTCTCCCGGCTCGACGAAGCCGGCGATGGTGGAATAGCGTCCAATGGGCCAACTCGCTTGGCGTCCCAACAAAGCACGCTCGCCGTGGCTGACCAACACGATGATGGCAGGATCGATGCGCGGGAACTGTTCATGGCGGCAGCTCGGATCGCTGCATATAAGCACATGCCCGCTTTTGGCGGGCAGGGTCTGCGCACCACAGGTGCCGCAGAAGCGATGCCGACGCCGCCAGGAGATGATGGCGCGTGCATAACCCAACAGGCCCGCTTCGTCGCTCGGCAGTACCGCGGCCACGAGGCGCAGATCCTCGAAGCGGGCGCCCGGCAACAACGGCGGCGGCTCGATCGATTCGATGTCGTAGGCGAAATAGCGGGTGTCGCCGAATTGGCCCAACAAAATCAAATCCGTGCTGCTGCGCCGCTCCGGCGGTATGTGGGCCAGTTCCACATAGACTGCCCGCGGGGCGTCGCCTTCGGCAATGAGATTGCGTGAATTCCACAGGGGTATGGCGCGGCTGCGCTCGTCGGCGAGGGCGGCGGCGAACCAGGCGGGATCCTCTCGCAAATGGGCGGCGCGGTCCAAGTAGGGACCGGCGAAGATATTCCTTTGCTGCATCCTCCAATTCTAGCAGGCTGCAGCGCAGCTCATCACCGTCGCGGGCATGGGCGCCGCGGCCGCCGGACCGCAGGTGCCGCAGGCCAGCTTGTGCTTAGCCAGCAAGTCGCGCAAGCGCACTCCACCGCACTCGCCGCAGCGCGAAATTCCAACCTCATCGCGCCGTCCCAGCGCGAGCAGGAGGAACCATGCATGCTCGAATGAAATATACACCGGCGTATGCAGCTCGAGGTAGGCCTCGTAGGCCTGGCAGAGCAAGGCTCCAGACTCCAGCGAGCCGAGGCGATACCGAGACTCAAGCCCAGCTTGCGTGCCGCCCAGCAGTCCGTACATGACGTACAGGCTCGCCAGCTGCGCCGATTGAAAATTGAGTTCGACATTGCGGAAGAAGAAAGCCGCCTGACGTGGGGACTTGCCGCGATGCCTGGACACGCGGCGCGCATCGAGATTCATGACGTAGCTGCGGTACAGCTTGCGGATGCGGTCGTCGCTCAACCCCGTCCACTGACGAATGGTGAAAGTGCGGGCTTCGTGGCGAATCAAGCGTAGCCCCAGATCCAGGCGCTGGCGGTCCCTCGTGTAACGGTCATCGGACACTCTCATGGTTGGCTTCCTTGTGGCTATTCGCAGCGGTTTTGGGTCCAAAAACAATTTGACAGAAATTAAGCACAAAGTTAGCTTGATTGCCAAGTGGTACCAGCGTGTACTTATCGCCGTATTTGCGGTGAAATGCGCAGGCGCCGCTCGAGAGCTCCACTTAAACAGGAAGACGGGAGGCGGTTATGCAGGACGCATTCGTCGGCAGCTGGGCGCGGGAGTCGCACTTGTCGGCCGAGATACTGGGATCGTTACACGACCTGAACCATCGATTCTTAGATTTGGCCGCCGCACGGACCGGATGGGTGGCCGGGCGGGTGGCGCCGCTGTCCGCGGCGCAGCGGGCCGCGGCGGCAGGTTGTCCCTACGCACTGTTTGATCTGCGCTTTCAGGACGATGGACACTGGCAAATGCGCCTACAGAATTTTGGCCCTTGGCGGGTCGCGGATGAGCCCACGGTGCATGACGATACTGTGAGCTTCGTGCGGCTGGCGCTGTTCTATACCTGGCATGTCGCGGCGAGCGAAGGCCTCAAGGCCCAGCTGCTGTTGGGCATGAACGGCAGTACCGCAGCCGCATTTCGCCGTATTACGGTCAATCAACTGTCCGGGCTGGTAGCGACCGAGGCGGTGTATTTGTCCGCAAGGTGGAGCGGCTGCACCGCCTATTGGAACGCCCTTACGGCCGCCGCCTCTCGCGCCGACCCGAAGGCCCTGCGCCGCGTGCAGCTCTACGGCTTGCAGCTTGCCGCCGCGGCACGGCTGCCCGGCCCTTGAGGGCGGGCAGCGTCCCCGGAAAACCGGCGCTCACTTCGAACCTGTGACCTCGATCTCCACACGGCGATCGGGCTGCAGGCACTCGATTAGATGCGGCGTGCGCTTATTGCCCACGCACTCGCCGGGTTTCGTGACCGGATCCGATATGTCCTTGCCGACTGCGGAAATCTTTGCCGGATCGATCCCGGCGGATTCGACCAGGTACCGCTTGACCGCGTCGGCCCGTTGCACCGACAGCTGGTGGTTGTAGGTCCGTGAACCCAGTCGATCTGTGTAGCCTTCCACTGTGATCGTTTGGAACGTGGTACCGACGAGGTCATGTGCGAACTTGTCCAGTGCCGCCCTGCCTTCGGGCCTGACGGTCGACCGGTTAAAAGCAAAGAGCGAATCCGCCTGGAAGCTCACACGTTGACGCGGAGGGGGCGCAGGTGGCGGGGGCGGCGGGACGACGGCAGGTTCCGGGGGAGGAGGCGGCGGGACGTAAGCCTGAGTTTCCTTGACGATTGGTGGTGGGGGCGCCGCACGGCCAAACGGAAATATCAAGCTCACCGAAAACATGTTGATGTCGCCGTGATTGCCCAGTGCGTCCGGCACGCGGTAGCGTTCTGCTTCCGCCCGCGCCAATAAGGATCGATTGAATTCATATTGCAATCCGCCGCCATACTTGAAGCCGGCTTTGCGCCGCGTCGGGTCCCGATCGAGCACGACGACGGCGCCGCTGCCGCGGAAGTCATCGCGCGCGTCGGCGTAAATCGCGCCGATGCGCGCGATTGCCGACAGTCGTTCGCTCAATGGCAGTGCACCGACGACATCGAGATTGATTCCCTGCAGCTTAATTCGGCCGTCGAGTGTTCCTGCAGGGGTGGTAGTCGCGGTGTAGCCAAACTTACCGAGATTAAAATAGCCACCCTCCAGCGCGACGTAGCGGTTGAACTGATAGCCGCCCAAGACCTTGTAGGCTAGGTGCTTTTCATCGCGGGTGAGCGCCGTTGTCGTCAATCCCGAGGCGAGCAGCTCGGCGGTGACGCGGCCTACATCGATTCGCGCCCGCGATTGGCCGAGTCCTAGCCCGCCGTAGAAGTAACTGTCCTCGTCGGCGAGAGCCGGCGCGGCTATCAAGGATGCGATCGCGGCAAACAAGAGTAAGTGCCGGCTATGGATTTCTTTCATGTCGTTTTTCCAGACTGACTGAGAACGTGGGTGATGTGCATGTCGTGTGCTGCTTATGGCTTATGGCTTATGGCTTATGGCGCGACGATGGTGGTATTGACCATGGTCACGGATGCCGTGAGACCGATGGCGCGTCCCGTCAAGACGGTTTGGATGGTTTGCCCGGCGGTAGAGATCGTAACTCCCGCGGGTGCGATGATGGTGCCGACCATGACGCTGCCGTCCTCAATGCGAGCTGCGCTACCCACTTGCCAGAAGACATTTTTCGCTTGTGCGCCGTTGACCAGGAATACGTGACGGGGCGTGGCGGTCAGGCCGACGGTAAGCGACGCAGCCATTTGGAACACCCACACCGCATTGGCGTCACCTTGCGCGTCCAGTGTCAGGTCGCCCGTGGTCACGGCGAATGTGCCGCCGGCTGCCGTGTAGACCGCGGCCGGCAATACTAAGCCGCCGAGTTGGCCCGCTCCGGGATCACTGCCCGGCGGCAGTCCGGCGAGATAATTGTACGCGGTGTTTGCATCCGCGAGTGCCTGTTGCGCTATGGCCATGGTGGTGGCCGTTCCCGGTGCAGGCGGCGCGCAGTTGATGGTTCCGTTGACGGCGCCGATATTCAAGGTGGTTTGTGTATACGCGTTGACGGCGTCATGGAAGCCGGTGACCAGAGTGCACGCTGCCGTCGTTCCCAAGTTGCCGTTGACGACAGTATTTATGCCTTGATTGGTAACTCCGGCCGAGCCGCCGAAGGAGCCGAATGAGGCCGCCGTTTGCAGATTGACCGGGCCCAAACAGGCTTGCGTGCCGGTCGTGAAACCCCACACACGGTCGGCCGCGAGGGCGTTGCCGGCCAGATCTTTGACGCCGGCGTTGCCGGATTTGACGGTGACGACGAATGCGGTGCTTGCAGTAAAGCCGGTCCCGCTGGGGACGAAGTTGGCGCGGTTATTGGCTGCGTCATAGGTTACGGCCCCCGCTACCGCAACACCCGCGGCGGTCACGCTGAAGGTGGTTGTGTCGATGGTCGCTGCGTCCATTGGTTTGCTGAACGTCGCACTGACGGTTTTCGTCAAGCACGTGCCAGTGGTGGCGTTGAGCGGACTGATGAGGGTCACCGTCGGGGCCGTCGTGTCAGTGGTCGCCCCGGTGGTAAATGTCCACACGAAGTTGCTGGCATTTGGCAGCGCTGCAGACGTACCCGCCAAGGCATTGCCCGAGAGGTCGGTGGCCGCCGTCGTGATGGTCGCCGTAAACAGCGTATTGATTGCCAACGGCTGGGTAGTGGGAGTGAATGTGGCCGTGCGCGCAGCGGCCGAATAACTCACCGTGCCGCCAACCGCGGTGCCAAGCGTCGTGTTCATCACGGTGAAGCTGGTCGCGGTGATCGTGGTCGGATCCATGTCCTTACTGAATGCGGCGGTAATCTTCGTGTTGGTGGCTACTCCAGCGGCGCCCGCAGCGGGCACCGTGGCGAGGACCGTGGGGCGGACTGTGTCGACTAGCAGCGAGCTTGCGGTCATGAAACTCCACATGAAGTTGCTCGCGAGCCCGATACCCTGAGTGTTTTGCGCGGCGGTTGTGACCGTAGCCACGCACAGCGTGCTCACCGGCAGTGCCGCTTGCGGCGTCAACGTTGCGATCTGCGTGGCGGCGTCATACGCGACGGTTGCGGTGATTGGCGTCCCGGCGGGACACGCTAGAGTGAAACTGGCCGGATTCAGCGTCGAGGCCCCCATCGTCTGGCTAAAGGATGCGGTTATGGAATTGAAAACACCCACAACAGGCGGCGTTTTGGCAGCGGGCGACGTCAACACGACGATTGGCGGCGTGCCGACGGCGGGGGTGCCCAATATTTGCTTTTGACCTCCCCCGCTACAGGCGGCTACGACGACGGTTAGGAGTGCGCAAACCAGTTGCGTAGTGGGTTTTACAAGTCGGAAGAGTTGATTCATAGGGACTATCGCTTTGCTGTGACCGTAAGTGCGTATCTGATTCAACTCACGTTCTACATGACCGCTCCGCATCGGTCGGTACGCGAACGCACGCAGCCTCGGGAGTCGAGGGCAGCCGCCATCGCGTTTGAGCATTCGGAGCATTGGGCGCAGCAGCGCCGCCGGCGGACCCTTATGGGCGGGCGGCGGCGATAATTGGCGTTGCGGGCGGGGCCTCGCCAGGTTTAGGCTACGCGGCTCCTATGCAAGCCCTAGTCCTCCGCCAGCTCACCAAGACCTACAAAAACGGCATAAAAGCGCTTAAAGCCATCGATCTTAGCGTCGATGAGGGCGATTTCTTTGCCTTGCTCGGACCCAACGGCGCCGGCAAGACCACGGCCATTGGCATCGTCACCTCGCTGGTCAACAAGAGCAGCGGTGTTGTCGAGGTGTTTGGGCACGATATGGACCGCGAACTGGAAACGGCCAAATCCTGCATTGGTCTGGTGCCGCAGGAAATCAATTTCAACATGTTCGAGACCTGTTTCACCATCGTCGTCAACCAGGCCGGGTTCTATGGGATACCGCGGCCGCTGGCGAAACAGCGTGCGGAGAAGTATCTCAAGCAATTGCAATTATGGGATAGGCGCAACTCCATCGCCCGCTCGCTCTCCGGGGGCATGAAGCGGCGTCTGATGATCGCGCGTGCCCTGATGCATGAACCAAAATTATTAATCCTGGACGAGCCTACCGCGGGCGTCGATATCGAGATTCGCCGCTCCATGTGGGAATTCCTGCGCAATATCAACGATGCGGGCACCACTATCATCCTCACTACGCACTACCTGGAAGAGGCCGAAAATCTGTGCCGCAATGTGGCCATCATCGAGGGCGGCAATATCATCGAACGCGACACCATGGTCAATGTGCTGCGCAAACTGCAAACCGAGGTGTTCGTGTTCAATTTGCGCGAGGCACGCGACGTCCCGCCGCAATTGTCGGGATTTCCCACGGTGCTCTCCGATCCCCACACTCTGGAAATAGAGATGTCGAAGACACAGAGTCTCAATGACATATTCGCGCAACTGTCGGCGCAGGGAATCGCGGTGAACAGCATGCGCAACAAGGTCAACCGGCTCGAAGAATTGTTCATCCGCTTAGTTGACGGCAGCGCCTCGGCCGGGCGCGCCGCAGTCGGCCGCGCCGCAGCCGGCCGCGCCAAAGCCGCCGCGTTGCCGTCGTGAGCGTCTCCGCCTCGCGTGCCAGAACCGAGTGGATCGGTTTCCAAACCATCATCATTCGTGAGTTCAGCCGCATCGTGCGCATTTGGGGGCAGACCATCGTGCCTCCGGCGGTCACCGCCACGCTGTACTTCATCATCTTCGGCAGCTTGATCGGCCGGCGGGTTGGCCAGGTGGGCGGCTATGACTACATGCAGTTCATCGCTCCAGGCCTGATCATGATGACGGTGATCACGAATTCCTACGGCAATGTAGTGTCCTCGTTCTTCGGCGCGAAATTCGGCAAGCACCTGGAGGAGTTGCTGGTTTCGCCCCTGCCCAATTGGTTGATTGTCGCGGGCTACATGGGCGGCGGCATACTGCGCGGCGTGCTGGTGGGGTCCGTGGTGACCATCGTATCTTTATTCTTCACGCGTCTCGCCCTCACCCATGTGTTCGCCGTCGTCTCCGCGGTATTGCTCACCAGCATGGTGTTCGCGCTGGGCGGCTTCATCAACGCGCTGTTCGCCAAAAATTTCGATCAAATTTCCTGGTTTCCAACTTTCGTGCTTACACCGCTCACCTACTTAGGCGGCGTATTCTATTCAATCACCATGCTGCCCAACTGGGCGCTCATGCTCTCCCATGCCAATCCCATCCTGTACATGGTCAGCGCCTTCCGCTATGGCTTTCTCGGCACCACGGATGTCGATTTGCGACTGGCCTATGGGATCATGATTGGTGCGGCCGCCGGCATGTTTGCTCTGGCCGTAGCCTTGCTGAACCGCGGCACAGGCATCCGCGACTGAGAAATGGGAGATTCGTATGGTGGCCGCGAAATTTGGATCAGCTGCCGTTTGGCGCCGTAGCGGCGTGCTGCTTGCGGGGGCAATAGGCGCCTTGCTGGTGTGCGCGGCTGCGGGCGCAGGCTCCGCCACAACCGAATTGGCCGCCGGCGGGGCCGAGATTTTGGGCTTCGCCGCGAGCGGCGCAGCCGCCGAGATCGAACTCGAGCGTCGCTTCGACTCCGACTTGTCGGCCGCGGATTTGCGTTCCTGGATGGAGCATATGTCCTCGGAGCCGAATCATGTGGGCTCGGCCCATGACAAGGCGAACGCGGAATTCCAACTGAAGAAATTTCGCGAGTGGGGCTGGGATGCGTCGATCGAGACTTTTTCCGTGTTGTACCCCACACCTCGAGAAGTATCGGTAGAACTCGTCGCACCGACGCACTTCACGGCCCGTATGACCGAGCCGCCGATTGCCGGCGACACTACATCTTCCAAACTCAAAGACCAGCTTCCCGCCTATAACGTGTACGGGGCAGACGGCGATGTGACCGCGGAGCTGGTGTACGTCAACCGCGGTATGCCGGAGGATTACAAGGAGCTGGAACGGCAGGGCGTGAGCGTCAAGGGCCGCATCGCGCTGACTCGCTACGGCGGCGGCTGGCGCGGGCTGAAACCGAAGCTGGCCTACGAACACGGGGCCGTCGGCTGTTTGATCTACTCGGATCCGCACGATGATGGCTATGGCGAGGGTGAAACCTATCCCAAAGGCGGCTATCGGCCGCGCGACGCCGTGCAGCGCGGCTCGGTGCAGGACATGGTGTTGTACAGCGGCGATCCGTTGACTCCAGGCGTGGGCGCAACGGTCGGCGCCAAGAGACTGGCACTCCAAGATGCCAAGACCATACTGAAAATTCCGGTGTTGCCTATCTCCTACGCAGCGGCCGAGCCTCTGCTCGCCGCACTGGGCGGCCGCGTGGCGCCGGCTGCTTGGCGCGGCGGCCTGCCGCTCACTTATCACGTGGGCCCCGGCCCGGCGAAGGTGCACATGAAGGTGCTCTCGGAGTGGAATCAGAAGACTCTGTACGACGTCATCGCTACCCTGCGCGGCGCTCAAGAACCCGATCGCTGGATCATCCGCGGCAATCATCACGATGCCTGGGTGTTCGGTGCGACCGATCCATTGGCGGGTCAGGTCGCCCTAATGGCCGAAGCCCGGGCGATCGGCAAACTATACAAAGAGGGATGGCGGCCACGGCGCACGCTGGTGTACGCGAGCTGGGATGGCGAAGAGCCGGGCTTAATAGGTTCCACCGAGTGGTCCGAAGCGCACGCGACTGAGCTTAAAGCCAAGGCGGCTCTCTATATTAATTCGGATACGAACGGCAGAGGCTTTCTGGCGGTGGGCGGCAGTCACGGTTTGCAACACTTCGCCAGCGAGGCGGCGCGCGATGTGAAGGACCCGGAAACAGGCGCCAGCGTTTTGGCGCGGGCCCTGACGAAGGGGCGCGTCGCCGCGTACGAATCGAGCGGTCACCGCAATTCGAGCGCCGATCTGGAACTCGATGCGCTCGGCTCGGGTTCGGACTTCACTCCCTTCCTGCAGCACTTGGGCGTGAATTCTTTGAACGTTGAATTCGAAGGCGAAACCGATTACGGCGTCTATCATTCGGCCTACGATTCATTCGATCACTTTCGTCGATTCGTCGATCCCACGTTCGAGTATGGTGTCGCGCTTGCCAAGGTCGCCGGTCGCTTACTGCTGAGAGCGTCACAGGCGCCCCTGTTGCCGGCGTGCGAAAGTGATTTTGCGGCTTCCATTGCGGGATACGGCGATGAGCTGCACAAGCTCGCCGACGGCATGCGGGCGAAGACTCTCGAATTGTCGACATTGCTGGACGAGGACGCGTACCGGCTTGCGGCGGACCCGACGCGGCCGCGCGCTGCGCCGCCGCGGGAGGCGGAAGTTCCCTATCTTAATTTCGCGGAACTTGACAATGCTATTGCGAAACTCGAACGCAGCGCCAGGGCTTTCGACAAGAACTATGCACGCATCAACACCCTCGATGACGCAGGCGCCGGCGCGGCACGAGAGCGAACCAACGCGGTGCTGACGGAACTCGAGCAATCCCTGACCGATTCTCAAGGTTTGCCGGGGCGTGAATGGTACCAACATATGATTTATGCACCGGGTTTGCATACGGGATACGGCGTGAAAACGCTGCCGGGCATTCGCGAGGCGATCGAAGAGCGGCGCTGGGATGAAGCCAATCGGTATATTGGGGTAGTCTCGCGTGCCCTCAACGACTACAGTGCGCGGTTGGATCGGGCGATTTGAAGCCCGCTAGCCGCGCGAGGGGTTTCCTCACGGCCACCCGAGTCGTGTATCGTGCCCAACTTAAGTCCAAATATTTTTAAGGAGACGAGAATGACCGACGAAAAGCAGCAAAAGTTCACGGCGAAAGTTCGCCGCGGTCTGGTGTGGGTACACACGGTCGCGGCCGCCGAACTCGCCAGAAAAAAGGCGGAAGCCACCGGCGTCAGGATCGATGGGTTCACCGCCAGCGAGCTCGCCGATGTCGAATCCGCGTTGACGTGGATTGCACAGAACAAAGAATCACAGAGCGCCGACCCCGCTTAAGTTTCTCCGACGAAGGCAGTGGTTCCGCGCGCCCAATGGCGCCCGGCCGAGGACTTGCGGCGGCGTCAATGAACGCAGCCGCCCTCTGCGCAGTGCGACAACGCCTGTAACCACGGCGACCGGCATGGAAAGGACTGCGATACACTATCAGCATGGCCCGCAAACGCGCACTAGTCGTCGACGATTCCAAGTCGGCTCGCGTCATCTTGAGCCGCATGCTCGAGAAGTACGACATTGAAGTCGACATGGCCGAGTCGGCGGAGCAAGCCATTGAATATTTGAAGAACAATCGCCCGGACGCGATTTTCATGGACCATCTCATGCCGGGCATGGACGGTTTGCAGGCGGTGCGGGCTATCAAGGGCAATCCGCAAACGGCCATGATCCCCATCATGATGTACACCTCGCAAGAGGGCGAACTGTACGTCGGTCAGGCGCGGGCCCTCGGTGCGATGGGCGTGCTGCCGAAACAGGTGCGCCCCGTCGATGTTTCAAAAGTGTTGTACGAATTACATTTGTTGCCGGACCGTCGCGACATGACCGAACCCGCACTGGCTCCTGTGGAACTGGAGGGAGGTGCGCCGGTCGAGAGGGCGCCGAGCATGGCCGGCGCGGCCCGAGCGGTAGCGGCCGCCGGCGCCACGGGAACGGTCGAATGGGGACCCAGGGTCGAATCGGCGCTAAAGGACCAGGCGCTCGACGTGCGCCGTTTCATCGTCGCCAGCCTGGACAGTTTCGCGTCGCGCATCGTGAGCGATGTGCGTAACGGCATACCGGCTCAGCCCGTGGAACTCACGCCGTCGCTGGCGCGAGCGTCGCGGCCGATATGGCCCTGGGCCGCGGCGGTCGCCGCGGCGAGCCTCGTCGCGGTTTGCTTCGCGGCCTACTGGCTCATTGACCGCAACGAATTAGCGAAATCGCAAATGCAAATCGCGGGGTTAACATCGGCCAATACCGAATTGCAGCGCACTCGCGTGGACCTTACTGCATCGGTGAAGGATCTCACGGCCGCATTGGCTGCCGCCTCCATGAGCACAGTCGCCGCCGGTACGGGCGGGTCAGCTATCGCACCGCGGTTCGAGCCAGTCCCTTACGGGGAAATCCCCTTCGATCGCACTCGGCTCGAGGTGCTGCGCGATCTGCTGACCAAGCTCGAAGCGCAGGGATTTCGCGGGGTCGTAAAAATCATCAACCAGTCGGGCCTCTTTTGCCTGAGCGGCAACTCGACTGATGGATTCGCGCCGGCGGGCGCGAGCGTACCGCTCAGCAAGTGCGATGTGGTCGGTAACCCTTTCGAAGAGTCTCTGTCGGGTCAGCAGCGGCAATCACTGGCATTCGCCAATTTGGTCGCCGGCGTTCGACAGCACACCGCGGGGGCGATCACCGTCGCTATTGAAAACGCGGGCAGCGCTCATCCGGGTACGCCCTATCCGGCGCGCAGCGAGTCGCTGACGGCGGGCGAGTGGAATCGCGCAGCGGCCGCCAATAATCGCGTCGAGTTCGCGGCGGAAGCCAGCCCGGGCCAGTGACGCCGAGCGTCAACCGCCGAGGCAGGGTGGTTGCCGCCACAAGCTCAGAAAGCGATTCTGACGAAGAACTCCGGCCCCTTGGAGTCGAAATCAAAGTACCCCGCAGTCTTCGTCTGCCGCGAGTCCACATAGGCCTTCGCCACGGTGTAGCCCAGCGCAAAGGATACGTTGGGCCGAAGCCGGTACAGCGCAGCTATTTCGTAAAATCTCAGCGAGCCGGTGAGGTGATTTACGGCAAGCTTGAAGTATTGAGCGCGGGCATCGACATAAAATCGCTTGCTCAATACGTAGGTGGTATCGAGGCCAAGAATCGGGAATGGGCCTGCTTGATCCTCGGATTGGTTCACGTGCCGGGTTTGCGTGGTTACACGCGCCCTGGCGGAGATGTCCGTGTCGTTGATGCCGATGGTGGCGGCGATTTCAAACTTCTCGCGATGCACGAACGAGTATTCGTAGCTGATGCCTAGTGTGCGCAGGCTCAAGTTGCTGTCCACGGGATCCTTGTTTTGCAGCACAACGTCGCGAAATACGATCGGAGCGGCGAGAGTTCTCCGACCGGTTCGATCCAAGGTAAAGTAATCGAAGCGCAGCCGGTGCCGCTCGCCGACCCGCACCATGGCTTGAAATTTCGGCTCGAAGTTCGAGCTATCCAAGCCTAAGACGTTTTCCGCATTGATTTGCGTGCCCGACACACCTCGGCTGCTGTCCAAGCGAATGTCCGTGGTCGATGACAGATGCATGAAGCCAAGGGATAGACGCACGCGTTCATGGGTGGGGCTGAGGTAGTCCTCAGCGTGGGCGAGACTTGCGATCAGCGCCAGGGTCAGCACCGTCATGCCGTTCTTGATCATGTAGGTCTCCTCAAAATCAATTGATCCGTTGCGGCGCGAACCGGGCGAGCCGGCAAGGAGGGACTGATGCGCTGCAAGACATGGGCAGCGGCCGCGCGCCAGCCGGTGAGTTTGCCGCCGAAGATACCGAGCACACGCGGCTTGGGTTCACGGTCGGTGCTGAATATGGTTTCTCGCGAGCGGTCGAATGCCGCTGCGGAAGCGGCAGGCAGAACGCGCAAGCCCGCGAAACGCTGTGTGATGTGCTCGCGGCCCAGATGCCTGAAGGCCGGGAAGTAATGGCGAGCTACGGCCAACAAGTAGTCCTCTTCCGCAGGCAAGGGGACCACCTTATCCGGTTCGCCTTGGTAAGGAGTTTCGGTGGTGCCGATCAGGGTTGCGCCATGCCAAGGCATCACGAAAACGGCGCGCCCGTCCGTGGGGCTTTCAACATAGTAGATTCCGGCGGTTACCGCGAAGGGCAAAACGATGTGCGTACCCTGCACTAGATCCACCGCCGGGATCGGGACAGCCGGTTGGATGAGGCCGCCGACCTGCGGAGCCCAAGGGCCTGCCGCATTGACCAGCACCCGGGCCGTGCACTGCACGGGTGAACCATCTTGGCTGTAGGTTACTCTGACGCCGCCGTCATCGAGGGCCGCAGCCGTGAAAGCCGCGGGCATTGCGATCTCGGCACCCAGAGAAATCGCCGATTGCACCACTGCCTGGGTCAACAAGGCATCATCCGTCTGCGCGTCGTGATAGCGAATGACGGCGTCGAGACCGTGAGTCTCGAGGCCGTCGAGCGTCTGCCATTCGCGTTTCGGCACCGAGCCGAAGCGGGTACTTGCATCGAACCCTCCCAGCAGCGCGTACATCCACAGGCCCAATTTCAGCTGCCACGGCCGGCGCCGTGTGTCGTGGTAGACCGGAATGAAGAAGGGTTTTAGCTCCACCAGCTCCGCGGCGATTCGCAGATGAATTGCGCGTTCGCGCAAGCTCTCGCGCACCAGAGCGAACTGGCCGGACTCGAGATATCGCAGCCCGCCGTGAATCAATTTGCTCGAACGACTGGAAGTACCGCTGGCTAGGCCCGCCCTTTCGATCAGCAGCACGCTGTGGCCGGCTGCCGCGGCGGCCTGCAGTACTCCTGCTCCATGAATTCCGCCACCGACGATAATTACATCGTATTGTTTCATTGAATTGAGAGTGTGGGAAATTGCACTAGGATGCGGGAATACACTTGAACACACCACTATTGCATTGTCGCCAATCGCGAACAGTCGCCGGCGGCTAGGGCTTGTGGTCCCGCTTTTCCTCGAATTGCAGCACGGGCGCGCCCGAGGTGACTTCGATTTCCCCGTCGACGATGGCGCCCTTGGCGATGGCGATGGATCGAGCGCTGACCTTGCCGCGTATCACGGCCGTGTAGCCGATTTCCAGCTTGTCTCGGACGTTGAGACCTCCCGTGATCTTGCCGGCGACGATGGCCTGTTCCGCCTGTATGAAGCCGTGCCAGCTGCCCGTGGCGGACAGATTCAGGCCCCCCTGCAAGTCGCCGTCACCATGCACCTCGCCGGCAACGACGAAATGCCCCGCGCCGCGGATATTGCCGACGAACACGGATTCGGCGCCGATAAAAGTCGGAGTTGCCGCATTACCCTCGAAGAACCGCCGCTTTTGTTCGCTCATGACAGCTTATTACCCTATCCGGGGCCGGCCGTGATGTGACGAGCTTGGCGTCGCCGCGACATTGCGATTCGAAGTACAATGCAAGGGTCGATCGGAAACCTCTCTTGAGTAGAAAAATGTTCATGAACAAAGCGCTCATTGGTCTGTGTTTTGGGTTGTTGCTGGCCGTAAGCGGCTGTAGCCGCCAACAAAGCGACTGGGAAAAAGCCCGGGCGGCGAACACCACGGAATCCTATGAGCAATTCCTCAAGAGATATCCCAGCGGTGAATTCACTGCGCAGGCCCAGGCCCGCGTCAAGGAACTCTACGAGGAGCACGACTGGCAAAAGGCGCGCGACGCGGATACTCAAGAAGCCTACCAAGCCTTCCTAAAGCAGTACCCGGAAGGTAAATGGACGGAAGAAGCTCGCATCCGCGTGGAAAACTTCACCTTGGCCCAGGCACCGCCGAACGCGACGCCTGCCGTAGCGGACACCGCGAATACTTCCGCTAGTGCCGCAGCCGGCGATGCTACCGCTACTTCTACTGCCATCGCCGGTGGAGCCGCTGCCGCAGCGGCAAAGCCGCCGGCGACAAGTGCGTCACCGACACGGGTTGCGAAACCGGCTGCTGTCAAAGCGGTGCCCGCCAAGGCGCCGTCCGCCAAAGCGGGATCGCATGGCATACAACTTGGGGCGTTCAAGTCCAGCGAAGATGCCGCCAACAAGCGCTGGGCATACTTGGATAAGACCTACGCTAAGCTGCTGGTCGGACTCTCGCCGACCGTAGCGCCGACGAAAGGCACTTCCGGAACGCTGTATCGCTTGCAGGTGTTAGGGCTCACCGAGACCCATGCGCGGGCGATCTGCAAATCCCTGAAGGCCAAATCACAGGCCTGCGTCGTGATCCATAACGCTGTTCACTAGGCGGAATTGACAGGCGCGGCGGAATCGGGCGGTGCGCGTCACCCCTGACAATTCTTGTCAGGTCCGGCCCCCGAGCCGTGTTTGTAACCAACTGAATTTATTGCACTTGCTTCCTGGCACGCCACTTGCTCTATCCCAAGCGTGAGTTCTGTGCCCCGCCAAGGACCTGAGATGCAGTCGCAAATCATCGCTCTATTAGTGCCTCAGGGTAGCCGCAAGGCAACCTTGCTGGTACGCCGCGGCGATGGTCAATTTGCGCTCGAAGGAATCGATGCTCGTGTGGCTTCAGCCACGCGAGTCGCTGCAAACTGGTTTCGCCAGGGTCCCACAATCGTGGACCCGACTACCTCAGAGGTGTTCGGCTACGAAGTGACGGAGGTATCGGCGGCATAGAGCTACTGCTTTTCTCCCCTTGAGTCGATCTTGGCGCCGCGATCAAGCTTCCCCCGCTCGCGGCGTTTTTTTTTGGCCGGCATACTCACCACCGCGTGCCCTGCGGCACCAGAACCGTCAACTTCAAATCCGTGCGCTGGGCTACGCGCAGTGTGTACTGCTCGTAGTGGCATCGGCCGCGTCGGACGTGGTGGAAACTGCGTTTGCCGCCGTCGCGAGACAGCACTTGCTGCGAGTTCCAAGCGGCCTCGAAGGCAACGCTTGCGGAGCATAGTTCTTGGACCATGGCCCGCCGCACCGGGTCGTCGCGCCAACTCGCCGTGTCGGCACGGTATTCCGCAACCAGCCGGCGCGCTCTCTCATCCCAATTGAGGATGAATTTGCGGGCCCGGGTGTGCAGAAAAACGTATCGCAGTAGGTTTCTGTCCGCGCCCCGATTCACAGCCGTTGCGGCTTTCTGTGCGGAGCGCGTGGCTCCGCCCAGCCAATCGACGAACAATTCTGCCGCGGGCCTGTTCCAGGCGATCGCATCCCAATGCCGATCCAGTATGTATGCCGGCGTGCGCACGGCGCGCACGAGGGCCAACAGTTGCTGCGGATCGGCGTACTCGATCTGTGGCGGCGCCGGGTCCGCGCGTGAAGCGAGCTCGAATAGATAAGCGCGTTCGGCGCGTGACAGGCTCAAGCCGCTGGCGATCGCATTAAGCGCTTCGACAGACACGGCCGTCGTGCGGCGCTGCTCAATCCATGTGTACCAGGTCGGACTGATCCCACAGAGCTGTGCCGCCTCCTCGCGCCGCAGGCCGGGCGCACGGCGCCTAACGCCGCTGGGAAGGTTGAAGTCCTGGGGCCGCAAGCGATCCCGCCGCGCGCGCAGAAAGTCGCCGAGTAAAGGGGGCGAGCGCTCGACGAGAGCGGCGGGTGATTTGCCATCTGGGTGCATAACCTTGTCCTGTCGCAAGCTGGTAATTCTTATAATAGGATAAGTAGGCATCTTGTACCCGGATAAGCAGCGATTTAGCATGCAGCCATGCGCACTCACGACCAATCGGTTCAGGACCAATTCGATTCTCGGGCGCAGGCCTACCTGAGCAGCCAAGTACACGCCCAAGGTCCCGATCTCGCGCACGCGAAAAGCCTCGTGAAACAAGCCTTACCCGCGACGGGCCACGCGCTCGATGTGGGCTGCGGTGCCGGACACCTGAGCTTCGCGCTGGCCCCAAGTCTGGCGCGCGTCGTCGCTGTCGATCCGTCACCGAATATGCTGGCTACAGTTGGGCAGGCGGCTGCCGCGCAGGGTCTGGTACAAATCGATACCCGGCAGGCAAGCGCGGAGTCGCTGCCTTTTGCCGACTCGAGCTTCGATCTCGCTAGCACGCGGTATAGCGCACACCATTGGAGGCACTTGGAAGCCGCCTTGCAGGAAATGCGACGCGTTCTCAAGCCGCGCGGCTACTTGCTCGTCATCGATATCGTTGGCTATGAAGACCCGCTGGTTGACACCCACCTGCAATCCATGGAGCTGCTGCGCGATCCCTCCCATGTGCGTAACCGTTCAGCAAAAGAGTGGCAGTCCGTGCTGGGGGCCGTCGGATATGCGGACATCCAACATGCTCAATGGCCTTTGCGGCTGGCGTTTGCACCCTGGGTGGAGCGGATGCGTACGCCGCTCGAACGGATTTCAGTCATTCGTGCCATGCAGAATGAGGCGCCGCGCGAAGTGCAGGAAGCATTGGCGTTTGAGCCCGATGGTTCCTTTACCGTGCGAACCGGGCTGTTTTGGGCGCGTCCGGCCTAGCGCCCAATGCCTGCTTGGGCCAACAGAAAGGCGTATTCCATCGCGATTTCGCGGTAACGCTGGAAGCGGCCGGACTTGCCGCCGTGACCGGCTTCCATATCGACGTGTAGGAATATGTGGTTTTTGCCGGTCTTAAGGCAGCGCAGCTTGGCAATCCACTTGGCGGGTTCGTAGTACTGGACCTGGCTGTCCCATAATCCCGTGGTGACAAACATGGCCGGATAGTCTTGAGCCTGGACATTGTCGTAGGGCGAGTAGGACAGCAGGTATTCATAGTCCTTAACTTCATTGGGGTTGCCCCACTCGTCGTATTCGTTGGTGGTCAGCGGAATGCTGTCGTCCAGCATGGTGGTGATCACATCGACAAAGGGCACCTGCGCGATGATGCCGCGGTAGTCGCCGGGACTCAAGTTGGCAACGGCCCCCATCAGCAAACCGCCGGCGCTGCCGCCCATGGCAAACACCTTATCTTTAGCCGCGTAGTGCTGTGCAACGAGATGGCGGGTAACGTCGATGAAATCCGTGAACGAATTCAACTTGAGCAGCTTGCGGCCGTCGTCGTACCAAGAACGACCCATTTCTTGGCCGCCGCGTACATGGGCGATGGCATAAACGAAACCACGGTCAATCAGGCTCAAGCGTGCCGACGAGAAGGTCGGGTCGGTGGACAGGCCGTATGCTCCATAGGCGTACTGCAGCAGCGGCGCGGAGGCGTCGCGCGTGAAATTCTTGTGGTACACCAGCGACACGGGTACCAGCCTGCCGTCGCGCGCCGGCGCAAACAGAAATTCGGTTCGGTAGTTTGCCGGATCGAAGCTGCCGACGACGGGATCGCGTTTCAGCAGGACCTTTTCGCCGGTGCGCACGTTGTAGTCGTATTCGGTCGTCGGCGTGGTGAGCGAGGAATACGTGTAGCGGATGAGTTCGGTGTCGAGTTCGGGATTCACCGATAGCGACGTGGCATAGGCGGCCTCGTCGCTGGCGATGAAGAACTCCTGCGCCGCCTGCGTCGACGTTGCGCCGTCGGGTGGGTTCTGGTCCGCGGGCCAGCGCGTGATGCCGATCTTGGCAAGGCCGCCGGTGCGGACTGACAGGGCAAGGAAGCCGTTGAAGACGTCGAAGTCCTCGATGAAAGTATCGTCGCGATGCGCGACCACACTGGCCCAGGCCGAGCGGTCGGCTTCCCGGCCGATGGGCACCCGCATCATGCGAAAATTGAGGGCCTGCCAATTGGTTCTGATGATGAAGGCATCGCCCAGATGTTCCAACTGATATTCATGATCGCGTTCGTGCGGGAGGAAGGTTCTGAACTCGAGCGCGGGATCGTCGGCATGTGCGTACTGCCACTCCGAGGACACCGTGCTTTCCATGTAGATGAAAATGAAGCGCTCGGATTTCGATTTCGCTACGCCGGTGTAGAAACTCTTGTCGGTTTGCTGGAACGCCAAAGCATCGTGCCGCGGGTCAGTCCCGCGTACATGCTTTTTGACGTACAGCCCGAGTAGTGTCTCGGGGTCCTTTTCGACGTACAGGATGGTCCGGTTGTCATTGGCCCATGCGAGGTCGGACTCCACATCGGGTATCGCGACTGGCTGAATCTCGCCGGTCGCTAAATTCTTGAAGCGCAAGCTGTACTGGCGCCTGCCTACCGTGTCTTCGCAAAACGCCAGCCATGAGGAGTCCGGCGACACTTCCAGCGCGCCGATCCGGTAATAGTCATGCCCCACAGCGAGTGCATTGGCATCCAAGAGTACCTCTTCGGGCGCATCCAGTGAGCCCTTGCGGCGCGCAAATATGGGGTGTTCCTTGCCGGGCTCGAAGCGGTTGTTGTACCAGTAGCCGTTCTTGCGATAGGGCACGCTGGTATCGTCCTGCTTGAGCCGCGCGATGATTTCCTCGTACAGGGAGTTCTCGAAGGGCTTGCCCGCGGCCATGCACCCTTCCCGATACGCATTCTCGGCGGCGAGGTAGGCCAGCACCTGCGGATCCGTACGCTCATCGTCCCGCAGCCAGTAATAGGGGTCGGTTCTGACGCCATGCGGCGAGATTATGGAGTGGGGTCGCATGTCGGCGACTGGGGGCTCGAAATCCGGTTCTATCATGAATATGCCTACCACTTGTCCTCAGGTCGGGCGGGAGTATAGTCAGATCAAAAGCAGCTGCAGAGCCAGACTGCGGCCTTAGGAGGAACGATGCAAACCGTAGCTCAATTGTTGACGGGAAAGGGTAGCGAGGTCTTCTCCGTCACGCCGCAGGATTCGGTATTGCGAGCCATCGAAGTCATGGCAACCCGGCATGTAGGCGCGCTGCTGGTCATGAATCAGGGATCGTTGATCGGCATCATCTCCGAGCGCGATTACGCCCGAAAGGTGATCCTGAAAAATCGCTCATCGCATGACACGCCGGTGGGCGACATCATGACTGCCCCGGCTTTCAGCGTGACGCCCGAGGACACGGTGCATCACTGCATGCAGGTCATGACCGAGAAGCGCTTCCGGCACTTGCCGGTAGTGAAGGGCGGCCGCGTGGTCGGGATGCTGTCCATCGGCGACTTAGTCAAAGCCGTCATCCAAGAGCAGAGCGAGCACATCGAGCAGTTGGAGCGGTACATCGCAGGGTGACTCTAAACCGCACTCGATATTCAGCCCGCCTGAAATTCGACTCCTATTTCGCTTGTTGGAACCCAAGTTATAAAAAGTTATTGGGAACTCACAGGGTGTCATTCTTCCGAAAGCAACAACCGATGCGTGGACTACCGTCAGATTGTACAGTCCAGGCCTTCGTCAGTGACGCGGCGATTGACGATGATCGCGACGTAGGTATTATGAGTCGCATACACAGGCGCGCCTAACGGCGTTTGCCCCAACCTGGCGCTGGAATATTCCGGGCGCCTAGAACCGATTTAAGTTGTTGTTTTTGAAAGGCTTTACGGGCAACCGCAAGGCTGGCTTAAGTACGGGCGCAAGATATGGCGAAGCAGGACATTGCAAATCTCACTACCAGCCGCAACGGCGGCGATCCGCGTATTGGGGATTGGGGACTTTGCCGGGCGGCCTATGAAAAGGACTCCTGCGGATTCGGGTTGATCGCCAGTCTCGATGATCAGGCCAGCCACTGGGTAGTGCAGACAGCTATCAGCTCGCTCAATCGCCTGACCCATCGTGGTGCAATTGCTGCGGACGGCAAGACCGGCGATGGCTGCGGCTTGTTGATCAAGCAGCCGACGGCGTTCTTGAGGGCCGCGGCTGCCGAGGCCGGGTTCACCTTGGCGCCGCTGTTTGCCGTCGGCTTGGTGTTCCTCAATCGGGACTCGGAGTTGGCCGCAACAGCGCGCGCGGTTCTCACCGAGCAATTGCAGCTGGAGAAGCTTCAAGTCGCGGGCTTTCGTGTCCTGCCGGTAGACAGTCAAGCCTGCGGCTCGGAAGCGCTCAAGACCCTGCCCACCATCGATCAGGTGTTCGTCAATGCGGGCGGCGACCTCGACGAGGCCACCTTCAACCGCAAATTGTACTTGGCACGGCGGCGCACGGAAAAACGCCTGGAAGCCGGCGACCCGGTCTTCTATATCCCCTCCCTGTCGGCCAGCACCATAGTCTACAAAGGCATGGTGATGCCGCAGTTCCTGGCGCAGTTCTATCCGGACCTCAAGGACCCGCGGATGGAAGCCTCGGTGGTGGTCTTCCACCAGCGCTTTTCCACCAACACCCTGCCGCAGTGGCGTCTGGCTCATCCCTATCGCTACCTGGCCCACAACGGCGAGATCAATACGGTACAGGGCAACCGCAGTTGGGCGGTGGCGCGAGGTCCGTTATTTCGCTCGCCGGTGTTGCCGGACCTGACCGACATACTGCCCGTTGTGTCCTTGAAGGGGTCGGACTCGCAGTCGCTGGATAATATGCTCGAACTGCTGCTGGTCGGCGGCCTCGATCCCATGCATGCCATGCGCATGCTGGTGCCGCCGGCCTGGCAGTCGGTGGACATGATCGATCCCGACCTGAAGGCCTTCTATGAGTACTACGCCACACACATGGAACCCTGGGATGGTCCGGCCGGCATCGTGCTGACCGACGGCCGATACGCCTGCTGCACCCTGGATCGCAATGGGCTGCGCCCCGCGCGTTGGGTCATCACCAAGAATCGGCACATCACTATTGCCTCCGAGGCCGGCGTCTGGGATTACCTCCCGGAGGATGTGGTCAAGAAGGGCAAGCTGGGGCCGGGCGAGATGCTGGCTCTCGATTTGCAGACGGC
Organism: Gammaproteobacteria bacterium; assembly: GCA_025357835.1. Taxonomy (GTDB): domain Bacteria; phylum Pseudomonadota; class Gammaproteobacteria; order Steroidobacterales; family Steroidobacteraceae; genus Bog-1198. The sequence continues at coordinate 58,348 of JANYLM010000014.1, forward strand.
CGAGCTGATGGACACCAAGCGAGTCGATGATCTATTGAAGAGCCGCCATCCGTACAAGGTGTGGCTGAAGAAAGGCGTGCGCTACCTGCAAACCGATCTTATCGATCCGCGTCTAGCGGCCGAGCCCTTCTTGACCACATCCTCCGGGAGGTAATCCCAGACGCCGGCCTCGGAGGCAATAGTGATGTGCCGATTCTTGGTGATGACCCAACGCGCGGGGCGCAG
>JANYLM010000048.1 GCA_025357835.1 Gammaproteobacteria bacterium
CTCGAACGGCGCAGATGTCCACCCCAAGTTCAGGCGCGTGGCGGCGATCTCTTCGTTACCCATCGCTTCGCCATGCATGGCCGCAGTGCCCTGCTTATTGGGAGCTCCCCAACCGATGACGGTCTTCGCGCAAATCAGGGACGGACGGACGGTCTCGGCGCGCGCCTCGGCTAACGCGGCCGCGATGGCATCGCTGTTTTGACCATCGACATGCGGCAGCACATGCCAGCCATAGGCCTCGAAGCGCTTCGCAGTGTCGTCGCGGAACCAACCCGCCACCTTGCCGTCGATGGATATGCCGTTGTCGTCGTACACCAAAATGAGCTTGCTTAAGCGTTGCACGCCGGCGAACGAGGCGGCCTCGTGCGAGATTCCTTCCATCATGCAGCCGTCGCCGAGGAAGGCATAGGTGTGGTGATCGATGATGTTGTGGCCGGGCCGGTTGAAGGTTGCGCTAAGCGTACGTTCAGCCAATGCCATGCCGACGGCGTTGGCAAAGCCCTGGCCCAGCGGCCCGGTAGTGGTTTCGATCCCAAGATGCAGGTCGCGCTCCGGGTGGCCTGCGGTCTTGGAGCCGAACTGGCGAAAGTTCTTGATCTCCTCCATCGACAGGGGATAGCCCGTCAGGTGCAGAACCGAGTACAGCAACATGGAGGCGTGGCCGTTCGACAGCACGAAGCGGTCGCGGTCCCACCAGCCTGGATTGCCGGGATTGAACTTAAGCACGTCCCGCCACAGTACCTCGGCGATGTCCGCCATCCCCATCGGCGCTCCGGGATGGCCCGAATTGGCCTTTTGGACCGCATCCATGGATAGGGCACGAATAGCGTTGGCAAGGTCGCGGCGGCTGGGCATGAGGAGCTTCTTAATTTAACAAGTGTGACGGGAGACCGACCGCGTATTGTCCCCGATGAGCCCCTCGCCAGCAATGCCAGGTGAATTCCGCTGTATTTCGTGTAGGACTGGCAGCGGCCCGTGATGTAGGTCGCGAATTGCCGACGGAACGCCTTCACACAAACGTGGTCTGTTTATGTATAACGGATTTCAGCGCCGACATGACCCAGTTCACCGTCACCGCAAAGGTGCTTTGCTAGCATTTCGAACATGCAAATCCTACAAATCACCGACCCTCACCTGTACGGTAGCGCCACCGGCCGACTGCGCGGCGTAGAAACCGATTCGAGCTTGCATGCGGTGCTCGACGATGCGTTTGCGCGCGTTCCGGACTATTCCGCCGTGTTGGTCACCGGTGATCTGGTACAGGACGACTCCTCCGGCTATCTGCGCTTTCGCAGCATCTTCGGCAACATCAAGAAGCCGGTACTGTGCATTCCCGGCAATCATGATGAACCCGCAGCCATGCGCAGAGAACTCAATGGTGCGCCGTTTCAGATTTGCGGCACCCATGAGGCGGACGGCTGGCAGTTCATCATGCTCGACAGCTACGATCCAGGCCACGTCAGCGGACGCCTGACACCCAATGAACTGGCACGGCTCGAACAGGCCCTGACTCGCTCACCGAAGCACGCTATGGTGTGTCTGCACCATCACCCCATCACCATGGGCAGCCGCTGGCTGGACACCGTGGGTCTGGCCGAGAGCGAAGCGTTCTGGCGTGTCATCGAACAGCACCCCCACGTCCGCGCCGTGGTGTGGGGGCATGTGCACCAGGTGTACGACGGCCGGCGCGGCGGTGTGCGGCTGTTCGCGACCCCGTCGACCGGCGCGCAATTCCTGCCCAAGAGCGATCGCTACGCGGTCGATTCGCGGCCGCCCGCCTACCGGATTTTCGACTTGCACGCCGATGGACGCATTGGCACCGAAGTCCACTGGATCGAGACACTGCCGCTGCGCCAGTCGATCGCACGCTAGACACCCAAACCGGGTAGCTCATGCCGCGCACACTCTCCTTCCGTCTGGCCCTGCCGCTTTACGCCCTGCTGCTCTGCGTGACCGCGCGCGCGGACGGCGCACTGCACTCGCTTTGGGAACTGCACGGCAAACACAACACCGTCTACTTGCTCGGCTCCATTCACGTCCTGCGCAGCAGCGACTACCCTCTAGCTGCCGTCGTTCTCGACGCCTACCGCGATGCCAAATCCCTGCTCATGGAGGTGAATCTGGAAGAGAGCAGTGCGGAACAAGTACAGGCGGAAATGCTAGCCAGCGCCATTCTTCCCGAAGGTAAAACCCTGCCCGACGTCCTAGGGAAGCAGCGCTATGGGCGCGCCGATGGCCTGGCACACGATATTGGGATCGAACTGTCGCTATTCGATCAATTTGCGCCCTGGTTCGCCGCCGAGGCCATTTCCCAAGTGCAATTGACTCAACTCGGATTTCAGTCGCAGGCCGGCGTCGAAATGTACTTCATGGAAAAGGCGCGCACTGACGGCAAGAGTGTGGCAGGCCTCGAAACCGTCCACGATCAAATCTCGGTGTTCCAGAACATGCCCATGGACACGCAAGCCGAATACCTGGTGTCGAGCCTCGAGCAGGCGCATGACCTGCCCACCGAGGTGGAGTCCATGGTGCGCGCCTGGCAGCGCGGCGATACGCGTTGGTTCGAGAATCAACTCAAATCCGACCTCGGCCGAGATCCCATTCTCTATCAGTCCGTCCTCGGCGCCCGCAACCGCAAGTGGGTGCCCAAAATCGAAGCCCTGCTCAACGACGACAAAAACTATCTGGTCATCGTCGGCACCGGCCATCTCGTAGGCCAAGGCAGCGTGATCGAGTTACTCAAAAAAGACGGCATCACCGCCACTCAGCGATAGTGTGAGCCCCGGCACGCCACTTTATCGAATGGTTGGCGGTTGAAGCACCCCGGATTGAGGTAGGTACGTGCGAGGTGACGATGGTGGCTTCGCGGTGCGACTCAGCTTGCCGAGCCCCACCCTCGCTGTTTAGAGTGCCCGGCATGAGTCTGTATCAAGAAGCCTGCAAGTACATCCCGGGCGGAGTCAATTCGCCGGTTCGCGCCTTTCGCGGCGTCGGCGGCGAGCCGATTTTCTTCAAGAAAGCGGCAGGTGCCTACGCGACCGCCGCCGATGGACGCCGCTTCATCGATTACGTCGGATCTTGGGGCCCAATGATTTTGGGGCACGCGCACCCGCAGGTGATCAAAGCCGTACAAGAGGTGGCCGCCGACGGCCTGTCCTTCGGCGCGCCCACCGAACTGGAAACGGATCTGGCCCGCCGCGTCATCGAACTCATGCCTACCATAGAATTGGTGCGCTTCGTCAGTTCGGGAACCGAAGCCACCATGAGCGCCATACGCCTGGCACGAGGCTTTACCGGACGCGACACCATCGTGAAGTTCGAAGGCTGTTATCACGGGCACTCCGATTCGCTGCTGATCAAGGCCGGTTCGGGAGCGTTGACTCTGGGCATCCCCACTTCGCCCGGCGTGCCGAAGGCGCTGGCCAATCACACCGTGACTCTGAACTTCAACGATGCCGATCAGGTACGCGAGGTGTTCGGAAAGATCGGCGAGCAAATCGCCTGCGTTATCGTCGAACCGGTCGCCGGCAATATGAATTGCGTTCCGCCCGCGCCGGGATTTCTGCAGACACTGCGCCGCGAATGCGACCGCAGCGGGACGGTGCTGATATTCGACGAGGTGATGACCGGCTTTCGCGTGGCCTTGGGCGGCGCGCAAGCGCTCTACGGCGTGCGCCCCGATCTCACCACTCTCGGCAAGATCATCGGCGGTGGCATGCCGGTGGGCGCATTCGGCGGGCGGCGCGACATCATGGAACGTCTGGCACCCTTGGGTCCCGTCTACCAGGCGGGCACTCTGTCCGGCAATCCAGTGGCGATGATCGCAGGCCTGACCACCCTGCAGCTCCTGTCGGCGCCGGGATTTCATGAACGGCTGCAAGCCACGACCGATGTGTTGATGCGGCGGCTGGCGGGGTCGGCCAAGAGCGCCGGCATTGCGCTGGCCACCAATCATGTCTGCGGCATGTTCGGATTTTTCTTCTCCGCTGAAAGCGTCGTCGACGGCTACGCCAAAGTCATGGCCAGCGACGCCGAACGCTTCAAGCGCTTCTTCCACGGCATGCTGGCCGAAGGCGTCTATTTCGCGCCAAGCGCCTACGAGGCGGGATTCTTGTCGGCAGCACATACTGCGGCCGATATCGATGCCACTATTGCTGCGGCGGATCGGGTCTTCTCGAGTATGAATAAGTAGCCCCGCAAGCATGCGAGCCTTCGCCTGGTTCCTTGGCTCCATCCTGCTCGCCGGGCTGATCGGCGCGGCGCTGGCCTACCCCGCCTATGAGCTGAGTTCCAGCTTCGCAACCTGGGCCTTTCACCGAGTCGCGAGCCGCATTGCCATGCTGGTGCTGGTCGTCGAGCTGGTATGGCTGTGCCGGCATTTGAATCTCAGGCAAAAGCTCGACTTCGGCTACGGCCTGCCGCGGCGCCGATTTCTTCAGGTGTGCCTGCTGTGGGGGCTCATCGGCATGGCCACGGCGGGTCTGGGCGCCGCGTTTTTGTTGACCACGGGATTGCGAGTCCGGGCATTGGAATTCATTCCCTCGCCGCTGAGCTTCGCACGCATTTTTCTCATTGGCGTGGGTTCTGGCATCAGTGTCGCACTCCTCGAAGAAACGGTGTTTCGGGGCGTCATGCACACAGCGATCGAACGCGAATCGGGCCCATGGATGGCCGCTTTGCTCACGGCCCCGCTGTTCGCCGTATTGCACTTCTTCGCCAAAGTCAGAATCCCGGCCGCCGACATCGGGTGGGGCAGCGGCTTTGATCTATTGTTGTGCTCCTTCGCTCCCTTGGGTCATCCGGCGCTGGTATTCGACTCTTTTCTGTCGTGGCTGTTGGTGGGCTCGATCTTGAGTCTGACCCGTGTGCTGACCGGCAATATCGCGGTGGCGATCGGCCTGCATGCCGGCTGGGTAGTGGTGCTGCGAATGCTGCAGGAAGGCACGGCGAACGGCAATGCGCCCGCATTCGCCGCCTGGGTGGGCCATTTCGACGGGTTATTGGGCTACTGGCTGCTGCCCTGGGGCACAGCCATTGCGGCAGCGATGTGGCTCACGCGCCGCTCGTGGGTGCCCGCGGCTCGCCGCAGCTCTTAGGTGAGCGGACTGAGCGTGTCCAGCCTCTGAATAGGATCGTCGAGTTCCAGACACTTTTGCTTGTCGATCAGTGGAATCGGCAAGATTTCGGTAAGGCGGTGCCCGACCCAGGCGGCGTCCTCCAAGCGCATCTCGATACCCGTGTAGACCTCGCCCAGCTGCGGCAAGACGCTTTTCAATAACTCCGATAAGCGAGCGTGCCGCGCCGGCACCGCCACCGCGGGCTCGGGCGCAACCCAGGCGACCTCAGCGAGATTCAGGCCGTCCGCTTGGCGGCTGCGGCTCAGAATGCGAAAGCGCTGCTCGCCTATGCAGGATAGGCCGAGCAGGCCGTCGGAAAGCTGATGAAAATCGACGATTTTCGCCAGGGTGCCGACATCGAAGGTCTCGGCGGGACCCACTTCATTGCCCTCGCGAATCAACGCCACCCCGAAAGATTGGCTCTCGCGCATGCAACGCCGCACCATGTCGACATATCGGGTTTCGAAAATTCGCAGCGGCAGCGCGCCGCTCGGGAACAGAACCATGTTGAGCGGAAACAGCGCAATCGAATTCGCTTGCGACGAATTCACTGCCGCGCCCGCAACGCGGCGAGCAGCTTGTCGTGCAAGCCGCCGAAGCCGCCGTTGCTCATGACCAGTATGTGATCGCCCGGACAGGCATCGTCGACCAGCCCTTTGACCAAGGCATCGACGCTCGCCGCGTAACGCGCCCTATCACCTAAGTCCGCAACCGCAGCGGCCAAATCCCAGCCCAAATCCGCTGCACTCAAGAACCAGGCTCGATCCGCCAGCGCCAGCGCCGGCGCCAATAGCTCGCGATGCACCCCCAGCTTCATCGTGTTCGAACGCGGCTCCAGCACGGCGACGATGCGCGCGCCCGCGACCCGCGCCCGCAATCCGCGCAAAGTCGTTTCGATGGCCGTCGGATGATGGGCGAAATCGTCATACACCGTGACTTGATCGACGCTGCCGCGAATTTCCATGCGGCGTTTCACGCCGAGAAATCCACCCAAAGCCTGCGCCGCGCGTTCCGGCGCCACTCCCATATGCCGCGCCGCTGCGATCGCCGCCAACGCGTTCATGACATTGTGCTCGCCGAGCAGCGGCCAGTTCACTTCGGCCAGCGCCTTTCCGTGCAAATGCACCGTGAAACGACTCGCGGCAGAGCCGGGCGCGATGGCAGCACTCCAATCGGCACTGGCACTGCGGTCGCCGCCCGCCGCATCATCGCCCCGCTTCCCACCCGGGCGCTGCGTGCGCGCCAACGCAAATGTTTCGCGCGGCGTCCAGCAGCCCATGTTCAGGGTGGCGGCCAGTTCGGCATCATCGCCATTGACGATGATTCGCCCGGCGGCCGGTACGGTGCGCAGCAGCTGATTGAACTGGCGCCGAATCGACGCTACGTCCGGATAGATGTCCGCGTGATCGTATTCCAAATTATTGAGAACGGCGGTACGCGGCCGGTAGTGCACGAATTTCGCGCGCTTATCGAAAAAAGCGGTGTCGTATTCATCCGCTTCAATGACGAAGCAGGCGCCCGTTCCGAGCCTCGCCGTGCAATTGAAATTGCTCGGCACCCCGCCGATCAGAAACCCCGGCGCAAGGCCCGCCTCCTCCAGAATCCAGCACAGCATGGCCGTGGTCGTGGTCTTACCGTGGGTGCCTGCGACGGCGATCACATGCTTCTGCCGCAATACTTGCTCGGCCAGCCATTGCGGCCCCGAGGTATATGCCATACCACGATCCAGCATGGCCTCGACCACCGGACTGCCGCGACTAAGAGCATTACCGACGACCACGATGTCGGGCCGCAAGTCCAGCTGCTCAGCTCCATAGCCTTGAATGAATTCTATGCCCAGCGCCTCGAGCTGAGTGCTCATCGGCGGGTAAACGTTGAGATCCGCGCCGGTCACGCGAAATCCGGCGGCTTTCGCGATCGCCGCCAGGCCACCCATGAAGGTGCCGCCTATGCCTAGAATATGCACATGCATGCTCATGTATCCGGCAGCAACTGCTGCTCCAGCACTATCGACAGCAACAGATAGCCCACGCTGACCGCGACACCGATGCTCAAACCTGAATCCAAAGCCGCGCGCCATATATTGGCGCAGGCGAGCAGGTACCAAATCAACGCGACCACCATCAAAAATCCGAGCGGTACCGACGCGAGACGGTCCGCACCCATTATGTGGAGCAGCGAGCCGACGGGGTACATGAACAGTTCCGCGAGCACCCCCACTCCCAACAAAGCGACACTTGTTTGCAGGAAGCGCTGCCTGCGTCGGGTCAGAGCCAGCACGGCCCAGGTAAAACCCAGCGGCAATCCCACGCTCAGCACGATACGAGTGAAAAGTCGATCGGTCGAGACCGGCGGCAGCAGCGCGCTTAAGCCCTCGAGCAACGCCGCCGTACCGGCAACCAAAGTCAATAGGAATAAGGACGCTGGCAATTGCGCCGGCGTTCGTCTCCAAATGGCAATATCCCAAAATGCTTTTGCGAGTCGCAGCATCGTCCAATTCAGTCATAATCGATTCCAAATTGTACACGTGGATCAGTGCTATGCCGGACGCGATTTGGATCGATAGAGACGAGCAGCTGCCGGCGTTGGCGCGGCAGCTTGAGACGCCGGCATGGATCGGGGTCGACACTGAATTCCTGCGCGAGCGCACGTTTTTTCCCAAACTCTGCCTGTTGCAACTGGCGGCCGAGGGCCAAATCTGGTGCGTGGACACGCTGCGGATCTCCAGTCTAGACCCGTTGATGCCCGCCCTGACTGCGGCGGCGGCGCGCAAACTGATTCACGCCGCACGCCAGGACTTGGAAGCGGTGTATCTGTCGGCGAAGCGCGTCATGACCCCGGTATTCGATACTCAGATAGCCGCCGGGTGCGTAGGCCTCAAGCCCCAAATGGGCTATGCGGAGCTCGTCAAGACGCTGCTGGATGTGACGGTGCCGAAGGGCCAGACACGCACCGACTGGTCGAAGCGGCCGCTCACGCGCGAACAGCTGGAATACGCCGCGGACGATGTCTTGTACCTTGGCGAAATCGCCGCTCATCTTGACTTGCGCCTGCGCGAGCTTAAGCGCGAGCACTGGGCGCGGGAGGACTGTCTGGCTGTGGAGGACAAGCATCTGTACGAGCCCGATCCGGCTCAGGCTTGGGTCAGGCTGCGCGGCCTCGCACAGCTTGCCCCGGCGACTCGCGCCAGAGCCAAGGCCATCGCCGTGTGGCGCGAAAAGCTGGCCCGCGCCCGCGATCTGCCGCGCGCCTGGATACTCGCCGACGCAGCTATTTTTTCAATCGCCGATGGGGGGCCGCCGCCGCTGAACGACAGCCTCGCCGCTAGTCTGCTGCAGGCGCTTGAGCAGGCGTCGAACGACGTCCAGGATCGTGAGCCCATTCAGGATGCCCGGCCGACTCTCGAGCAGAAAGCCTTGATCGATCGCCTGGGCAAGATCGTCGATTCACGCGCGCTCGAACTTCAGATCAGCGCGGAGGTGCTTGCGCCCCGCGGCGAACTCAAGGCCCTCGCAATGGGCGCAAGCACGCGTACCAACCTGCCCCGCGAGTCACACGCCCTGACAGGCTGGCGTCGTGAAGAAATAGGGACGCGGCTGCTCGAAGCCATGGGTTGACGCGGGTGGCGGCCGACGACGCCGGCCGTCAGAGCGTGCGCTGCACCGCGCGGTTTATGCTGTTGAACACCGTATCCACATCGGCATCCGCAGCCACGATCCGCAGTAAGCCGGCGGCCTCGTAGTACTTGATCAGCGGCTTGGTCTGCGCCTCGTACACCTCCAGACGCTTGCCGATGACTTCCTCTTTGTCGTCCGGCCGCTGGATCAGGCGATGCGTTTCACCGCACTCCTTGGAATGCGCGGCCGCCCCGGGCGGCGAGGTATACACATTGAAAACCCGCCCGCAGTCCTGACACACCCTGCGGCCCGTCAACCGCTTGAACAGTATCCTCAAATCGAGGTTCATCAGAACCACCGACTCGAGCGGCGTGCCGAGTTCTTCCAGCAACATTTTCAAGGCCTCGGCCTGGGCGATATTGCGAGGAAAGCCGTCCAATATGAAACCCGTGGCGGCATCCGGTTGGGCTATGCGCTCGCGGATCATGCCGAGCACGATGGCATCATCGACCAGCTTTCCCGAGTCCATGGCGGCCTTGGCGCGCAGGCCCAGTTCCGTACCCTTGGCGACCGCCTCGCGCAGCAAGTCGCCGGTCGATATTTGCGGGATCCCATGGGCTTTGACCAGCAGTTGTGACTGTGTGCCTTTGCCGGACCCGGGCGCTCCCAATAGAACTATTCGCATGATTCTTTTAGTCGTGAAAGCGCGCTACCGTACCTTTGGGCGGCGTGATCGTCAAACCCCCGCCGATGGGCTATTCTGCGCGCCTTGCGTCGCGGGGGTGGTATGAAGAACGCGTTCTATGCACAATCCGGCGGAGTAACCGCCGTCATCAATGCCTCGGCCTGTGGCCTGATTGAAACGGCTCGACGGCACCGCGACAAAATCGGCAAGGTGTATGCCGGCCGTCACGGCATCATCGGCGCCTTGACCGAGGACATGATCGACACCAGCAAGGAGAGCCGGGCGGCTATCAGTGCACTGCGCTACACGCCGGGCGGCGCCTTTGGGTCCGCCCGCTACAAACTGGCCGGAATCGACAAGAATCGTGCGCAGTATGAACGCCTAATAGACATATTCCGCGCGCACGACATCGGCTATTTCTTCTACAACGGCGGCAACGACTCCATGGACACTGCGCAAAAAGTGTCCGAAATCGCCGTGCAAATGGCCGTGCCCCTAACCTGCATCGGGATTCCCAAAACCGTCGATAATGACTTGGCCCTAACTGATTGTTGCCCGGGATTCGGCTCGGCCGCCAAGTACATCGCCGTGTCCACCCGCGAAGCGGCGCTCGACGTGGCCTCCATGGCGCGCACCTCGACCAAAGTCTTCGTGCTCGAAGTCATGGGACGGCACGCCGGCTGGATGGCCGCGGCCGGCGGTCTTGCCGGCGAAAAGGCGGGCGATGCGCCGCACATCATTCTGTTTCCCGAAATCGTCTTCGATCGCGAGCGTTTTCTGGCGAAAGTTAAATTCTCGGTAGAGAAATACGGCTACTGCGTCGTCGTCGTATCGGAAGGCGTCAAGGACTCTTCGGCAAAGTTTCTGGCCGAGGCCGGCACCAAGGACGCCTTCGGCCACTCGCAGCTGGGCGGCGTGGGACCGGTGGTTGCGCAAATGACCCAGCAGGCGTTTGGCTACAAATTCCATTGGGCGGTCGCCGACTATTTGCAGCGTTCAGCGCGCCACATCGCATCGAAGGTGGACGTAGAACAGGCCTACGCCGTCGGCAAGGCGGCGCTTGAATTCGCCATCCAGGGTAAGAACGCCGTAATGCCCGTGATCGTTCGAAAATCATCCAAGCCCTACCGCTGGAGCATCGGCGAAGCGCCTTTGGCCAAGGTCGCCAACCAGGAAAAGAAGGTGCCGCGCAATTTCATCAGCCGCGACGGATTCGGCATAACCGCCGCTTGCCGCAGCTATTTATCGCCGTTGATCGGCGGCGAAGACTACCCGCCCTATCGCAATGGCTTGCCGGCCTATGCCGCACTCAAAGGCCACAGCGTGCCGAAGCGCCTGCGTAAGCCGTTTGTGGTATAGTGCCGCTCGTTTTTTTCGCCATATAATTATAATTTTCAATAACATAAGACCCCTCGGGAGACCGCCTCATGACCCTTGACTGTGCGCTATGGCTGGCAATTGCGGCCGGTGTTGTTGCGATCCTTTACGGCGTCATTTCAGCGCGCTGGATATTGGCCCAGCCCGCGGGTAACGCGCGCATGCAGGAAATCGCTGCGGCGATCCAAGCCGGCGCCAAGGCCTATCTAAATCGGCAGTATTCCACCATCGCCGTCGTCGGCGTCATCCTGTTCTTCGCCCTGGGGTTTGCGCTGGGTTGGGACACAGCCGGCGGTTTCGCGGTGGGCGCACTTCTCTCCGGACTCGCCGGCTATATCGGCATGTTCATTTCCGTACGGGCCAATGTACGCACTGCACAGGCCGCGCATTCGGGCATCAACGCCGCGCTCAAAGTGGCATTTCGCGGCGGCGCGATTACCGGCATGCTGGTAGTGGGCCTGGGGCTTCTCGGTGTCGCCGGCTACTACCTCGCCATGTTGCGCCTGCTCGGCGATCCGCAGGCCGCCCTGCGCTCGCTGGTTGGCCTGGCCTTCGGCGGCTCCCTGATCTCAATATTTGCGCGTTTGGGCGGTGGCATATTCACCAAGGGCGCCGACGTGGGAGCGGACCTGGTCGGCAAGGTGGAAGCCGGAATTCCCGAGGACGATCCGCGCAATCCGGCGGTCATTGCCGACAATGTCGGCGACAACGTCGGCGACTGCGCCGGTATGGCGGCCGACTTGTTCGAAACCTACGCCGTCACCCTGGTCGCCACCATGTTGTTGGGTGGTTTGGTGATGGTGGACATGGGCGCGCGGGCGGTGTTGTTTCCGCTGGTGCTGGGCGCGATTTCCATCGTCTCCTCCATCGTCGGCACCTTCTTCGTCTCCTGCCGCGAAGGCGGCAAGATCATGAACGCACTGTACAAAGGCGTCATCGTGTCGGCGGTTATCTCCGCGATCGCATTTTATTTCGTCTCACAATCCATCATGGGCGAGCACGGCATGTCCATCTGGCTGTGCACCCTGGTCGGCCTGGCACTCACCGCGGCCATGATCGTGATTACAGAGTACTACACGGCCACCGAGTACAAGCCCGTGCAACATGTGGCTGCGGCATCGCAAACCGGCCATGCCACCAACATCATCGCGGGCCTAGGCGTGTCGATGAAGGCCTGCGCTCTGCCCGTTCTGGCGGTCGCCCTGAGCATCTGGGCCTCCTACCGGCTCGAGGGCCTGTACGGCATCGCCATCGCGGCCACGGCCATGTTGTCCATGACCGGCATGATCGTGGCGCTCGACGCCTACGGTCCGATCACCGACAACGCCGGCGGCATCGCCGAGATGGCGGGACTGGATAAGAAAGTACGCGACGTCACCGACCCTCTGGACGCCGTCGGCAATACCACCAAGGCCGTGACCAAGGGCTATGCCATCGGATCCGCAGGTCTCGCCGCCCTGGTCCTGTTTGCCGACTACACGCACAAGCTGGGCGAGGTTCTGGGTCATCCCACCACGTTCGATCTATCGAACCCCGCCGTGATCATCGGCCTGTTCATCGGCGGCCTGGTGCCCTATTTATTCGCCGCCATGGCCATGGAAGCCGTGGGCCGCGCCGCGGGCGCGGTGGTCAACGAAGTACGGCGTCAGTTCCGCGAGATCAAGGGAATCATGGAAGGCACGGCGAAGCCGGATTACTCGCGAGCCGTCGACATGCTGACCAAGGCGGCGATCAAGGAGATGATCGTTCCGTCGCTGCTGCCCATTCTCGTCCCCATCGTGCTGGTGTTCGTGGTGAATTTCCTCATGGGCCCGGGCTCGGGCGTGCAGGCGCTGGGAGGCCTTCTGATCGGCACCATCGTGACCGGCCTGTTCGTCGCCATCTCCATGACCACGGGCGGCGGCGCCTGGGACAATGCCAAGAAATATATCGAAGAGGGCCACTACGGCGGCAAGGGCTCCGACGCCCACAAGGCGGCCGTAACCGGCGACACCGTCGGCGACCCGTACAAGGACACGGCGGGCCCCGCCATCAACCCGTTGATCAAAATCATCAACATCGTCGCGCTGCTGCTGGTGCCGCTGCTCGGCAAAATGATGTAAGCAAAGGGGCTCAGTCAAATATCGAAGTAGATGGCGTCTTCGGAGAGACCGGCGCCATCGCGAGTCGCCACGCGCAGTTCCGGTTCCTTGAGCGATACGCGCGAGCGCGGCGGCACGCTGCGAGTTAGGAATACCGATCCGCCGATGACGCTGTCCGCACCGACCACGGTGTTTCCGCCCAGCACCGTCGCGTTGGCGTACAGAGTGGAACCGCTCTCGACCGTGGGATGGCGCTTCTTGCCTCGAATGAGCTGGCCACTGGCGTCGCGCGGAAACGACAGCGCACCCAAGGTTACGCCCTGGTACAGCTTCACCCCGTCGCCTATATCGGTGGTCTCGCCGATCACCACGCCGGTGGCATGGTCGATGAAGAAGGCGGCACCGATGTTAGCCCCCGGATGAATGTCGGCGCCGGTCCTAGAGTGCGCCCACTCGGTCATGATGCGCGCCATCATCGGCACCCCTAGATCGTACAAGGCATGTGCGATGCGATACACACTGACCGCCAGTACTCCGGGGTAGGCGAGAATCACTTCATCCAGGTTCGTCGCCGCCGGGTCGCCGTCGAACGCCGCCTGGACATCGCGTATCAACATGCTGCGGATCTCGGGCAGGCGGCTGAGAAAAATATCCGCTAATTCGTGCGCACGCGGTGCGCACTCGCCGAACTCAGGCCGCCCCGCTTCCCGCTCGCGCCCATAGCACAGGCAATGCTCCATCTCGCGCTCGAGTTTGGGTGCGAGCGCCGCCACCAATTGCGCCAAATGCGCGCTGAGATTGTCATTGCTCAAATCACGCCGGCCGAAATAGCCGGGATACATCAAATCGAGCACTGCTTCCAGGATCTCGACGATGGCCTCGCGCGACGGTAAATACCGCTGCGAAATCCGGCGCGCCCGCGCATCGCCCCTATAGCTGGCGAGAAACTCTCCCGTGAGATTTTCCAGCGCGGTGATTTTGGAGGGTGGGTGAGCGACGGCTTTCATAAGGCCCCCTTAAGTAACTGCCTGCATCTTCTCGACGCCCTCGAACAATCCTTCGAATAGCGCGCCCGATAGGTAGCGTTCGCCGGCATCGGGCAACACCACGACGATTGTCTTGCCTTGTCGCTCGGGCTCGAGCGCAAGACGCAGCGCCACGGCCATCGCCGCGCCGCAGGAAATTCCGCACAACAGTCCTTCTTCGCGCGCCAGGCGGCGCGCCATCTCGATGGCCTCTTCGTTGGTGACTTGCTCGACGCGATCGATCTGCGACAGGTCCAAGTTCTTTGGGATGAAGCCCGCGCCGATGCCCTGGATCTTGTGCGGCGTCGGCGTCGTCGCCTGGCCCGCCAGCGTCTGGGCGATAACCGGCGAATTGACGGGCTCTACCGCCACCGTCAGGATTTTCTTGCCGCGGGTACCCTTGATGTAGCGCGACACGCCGGTCAACGTGCCGCCGGTGCCGACTCCGCTGACGAACACATCGACTTGGCCGTCGGTGTCCTCCCAGATTTCCGGTCCCGTGGTCTTCTCGTGGATGGCCGGATTGGCGGGATTCTCGAATTGCTTCATCAGCAGGAACTTGCCTGGGTCCGCCGCCGCCAATTCCTCTGCCTTGGCGATCGCTCCCTTCATACCCTTAGGCCCGGGAGTCAAAATGAGTTTGGCGCCGAATGCCACCAATACCTTGCGCCTTTCCATGCTCATAGTCTCCGGCATGGTTAGAACGCATCCATAGCCGCGCGCAGCGGCGGCATAGGCCAGCGCAATGCCCGTGTTGCCGCTGGTGGCCTCGACCAGAGACATGCCCGGCTTTAGCGTGCCGCGCTCTTCGGCGTCCCACACCATGGCGGCGCCGATTCGACACTTCACGGAGTAGGCTGGATTGCGCCCTTCTATCTTGGCGAGAATCGTCGCCCCGCTGTCGGCGTTTAGGCGGTTGATGCGGATCAG
The DNA here is from genome assembly GCA_025357835.1 of Gammaproteobacteria bacterium. GTDB lineage: Bacteria > Pseudomonadota > Gammaproteobacteria > Steroidobacterales > Steroidobacteraceae > Bog-1198. Next base: position 14,833 of record JANYLM010000048.1, read on the forward strand.
CGGCGTGCGGCCGATGGACTTGGTATTGTCCTCATAAACATGCATAGGGCACCTCGTTGGCTAGTGCCCGATCTTCCTCCTAACAGCGGCGCAATTGCCATAGAACTTTGTTATGAGGCCCTGTCCGGGCGTTATAAGCTCGCCGCCGCCGAGCAAGCGCCTACAGGGGGCTCGGCACCATGGACAGCGGCTGGGGCCGGCCGATTACGAACCCCTGCACGAAGTCGATGCCCATGTTGGTCACGGTGTCTAGGGACAGTTGATCTTCGACCTGTTCCGCGACGACTCGAAAATGCAGGCTGCGCGACAAGTCTATCATCGCCGCGACCATGGCCTGATTCACGCTGTCGCCGGCGAGGTTGTTGATGAAGGAGCCGTCGATTTTCAGGTAGTCCATCGGCAGGGTCCTCAAGGTCGCGAACGAGCTCAAGCCGGTACCGAAATCATCCAAAGCGAACTCGCAACCCATGCCGTGCAGCACCGCGATGAAGCGCTGGGCGTGATCCAAGTTCGCCACCACCGAACTCTCGGTGACTTCGAAACAAATGTCGCCGGGATTCGCGCCCGTATGATCGAAGCAGTCGACGACGAACTCCAGAAAAGCCGAATCCCCCAGAGTTTGTCCGGCGATATTGATCGCGACACTGCGGCCCGGCGGTAATTTCATGCCGCCGCGGCCGAGCGCGGACAGCACCGCCTGCACCACCCAGCGATCGATATGCGGCATCAGCCGGTAGCGCTCGGCCGCGCGGATGAATTCAGCGGGGGGCGCGCCGGGTTGGCCGTTCTCGGCCTGCAGGCGCACGAATACTTCGAGTGCCGGACCGTGCACGCCGTCGGCCTGAGCGTGCACGATGGGCTGGTAGTAGAGTTCGAACTTGTTGTCGCGCAGCGCGCCCTGCAGCTTCTGCAGCCAGTGGATCTCGCCGCTGTGCCGGGCGCTTGCTTCCTCCCGCGCCGAGTACACATGGACGTGCAAGCCGCCCTGCTTCTTCGCCACATAGCAGGCGGAATCCGCCGAGTTCATGATGTCTTCGATGGCGCCGCCGCCGCGGCCGATCTCAACCAGGCCGATGCTGACGCCGATATTGAAAATCTTGTCCTTCCAGACGAATCGATAATCGTTGACCGAACGCACCACGTCGTCGGCGATTTGCCGCGCTTTATCCAGCGGGCAGCCCACCAACAGTAGGGCGAATTCATCCCCGCCGATACGGCCCACAGTATCGGAGTCGCGCACTGCCTCTTTGATGAGCGAGGCCACCTCGCGCAGCATATTGTCTCCCGCAGTGTGCCCGCAGGTATCGTTCACCACTTTGAAGCGGTCAAGATCCAGGTAACACAGGCCATGCGCGACATTCCCGGTCTGCGCGGAGTCCATGGCTTCCTGCAGTCGCCGTTCGAATTCGCGCCGGTTCACCAGCCCCGTCAAGGCATCGTGACTGGCTTGATAGGTCATTTGTCGCGTCAGGCCGCGCAGCTCGCTGGTGTCGTGCAACACCAGCACCAACCCCACGATGTCCTTGTCGTCGATGCGCAGCGGGGTGACGCTGATCTCCACGGAACGTTCGGCACCCGCGCTGGCCGGCACCAGCACGGCGCGCCGCCCCATGGTCACTCGGCCCCCGCTAGCTAATGCCTTGCGCACCGGATCTCCCAACGAGCGGCGATCATTTTCATCGACCAGCGCTGCCACGTCGGAGAACGACTTGCCCATGACCTGATCGAAGCGTTGGCTAAGTAGGCCCTCCGCAGCGTGGTTTATATAATCGATGCGGCCCTCGGCATCCACCGTGATCACGCTTTCGCCCATGGCATCGAGCGTCACCATGGCACGCGGCCTGGCGGGGACCGCCACGGCGCCGTTTTCCGGCAGCATCTCCAGGGCGGTGAGCAATAACGCCGCTTCTCCCGCGCTGTCGATCACGGTGCTCGACAACTCCACCCGCGTCACCTGAGCCTGCGCACCGATCAACTCGACCTCGTAGCGCGCGGCAGCGGGTTCGCCGTGCAAGCGCCGCCGTAGATTGTTCTGCACCAACTCGACATATTCCGGCACGACGAAATCGCTCAAGGGTCTGCCGACCACATCCGCGGCGCTCATGTTAAGCAGCGCCAGGAAGCGCGCGTTGGCGAACAGAATGCGCTCGCGGTGCACCAGCACCGCATCATGCACGGTCTCGACCAGCCGCTGGAATAGCTGCTCGCGGTCCAGCAGCCGCGCGCCGCGCTATTCGAGGTTTTCCAGCAGCTTATTGACGGCCGTTCCGAGCTGGGTCAAGCCTTCAGTCCTGCCCTCCAGCCCGATGCGCTTAAGCGAGCCGGCTTCGCTCGTGAGCTGCCGCAATTGCTCCGAGAAGTCGTTGACGGCACGCTCTTGCCGGCGCTTCCACGCTAATAGCAAGCCTATGCCCACCGACACAACAGCGGAAGCCAAAAGCCAGATGACGATGGAGGACAAGATCAACGCGGACCTCGATAACGACGAGTCAATACGACGCTTGATCTTAGAACCCCTACCGGGGCGGACACGTCGCGAATCATCGTGATACGCAGAATAGCGCACAGGCATGGCAAGCTCTGCCGAAATTGACCATAATCAGCGGCCTTAATAACGACCGAGAAATCATGGACACCTTGGCCGCTCGACAGCAAATGGTGGATCAGCAGATACGCACGTGGGAAGTTCTCGATCCGCGCGTGCTCGATGCGCTATCTGCCGTGCCGCGCGAAGCCTTCGTGCCGGCCGAGTATCGCGAGCTTGCGTTCGCCGATGCGCCGATTCCCATCGGATTCGGCCAGACCATGCTGGCTCCCAAGCTGCAGGGTCGCATTTTGCAGGCGCTGGGGCTCAATCCCAGCGACAGCGTGCTGGAAGTCGGCAGCGGCACCGGCTACCTTTCAGCCTGCTTAAGTTTACTCGGCGCGTCGACGCACTCCATCGACATTCACGCGGCATTTACCGGCACCGCGACCGCGAACCTGCGTTCGGTGCCGCAGGCCAGGGTGCAATTCGAGACTCGCGATGCCTTCTCTGCCGCGCCCTTGGGCGAGTACGACGTCGTCGCCGTCACAGGGTCACTGCCGGTTTACGATACGCGCTTCGAACTATGCTTGCGGGTCGGAGGCCGTTTATTCGCCATCGTAGGCGCGGCACCCGTGATGGACGCCATTCTGGTGCGCCGAGTGGACAGCAACGAATGGATTCGCGAAAGCCTGTTCGAGACCGTCATCGAACCTCTGATCAATGCCACCGCGTCGCAGAAGTTCGTATTTTGATGGTCAAGAACATGACCCCACGGGAATTCCTGGATCGGCGCGCCGGCGGAGCCGATATGACACTGGTCGACGTTCGCGAGGACTGGGAAACGACATTGGCGCCCGTGCCCACCGACATCTTGCACATTCCTATGGGCCAGATCGCGGATCGGCTCAGCGAGTTCGATCCCAAGCGGGAAACCGTGGTGATCTGCCGCTCCGGGGGCCGCAGCCTGGAAGTGGCGCGTTTCCTCTCCTCCCAGGGCTTTGACTCGGTGTACAACCTGAGCGGCGGGATTTTGGCTTGGTCGCGAGAATTAGACCCTCGGATACCGCAGTATTGACGGTGATTTGGTTGTATATAACACTATATGACCCATGCCATGGCTGGCGACTGGATAACCCATGAAGCGACTGCTGACCCTAATTGTATTGTGCGCCTGCGGAAGTTCGGCGTCGGCCGCGGACCTTCTCGCGGTGTACCAACGCGCCCTGCAGAACGATCCCCAGCTGCGCGAAGCCGAAGCGATTCGCCTGGCGGCCCTGGAGTCTAAGCCGCAAGCGCTCGCCGCCCTGCTGCCGCAGCTATCCGCAAGTGGTAGCGTAACTCGACAGCGAAATACCGGATCGACCAATATCACTCAGCCCGTCATCACCGGGCCCGGCGGTAAGACTACTCTTGAAAGTTTCCCCTTCGACGGGCGCAGCGCTACGACCACCCACCGCTACGGTGTCGACCTGAAGCAAAACCTGTTTCGCTGGGAAAACTGGGTGGCGCTGCAGCGCGCGGACTCCCAGGTGGCGCAGGCCGAAGCGGACTACCAGGCCGCGCAACAGGATTTGATGGCGCGAGTGGCGCAGCATTACTTCGACGTTCTCGCGGCCCAGGATGATCTCGAGGCACAGCAGGTGGCGCTTACCTCCATCAAGCGCCAGCTCGAACAGGCGGAGTCACGCTTTCAAATCGGATTGATCGCCGTCACCGATGTGGAAGAGGCGCGCGCCGCCCACGACAGCGGCGCCGCGGCGGTGATTGCGGCTAAGCGCACCCTGGCCTCCGCTCAGGAACTGTTGCGTGAAATCACCGGCGACCCCTTCGATTGGCTGGCGCGCCCCATCGAGCCCTTCGAGCTGGCCGCTCCGGATCCCATCAGCGAGGAGCGTTGGGTCGAAATGGCCTTGCAACAGAATCTTTCGCTGGTGTCCAGCCGCTTGGCCGCCGACATGGCTCGCGAAAACGTCAGCTCATCGCGCGGCGGCCACTTCCCCTCTCTTGACCTCGTGGGCAGCCGCTACAAGGCGACCAGCGATGGTGTGGACACCTTCACCGACGGCACCCCGGCGGGCGGCACCGCCCTGGACCAAAACCAGCGCAGCATAGGCCTGCAGTTGACCTTCCCCATCTACGCCGGCGGCGCCGTGTCCTCGCAGGTGCGCCAGGCCGTCTACCAGCATCGCGCCGCCAAGGAAAGAGTCGAACGCGTGGCCCGTCAAACCGAGCACGACGCCCGCGATTCCTATCTCGGCGTGCTATCGGAGATATCGCGGGTCAAGGCGCTGCGCCGCGCAGTCGAGTCGAACGCCATCTCATTGCGCGCCACAGAGTCCGGTTACGAAGCGGGAACCCGCACCGCCGTCGACGTTCTGCAATCGCGCCAACTCTGGGTTCAGGCGCAAACCGGTTATGCCCGCAGCCGCTACGACTACATGTTGAATGTGCTGAAGCTGCAGCAGGCGGCCGGCACTCTGTCCCAACAGAGCCTGGAAAAGATCAACAGCTTGCTGAAGGACGCACCGCCGCAGGCGACCCCGGCGACTGACTCGGCAGCAAAGGTTCAATGAGCTCGAGCAGGCGCGCCACACTGCCGCGATTCGACTCGATGATAAGCCGCCCAATATCTCCGATTCGCCGCCGCTGCGCCGGATCGGCCAACAATCGCGCCAACGCGGCCGCCAACTCCCGCGCATTCGCCACCTCCAAGGCAGCGCCCTGACGGAGCAGTAACCGCGCGATGTCCTTGCCGTTAGAATAATAAGGCCCCGTCAGCACCGGAATCCCAAGTGCCGCGGCCTCCAGCAAATTATGCCCGCCGATCGGCACCAGACTGCCGCCGACGAAGGCCACATCGGCCGCCGCATACAGCGCCGCGAGTTCACCCACCGTGTCCACCAACACAACTTGCGTGAGGGCGCCCGGAACTACGCCGCTGCTCCGCCGCGTGAAGCGCAGCTTGCGGCGCTCCAATAAATCGGCGACGCTCTCAAATCGACCCGGGTGCCGCGGCACCAGCAACAATAAGGCATTCGGCTGCGTCGCAAGCAGAGCCTGGTGCGCCGCCAGCACCTGCTCCTCCTCGCCCTCGTGAGTGCTGCCGGCAATCCACGTCGGCCTTTCACCGCCCAATACCGCGCGCAGCACCCGACCCTGATCGATCAAGCCGGCACCCAGCTCCATGTCGAACTTGATATTGCCGATTACGCTAGTCCTGGCGCTCTGCGCTCCGATGGCAACGAAGCGCTGAGCATCCAGGGCGCTTTGAGCTGCTATCAACGAACTGGCGGAGAAAATTTCGCGAAACAGGCTGCCTAGGCGTCGATAGCCCGCCACCGACTTCTCCGAGAGCCGCGCACTGGCCAGCACCAGTGGCACGCCGCGGCGCTCGCACTCCGCGAACAAATTGGGCCAGAGTTCGGTTTCCATGATGATGGCGAGCCGCGGCCGAACTCGGTCCAAGAAGCGCGCCACTGCGCCCGGTGTGTCGTAGGGCAGGAAGCGCACGTCCGCCGTGTCGCCGAACAGCGCTCGTGCGCGCGCCCGGCCCGTCGGTGTCGCCGTGGTCAGCACCAGGGGATTCTGCGGATACCGCGTACGCAGAGCCCGCACCAACGGCGCAGCCGCCGTCATTTCTCCCAAGCTCACCGCGTGCAACCAGATAGCCGGCCCGGAAATCACAGCGTCGCCCCAACCGAAGCGCTCGCTCAAACCCTGCCGATAGCCGCGATCGCGCAGGCTGCGCCACAGGATTGTGGCAAAGGCGAAGGGCACGGCACAATAAATCAGCAAGGAGTACAGACGACGCATCATTTAGCTCTCGCCGGGAGCAGCCAGGTAGCCCGCCATGAACCACAGCCAAGTTCGCTGCGAATATCGGTCGGGCGGCAAGCCGTGCGTTGTTTTCGCCAAGGAGCGCCGTAGGCGCCGCAAGTTCCGCGAACTCCAAGCGCCCCGACCGCGTAGCCGGCTGCGATCGAAGTCGATCACACTGACCACGCCCTGGGAGTCCAGCAATATATTGTGCGCATTGAGGTCCGCGTGCTCGACTCCCGCGCCATGCAGGCGCGCCACGCATGCACCGACGGCGCACCACAGCGATTCAGCAAGCACGCCCCGCGCCAGCACCGCACTCAAGGGCTCGGCACCCACTATCCGCTGAGTGATCAGATCGCAGCGATAGCACAAGCCCGCTCGGCTGTAGCGCGCGGCGATGGGTTTCGGCACGGGCAGGCCGCGCTGGGTCAGCACCTCGAGCAGCCGCCACTCGGCAAAAGCGCGCACCCTGTCCTCACCCGCCCACACATAGCCATCCTCGGACAGTCGTGCGATGAAACCACCGCGGCGATAGTGCCGCAGCGCCCATTGACGCTCGCCCGACGCGATGAACCACGCTGCGCCGCGACCGCCGCTCACCGCCTGCAATTCGTGGCGGCTGCGCCAAAATTCCGGATCGAACAGCGATTCCAGGGAGTCCTGCGGCAGATTGCCAAGGCTGGCTGGATCAGACAGCATGGCGCCCGTGGCAGTGGCAATGCGTCGGCCCTTTATCACTTATACGATGACCTTAAATTTCAACCCACCGCTGCAGCGAGTCTGTCTACTGCGCCTTTCCGCCATCGGCGACACCTGCCATGCGCTTGCCGCGCTCCGAGCCTTCCAAGCGGCGTGGCCGCAAACCCGGTTTACTTGGATCATCGGCAAGCTCGAAGCCAAGCTAATGTCGGCCCTTCTCCCTGAAATCGAGTTTATCACCTTCGATAAAGGCGCAACGCTCAGGGAACTGTGGCGGCTGCGCGCCACTTTGCGCGGGCGGCGCTTCGACTTGCTGCTCGACATGCAGCTGTCGTTTCGCGCCAGCCTGGTGAGTAGCGTCATCGACGCTCCGATCAAACTCGGCTTCGATCGCGCGCGCGCGCGCGAGCTGCAGTGGTGGTTCACCAATGCGCGCATCGCGCCGGCCGCTGCGGAACATGTCCTGGATTCGTTCATGGGATTCGTGCACGCCTGCGGCATAGAACCCGCAAGCCCGCGCTGGGACCTCTCCCTGCCTGCGGACGCGCTCGAATATGCCTGCGGCATCATCACCGACGACCGGCCCACCTTGGCTATTAGCCCCTGCTCCAGCCATACGGCGCGCAACTGGTCAGCGGCGCGATATGCCGCCGTCGCCGATTACGCCGCCGCAACGCACGCCATGCGGGTGGTGCTGGTCGGAGGCCGCAGCTCCGTCGAAACCCAGATGGGGGCGGCCATCGCCGCCGCCGCGCGCACCGCCGTTCGCAACCAAATCGGCAAGGACACTCTGCCGCAGCTGCTGGGGCTACTGTCCAGGAGCACCGTGCTGATATCGCCGGACTCCGGCCCCGCCCACATGGCCACAATGGTGGCGCTGCCCGTGATCGGCCTCTACGCCGCCACCAATCCGGCCCGCGCCGGCCCCTACTACAGCCGGCAATGGTGCGTCGACAAGTACGACGCGGCGGCGCAAAAGTATCTTGGCAAGCCGGCCGCACAAATTCCCTGGACAACCAAAATCGAGCGCGGCGGCGTCATGGATCTCATCGCGGTCGGCGATGTGACGGCCAAACTCGACGCGCTGATGGCCGATCGTGTTTTTCGTTAATATAAGTTCATGAACGAAATCAAGGTCCCCATCTCGCCCGGCGAATTGCTCGACAAGATCACCATACTGCGCATCAAGGCGCAGCGCATGAGCGACCCTGCCAAGCTGTCCAACGTGCGTCTCGAACTGCGTGCGCTGGAGGAGACCTGGAGCGCCTGCGCCTATGCGAAAATCAACATCGAGGCCGACGTGAGTGCTTTGGCTACCGTCAATGAGCGCCTATGGGTGATCGAAGACGACATCCGCGACCAGGAACGCGCGCAGGCCTTCGATGCGGAATTCATCCGTTTGGCCCGAGCCGTGTACTTCGAGAACGACGAGCGCGCAGCCATCAAGCGGCGCATCAATACCACTCTCGGCGCGAGCATCGTCGAAGAGAAATCCTACCGCGACTATCGGTCGGGGTCGCCGCGACCCCGTTAATTACTTGGCGCAAATCGCCTCGGCGCTGCGGTCTAGCCGCGTTCGTGGCGTTCAATTCGGCCAGACGGCCGAATCAGTCGGCGCGCAGCGCCTATTTAAGAGTGTACTCAGCCCCGCAGTAAGGGCACTTCGCCCAGCCGGTGGCTTCGATGGCCAAATACACCTTGGGATGGGAGTTCCACAGCAACATCCCCGGCATCGGGCACGACAGCGGCAAATCCGCCGCGGTCACGGTGTACTGGTGCAGCGCATTTGCCTGAATCAATCGCTGCTTCGAATCGTCTTGTACCATCGCCGGCATTGTCATGTCTCCGCTTGCCCTCATTCTCTTTCAAAGGTTTCACGCCAGATCTCAGCCACACGCGCACGGCGCTCCGCATAAGGCACGGCATCTACCACCCGGTCCCCCTGGCCTTCGAGCGACAGGTGATGCAGCACCGTGCGATAGCCGATGTAGGCCTCCTTCAGCCATTGCGCCGTCGCCCCCTCGAGCGCGGCCACCGCGGCCAACCCCTCGAGCTGTCGAATATTGTCCGAAAAGGTCAAAAGGTCGGGATGCACATTCGCCGCGGCCAGCACCCAGTATTGCACCAGAAACTCGATATCGGCGATACCTCCCGCATCCTGCTTGATGTCGAATTGTCCGGCTCCGGCCTTGGATAGTTCGCGCCGCATCCGCGCGCGCATCTGTGCCACATCAGCCCGCAAGGTGGTGCGATGTACGGCGTTGCCGAGTATGCGGCGCCGGGCCGCCTCGAAGTCTTCGCGTAGTTTGGCATCGCCCGCCACGGACCGTGCGCGCAGCAGCGCCTGGTGCTCCCAGGTCCAGGCTTCTTGGCACTGGTAGCGCTCGAAGGCGTCGATACCGGTCATGAGAAATCCGCCCTTGCCGTTCGGCCGCAGGCGCATGTCCACCTCGTAGAGGCGGCCGGCCGCCGAGTGCATGGTGAGCAAGTGCACGATGCGCTGTCCCAGCCGCAGGAAGAAAATGCCGTTGTCGAGTGGCCGATCGCCATGAGTCTGCTGAATTTCCCCGCTCGAATCGTGCAGAAAAACCAGATCGAGATCGGAGGCATATCCCAATTCCAAGCCTCCCAGCTTGCCGTAGCCTGCGACGGCGACGCGTACCTGCCGCAGGTTCTCCGACTGCGAGCCGCAATAGGGTATGCCGTAGATTTCCGTCATCTGCTGCCACGCCAGATCCATGCAGCATTGCACGATGAGTTCGGCGATATCGGTCAGCCGATCGCTCACCTTCATCAGCGGCAGTCGCCCGGTCAAGTCGGCCAGCGCCACCTTGAACACTGCCACCTTCTGGAATTGCCGCAGCGCCTCCACCTGCCGCTCCGGATCGTCGGCGGGCAGCCGCTCGGTGCGTGCCGCGAGCTCCAGGATGAAGCTCTGGCGCGACGGCGGTTCATCGAATGCCTTGGCGTCGATCAACTCGTCCAGCAACAGCGGAAAATCGGCGACCTGCCCGGACAGAAAGCCGCTGATCGCGCACACCTCGATCAAGCGGTTGCGCGCCGCGCCCTGCTCCTTGAGTAGGGCGAAATATGATGAGCGCGTGCCTATGGCCTCCAGCACGCGCAGCACCCGGTGCACCACGTCCGCAGGGCTCGGGTGGCGCGCCGCCGCTTTCAACAAGCGGTCGAGAATGAAGTGCAATCGCCGCCGCCCCGACTCATCCAGCCGTCGATACGCCGCAGAACGCCGGTAGATAGCCAATGTCGCCGCGGCCGCTGCGATCTCGCCCTGCGGGAAGCCGCCGCGCTCGAGTTCTTCGTCGATATTGGCGTCTTCGGAAGCCAGCCAGTCCGCGCCTGCCTCGTCCTTGCGTTGCTGTGCGTCCGCATCGCGTTGCGCGTTCGGGCCGCCGGACAGCAAGGCATCGAATTGACGCGCTACTGTGTCTCGCGCCCAATCGATGCGCGCGCCGGCGGCGGGCCAATCCGGCAAACCCATGATCAGGCTCAAGCGGCTGCCGTCTACGCCCGAGGCGGGAAGCGAGTGAGTCTGTTCGTCGCGAATCAGCTGCAAGCCGTTCTCGGCCTTGCGCAGCACGAAGTACGCCTCCATCAATTCCGCTATGTCGGGAACCGACATGAGCTTCGATCCGGCCAACAGCGGCAGCACCTCGAGCAACGAGGCATTCTGCAGACGCCGATCGCTGCCGCCGCGCACCAATTGCATGGATTGCACGATGAACTCGATCTCGCGAATACCGCCCCGGCCGAGCTTCAAATGCTGATCGAGCTCGCGCCGCGATACCTCACGGGCGATCAGCGCCTTCATATCGCGCAGCGAGTCGATCACGCCGAAGTCTAGATACCGGCGGTACACGAACGGCCGCACGAATTCCTGGTACGCCGCCGAGTAGGCGGCGGCACCCACGACGGGCCGCGCCTTGATCCAGGCATAGCGTTCCCAATCGCGGCCGTGTTGCTGCAAGTAATCCTCGAGCGAGGCAAGACTTACGACCAACGGACCGCTGTCGCCGAATGGCCGCAGGCGCATGTCCACACGAAACACGAAACCGTCCTCTGTTCTCGCATCGAGCAGTCGAATGATCTCGCGGCCGAGGCGATTGAAATATTCCTCGTTCTCGAGCTCGCGCGGTCCGTCGGTCTGTCCCTTCGCGGCGAACAAGAACACCAAATCGATGTCCGAGGAGAAATTCAATTCACGGCCGCCGAGCTTGCCCATGCCGAGCACGATGAGCGGCACCTCCTGAAGCTGAGCGTCGCGCGGCAGGCCGAATACCGCCCGCAGATGCGATTGCGCGGCAGTGACGGCGGCACGAATGGCGGCGTCCGCAAAATCCGACAAGTCGTGCAAAGTTTCAGCCACGGCGGCTCGCCCGGCGATGTCGCGCCACCCGATGCGCAGCATTTCCCGGCGCCGCCACTCGCGCAAGATGCGCTGCGCCTCCGCGGCCGTCGGCGCCGCCGCAGCGCGCGATTCATAGTCGGCGCTCGCAATGCGCGCTGCCGACGTTTCCTCGTGACCGCTGAACCACTCGAGAGCCGGCGGATCCTGAATCAATACCGAGCCGATAAACTCACTGCCGGCGACGACCCGCGGCATTTCCAGGCGCAAACGCTCGGGCAGATCCGCGTAGGCATCGCGAAATGACTCCTGAGTGCCGACCCGCTCCCACCAACGGGCCAAGGGCTCGCGCAAATTTTCCGGGACGGACTCAAAACGCAATTTTTCCACCTATAAGCCGGTGTTTATGGGGACGATCTTACCGAACCCGTGTGAGGACGTCCGATCACAGTTCGGCATGCGCGGCGTGCCCGCGAGCGTCATCAACCGATAAAGCGGTCCGCAAATTCAGCGAATCGCCACCACGAATAATCTCGGAAACGGTAGCAGTACCGAACCATCCGACATCGCCGGATAGGCGAGCGCCACAGCGGCCGTGTAGCGCTCGAGATACGCTGCACTCATAGCAGCGTCCAGAGGCTCCAGGAAAGGCCTGAGACCGCTCCCCTTGAACCATTCCACGATCCCAACGGCACCGTCCGGGATCGGGTGATAGTAGGTGGTGCGCCAGACATCCACCCTGGCACAATGCGAGCGCAGCAGTTCGTAGTACCAACTCGCAGCTTCGAGCGGGGTGCGGGCGGCCGACGACAGCGCTTGCCTCCATGGTGCATCGGCGGCGATCTCACGCATCAGCCTGTGCGCAGAATCCTCGAGATTGTCGGGCATTTGAACGGCGAGGCTGCCGCCGGGGGCGAGCTTGGCGACCAGCGCCGGCAGCAGCGCGGCGTGATCGGGGACCCAGTGCAAAACGGCATTCGCCAGAATCACATCGAACGGACCGGTATCCTGCCATTCTTCGATGCCAACCAGCTCAAATTGCGCCTGCGGCAAGCGCCGGCGGGCTGCCGCAATCATGTCGGGTGAACTATCGATGCCGCGAACCGCGGCTCGGGGAAAGCTCGCGGCCAAGACTTCCGTCGAATTACCCGGCCCGCAGCCCAGGTCGACCACGAACCGCGCCTCGATAGCGGGTAAAGCCCCCAGCAAATCCCGCACCGGGCGCGTCCGCTCATCTTCGAAGGCGACGTACTGCCTGGCGGACCAGCTCATCGCTCACCTTGCGTGGTCCATCTCGACTTCGTGCGCTCCTGGAGTTCCTCGTACTTCTTCGTTTTGCGTGCGAGTAACCGCGTCATCTGAGGCACTCGCAAATTTAAGAACTCTGGAGACATTTGCGTCCCCGTGTAGATCCCCTCTGTCACATGCAGTCCATCCACGTATCGCGCCCGTAACGCAGATCGCATGCAAGAGAGGGTATGCACATGTTCCGCGATATCCCGTGCCCTTTCGGTGTCTGCGCCTTCGGCGCATTGTTTGCCGATGCGGCGACAGGTTTCGATAGCCAGGCGAATCCGGCTTACGTAACGTTGCCCGTACGCAGAGCCTCGGCGGTTCAGCATGGCGCCATAGATGTTTTCGAGCTGCGCTTGTAGGCAATGCATGGGGTGCATGACCGCGAGCCGCGCCGTTGAGCCATCCCGGAGAGGAACGGTGCGCGCCCATTTCAGCACCGTGGCAAGCTCCAAGGGCTCAAAGCCCGCCATGTGCGCGAGAAAATCGATGCTGTGTGTTTCGCCTTCGAAATCAAAGGTCACGACCCCGGAATTCGGACTGTGCGGATCGCCAAAACCTACGATATGCGGTTTGCCGCCCACGGCTTGGGCGAATGCTCGGACCGCTTTGACTGACCCCAGGATATCGATATCCTCGCTCGTCGCCGACCCATAAATCCCTGTCGATTTCGCATCCGCTATCCCGAGCGTCTCGGCCCAGTAATTCAAAGCCTGACCGCCGACGAGCATCATTCCAGATAAATCAGGGACTCGCTCGATAATGCCAGCGACATCTTGGATAGACAGCTGCCTAGTCACGAAGACGGTGTCTTAAATTCGTTGCGTCGAATTTTAAGTGCATTCTTGGCATTGATGTCCTGCTCGGAGAGGAGGCCCGCGGCAAACGCTTCGGCATCGGCCTCGCGGCTTCGAGCCTTCTCCTGAGTACGCGCCTCGCCGTCCAGGATTTCGGCAACGTTGTCTTTTTTCACAAACACCACGGCAAGCCCGAACGCCTCGGCGATCTTTTCAATCGATGCAAACCCTGGGTTCCCGTTGCCGGACTCTAGCGACTTGATCACCTTCACATTGACCGCTAGCATCGCCGCAAGATCCGCTTGGGAGAGCCTGTGTAGCTGTCTTAGCAATCGGCAACCCGCACCGGGCCTAAAAGCGCCAGCCTCGAGCGCGGCTTGCAAGTCCTCACGCCGCTTCGGATCCGCCGCATCGACTTTGTCAATTCGTGCCATGTCACCTCCAGCGAGGATCAGTTATAGCCCATATATGGACCATAATCCACCGATTTCGGACCATATAGGGACTTTAATAAATCCATAGTAGCCCATATATGGGCCACATGTGAAGTATATTGCTTCCCACGATGGGCCTGACTTCGATCGATGTTCCGGCGAGATTGCGCAACTCGGGCGTACAAAAAAAGAGAGCGGGCCGAAGCCCGCTCTCTTTGACAGTAACCAGCCATTGCAGGCCCGCGCCCGCAATGAAAGGAACTACATGTCCATACCGCCCATGCCACCCATGCCGCCGCCCGGGGCGCCATGTGCATGCTCGTCATCTTTAGGCGACTCGGCGATCATAACTTCCGTCGTGAGCAACAGGCCTGCTACCGAGGCGGCGTTCTGCAGAGCCAGACGCGTCACCTTGGTGGGATCCAGGATGCCCATTTCGATCATATCGCCGTACTCACCGGTCGCAGCGTTATAGCCGAACGTGCCCTTGCCCTCACGGACTCGGTTAAGCACCACAGCGGCGTCTTCGCCGGCGTTGCTCACGATCTGCCGCAGCGGCTCTTCGATCGCGCGGGCGAGGATCTTGATGCCCGTGGTCTGATCTTCGTTCTTGCCGACCAGCTTCTCGATGGCCTTCAATGCACGAACCAGCGCAACACCGCCGCCCGGGACCACGCCTTCTTCAACGGCCGCACGGGTTGCGTGCAGTGCGTCTTCGACGCGGGCCTTCTTTTCCTTCATTTCGATTTCGGTGGCGGCACCGACCTTGATCACGGCAACGCCGCCGGAGAGCTTGGCAACGCGCTCCTGCAGTTTTTCCTTGTCGTAGTCGGAGGTCGCTTCCTCGATTTGCTGACGAATGCTCTCGACCCGGCCCTTGATGTCCGACGCCTTGCCGGCGCCGTCGATAATGGTGGTGTTCTCTTTCTCCACCAGAATCTTCTTCGCTTCGCCCAAGTCGTTCAACGTCGCCTTCTCGAGCGACAACCCGACTTCATCGGAGATGACCGTGCCGCCGGTGAGAATCGCAATGTCCTGCAACATGGCCTTGCGACGATTGCCGAAGCCCGGAGCCTTTACGGCGGCGACTTTGACGATGCCGCGGATGGTGTTGACCACCAAGGTGGCAAGCGCTTCGCCTTCCACATCTTCCGCGACGATCAGCAGCTGACGGCCACCCTTCGCAATGGCTTCCAGCAATGGCAGCAATTCGCGGATGTTGGAGATCTTCTTGTCCACGAGGAGGATCAGCGGCTTTTCGAGCTCGGCGCTCTGGCTCTGCTGATTGTTGATGAAGTAAGGCGACAGGTAGCCGCGATCGAACTGCATGCCTTCGACCACTTCGAGCTCGTTCTCGAGGCCCGAACCTTCTTCAACCGTGATCACGCCTTCCTTGCCGACCTTCGCCATGGCGTCGGCAATCGTCTTGCCGATGCTCTCGTCGGCGTTCGCGGAGATCGTGGCGACCTGCGCGATGGACTTCGGATCCTTGGCGGGTTTGGAAAGCTTCCTCAACTCTTCAGTCGCCGCTATGACGGCCTGGTCGATGCCGCGCTTCAGATCCATCGGATTGATGCCCGCCGCGACGGACTTGAGGCCTTCGCGGATGATGGCTTGGGCCAGCACGGTCGCGGTGGTGGTGCCATCGCCGGCTTCGTCGGAGGTGTTGGAAGCGACTTCCTTCACCATCTGCGCGCCCATGTTCTCGAACTTATCTTTGAGTTCGATTTCCTTCGCTACGGAGACACCGTCCTTGGTGACGGTGGGAGCGCCGAAACTCTTGTCGAGCACGGCGTTACGGCCTTTGGGACCCAGCGTGACTTTCACGGCATTCGCCAGAATATTCACACCCTTGAACATGCGTTGCCGAGCGTCGTCGCTGAAGCGTACGTCTTTTGCTGCCATTTGCTGATACCTCTAAATTAGAATTTGTGAGCGGGACGAGTTACTTGCCTTCGACGACGGCCATGACGTCTTCTTCGCGCATGACAACCAATTCATCGCCATCCATTTTCACTTCGGTGCCGCTGTACTTACCGAAAAGAATCTTGTCGCCGACCTTGAGGTCCAGCGGGCGAATCTCGCCATTCTCCAAAATCTTGCCCTTGCCGACAGCGACCACTTTTCCAAAGATAGGCTTCTCAGTCGCCGTATCGGGAATCACGATGCCGCCTGGGGACTTTCGCTCCTCCGCTTCTCTTTTCACGATCACGCGGTCATGAAGGGGACGAATCTTCATAAGACAAGACTCCTAATGCTTGAAATTCGGGTTTGTAAGAAGGCAGAGGGTTATTAGCACTCTCTACCTGTGGCTGCTAATCATAGCGACGATTTCGGCTGATTCAAGGGTCAGAGCCCTAATTTTTTGCTGCGCCGCCGCAATTTAGCGCAATTGCCGACCGATACGCGGTCGACTCCTGCCTCAGGACGGCCCGTCTGCGCGCCCCTTAAGATAAAGTGTGCGGATGAGAAAGTCGCTAGTAGTCTTGGTGCTCATGAGCCTCGCCGCCGTAGCGAGTGCCAAACCTTGGTGGCTGCGCGGGGTCGAATCCAATGAGGGGGATTTTCTGCCGCCCGATCTGGCATTTCGCGTCGCCGCCCACTTCGACGGCAATGCACTGCGGGTACGCTGGGTCATTGCCGATGGCTACTACCTGTATCGCCACAGAATCGAGATCAAGGCCGAAAGCCCGGATCTCGTACTCGCCGCGCCGGTACTGCCAGCGGGGAAACTCAAGACCGACCCCTATCTCGGCAATCAGGAAATCTATGAACAGCAGGTCGAAGCGACCGTGGCCTACACCCGCTTCGATGCGGGCGCCCATCCCCTGCAAATCAAGGTGACCTATCAGGGCTGCGCCGAGGCCGGCCTGTGCTACCCGCCCATCACCAAGGTGCTCTTCCCAGAACACGCGGCCGCACCCGCATCCCCGGCGCGCCACCCTTGGGAGGGCGCGGCCATTCTAGGAGGCGGTTTATCCTTCCTCCTGGCCGGGCTGCTACTTCGCAAGGGACGCAAGCTCGATCTACCCGCGGCATGAGGGCTGCCACGCTGCGCTTCACGGGCGCCGCCCTGCTGTTGGTGTTCGGGGTTTGGGCCGGGGCATGGTTCCATTCTTCGCGTGACACCGCGCGGAGTCGTCTCGCAGTCCCAGTGCCTGCGGGTGAAGCCAGCGCTCCGAACCCCCACGATTTGGCGCCCGTGTCTGACGGCGCTGATGCCGGCCTCGAGGGCGTCGCCCTGGATGCCGCATTGCCGCCCCCAAAAATTCCGCAACGGCTGCCACAATTCGCGCTCGCGGATCGAACGGGCAAGGCTACCTCCATCACCGCGTTCGCAGGTAAGTCCTTGATTATAAACTTTTGGGCTACCTGGTGTGCGCCCTGCCGCAAAGAAATACCGCTGCTCGAGACCCTGCATACCGAATGGGCTGGCCGCGGCGTGAGCGTGGTCGGCATCGCCGTTGACTATCGCGACAAAGTGCTGGAATTTGCTGAGCGCTTCAAAATTGCCTATCCACTGCTCATCGGCGAGCAAGACGCCCTCGACGCCGCCGCCGCGTTCGGGGTTGTATCACCGGTATTCCCGTTCACCGTATTCACGGACCGCCGCGGCGAGGTGGTTGCCCTATTCATCGGTGAATTACACAGGCCGCAGGCCGAACTCATTCTGGCGCAGGTGCAGAACCTAAATATGGACCTGGTGCAGCTCCCGGCGGCCCGGCGGACAATCGCCCAGGGTTTGCAGCCGCTGGCGCAGCCCTAAAGGCTGCTTCCGGCGACGTTCGCCGCCGAAGCTTGCCATTTCTGCTCCAAATCTGGTTATTATCGCGGACCTTTGCAACGCGACTGCGCCGGACTGACCGCGAGATGGCTCGAATTCTGCTGCTGAATGGTCCGAATTTAAATCTCCTGGGCACGCGCGAGCCCGAGATTTACGGTACCGGCACCCTGCAAAGTATAGAAGCCAAACTCGAGGGACTGGCCCGGACGCGCGGCCATTCTTTAGTCGCGTTCCAGAGCAATGCGGAACACGATCTGATAGAGAAGATTCATGCCGCGAAGCGCGATGGGTTTGCCATCGCCATCATCAATCCGGCGGGCTATTCGCACACCAGCATTGCCTTGCGCGACGCCTTTCTCGGCGTGGCCCTGCCGTTCATCGAGGTTCATTTGAGCAATGTGTTCGCACGTGAGACCTATCGACGGCATTCCTATTTGTCGGATATCGCGCTCGGCTGCATTTTCGGATTGGGGCCTATGGGCTACGAGTTGGCGCTCGAAGCCGCATGCGCCCGCCTGACCAACATCTAAACCAAAGAAAGTTAAGGGGTTCGCGGATGGATATTCGCAAAGTAAAGAAATTAATCGAGCTGCTGGAGGAATCCGGCATTTCGGAGTTGGAGATCTCCGAGGGAGAGGAGTCGGTGCGCATCAGCCGTCATCCGCGTATGGCCATGCAGGCCCCCGTGGTCATGGGCAGTCCCATGGCGCAAGCCGCTGCGCTCGCCGCCCCGGCCACTCCGGCCACCGCGGCCGGCGAACACAAGCCGCGCAACGATGACTACACGGTCACCTCGCCTATGGTGGGCACGTACTACTCCGCGGCCTCTCCCGGGTCCAAGTCCTTCGTCGAAATCGGCACCGAAATCAAGGTCGGGCAGATTCTGTGCATCATCGAAGCCATGAAGATGATGAACCAAATAGAGTCCGACAAGGCGGGAAGAGTCACCGCGATACTCGCCAAGAACGGCGAGCCGGTTGAGTTCGGCCAACCGCTGTTCATCATCGAATAGCCGCGATGATCGAAAAAGTCGTCATCGCCAACCGCGGCGAGATCGCCCTTCGCATCTTGCGCGCCTGTCGCGAGCTCGGCATCAAAACCGTCGCGGTACACTCCACCGCCGACTTCAACACCAAACACGTGCTGCTCGCGGACGAAACCGTCTGTATCGGTCCGCCGCAATCCGCGCTGTCCTACTTGAACATGCCCGCCATTATCAGTGCCGCCGAAGTCACGGACTCGGTTGCCATTCATCCCGGCTATGGTTTTCTGTCGGAAAATGCGGACTTCGCAGAGCGCGTTGAGAAGAGCGGCTTCATCTTCGTGGGGCCCCGCGCCGAAACGATCCGCTTGATGGGCGACAAGGTGTCCGCCATCAAGGTCATGAAGGCCTCGGGCGTGCCCTGCGTACCCGGCTCAGACGGGCCGCTCGGCACCGATGTCGACGAAAATTTCCGCATCGCCAAGGACATCGGCTATCCGGTGATCATCAAGGCCTCCGGAGGAGGCGGCGGCCGCGGCATGCGGGTGGTGCACACGGACGCCTCGCTCCTGAATGCCATCAGCGTCACTCAGTCGGAGGCGCTCGCCGCTTTCGGCAATCCCCAAGTCTACATGGAGAAATTTCTCGAGAAGCCGCGGCATATCGAGTTCCAGGTTCTCGCCGACAACTACGGCAATGTGGTGCACTTGGGCGAGCGCGACTGCTCCATGCAGCGCCGCCACCAGAAAGTCATCGAAGAAGCTCCCGCACCCGGCTTGACCGCCAAACAGCGCAAGACCATGGGCGAACGCTGCGCCAGAGCCTGCCGCGAAGTCGGCTACCGTAACGCCGGCACGCTCGAGTTCCTGTACCAGGACAATGAATTTTATTTCATCGAAATGAACACGCGCGTGCAGGTCGAACATCCGGTGACCGAGCTGGTGACCGGCATCGACATCGTCAAAGCGCAGCTGCTCATTGCGGCGGGCGAACCATTGCCTTACAGCCAGGCCGATATCCAGATTCGCGGCCATGCGGTGGAATGCCGCATCAACGCCGAGGACCCCAAGACCTTCGTGCCCTCCCCGGGACCCGTTCGCCTATGGCACTCGCCCGGTGGTCCGGGCATTCGGGTCGACAGCCACGTCTACACCGGCTACAACGTGCCGCCGTTCTACGACTCCATGATAGGTAAGGTCATTGCCTACGGCGACACGCGGGATACGGCTATCGCGCGCATGCGTAATGCCTTGGCGGAGATGGTGGTCGAAGGCATCAAAACCAATATTCCTCTGCATCAAGAGATATTCAATCATTCCGCTTTTCGCCAGGGCGGCACCGACATCCACTATCTAGAGCGGCGCTTGGGGTTGAAGTAGGCTGCGCGTGTTGGCTCGATGAGCTTTTATGAAATCGAATTCCCGCTCGCGACCTTAAGTTCGGATACGGTTGAGGCTGCACTTCTCGAGTTGGGCGCGAGCTCGATCACCTTCGTAGATCGGGGTGATGAGCCTGTCCTCGAGCCCATGCCTGGTGAGTTCCGCTTGTGGAGCGACACTCTGGTTAGGGCGCTGTTCCAGCAGCCTTCCGCTGTAGCCTCCCCGGATGCTGCAACCAGCGACGTCGCAGCTTTGGACGCCGCACGAAATCTTGACGCGCTCGCGGCAGTCCTGGGGCCACACATCACAGAAACGGCACGCGTACGTGCAGTAAAGCACCAGGACTGGGAGCGGCTGTGGCTCGCCGACTGGAAATCCATGCGCTTCGGCCGCCGGCTTTGGGTATGCCCGAGCACTGCTGCGCCTCCCGAGGACCCGGACGCTGTCGTGGTGCGGCTCGATCCCGGGCTTGCCTTCGGCACCGGCACACATCCGACCACGGCACTATGTCTGCAAATACTGGATTCACTGACCATAGTCGGCCGCAGCGTAATCGACTATGGCTGCGGCTCCGGCATTCTAGGGATTGCCGCGCTGAAACTGGGCGCGTCGCACGTCACGGCAGTCGATCTCGATCCCCAGGCTCTGCTCGCCACCCGCGACAATGCCATTCGCAACGGCGTCTCCTCAAGTATCGACGTGCAGGGCGTCGATGAACCCGGCGCCGGTGCGCGGGCCGGCAATGCGCCGGCGATCGACGGCGGCTTGCGACCGGCCTTCTGCGTCATGGCCAATATTCTCGCCGGCCCGCTGATCGCATTGGCGCCCAAACTCACGGCGGCCTGCGAGCCCGGAGGGTACCTGCTCCTGTCAGGGCTGCTGAAGACGCAGGCCTACGAGGTAAAAGCCGCCTACACCCTGGCTTTTGATATGGTGCAAGTCGTCGAGCGCGATGATTGGTGTTGCATCTACGCTCGCAGAGGCGCCTAAGTTGTTCACACAATGTTCAAAATGCGAAACCGTCTTCAAATTGTCGGCAGAAGTGCTGCGCGCCGCGGGCGGCCAGGTACGCTGCGGAAAATGCGGCGAGGTATTCAATGCCCTGGCGCGCCTAGCCGAAGATGCCAGCGCCTTCGAGGCCGGCGAATCCTCGCTCGACTTGGAAACGCGTGCTGACAGCATTTTGGAAACCGTGCTCCCGCCTCAAGTGGCTCAAGCCATGGCCAGGGACGCCGAAGAGTTCGCAGCCCCCGGTGTTGAGATTGCCCGACTCGAGATTCTGGACTGGACTGAGGAAGAAGACGACCCGGCGCAACACCAAGAGACCGACGTACGAGACGCTGGCCGGCTCGACAGCGACCCCACAAGCGCCGATCGCTTGCTGGAGTTCACGCTTCCGCCGGGCGAACTGGATCGAATTTTTGTCGAGTCCAAAAAGCAGGCACCGTCGCCTATACCGCTAAGCGCATCGGCACCCGCATCGCCGGTACCGCCGGCCACGCCAACACCAGGGGTGTCATCCGCGCCTCCAGCCGCGCCTCCGGCGGCAGTGCCGACCCAGCCACCTCGCACATCTGCGCCCGGAGTGTTGCTTGTGCCGAAGCCGGCTACCCCGCCGCTGCCGCACGCCGACCCATCCATCATCGAACCGCAAATAGAACCGCTACCGCATCCGGAGAGCGCGGCCGACAATGCCCTGCCCTCTTACAATCGCGTCAGCGGATTCGCAGTGCCTGAAGACGTGCGTCGCGACATGCTGGAGGGCTTCGAACACAACATACTGACCCTGCACGTGGCACCGGACGCCGCGCGCCGCCGGACGTCGCGCCGACCGTTGATCCTATGGCTGAGCGCCACCATTATCGCGGCGCTGCTGCTGCTGATCCAGGTAGTGCATCAGAATCGAGAATGGTTTGTCTCACAGACCCACGGGCCCTTCGAGGGCGCCGTGCGCGCCCTGTACGGGGCGATGGGCGCGCCCCTGCCACAGCCTGCGAATCTGTCGTCCTTTGAACTGCGCCAGTGGGGCGTAACGGGCGATCCGGACGCGAACGGCACCTTGCGATTGCGCGCCAGCATCCTAAATACTGCGGCGCAGTTGCAACCCTATCCGCTGCTGCGAGTAACTCTCGCCGATCGCTTCGGCAAAAGCATCGGCAGGCGGGATTTCGAGCCCAGCGAATACCTGGGGAAACCGACGGCGCGGCTGTTATCGCCCGGCGAGCGCGTCGATGCCACACTGGCCATCTTGGATCCCGGCAAGAATGCCGAGGGGTTCGAAATCGACGTGTGCGTGCGCGGCATCGATCGCAGAATTACTTGCGCCAACGATGCTGCGCCCCAGAGCAAGCGATGACGGCACCCGCGCGGGCCGTCAAGATCGGCCCCTACGACTTGCCTTCCAATGTGGTGCTGGCACCCATGGCGGGAGTTACCGATCGTCCGTTTCGCATTCTGTGCCGGCGATTTGGCGCCGGACTTGCCGCATCGGAAATGTTGAGCGCCGACGTGCGCCTGTGGGACACGCCGAAATCCCGCCGGCGCATGGACCATACCGGCGAGCCCAGCCCCCGCGTGGTGCAAATCGCCGGCTTCGATCCGTGGATGATGGCCGAGGCGGCGCGCCGCAATGTGGATGCCGGCGCGCAAATCATCGATATCAACATGGGTTGTCCCGCAAAAAAAGTATGCAATCGGCTCGCGGGGTCAGCGCTACTGCAGGATGAGGAACTGGTAGCACGAATTTTGCATAGCGTGGTACGGGCGGTTGAAGTGCCCGTCACCCTTAAAACGCGCACCGGCTGGGACCGCGACCACAAGAACGGCGTTCGCATCGCGCGCATGGCGGAAGACAACGGTATTCAAGCACTTGCGATACATGGGCGCACGCGCACCGATCTGTACCAGGGCGATGCCGAACATGAAACGGTGACTGCCATCAAGGCGACGATCAAGATTCCCGTGTTTGCGAACGGCGATGTCGATTCTCCCGAACGCGCCCGGCAAATTCTGGACGCAACCGGTTGCGACGGCATCATGATCGGCAGAGCCGCGCAGGGCCGGCCATGGATCTTCGACGAAGTCAATTTTTTCCTCAGCACGGGCGAATCGCGCGCAAGTCTGGCGCTGGAAAAAGTCCGTGATATTATGCGCGCCCACCTCGAAGACCTGTATGCCTTTTACGGCGATGAGACGGGTGTTCGTGTGGCACGTAAGCACTTGAGTTGGTATTTTCGGCAGCATCCCGGACAAGAGGACTTACGGAATCGTCTCGTGCAAATCGAGACGCCGCAGGAGCAGTTGTCCACGCTGCTGGAACATTACGACACGGGTGCGTGTCGCGCCGCTTGAGCGCGAATTCGGATAACAATACGCTCGACAGAGAATTCGGACGGGGCCATGGTCGCTAAAAAGAAATCGAAATCTCGCAGAGATCCCTCACCTGCCTTCAACGGCCGCGATCTGAAGGTGAATGGTAAGGGCGTGCCCCTGCGTTCGCAGGCCGAGGAAGCCTTGCAGTGCTATTTTGAAACTCTCAACGGCCACAAGCCCGCGCATTTGTACGAGCTCGTAATGCGCGAAGTCGAAGAACCCTTGTTCAAAGTGGTCATGGGCCACGCGCAGGGCAATCAAAGCCGTGCGGCGACGATTCTTGGCATCAATCGCGGCACATTGCGCAAGAAACTCAAAGAGTTCGGAATCAGCGAGTAATCTGCCATTGCTCATGCCCGTCCGCCGCGCCTTGCTGAGCGTCTCCGATAAGACCGGCATCGTCGAGTTCGCGCGTGAGCTGAAGGCGCGAGGCATCGAGCTGCTATCCACCGGCGGCACCGCCAAGCTCTTGCTTAGTCACGGCATTCCGGTCAAGGAAGTGGCCGAACACACCGGTTTTCCGGAAATCATGGGCGGCCGCGTCAAGACCCTGCATCCCAAGATTCACGGCGGCTTGTTGGGAAGGCGGGGCCTCGATGAAGCCGTGATGCGCGAGCACAACATCGAGCCCATCGATTTATTGGCCGTCAATCTCTATCCCTTCGCCGCCACCGTAATGCGCGTCGACTGCAGCTACGATGACGCGGTTGAGAATATCGATATCGGCGGTCCGGCCATGGTGCGTGCCGCGGCCAAGAATCACGCCTCGGTGGCCGTCGTCGTGGATCCGAGCGACTACGGCGCGCTGCTGGATGAGTTAGCCGCAACCCAAGGCGCCACGAATGTTGCCATGCGACAGAAACTGGCCGCCAAAGCGTTCGCACACACCGCGCAATACGATGCCATGGTGTCCGCCTACTTCACCGGCGCCATCGGCGGCGGGGCCCCGACGTTTCCGGATGACCTTAACCTGTCGTTTCGCAAGCGTCGGGATTTGCGCTACGGCGAGAATCCGCACCAGCAAGCCGCGTTCTACACCGATCCGCGTGCCATCGGCGCGTCGGTGACTCAGGCCAAGCAGATTCAGGGTAAGGAACTCTCTTACAACAATATCGCAGACAGCGATACGGCCCTGGAATGCGTGCGGCAATTCGATACGGCAGGATGCGTCATCGTCAAGCACGCCAATCCCTGCGGCGCCGCCAGCGGCGACAGCGTCGCGGCAGCCTATGCACGCGCCTATCGCACCGATCCCACCTCCGCTTTCGGCGGCGTCATCGCCTTCAATCGCGAATTGGATGCTGCGACGGCCCAAGCGATTGTGGAGCAGCAATTCGTCGAAGTGATTCTTGCGCCCAGCGTGTCGGACGCCGCGCAAGTCTTGTTGGCGCCCAAGGGCAATGTGCGTGTGCTCCTAGTCGGCGATTTGGCCTCGCCCCACACGCAATTGCTCGAGTACAAAAGCGTTGCCGGCGGCCTCCTGGTGCAAACCCGAGATACCGGCCTGATCCGGGCGCAGGAGCTGCGCACAGTGACCAAGCGCATGCCGACGCTGGCCGAGCTCGATGATTTGATCTTCGCCTGGCGAGTCGCAAAATATGTCAAATCCAATGCCATCGTTTGCGTCAAGGACAAGGCGACGGTGGGCATAGGCGCAGGGCAAATGAGCCGTGTGGTTAGCAGTAAAATCGCCGCCCTCAAGGCCCAGGACGCGGGTCTCGATATGCAATGCGCGAGCATCGCATCCGATGCCTTCTTTCCGTTTCGCGATGGGCTAGACGCAGTCGCCGAACTCGGCATCAAATCGGTGATTCAGCCGGGCGGCTCCAAACGCGATGCGGAAGTCATCGCCGCGGCGGATGAACACGGCATCGTCATGGTGTTCACCGGCATGCGCCACTTCCGCCATTGAGACAATGTTGATTTGAAGGTGTCGCCCCAAAGCGTTTCCGCGCGACCGCGCCGCATCACCCAACCCGGAGAATTGCTCGCCCCATGAAGGTTCTAATCATCGGCGGCGGCGGCCGCGAACACGCGCTGGCGTGGAAATGTGGCCAATCTCCGCGAGTCGAACAGGTAGTCGTCGCTCCAGGGAACGCCGGCACGGCGCTGGAGCCCAAGGTGCGCAATGTCGCCATAGCGGCGGACGACATCGAGGCACTACTGGCATTCGCCCAGCGCGAGGACATCGGACTCACCATCGTAGGTCCGGAAGGCCCGCTGGTCGCCGGCATCGTCGATCGCTTCAGCGCCGCGGGCCGCGCCTGCTTTGGCCCCTCGCGCGCCGCAGCTCGCCTGGAGGGATCGAAGGCCTTCAGCAAGGAATTTCTCAAGCGCCACCGCATACCGACCGCGAGCTACGCGACCTTCACCAAGGACAGCTTCGATGCAGCCTATGTCCGAGCACAGCGGCTACCCTTGGTCGTCAAGGCGGACGGGCTCGCGGCCGGCAAGGGCGTCATCATCTGCGAGACCCACGAGTCGGCCATCGAAGCGGCCACCGGCATGCTGGGCGGCAGTTTCGGCAGCGCCGGCAATACCATCGTCATCGAGGAATTTTTGCACGGTGAAGAAGTCAGCTTCATCGTGATCGCAAGCGATCAATCCGTATTGCCGCTGGCGACTTCGCAGGACCATAAGCGCCGCGACGACGGCGATCAGGGACCCAATACCGGCGGCATGGGCGCCTACTCGCCGGCGCCCATAGTCACACCGGCATTGCATGCACGCATCATGAGCGAGGTGATCGAGCCGACCCTGCGCGGACTGCGCGCGGACGGCAACCCGTACTTGGGATTTCTCTACGCCGGTTTGATGATCGCCGCCGACGGCACCCCCAACGTACTGGAGTTCAATTGCCGGTTCGGCGATCCCGAGACCCAGCCGATTCTGATGCGACTGCAAAGCGATCTGATCGATTTGTGCGAGGCCGCGATCACCGGCGCCGATGCGCTCGAGCGCATTGACGTCCGCTGGGACCCGCGCGCGGCGCTGGGCGTGGTGATGGCAGCCGGCGGTTACCCCGACGGATTCCACAAAGGCGATCCGATCAGCGGACTCGAATCCGCCGCTCGGCGGCCGGGAAAAGTATTTCACGCCGCCACCAGCAGCGAGGGCATGCACATCGTCACTGCCGGCGGACGCGTGCTCTGCGCCGTGGGCCTCGGTGACTCCGTCGCTGCCGCCCAAGCCCAGGCCTACGATCTCGTCCATGCGATTCACTGGAACTTGGTGCAGTACCGCGGTGACATCGGCTATCGCGCCGTCGAGCGCGAAGCGCACCTGGCCGATCGCCGTTGATCCTGACCAAACTAAAATAGATGCTTCCCTCGTAGTTCTGGACGAGTTGCGAAAACTGGGATGTATTTTATCTCCGCGACAAGGAGCAGCGGGAAGTGGACTTCGTCGTGACGCTGAACCGACGGGTGCATTGGCTGATTGAGGTGAAGGCGTCGTATAGTGCGGTTAGCAATAGTCTGAAGTACTACAAAGAATGGCTAAAACCCCAGGAGTCGCTGCAGTTGGTGCTGGATCTTGATCGGGTGCAGGAGAAAGCCGGTAGGACAGAGATGCGCGAGCTCTCCGTCGAGTGCACAATAGCAATCGAAAGCGTCCCCAAGGAGCCCTCGCATGCCTCACTCCCGTCCCAGTATTGCCGACAAGCGCCGTGCATTTCACAAATTGCACGAGACAGGATGCTTCGCCATTCCCAATCCATGGGATGTGGGCAGCGCTCGATTCCTGCAAGGCCTGGGCTTCAAGGCGCTCGCCACTACCAGCTCCGGGTTCGCCTGGTCGCACGGCCATCGAGACGGCGGCATGTCGCGCGATCGGGTACTCGAACATCTCACCGACATGGTCGAGGCCACTAATTTGCCGATCAACGCCGACTTCGAAAGCGGATTCGCGCCGGACGCGGCCGGCGTCGCAGAAAGCGTCAGGCTCGCCGTCGAGACCGGAGTCGCGGGAATTTCGATCGAGGACTCAACCGGCGACGCGTCCCACCCGCTCTACGAACTGCACACCGCGGTCGCCAGGATTCGCGCGGCGCGCAAAGCGATCGACAAGGCCGGCGGCGATGCACTTCTGGTTGGACGAGCTGAATGTTTCCTACATGGACGACCCGACATCGAGCACACCATCCATCGGCTCAAGGCCTATGCGGACGCGGGTGCCGACTGCCTCTATGCGCCTGGCATCCGCACGCCCGAGCACATCAGCGCCGTGGTCGCCGGCGTGGCGCCGAAACCGGTGAATCTGCTGATGGGTTGGCCGGAAGATCTCACCCTGCAGCAGATCGCGGCGCTCGGCGTGCGCCGGGTCAGCGTCGGCGGCGCGCTCGCCCGCTCAGCATGGGGAGGCTTCATACGCGCCGCCCGGATGATCATGGAACACGGCAAGTTCGACGGCTTCACCGATGCTGCCTCAGGCAAGGAACTCGATACCTTCTTTTCCTAGCGGGCGCCGGCTACCGCCGGCGACTCACCGCCCGTATGATGGCCCCTGAACAGCCGCCCCTTTTCCGCAAGAAGGACGAATAGCAGGCTCGCCAGTCCGCAGCACAGCGACCCGGCCGCCAGCGGCAGAACAGTGCCGTTGAACAGCCGGCCGATGAGAGCTCCGACCAGCGCGCCGCCCAGAGTCGACACGAAACCCTGCAAGGACGCGCCGATTCCCGCAACCGAGGCTACGGGCTCCATCGCCATCGCGCCGAAATTGGAAATGGACAGCGCGAAACAGGCCATGGTCGCGGACTGAAACAGCACAAAAATCCACAACTGTTCAAGCCCTAGAGCGGCGATCGCCGAATGCAAGCCGGTAATTCCTAGATAGGTCAGCAGCGCCGTGTGCGATATGCGGCGCATCCCCAGGCGTTCGACGATTCTCGAGTTCAGGAAAGCGGCGACCCCCATGGTGGTCGCGCACAGCGCAAACATCGTGGGCATAAGATTCGCACGGTGGAACACGTCGCCGAATATCTGCTGCACCATGCCCACATACGCCATGATCCCGCCGAACATGACCGACATGGCGAAGGTGTAGCACAGCGAGCTGCGGTTCAAGACCACCAAGCGGACCGCGTTGGCTATATGGGAACGATTCAGCGTCAGACGGTATTCCGGGTGCAGAGTCTCGGGCAATCGAACCGCCGCCCACACGCAAATGGCGGCGGCGAAAACACCGCACATGATGAATATGTAGCGCCACGGCGCCGCCAGCAGAATCAACTGTCCGATGCTCGGCGCAGCGATGGGCACTATCAAGAACACCATAATGGTCAGGGACATCACCCGGGCCATTTGCCGCCCCGAATACAGGTCGCGAATGACCGAGCGCGTCACGACCATGCTCGCCGCCGACAGTCCGTGAACGAAGCGCCACACGAGAAGCGCGTGGAAGCTGCCGGCGAGGCCGGCCAACAGCGCTGCCGCAACATACAGAGCGAGACCGCCGATCAGTATCGGACGCCGGCCAAAGCGGTCCGACATCAATCCCCAAAATAGCTGCCCGCACCCCAAGCCCGCCATATAGGCGGTGACTATCCATTGGATTTGATTCTCGTTGACAACCTGCAGCGCGCGAACGATGACCGGGAAGGCAGGCAGCATGGCATCGATGGCCATGGCCTGCGTCGACATCATCGCCGCCGTCAGCATCACGAATTCCAGGAAGCCGATGTTCCCGGCTTCGCGCTTCTCCGACACGCCCTAACCCGCCGGGTTCGCGGGAGACTTCCTTGCGATGCTGGTGGCCATGGTCACGATGGATGCCAGATCGGTCAGATTGGCCGGCACCACCAGCGTCGTCCCGGCCTGCGCCAGCTTGCCGAATTGCTTCACGTATTCCTCGCCTATGCGTAGCTGCATGGCTTCGATGCCGCCGCGGTCGGAAAGCGCGATGCCCACTTGACGCAATCCTTCCGCCGTAGCCGTCGCCACCGCCAGAATGGCCTCAGCCTGGCCCTGCGCCTCGTTGATCTGCTGCTGCTTATTGGCTTCGGACTGCTTGATCACGCGCTGCTTGTCGCCCTCGGCGGCGTTGATCTTGGCGTCGCGTTCGCCTTCGGAAGTCAACACCACGGCGCGCTTCTCGCGCTCTGCGCGCATTTGCTTCTCCATCGCCTGCAGCACGTCCTTGGGCGGCGTAATGTTCTTGATTTCGTAGCGCAACACCTTGACACCCCAGGGCGCCGACGCCTTGTCCAATTCGCTGACTACGTTGGTGTTGATCGTGCCGCGCGCCTCAAAGGTGCGATCGAGTTCGATCTTGCCGATTTCGCTGCGCAGCGTGGTCTGCGCCAGCTGCGAAATCGCAAAGCCGAAATTGGTGATGCCGTACGACGCGAGATGCGGGTCCATGACCTGCATATAGAGCACCGCATCGACTCCCACTTGCACGTTGTCGCGGGTGATGCAAATCTGTTCAGCGATGTCGATCGCTATTTCCTTGAGGCTGTGGCGATAGGCCACCCTCTCGACGAAGGGAATCAGGATGTGAAACCCGGCCTGCAAGGTACGGCTGTACTTGCCGAGATTCTCGATTACAAAGGCGCTTTGCTGCGGCACCACGGTGGCGGTCTTCGCCAACACGATCACCACCATCACGGCTATCACGATGAATGCGTAACTGACAGAAATACCCAAGAGACTCTCCTGTTATTGGTTCTAGGTTTCGCCGTGCACGACGAGGGTCAGTCCATCGACGCGCTCGATGCGCGCTTTGGCGCCTGCAGCAATCGCCGTCTTGCCGCCGTTGATCGCACTCCACGAACAGCCGCGATATTCGAGGCGGCAGGTTTCTCCGGGAGGCAGTTCCATCGGCAACGTGACGATTTCTCCCGCGGGGCCGCCTTTCATCGCCGGCAGCTTGCGGCGCATGCCTTCGTAGATCCGCCGCCGGAAAGTGAGCATGGACGTCGCGGCCAGCGCCGCGAATAGCAGCCATTGCAACCACGGCGGCATGCCCAATCCGGCCAGCTGCAGCGTCCCCACCGCGAACGCACTGGCGCCGACGAACACCAAGTAGAACTGAGCGTCGACGAAGGCCAGCTCCGAACCTAGGAGTATGGCCCCGACCGCGATCCATGCCCACCAATCCATGACAAGCTCCTAAGACTTAATGACCCTAACGTTTCATCGCGTCGAAGAAGTCGGCGTTGGTCTTGGTGTCCTTCATCTTGTCGAGCAAGAATTCGATCGCGGCCAACTCGTCCATGGGATGCAGTAGCTTGCGCAGAATCCACATCTTGGACAGCTCTGCCGGGTCCGTAATGAGTTCTTCTTTGCGCGTGCCCGAACGGTTGATGTTGATCGACGGGAAGGTGCGCTTTTCGGCGATGCGGCGATCCAAATGGATTTCCGAATTGCCCGTGCCTTTGAACTCTTCGAAAATGACATCGTCCATCTTCGAGCCGGTGTCGACCAAGGCGGTGGCGAGAATGGTCAGGCTGCCGCCCTCTTCGATATTGCGTGCCGCACCGAAGAATCGCTTCGGGCGCTGCAGCGCATTGGCGTCCACGCCGCCGGTGAGGACCTTGCCCGAGCTCGGCACCACGGTGTTGTAGGCGCGCGCCAGGCGCGTAATGGAATCGAGCAGAATGACCACGTCTTTCTTGTGTTCGACCAAGCGCTTGGCCTTCTCGATCACCATCTCGGCCACTTGCACGTGGCGGCTGGCCGGTTCATCGAAGGTAGAAGATACGACTTCGCCCTTCACCGTACGCGCCATCTCGGTCACTTCCTCGGGCCGCTCGTCGATCAACAGGACGATGAGATAGACCTCGGGATGATTGGCCGTGATCGCCGTGGCGATGTTCTGCAGCAGCATGGTCTTGCCGGCCTTCGGCGGCGAGACGATGAGGCCACGCTGGCCCTTGCCTATGGGCGCCACCAAATCGATGGCGCGAGCCGTCAAGTCCTCGGTCGACCCGTTGCCCCGCTCGAGCTTCAAACGCTCGGTGGGATGCAGCGGCGTCAAGTTCTCGAACAGCACCTTGCCGCGGGAACTTTCCGGCGAATCGTAGTTAATTTCGCCGACCTTGAGCAATGCGAAATAACGCTCGCCGTCCTTCGGCGGCCGAATCAGTCCGGATATGGAATCGCCGGTGCGCAAATTGAAGCGGCGAATTTGACTCGGTGACACATAGATGTCGTCGGGACCCGCCAGGTAGCTCGAGTCCGATGAGCGCAGGAAGCCGAAGCCGTCCTGCAGGATCTCCAGCACTCCATCGCCGTAGATATCCTCGCCCTTGCGCGCATGCGCTTTGAGCACGCCGAAGATTATGTCCTGCTTGCGCGACCGGCCCATGTTCTCGAGACCCATGGTCTCGGCCAGCTTGACGAGGTCGCTGATGGGGCGCTTCTTCAACTCGGTCAGATTCATCGAGCTGCGGCTGCGCGCGAGGTCGGTCGGTGCAATTATCTCTAGGTCATCGCCGCCCTCCGGCAAATCACCGTAATCTTCTTGCGGGGGCCGGCCCCCGTTGGTGTTGCCGTTGCGGTTATCGTTGCGTGGCCCGCGATTGGAGCGATTCGAACGACCGCCGCCGCCTTGCCCGCCGCCGCCTTGGCCGCCGCCACCCTGTTGCCCGCCGCCTTGGCCGCCGCCTTGGCCGCCGCGAGACTGGTTTCCTAGGTAGCCTCTCACAGGTTGCTGTCCAAAAAGGCGGCGAGCTGTGATTTAGTGACTGCTCCCACTTTCTGGGCCTCCACGGTGCCGTTCTTGAACAGGATCAGCGTCGGGATGCCGCGAATATTGAACTTCGGCGGGGTCGCCGGATTGTCATCGATATTCAGCTTGGCGATCCGAATCTTGTCTTTGTACTGATCGGCGATCTCATCGAGGATGGGTGCGATCATTTTGCAGGGTCCGCACCATTCCGCCCAAAAATCGAGCAATACAGGCTTGTCGGACTTGAGAACGTCCTTGTCGAACGTGGCGTCACTGGTGTGAACGATACTAGGGTTACTCACTTAGGGAATACCTCCTTTTGGAGATTCAATTGTTTAGAGAGGGGTTATTTATGGGGAAATTGCAGCCCAAACTCGCGCGAAGTGACGATGCGCGGCCGTTCGGGCACAATACAGCGGCTTTAGCGGTCTTGATTACCTTAAAAG
Source organism: Gammaproteobacteria bacterium (assembly GCA_025357835.1). Classification (GTDB taxonomy): domain Bacteria; phylum Pseudomonadota; class Gammaproteobacteria; order Steroidobacterales; family Steroidobacteraceae; genus Bog-1198. Next base: position 47,398 of record JANYLM010000048.1, read on the forward strand.
GGTACCGGTGATACGGTTGATGGGAGCGGATAAACCTGCTCCGGATTGACTGTATTGTTATCCGGTCCCCACCATTTTGCAAGTTTCTGCAATTCACAAAGAGAAAATGTCAGACGCCCATCTCAGTCAGCTCACGTTCGAATCCCTCAACATCGCCGAATCCTTGAAGCGGGGTATTGCCGAACTGGGCTATACACGCTGCACCCCCATTCAGGCGCAAACCCTGCCCGTGGCCCTCGCCGGCCGCGACGTGGCGGGGCAGGCACAGACCGGCACCGGCAAGACAGCGGCCTTCCTTATCGCGCTGTTCAATCGCCTGTTGACGGATCCCGGCGCGCCTGACCGGCCGCAGAACGCGCCGCGCGCCATAGTCATCGCCCCGACGCGCGAACTCGCGGTGCAGATCCACTCCGATGCCTTAGGAATCGGCAAGTACACCGGCCTCAAGCTCGCCATCGTATTCGGCGGTGTGGATTACGAAAAGCAGCGGCGCATTCTCGAGGAAGGCGTCGACGTATTGATCGGAACGCCCGGCCGCGTCATCGATTATTTCAAACAACATGTGTTCGATCTGCGCCACATTCAAGTGGCGGTCATGGATGAAGCCGATCGCATGTTCGATCTCGGATTCATCAAGGACATACGCTTCATTTTACGGCGTTTGCCGCATCCGGAGCTGCGCCTGACCATGATGTTTTCGGCAACCCTGTCGCACCGGGTCATGGAACTCGCCTACGAACACATGAACAATCCGGAGCTGATCCGCATCGAGCCGGACAAGATGACCGTGGACCGTGTCACGCAGGTGCTCTACTTTCCCGCGACGGAGGAAAAAATTCCCCTGCTGATGGGGCTTCTGCGGCGCATCGACGCGCGCCGCACCATGGTGTTCGTCAATACCAAGCGCGTCGCCGAAGTGCTGGAACGCACGCTGACCGCCAATGGTTTCGTCGCCCAGGCATTGTCGGGCGATGTACCGCAAACCAAGCGCCTGAAAATGATGCGCGACTTTCACAACGGCGAGATTGCCGTACTGATCGCCACCGACGTGGCATCGCGCGGCCTGCACATCCCCGACGTCAGCCATGTATTTAATTTCGATTTGCCGAACGATGCCGAAGACTACGTGCATCGCATCGGCCGCACCGCACGTGCCGGCGCCGATGGCGACGCTATCAGCTTCGGTTGCGAGGAATATGCCATCGCACTTCCCGATATCGAGCGCTACATCGGGCACCAGATCCCGCGCGCCGCCATCGACCATGCGGATTTGGCGGTGGTGACCGCACCGCCCCCGGCCGAGTGGCGCGAACGCGCACCCCGCCAGGGTCAATCGCGCGGCGGCGGCCGCTCCGGCGGAGGTCGTCCCGGCGGGCAAGGCGGGCGTCCGGGCCCCGGCAGCAGAAGCAGCGGCGGCCCTCGCCGCGCCCCCCCCAGCTCCCGACCGGCACACCAACCCGCTCATCAAACCCCACACCCTGCGCCGCGCACCGCACCACCGTCCGCGCGGGCCGGCGCGGATGCCGGCAACGCCAGTGATGCACCCGCACAGGGCCAAGGCGACCCCACACGGCGCAGGCGGCGGCGCGGCCGCGGCGGTGGCGGTGGCGGCCCCGCAGGCGGGGCTCCAAACCCAGGCACCGCAGGGCCCGCCGCCACCTAGCGGCCACCTCGCTATGCCCGCGAGCCGGCCTCCCACCGGCTCGCCCTCACAGCAGATCGGCGATCCGATCGACCGCTACATGGTCACCCGTAGGTTGCGGCGGCCGTCCCGAGTCCGGGCGGCGCACGGCGCGCAGACAGCCGATGCCGAAGTCGCGGGCGGTATTGAGCACCGCCAGGCTGTCGTCGACGAATAGGGTACGCTGTGGCAGGAACCGCTCCTCGGCTGCCAGCCGCGGCCAAAATGCGGCATCTTCTTTCGGTGCCGCGAACGGGTGCGTGGAATAACACACGTCGAAGTACTGTGTCAGCGACACACGCTCATTCTTCATACCCAATGTCCGAGGATGCGCATTCGTCACCAAGACACGCCGCTTGCCGCTGTCCTTGAGCCTCAACAGAAACTCTCTGGCGCCCGGCAGAAAATCGACGCGCGCCAAGGCCTCGCGCTTGATGCCGCCGATGTCCAGCCCCAGTTCCCGGGTCCAGTACTCGATGCAATACCACTGCAAAGTCCCCCTGACCTCAATGAATCGGGGAGCCAACAGCCGCTGCGTTTCCGCCAGCTCGAGACCGTTGGCGGCCGCGTAACGGCTGGGGATGAGTTCCTGCCAAAACCAATTATCGAAGCGCAGATCGAGCAGTGTCCCGTCCATGTCGAGCAATACCGTATCGATAGCGGCCCAATCGACTGCGGGGACTTTAGGCATTTGCGTATGATACCAACCGATGCAAGATCTTCACGACTTAGGCTTGAGACTGATGCCCATCGTGGCGCGCGCCGGCGCCGCCATCATGCGGGTGTACGACGGCGGTTTCACGGTGCAGCATAAGGAAGACAATTCGCCGCTGACCCTGGCGGACTTGGAGTCGCAACGCGTCATCATTGATGGCCTCACCCGGCTGACACCCCACATACCGATTCTCTCCGAGGAGTCCGCCCAGGCGCCTTGGAGCGAGCGCCAATCGTGGCGCGAGCTGTGGGTGGTGGATCCGCTCGATGGCACGCGGGAGTTCGTCAAGCGCAATGGCGAGTTCACAGTCAATATCGCACTGGTGCGCGAGCATGAGCCCGTGCTCGGTGTGGTCGCTGCGCCCGCGCGGGGACTGCTATATTGGGGTGCGGCGGGAGTCGGCGCATTCAGCCATCACGGCGGCGCGGCACAGACCCCCATTCAGGTTTCGGCGCCGCATATCCCCTTGCGGGTCGTCGGCAGCCGCTCCCATGTCAGCGCACACACCGCGGGCTACTTGGCGAGACTCGGGCCCCATGCGATGACGGGTATCGGCAGTTCGCTCAAATTCTGTTTGGTAGCCTCCGGCGAGGCGGATCTGTATCCGCGCTTCGGCCCCACGTCGGAGTGGGACACCGCGGCGGGGCAGGCTTTATTGGAGGCGGCGGGAGGCCACGTCACCCGGCTGGACGGGCACCGCCTGCGCTACAACTGCCGCGACAGTCTGATCAATAGCGACTTCCTGGCGTTCAACCATCCCAGCGTGCTGCCCAGGCCTATCTCAAGTCCGGGGGCTTAGGCATGCCCCGCGGGCTCGCACAATTCCAGAGTGGCGTCCAGCAAAGTGGGGATATCGAACACCACGTCTTGCTCGGCCATGGTCAATCGCGCCACTCCGGCCGCGGCGATCAACGCCGCAGGGACGTGAATTTGATTGTGCTTCTGATGCATAGTCCAGGTGCCGACCCGTGCGTCGCCGAGGGCGCGGTTGAGTGCACTCCAGCGTAGCTGCGCGGCCCGCGCCAGCGGTGTGTCGCCCCCCCATTGCCGCTGAGCCAGCGCCATGGTGGTTTCCGGCACATTGGCGCTGCGCGGGGTGGACATCAGTTGGTGCACGTACTGCACCATCTCATTGGGATCGACGCGCACAGTCAGGTTCGGCTGCAGTTCGTTGTTCATGCCGTCCTGTATGGGGCTTGTCCGTGAAATTTCCAGGGGCAGGCCCTGGCGGCGGAATGCGGTTAAGCTTGCCGGCATGAGCGATGATCTCCTGCTGCTGATTTGCACCGCCGGCGTACTGGCCGGAGGTTACAGAATCTGGCAAACCTCTCTGGATACCCGCGAGGCTGCAAATCGCATCGCCAAGGACACCTGTTCACGTGCGGTGGTGCAATTCCTGGACGGCACCGTCGCCTTTGCCGGCTTACGATGGACCCGGGACGCCACGGGCAGGCGGCGCATACTTCGTACCTACACCTTCGACTACACCAGCGACGGCTTCGAGCGTGCACAGGGCTTCATCGTGCTGGCCGGCCTGCGGCTGGAGGCCGTGGGACTCGCGGGCAACCCGTCGTGAATATTGACTTACACACGCATTCGAACCACTCCGACGGCACATTGACCCCCGGCGAACTACTGACGCGCGCGGCAGCGGCCGGCATCGAAGTCCTGGCGCTCACCGATCACGATACCGTGGCTGGCGTGGAAGAGGCCCAACGTAGTGCGGTTGTGCATGGGCTGCGCCTCGTCCCGGGCGTTGAAATCTCCGCCTCATGGCGCTCGCAGGCCATTCATGTCCTGGGCTTGTGGATCGATCCCACCTCCCCTGCGCTTTGCAAGGAGCTCCACACCCAGGGCGAGCGTCGCCGGGAGCGTATGCGCAAGATCTGCTCGCGCCTTGGAAAGCTCGGTCTACCGGGGTCGGAGCTGCTGGCCGCGGTGGCAGCACTTCCCGGTTTGCCGACGCGGGCCCATCTGGCGGACGCCCTGGTCGCCGGCGGCCATGTCGGTCGAGCCGACGAGGCATTTCGCAAGTACTTGGGCGCCGGCAAGCCTGCGCATTTCGCGGCCGAATGGCCTTCCCTCGAGGTGGTGGTGGGATGGATCCGCGCCGCCGGGGGCGTGGCCTCGCTGGCGCATCCGGCGCGCTACTCCCTGTCGGCCGGCGCCCGCCGCCAGATGCTCGGAAGTTTCGTTGCCGCTGGCGGCGCCGCTCTCGAAGTGGTGAGCGGCGGCAACGGTGCGCAGCATGTCGATGCCGTCGCCACGCTGGCGGTGAACTACGGACTCATGGGGTCGGTGGGCTCGGATTTTCACAATCCGCAACTGACTTGGAATCCCCTCGGCCGCTCCCTTAAGCTACCGGATTGCGTCACCCCCGTGTGGCGCAGCTACATACCTTAAAGCAGCGACGCCGTGAGCGACGAAGAAAGCAACGCCAATACCGATTTGTTCAAGAACATCGAGCGCTTGCGGCAGCTGCGCATCGAACACCGTGATCTGGACGACATCATTTCGCGCCTCACCATGGATTTCAAAATCGACGAGGTACAAATGAAACGTCTCAAGCGGCGCAAGCTGCTGCTC
>JANYLM010000087.1 GCA_025357835.1 Gammaproteobacteria bacterium
CGGCGACGCGTTGAGCCCCATGCACGCCCTCGATTGGGTCAATGTCTTTGCGCTGGCGGTCAACGAAGAAAATGCCGCCGGCGGCCAGGTGGTGACGGCGCCGACCAATGGTGCGGCAGGGATCGTACCGGCCGTCTTGCACTATTATCGGCGCTTCGAGCCGGGGGCGGACGAGGACGGTGTGATTCGCTTCCTGCTCACGGCCGCCGCCATCGGCATGCTGTACAAGCAAAATGCGTCCATTTCCGGCGCCGAGATGGGCTGCCAGGGCGAGGTCGGTGTGGCGTGTTCCATGGCGGCCGCCGGCCTGGTGTCGGCTCTCAACGGCAGCAACGAGCAAATCGAGAATGCCGCCGAAATCGGCATGGAGCACAATCTTGGACTGACCTGCGATCCGGTCGCCGGGTTGGTGCAAATCCCCTGCATCGAACGCAATGCCATGGGCTCGGTGAAAGCCATCAATGCGGCGCGCCTCGCCATGCGCGGCGATGGCTCACACAAGGTATCGCTCGACCAAGTAATCGCTACCATGCGCCAAACGGGTCTCGATATGTCGACCATCTACAAAGAGACTTCGCAAGGGGGTCTTGCGGTCAACGTTCCAGAGTGCTGAGTATCATCGAGCAGCAACGCGCTTCGCACATCTGTGTACGGCAATTACCGGCATACTTACCCTTTTTCCGGCCGCATCCAGCCGAGCAATACAAGACCAGCGCGATGATGCCAATTACACTAGCCAGTCGCCTGTAGCCCCTGAGCGATGCCGCTAATGGTGGCGCGCAGGGCGCCGAATAGAGCCCGATCCTCGCGGTCCGTCTTGCGCCAACGCTGCAACAAGTCCACCTGCATGAGGTGCATAGGATCGATGTAGGGGTTGCGTAATTTGATCGCTCGCTGCAAGGTGGGATCGCTGTCGAGCAGTCGCACTGAGCCGCGCAACCGCAGCACATGCGCCACCGTCAATGCGTATTCCCTGGCGATGGGTTCAGCCTGTGCGCGCAGCGCATCGCCGGCCAGGGCGTCGTAGTGACCGGCGATTTCCAGATCGGTTCGCCCCAGCATGGCCTCCACGTCATCGAGCAAGTGCGTAAAGAAGGGCCAGTGCGCCACCATTTGACTTACCACGTCGGCGCCGTGCTGTTCCAGCGCGACGGACAGACCGCTGCCGAAGCCGAACCATCCGGGCAACATGTGGCGGCTTTGCGTCCACGCGAACACCCAGGGAATGGCTCGCAGCGCGTGCACGCCGCTGCCGTCGGCGCGCGCCGCGGGGCGCGATCCGATATGCATGCGCTCGATCACATCGAGCGGCGTCGCCGCGCGAAAGTATTCGAAGAACTGCCCGCTGCCGAATATCAATTCGCGATACGCCGCCATGCTGCGCATCGCTATGGTTTGCATTGCAGCCAAAAAAGTTGGCGGTAGCGGCGGTCTTTGGCCGGCATGCGCCGTCGCCAAGGCCACGGAAGCGAAGGTGCGCTCGAGAGTTCGCATGGCGATCGGCCGCAAGCCATAACTCTGGTTCACGACCTCGCCTTGCTCTGTCAAACGCAGGACGCCGTGAATGGCTCCGTCCGGCACCGCCTCAACCAGATTTTCGGTACGGCCGCCGCCGCGTGCCGGCGTGCCGCCGCGGCCGTGAAAGATCAACACCTGGGAGCCGGCCTCGCGCGCAGCTTCCAGCACTTGGGTCTGCGCAACCTGCAAGGCCCAGCGCGAGGCCGCGATCCCACCTTCCTTATTGGTGTCCGAATAGCCGATCACCACCATCTGTCGATTGCCGCGCGAGGCCAGATGCCGCCGGTACGCGGGCTCGAGCTGCAGCGCGCGTAGAATATCGCCCGCCCGCTCCAGGGAATTGATGGACTCGAGCAGCGGCGCCACATCGAGCGGCGCTTCGCCGCTGCGCTTGTCGGTGATATCGGCCCACCGGGCCAGCAACAGCACCGCCAGCACGTCCTCGGGTCCCTGCGCGCCGCTCACGATGTATTGACCGATGGCACGGCCGCCGAATTTGTGGCGCGCCTGCGCGATGGCCTCGAAGACCCATAGAGTGCGCCTGCCCACGGCATCGAAGGCCGACGTCGGGCCCTGGTCGCGAGCCAGCAAATCGCGCAATTGCAGCAGTCGTTCCTCGTGCGCCAGCGTGGGCCAATCCGGAATGCTCAAGCCTTGCGCAATCACTTGATCGTGTATGTGCGCGTGTTGTGTAACATCAAGAGTCGCAAGATGAAAACCGAAGGTGCGTACCCTGCGCATGAAACGGCGCACCAGGAAGTATCCGGCGTGGCGGCCCCGATGCTGCGTCAAGCTATCGGCGGCGAGCCCGATATCGGCCCGCAATTCGTCGGGATTCTGGTATCCATTGGGCCGCCCTTCGTATGTCGCCTTAAGGCGCTCGCCGATTTGGCCGAAAAATACCCGGTATGGCATGCGATCGTGCCGCGCCGGCGCCAGCGCCTGAGAGCCCGGCAAGATGGCGCTGTAAGAATCGATGCGTGCGGCGAGTGCGGCGCTCACGCCGACGCGGTTCGCACTTTGACTCAACGTCTCGGCGAGCTGACCGCATTCCGTAAAATAAGTCGAGACGATCACTTGGCTGTGGCGATGTAAAGTCTCGCGAATGGTTTTGCCGTGTACATCCGGATTGCCGTCCATGTCGCCGCCGACCCAGGAACCGAAATGCAGGATGCTCGGCACGTCGAGAGATTCCACGGGAACAGAGAATGCCTTGGCCAAGGCGGCCTCGATTTCCTCGTAAAACAGCGGCACGACCCGGTAGAGAATGTCTATCAGATAAAACAATACATGCTCGCGTTCGTCGACCACGGTCAGGCCTTCGCGAGGATGCTCCTCGGTCTGCCAAATGGTGGTGATCTGCAGCCGCACACGCGCCCACAGGGTATTCAATTCGGCGGGCGTCGAGGCGGGATTGAGCCTATCGAGCAAGTCGTGCGCGATGTGCTGCTGCTTGCGCAAAATCGTGCGCCGCGTGGATTCGGTCGGATGTCCGGTGAACACGGGCTCGATGCTCATAGAGGCAATCAGTTCCAGAGCCTGGGCCAGCGTCACTCCGTCGCGTTGCAGCCGCGCGATGCAATCTGCGATGCCGCCGGGCTGCGAGGTAGTGGAATCGTTGAGGTATTGGCGGCGCCTGCGGACCCGGTGCACCTTCTCCGCGGTGTTCACCGCTTGGAACCATATGGAAAACGCGCGGGTAAGGTCGGTGGCGGCCGCCGGCGATCGACCCGCGGTGCGAGTCTGCAGCTCGCCTCCGTCCGTGGCGCCGCCTTCCCGCCGCTGAATGGCCGCTAGACGATCGCCTTCCACGAGCTTGAAGAATTCATCTCCCCCTTGGTCGCGCAGCGTCTCGCCGATCAAGGCTCCCAGGGCATGCACGTCCTCGCGCAGCGCGGAGTCCTTGATGGGAAATTGAATGCTTTGGCGATACATGGTGCTAGGCTCTCAAGAGTGAAACGGAGACAATTATGAGCTTGTTGGCGCAGATCGCGATATTTCTCGCCGCGGCGGTCATCGCAATCCCGATATTCCGCTATTTTAAGTTGGGCTCGGTTCTCGGTTATCTGGCTGCCGGAATCATCATCGGTCCGGCCTGTCTCGGTCTCATCAGCAAAATCGACACCACCCAGCATATTGCGGAGTTCGGCATCGTACTCCTGATGTTCGTCATCGGCCTCGAACTGCAGCCTTCGCGCTTGTGGGTGATGCGCAAGCCCATCTTCGGACTGGGCCTGGCGCAGGTGCTGGTGACCACCTTAGGGATAGCCACAGCCGCCTACTTCGGCTTCGACCAAACCAAGGAATCGGCGCTGGTCATCGGCTTCGGCCTCTCGATGTCCTCCACGGCGTTGGTGCTGCAATTATTGGCCGAACGAGGTCAATTGAATTCTCAATACGGCCGCTCGGCATTCAGTATCTTACTGTTTCAGGACGTCGCAGTCTTGCCCGCGCTGGCTTTGCTGCCTCTATTGGGTGTGGCCGCGGCCAAAACCGTGGGTCCCGGTGGTTGGCTGGCGATCAAGTTCCTCGCTGTGCTCGGAACCGCCGTCATCGGCGGCCGGTATGTGCTGCGGCCCATGCTGCGCATCGTGGCCGCGACGCGCGTCGCGGAGGCCTTCACGGCCGCGGGTTTGCTGGTCGTAATCGGAACCGCACTGCTGGTCAGTCAGGTGGGATTGTCATTGTCTCTGGGCGCCTTTTTGGCCGGCGTATTGCTCGCGGACAGTGAATTTCGCCATGAACTCGAGGCTGACATCGAGCCATTCAAAGGCTTGCTGCTGGGCTTGTTCTTCATTTCAGTCGGAATGTCGGCCAACTTGGAGCTGGTGCGCGAAAAGCCATTGACGATACTCGGCCTGACCATGGGATTCATGCTGCTGAAGGTCGCCGTGCTACGCGCCCTCGGGCGGCTGGCGGGGCTTCCCCGCGCGGCCGGCCGCGGCCTGGCATTCAGTCTGCCGTCGGGCGGCGAATTCGCCTTCGTGCTGTTCGGCTTAAGCGCGACCTTAGGGATTATGGATACCGAAATCGCCGAACTGCTGGTGCTGGTGGTGACCGGTTCGATGATTTTGAGCCCGCTGTTGATGCTGCTTCACGACACCGTCTTTAAAAAGAAAGAAACGGATAGCCGGCCCTTCGATACTCCGGAGGAACTGTATCCCAAAGTGATCATTGCAGGCTTCGGCCGCTTCGGGCAAATCGTCGGCCGAATCCTGCGTGCCAAAAAAATCCCCTTCACCGCGCTCGATGCCAATCAGACTCAAGTCGATTTTCTGCGCCGATTCGGCAACCAGGTTTTCTATGGAGACGCCTCGCGTTTGGAATTGCTGCGTTCCGCGCACGCCGACAACGCCGCGATCTTTGTGCTGGCCATCGACGACGTCGAGGCCTCGGTGCGGACCGCGGAATTGATCCGCAAACATTTCCCGCATTTGAAGATCTTCGCGCGTGCGCGCAACCGCCAGCATGCGTTTCGGCTGATGGCTTTGGACGTGCGCTACACCATTCGTGAGACCCTGATATCGAGTCTCGAAATGTCGGAAAAAATCCTGGAGACCTTGGGGCTGTCGAAATCAAACGCCATAGACACGGTGCGCCGATTTCGCGCTCACGATGAGGAGACGATGGCAAAGCAGTTCGCGGTGAAGGACGACGAAACCAAGTTCATGCAGACCGTCGGCGAATCCGCTGAACAATTACTACATCTGTTCGAAACGGACGCCGCCCAACCCGCGGAGGAGCCCACCGGCCGGCGCAAGGCCGCTAACGCTCAATGAGGGTTGAGCAAAACGGTGGTGTCGAAGCTTTCGAAGCTGGTGAGGACGCGCCGATAGGCGTTCTGCATGATGCGCTCGGCGTTCTTGTCGGCGCGCGTGCCCAGCAACATGCGAATGACCACATCATCCTGCGGCCGTGCGAGATCTTCACCCAGTATCTGGTAGGCGAATCGCGCCAATCGCTGACTCATTTCATTTGCGAATCGCAGCCGCACGGCATCGTTGCCGTCGCCGGCGCCCACCTTGGCCTCTTCGGCCACCTCAAAAATCAGGCGTGCGACGAAGCGCGCCTTATCGATCAGTCCTAGGTCGCTGAAGAACTCGATTTCCGATTGAATGTTCATCCGGCGGGGAAAAAGTCAATAGGTTTGGTGGCCGTCAGCGTCGCAACATCCTTGGCTTCGAATTTAAACAGACGAATACGCGCCAGCAATTTGCTCTCGAATTCCTTATCGCTGAGCTCCGAGGAGACAATACGCGCCGCAATGATGTCGCCTGACGGGGAGATGGTCAATTCAAGCACCACCTTGCCCTGCATTGCGGGATTGTCGCGCAGGGCGCGCGCATACATGGCGTCGATCGCACCCTTGTTCTTGGTGAACACCAACGCGATTTCGTCCGCGCTGCGCGAAGCCTTGCCGCTGCCGCCGGCCCGGGTGGCGCTCTGGCCGGACGCGCCTAGGTTTGGGTCCTTAACCTGGGTGGTGTAAATGCCCCGCAACGAGCCTGAGCCCGCCGCCAGGCCGCTGCTGGTGGGCGAGCTGATGCCGCCGCTGGTGCCGCCGGTCTTTGAGGTAATGATGTTCCGAGTCACCACACTGACGTCCCCCGGGTCGGTGGTCTTGGGCTGATTTTTAGCGAATTTGTCCAGATCCACTTGATCGCGCAAGGCTGCGAGATCGTCCAGGTTCGCCAGCAGCCCGCTCTTCGAGGCCTTCACCCGGGGATCCACGGGTTGCGGCGTCGGCTTGGGCGTAACCGGCGCCTTCTCGAGCGGCTTCTCCGGTTTTGGCGGCGGTGGCGGTGGTGGCGGAGGCGGAGGCTCCATGACCAGCTGCACCACTCTCTCGGGGAGTGAATCGGTGTTCACGACCTGCGTATGCCGCGGCAGAAAAGGCATGAGCACCGCGATGATCGCGAACACAATGGCGAGATTGCGCAGAATGCTGCGGAAACGCCGTTCCATTTCCTCGGACGGCGACCATGGCAATTCATAACGCCGGTAGTAGGGAGGCAGCACGGTGGGCATGCGTTGCGCAGGGTTGGCGGCTGTCATTTAGGTCGCCGCCCTTTCACGCTCGACCACGGCGAAAGACACCTTGCCGTATTCGGCTTCGCTGCACGTCAGCATGATCTTCTTCAGCAGGCTGTAAGGCGTGCTCTTGTCGCCCATGATGGTGACTTCGCGCTTGGCGATGTCGGTCTGCTGCAGACTACGGTTGTTTTGCGCCATCAAGGCTGCCTTGAGCGGCGCGAAGAAGGGCCCCTGATTGGCGGCGACGGCGCTCACCGAGCCGACCAATTCACCATCCACGTACACCGAGTCCTTGGTGATCATGACGACGACGGCGGCGCTGGGCTTGCGGTCGGACAGGGACTGAGGAATCGATATGTTCTTGGTATTCGGCAGAATGTCCACTTCCGCCGTGTGCGCCAGCAGGAATACCACAAGGATTGTCATCATGTCGATGAAAGGAATCAGCGCGAAGTGATTCGCGCCATGGCGGCGCTGCCGATGGCGTTTGATTCTATAGGACGTCATATGGGCGCATCCGCGATGGCAATGTCCGGAAAGAGTTCCGCCTTGGAGAACGGCGCCACGGGGAGCTGGTACACGCGAACCGCATCCATCACCTGCACCAGGGTATCGTAGGCCACCGCAGGTCCCGGCAGAATCGTGGCGTCGGTCATTTGCGGGAATTGCGATTTTATGCGCCGCATAAATTCCGACAGAGCATCGTAGTCGTAGCCGGCGGCCGTATTGGCCAAGGTCTTCAAGGGCCCGGAGTTGCGGTCATTGATCACCAAATCGTCGGGACGAATGATGACTTCGAGCTTCAGGCCCTTGGGCAAGTCGAGCGGAGCGGCATTGCTGCTGGCGGGCAGATTCAACTGCAGAATATTCGTCTTGGAAAACACCGCTGTGAAAATCAAGAAGAACACCAAGATCACCATCATGTCGATCATGGGCACAATGTTCAGGTCGTCACGCCCCTGGTGGTAGCGGGCGTGATTGCGTCGGACTAGGCGCGCGGACTTTGACTTCATTTGGAGCGACCTTGAGCGGGTTTGTCCTAGACGCTGCCGCGGGCAGCAGCGGCCGGGGCTCGGGCCGTGGGCGACGCCGGAGCCGCGGGCTCATGCGCCGGCCGGTCGGACTGCCGCTCGGTGATGGAATTCAAGAATTTCACCGACGCGATCTCCAAGCTGTCGATCAGCGACGTGGTCTTGGATTCGAGAAACATGTGTGCCGTGAGCAGGGTGATGGCCACCGCCAAACCCGATGCCGTGTTGTTCATCGCCACCGAAATGGCCGCGGCAAGCAGGCTGGCCTTTTCTGCCGGGTTGGCGGTCGCCACCGCACTGAAGGCGCCGATCAGGCCGGTGATGGTGCCGAGCAAGCCGATCAGCAAGCCGACATTGGCCAGCGACGACAAATAGTGGGTGCGCTTCTCGATGCGCGGGATGACCTCGAGCAGGCTCTCGTCCATCGCCTTTTCGATGTCATCGCGACGGCGCGCGCTGGCGACTCGGGCCACGCCGTAGTTCAGAATCGTGGCGATCGACGCCTTCGAATTCTGGGTCAGGCCCACCACCTGCTTGAAGTTGCCGGCGCTCAGGGCAGGCACCAGGTCATCCCACAGGCTGCGATTGCGAAAGGTCTCGCGGGTCAAATACACGTATCGCTCTATGGCGATCGATACTCCCACCACGAATATCAAAGCCAGCGGATAGAGGAACACCCCGCCGTCCTTGAAGAAATTGACCACCGAATTCATGAAATTCATCTGCGCGCTCCTAAAAAATACCCTGCCGCTCCAACTTGAGATTCAACCAGATTCCGTAAAACTATCAGCGGACTTACTTCTCACCCTGCTGCGCCGGCTTGGGCGGCGCACCATTTTGAGACGTGTCTGCTTGCACCGCGTGGTAGTAAACCACCTCGCGTTTGAATACATCCCGGTCAACGGGTGCAAGAATTTCATCCACCAGGCTATTCATCGGCTTGCCGGCCAAATCGCCGATATCCGATCGCTTCCAGGGGACGATGTACATAACCTTCGGCTGCTCCTGGCTACCCGTGACGGTGGCCGTGCCCAATTGGAGTCGATCGATCTTGGGGCTAATTTTCTGGGCTGCTCCGGCCGCGGGTCCCGGACGGGTGGTAGGAGCATGGGCAGCCGGTACACCGGCGGCGCGGTCGGCCAAAGGCGTGGCGGCGGGCCGCGCCGAGTCCGGTCCCGCCGAGTTCGAGGTGTCGGCGCGCGGCTCCCCCGCCTCCGATTGCGCACTGGCCTTGCGGCGTGCTGGGGCGGCTTTCGCCGGCGCCTGAGAAACCTCAGGCGCGTCGTGTCCCGGCGCGGCTGCGGGTGACGACGCCTGCTGCTGCGCCATGACCACGCCGGGGACGGCGCAAACCAGGAGCATCAAGCTGAATGTCTTGATGGCTGAGTTCATGCAGCTTCCTTTTTGGGCACCGGCAACGCGACCGGCTCGCTTGCCGGTGGGGCCGGCTGCGGGGCTGGGGCCGCCACTCCGGCGCGTTTGCGCAATTCCACCACCCAGCCGGCAACCTGTTTGTTCTCCCCGGCTATCGCGGTATAGCGTTCGAACTCATCGAGCGCCTTGTGCGGCTGCGCCAGGTACAAATCGTAAAGCACTCCCAAGTTCAGATGCGCCGGAGCGTAGTTGGGTTCAGCGGCTATCGTACGCTCATAGGCCGCTTCGGCATCCGCGAATTTGCCGAGCTTACGCTCGACGATGCCGAGTTCATTGCCGGCCACGGCATTGGCCGGGCTCTGCGCGAGGGCGGCCTTGAAAGCAGCCTCAGCCTCGGGCAGGCGTGAATCGTGCAGGTATAACAAGCCTAGGTTCAGTTGCGGTCCCGTCAATTGCGGATAGCCGACGACCATTGCCTTGAACTCCAATTCCGCGTCGGTGGTGCGCCCCGATTTCATGAACTGCAGTGCCTGCGCATATTGCTGTGCCGCACGCTCGGGGATTGGGGGGGCCTCAGGGCCCGCATTGCGACCAGCCGTGCTCGGCCCGCCGGCGGTCGCGACCGTGCTTGCGGCGCTATGCGTAGCAGCGGCGTCGTGTGCGGTGGTCACACCGCTCGCAGTGGCGGCGCCCGGAGTGGTAATCGATTCGACCAGCGGCTCGCCGATCTCCACCTTGCCGTAACGTCCTGGGTTGAGTTGCGCCAGCGCAGCGAAGCTCTTCTGCACCCATTCGTCATAGGTACCGTCCTTGGTTCGCGCCGCGTTGACGTCGTGCAATTTGATCGCCTTCTCTTCGAACGGGAAAGCCTGCTCCTCGAGCAGCACGTCGTACTGCTCCAATTCGTCCTTTTTCAAGTTCTTCGGCCGCTCAGAACTCATCAGGTCCTTGCCCAGCTGGCGATACAGTTCGGCGCTCTCGAATGTCGCCGCGGTCGTGACGTCGGCCACCTGGTAGTCTGCCGCCTGCTCGTAGGCCTTGAGCGCCGCCTCCATCGCCTTGCGTTTCTCGGCCAGCGATTTCTTGAGCGGCACCACGAGTTTGAT
Source organism: Gammaproteobacteria bacterium (assembly GCA_025357835.1). Lineage (GTDB taxonomy): Bacteria > Pseudomonadota > Gammaproteobacteria > Steroidobacterales > Steroidobacteraceae > Bog-1198. The sequence continues at coordinate 10,064 of JANYLM010000087.1, forward strand.
CCTCTTGAACTCCTCGCGCGCGGGAGCTGCGAGAGTCAGAGTCGCCTTTGCCGCCAGGGCCCGGCTGCGATCCGTGCGCGCCGCGCCCGCCGTGCGGTCGGCAACAATGATGTCCTTGAGCCAATAATCGCGCCCGCTAATGTCGCCCGCCTTGGCTGTCATCATGCTCAATTTATTACGCGCTTCCATCGCCGAATTCAGCGGCTGGGGAAAATGCTTCACGAATGCCTCGAGCATGGCGCGCGACTTCGCCACGTTTCCCGCCTTGTCGTATAGATCGGCCGCCTGCAGGGTGGCTTCGCGCTGCACGTCCGGCGCCTCACCGGGCGTCTGTGCAATCTGTTCGAACTCCACCGCCGCCTGCCCGGGGTGATTCGATTCCGTGTAGGCCACCGCGAGATTGCGCGTGACATCAGCCTGCAGCGGACTCTGCGGAAAGTTACGGCGAAAACCCTCCAGCACGACCACCGCGCGATCCCATTGCTTATCTTTGATGAGCAGCGCCGCCGCATCGAAATCCGCATTCGCCCGAACCTTCGAGGTCGGCGCCAATGCCGATACGCGCAAAAAGTCGTCGACGGCCGCCGCATTGTCGCCGGCCTTGGCTCTCTGCTCACCCTGTTTGTAAATCGACGCGGCCAGTCGCTCGACGATCACCGCACGCTCGGGGTCATTGGCAGGCATCAGAGTCTGCGCATGTGTATAAGCCGTCTCCGCCTTGTCGAACACGCCCTGCTCGAAATTCGAATTACCGATCACCGTCCAGGCGACCCGTTGCTTGGTGATGTCAACGGCGGGCTGGCGCGCCAACAATGCCTCAGCCGACGCAAGTGCCCGCGGATAGTCCTTGACCGTATACAGATCGGTGGCAGCCCGCGTCAGCACCTGGGCGCTCTCCGGATGGCCGGGAAAGGTTTGCGCAAATTTCAGCGAGCTATCCACGCCGCGGCTATGGACGGCCGCTTTGGCATCACCGCTCTGCGTCTCTTCCTGTTTACCGTAGGCGATGATGGCGGCATAGCCCGCGGCCGCCGCTTTCTCGTGGTCGCCGTAGTGGTAGGCGGTACTTTCATATTCCTTCGCGGCGTCAATATATTGTTTGCTCTCGAACAAGGTGTCGGCCAGCAAGAAATTGGTGACGGCCGAATCCGGGTCATCGGGGAAGGAGGTCAAGTAGCTGTGATACCACTTCGCCGCTTCCTGGTAGTCCGCGATGTTGTTACTGCGCTGCGCCTGGGCGTGGTAGTACTGTGCAACGTCCTTGAGGTTGGTCTTGAGAACGGCCACGACCTTGGGTTCGTTCTTGACCTCTCGCCCCTGCCAGAACGCCGTGCCGAAACTGTAGTTCTCCACGAACTCCTTCTTGCCCTGCAATACGAGTTGCGGAAAGCCGCCCTTCTGGTAAGCCTCGATGGCCTGCATTTCCAATAGCGGCGCCTTCTCGTTGTTGCGATCCTGCGAAACAAACGCGCGGTAACTGTCGGCCGCGTCCGTGTAGCGCTCCTTCTCCATATAGAGATCACCCAAACGCGCATAGAGAAGATATGAGTAGGGCCGCGGCAGCCGCCCCTGCGGCGTGCGACGCTTGACGAAATCATCGATGGTTTTCGGGCCGTCCAGATAGGAGAACGTGATGCTCATCACTCGAAAGGTGTCCTCCACCAATTCGCGGTTAGGCCGGCTCAAGGTCTCCAATTCGATCAACTCGGACTGATTGCGCTTTGACACCAGCACCGAATCCAGCACGCCCGCAAAGGAGTCCAAGCTGCGCTCATTCTCTCCCTGCTTGAACAGCGACCAACCATGCTTGTAAAGACTCTGATTGTAGAACGCGGACGTTGAGCCGATTTTAGTGACGGCCTCGTAGGCGGATTGAGCCTTGGGGTAGGCCTTGTCCGTAAACAGCAATTCACCTCGGCGGAACTGCGCCTCGTCGATGTAGTGACTGTGAGGATAGCTGGCCACCAGCTGATCCATGGACGCCAGCGCCTTGTCGGGCTGAGCATTGAGTTCGTAAGCGCGGGCCAGCTGGTAAAGCACCGAGTCATTGCGCTCGTACTTCGGATAGGTTTTCAGCAATGCCGAGTACAGATGAATGGCCTCCGTGGCCCGCAGTCCCTCATTGGTAATGAGCTCGCGCTCGATTCGCTCGGACTCGGAACTCTCGAGGTTCAGGTCGCCCAGACGCCGCAGTGCTTCGGCCCGTAGCGCCGCATCGCCCGCATTCAGATCGAGAAAGCGCTTATAGCTCTCCATGGTTTTGCCGGAATCGATGTTTCGCGGCGGATCGGTGTTGACTTCGACTTGCTGCGAGTCGAGATCCTTGATGGTGGGCGGATTCTTGTTCGCGGCCCTGCTCGGCGATGCGAAGCCAGACCCAAGAAGTGCCGCGGCCAAAGCCATCGCGCCTACTCCCCTTAATGTGGCGAGCGTACGAATCGCGCTTGCCCTGCTGGACGTGAGGCGCACACGCGTCACGGCTTGGCCTTCGGCTTATCGTTCGCGGCATGATCATAGATAGCCGCCAACTCATAGCGCGCCTGTATCTGGTATGTAGAAATGCGCTGCTTCTGGCCCTCGAGTTCGCGGATGGCGAGATTTTGCAGAAATCGATTCTGCTGCACCGACACCTCAACCAGGCGTTGCTGCAATTGATCCAAGCGGGCGCGAATGGCCGCGACTCGCTCGGCGAAGCCGCCGTTATTGGTCGGCATGCCAGCTCGCGCTTGTTTGACCAGCACGGCTCGCTTCTGCGTTTCCTTGAGCTGCGCTTCCAGTTCCTTGACCGAACGCCGCTCATTCCACAGTCGGGCTTTGAAGCTCGACGACAGTCGCCAGTACATGACGCCCTTCATCATGCGGTACTTTTCCCGCATCTCGGCCAGATCCGTGTCCTCTGGATGGGCCGCAAGATAGTCCTCGATGCGCCTCAACCGCCGCCAGGTCTGCTGCTCCTCAGGCGTGCCCAAGGCCGCGACGTCGTTGGATTTCTCGATCTCGTTGATGCGCGATTCGAAATCCACTCGCTTGTGAGTCAGGCCATCAAGATCGCTGGCTGCCAGGACGGCATCGGCCTTCGGCACGCGCAGGTTGTACGCCGTCTGGCGGGTATCGAGCATGTCATCATAGGCCGACACGTTCTCGCGCCAGTCGTCAAGATTGCGGCTCATGAAATTGAGCTCACGATAATTCTTCAAGCCTTCCTGGAATTCGTTGCCGGCCAACAGCGCGTACAGATATCGCGACTCGGGAGCGTTGGGCAGAGTCGTGAGCTGCCAATACCACGTCAATGTGTCTTTTTTGTCGTCGTCCAACAGGCGGTCGAGCAGGTGACCGCTGCGAATCTGATCTATCGAGTCGTCGATATGCTTCGACTCGGCGTCGAAGGACTCTATGGCGGAGTTGTAGTATTCCGCCGCCTGGCCCATTGCCGCCAATTGGCTGTAGGCATAAGGCACGGTGAGAAAAGACTCCTGAACCGCCGAATCCAGCAAGCTTCGCTTGCGTAAGGTAAGCCACGGCACCAGTGCGCGCTTGAATTCACCCACCCCAGCGTCGGCCCAGCCCACCCCCAACAGCGCCTTGCTCGAGTAGGGACCTTCGAGACGTACCCGCTGCAAAATAGGCTTGGCGTCCGCCGCTCTCTGCGCCTGCAGCAGCGCGAATCCCAACGCCAGATTGGCCTTGTCCTTCAGCGACAGCAACTCCTCGCTGCGCGTCTCCATGCGCCCCACCCGATCGAGATAGGGTATGGCATCGGCGAGCCTATCCCTGCGCACCAGGGCCACCCCTAAGTTGAATTGCGCGTAGGCGGTCCAATCTGGCGCGCCATGCCAATGGCTCAGGGCCGCGATGGCGTCGTCGTAGCGCTGCTGCCGCATCATCAGCTGCGCCAGCAGCATGTAGCGCTCGGCGCTGATTCGCGGATCGATTTTATCCGAGACCTGCCGTAAGGAGCGCTCGGACTCCTCCAGGTAGCCGCGTTGGTACCAGACCTTTCCCAAATAGAACCAGGCCTTGTTGCGCACCGTTTCGCTGGTATTTTTGTTCAGCAGCGCTTCAAATATTCTGCCGGCCTCCACATGCTCGCCCAGGGACAGGTACAGGCCGCCCAAGAGCAGCTCCGCCTCGCCCTGGGTGTGCGGCAGGCGGTCGAGCTGCCGAGCAGCCAGCAAGCGTGTAATCGAATCGAAATAATCGTCTTCATAGAAATAGAACAGCACGTCGCCGTAGGGCAGATCCTTCACATCCTGCGGGGGCAGGCCGTTGGGATCCGGCTTGACGTTCTTGGCCAGCGCAACCACCGGCGGCAGCGCCAGCAGCAACCCGCTCAGGATGAGCGGCCGGAGTCTGTTAATCACACGTTGCACGCATCATTCCCAGTCTTTGATCGTGAACTCGGGCTGATGCTTGGCGACGCGGTCCGTGATCTTGAGTTCCAAATACTTGGCGCCGACGCCCTTGTCGAAAGTAATCGTGGCGCCGCGCTTGTAGGCGCGTTCGACCGGGCCCTTGCCCGTGAAAAACGCCACCAGCTCGTGCTTGCCCACTTTCAGGTTGCCCAAATAGATTTGTTGTACACCGCCCTTAAGCAAGGCATCCGCCTCCCGCGCGGTATACAGGTAATTCTTCACTTCCTTGTTATCGATCTTGACGGTCACGGAATCCAAAGCGAAAAACGTGCCCACGTCCATGGACACATACAGGGCCACCTGGGTATTGGCGGGAAACAGCAGTTCCTCTTCCAATACGAACAAATCCTTGTTCAGATCGATGACGTCCTTCTTCAGGCCTTGCACCTCTTGATCCAAGGTCTTGAAGTCGGCGGGCGGCGCATCGCTCCCCGCGGCGCCCGCCGCAGGGACGGCATCCGGCGTAG
>JANYLM010000094.1 GCA_025357835.1 Gammaproteobacteria bacterium
GAAGGTTCGGACGAACAAGTATTTGAACAACCTCATCGAGCAAGACCACCGCGCCATCAAGCGACGCTGCGCGTCGATGGCTGGATTTAAATCGTTCGCCAGCGCGGCGATTACGATTGCCGGCATCGAGCTTGCGCATCGCATTCGCAAGGGACAGTTCTCGTTTGGTCGTGGCCGTCGGCGCCACGGCTGGTCGCGCAAGGCAGAATGGGCAATGGCACTCGCATAGAACAAGGGCGTGAAGCACAGAAGGGCGCCAATTTGACCACAGTGCCCCTGGATGCACCAGAACCACACAAAGTTACCCCGATAGTTACCCCGGAAATGTCCGGATGCCCCCGATCCTTGGCGATCGTTAGCGACTATCATTTATAGGTCAATTCGAGTCCGGTACACCTATTTTTTCAGTGTTTGGCTCGAATTCCGTCCATCTCCGATCGTTACCGATCTTCCCCGAACGTCGCGAATTAGTGGGCCCGCTCACCATCGAACTAAGGGGGGAAATATCTATTTTAATAGAGCCAACGCCAATTCGAAAATTGCAGTTACCCCGGCAATAGCAGCCGCAGAAGGGCCTCACGCAGCGTATAATTGACGCACTGCGAGAATATCTTTGGGACCCACTGGCCGCACTAATTTTGTCGTGAGTGCCACCAATGCTTGCGTGTGGCCGGAGGCAGTTACGAATTCCACCTCGATGGCATCTGCTGAATAGACCTGCACCACGGCTCCAACATCGCCGCTTCTCAGCCCATGACTGGGCAAATCAGCCCTCATGACGACCGTATCGAATTCCTTATAGCTCATTGGCTAATCCTTTGGGTATGACGTTTTGGTTGTGCTGCGAACTGCCGGCCTTTGAGGTGTCACGAACCCTTCGTCACGACGCCTCGCCTTTCTTCGCACAACCCTGCGGCACGGCGTCGTACAAGGTCTTGATAGGGGCATGACCAAGGGGGGCGCTGTAGGTCGAACTGATGGGCTTGGCGTGAAAGATACTTAGAAAGGTGTTGATGGCGCTGGCGGACCAGGTGGGAATGGCCATGCCCACTCCATAATCCATGAACAGATCCAACGTCGCAGACCGGCAGGTGTAACCAATCATGGCCCCCTGCGCGTCGGAGCCTTTGGTCATGCCGGCGCTGATGTTGATGCTCGCATAAGGGCCCACGACCAACCCAAGCGCACCGAGTCCGACAATGAACTTGCCGCCATAGCCGATGACGAGACCGTTGACGCCGAGTGAGACGCCGGTGAGCGAGTTCGCCAAGTTTTGCTCCGTGCTCACAAACAAGGGAGCAGTTGCCGTCGGGCTGCCATTGACGATGCCCGCCGTGACGGTGCCGCCGAATTTGTACTCGCCGTTCGCCTTGATGACGGCCTGCTGGGCGGTGAACATGGTTTCAATCAGGATGCTTTGATGAAACGTTGCCGCGAACGGCACGATGACGGGCATGGGAAAGGATATATCCAGGGGAATAGCAAAGGCCTGATTGACGTTTTTGAATTCACCATCGGTTCCGCCCTCGATGCCCACATCGAGCGCGCCCACGCCGGCCAACTCCACCGCCGCCGTCTTCAAGCGGCCATTGCTGATGTCGAGTTTGAAGGTGAACCGCGGCGAGTTGAGTCGAAGAATGGCATGCGCCATGAACTTGATATTCTTGTTTTGCGGGAAGTCGTAATTGATGGTGGCGCCGAGCCCTTTGCTCACGTCGGGCACGATCTGAAAGCCATTCATCAAGATCGCCGCGATATCCGAGACCCCCGTGCTGACCGGTAACAGACGACCGGGAGACTGCGTGCGGTTGCACCCGCTCGCGGGGCCGGAGTTGCCGGCGCCCTCGAAATACACGGTCGACGTGGCGGCAAAGGGTGCCGGATCGTCCTCTTCACCCGCGGCGCAGGGGCTCGGTCGGTAGGCCGCGAGCACCTGCATCGAGGGGTGGCGCATGCGCCGTGCGGTGGTGTCCGTGGCGGCGGGTTCGGGGGCGTTCCGATCGAGGGTCGTTCCGGGATACCCCGCCGGGGCTCGATACACCAGCATCGTGGCCGGATCGATGGAACCGCTGTAGTCGATGTGCGCTTCCTTGATGACGTCGGTGAGTTCGATGGGACCCAAGGTGACAGCGAAATCGGAACCTTTGCGCTCGACTTTGAGAACCCGCCCCACCACCCGCCCGGTCGCAAACAGAATCTTGCCGGGCTCAATGCTCGACGCGCCCTGCGCTGCACCATCGATGGTCCAGGTAAATCCATCGGAGGTCGGGGCACGAAGCGCTTCCGCGCCGTGTTCCATGACGATGACATCGGGCTGATAGGTCACGCGCGGGTCCAATTTCGGCGAGACGCCGTACCGGGATTCGGCCTCGCTCAATATCGGCGCCGGCGCGCCCGCAGGTACGCTCGTCGGGGCTTCCGCGCCCGACGCGGCGGGCGACGCGGCGCGTTTGCAGCCACCGACCAACGCTGCTGCCGTCAGGAGCGCGACCCCGATCAAGGACGACCTCGGCCGCAGCAGACGCACGCTCTAGCCCCCCCGTTGCCGCAAGGACTTCATCATCGGATTTTCAACCTTGGTAAAGCCCGCGGGCACGTCCCAGGTCGCGGCCGGAATGGGCGCCCGGCTTACGTCGGTGACTTCGGTGGCGGTCGTGAGCTTCGTGATGCCGACATCGACCGTACTCGTGGAGGCCACGGGAAAGCCCTTGATGCTCTTCATCTTCTCTGCATAGTCAGCGCCCGACTTGGCGCTGGGCCCAAAACTCATGGATTTGCGCATCGATTCTTGGAATTCCGCGAGCGCGGCCCAGCTCTGGACCGGATACTTGAGGTCATTGGTAACGCATTCGGTCATGCTCATCATGCCGCCCATGTTGATGAGCCACTCCTCGCACGCGTAGCCGGCCACCTTGCGGGTGACACCGGTTTTCTTCACTTCCGTATTGGAGGCCATGGACGAACTCATGCCTTGCATCATGGCCATCGCCTGCTTCATCTTCGGGTCGTTCATGCGCGCAGCCATGGCCGCTTGCATGGCCTCCATGTCTTGCCTGGACAGGATGAAATAGGTCTTTTTCTTGCCGTCGATGTTGGTCATCGTGCCGCTCTTGAGATCGATGATCACATCGTTGCCTTTCGATTCGGAGTGGCGAATATGATCGCTTGAGATGTAGCTGGTCTGAGTACCTCCCGGCTGACCGTTGGTCATGACATTGGAGACCACCGTCAGATCGTCCGCCATGCAAGTCATGCTGGCTGAGCCGGTTGCCGCGAGAATCGTCAACGATAGAAGCCCAATTTTCATAAATGCTCCTGCAAAAAGATGAACGGTTCGCCAGTAAACGATCATTGCCGGGTGAGTTCGACCCGTCGGTTGCGGGCGCGCCCCGCCAAAGTGGTATTGGTGTCGCGCGGCACCGAGCTGCCAAATCCGGAGGTCACGAGGCGGGTCTCAGAAACGCCCAGGGGAATCAGAGCGGCGCGCACCGCCGCCGCGCGCCGCGCCGATAGATCCTGGTTGGCCGGCGCGCCGCCGATGTTGTCGGTGTGGCCTTCGACCGTGAGCGACCACTGCGGATTCTTCTTCATGACGTCTGCGATGGTCTGCAGCATCGCAGCGGACTGCGGCTTGATCGTCGCGCTGTTGAAATCAAAATAGATTCCGTATGTCACCGCGCGATGATCTTTGGCGAGCGCGCTCTCGAGAGATTGGGCGGGATTTTCGACCGGGTAGGAGATTCGCACGATGTCCGTCTTGTCGGTGCCGAAGGCAGCGCGCAGCGTGATGGGATTGTGCGGATCATCGAGGATGTACCACTCAACGGGCACCGCGGCTCCGGCCTGCTGGAAGTCGCCTTTGACATGCCAGGCAGACAGAGATACCAGGGCATCGTTGACGATCATCGGGTACAGCACGGGCTTGGGCTCTACAGCACGAATAGTACCGGCGGCGGTCAAGTAGGGTGTCCTCGGCTGATTCGAACTCGCTCCGGGCACCATTTGCAAAAAACCACCCAGCATCGCCGCCAGTCCGCCCATCTCGCCATCGAGCGTGACCGCGGCAGCGCCGCCCGTCCGCAGCTCTCTGATGACGGCAGCCGATGTCCCCATGGCTGTTGTGCCGGGGTACTCATCGGCGCCGGTCGAGAACATGTATTTGTAGGTGCGCGCCTGGTCGCGGTCGCTGGAATTCACGTCACGGCTGAACGAAACCGGCTTGGGCTTTCCGCCCGCCGGGTCCGGCAGATCGGCGGAGATCGTGAGATGCAGCATCCCGTCGGCATCCAAGTCTTCGACATTCAGGGTGGATTCGTAGTCTCCCTGGCGCTCGCTGACGGCGTGCACCAGCGTCAGTCCCGGGATGAGCGGAATCACCACGGGCGATGCAGCTGCCAGCGCCGCAGCCAACCCGAACAACAGCACGAGAGAAAATGCCTGCGATCGGCGAAAGCGCTTCACAGTTTCGACAGCACTTTGGTGGCCAGCGCGACGGCAACCGCGCGTCCTTTGACTTCCTCCGGTGTTCCCTGCTTTTTGCTCACAGCGGCGACGGTGGCGAGGGCGCCCTGCATGTCGTCGGCGCCTTTCAACCCTGCTTGCAGCGGGTCATGCTTCTCGGTCTTCATGAAATCCTTCATTGCCTGAGCTTGCTCCGGCGAGCCCATCCTGGCCTCGGTCACTTTGCCGAATGCCGCCATGGCTGCGATCTGCTGATAGTTCGGCGGTTGAATCGTGATGACCGTGTCGCCTTTGCGCACGTAGAGGACCGACATTGCGCCGAAGAACGCGTCGTCGCCCAAATGTGGGACGTCCTCGGCCGTACCGCCGAGCATGCCGGTCGCCTTGCGTGCGCCTGCCATGGACCCTTCCGAGTCGTTTTCATCCTCGACGCCGACAGTGGCCTCCAGTGACAGAGTGGCGGTTTTGTAGTCCATATCGCTTGCGGCGCCTTCCGCCGATGTGACCGGCTGGCCAAGGATGGCAGACACCTCGTCGCGCGTAAGCACGCCTAGGCCCGCGCCGTGACGGCCGGCAGCGTCGTACCGCGCGGCTTTCTCCGCGTGCGCCTTGGCAGCCGGCGACTGACCGCACGCGGTCAGACAGATCGCCAGCAGAGTGAGTGAACATAGGGGTATCTTGATGGTGGAGCCCTTCCCGTGAGCTGGTGCTGTTGTAGAAATTGATCGCTCGATAGGGAATACGGCAACGGAGAGGTTCTACTGACATCGGCGTCGTGAATCGGCCGCTGTTCGATCCTGCTGAAGTCGTTGCGGACACCGGTGGCCCTTCGCACGGCCGGCTCGTCGAGCTTATGGATCGCAATCAATTGCCTGCACTCTCAGCTAGCTTGGATCCTGCAATCGGACATAACGCGGCGGTTGCGGAACTGCGGGAATGAGATCAACCTGCCTTGCGTCACCGCTACAAGGCAAGTGCCGGATACCATGGAAACCGCCGAACCTTCCGAGCGCCTGTTTGCGCAGGCCTACGATGAGTTGCGCCGCATCGCGAGTCAGCAACGCCGGCGCGTCGGCGAATCGGCCACATTGAATACGACGGCTCTTGTTCACGAAGTCTATCTCAAATTCTCGGCCGGATCGCTCGCGCAAGGACTCGACCGGGCGCATTTCCTTGCGTTGACCGCCCGAGCGATGCGTCAGGTGCTGATCGATCATGCGCGCAGCCGCATTTGCATCAAGCGCGGCGGTGAGATCATTTTCACCGAAGCGGACGAGAATCACCGAGACGCCTCGGGCGACATGGCGGACATCCTCGCGCTCGATCAAAGCCTGAACGAGCTTGCGGAGCTCGACGCACGCGCGGGGCAGGTGGTCGAGTGGCATGTCTTCGGCGGGCTCAGCATCGAGGAAATCGCGGCACTGCAGGGGCTCACCGTGCGCACTGCCTATCGAGATTGGCGCCGCGCCCGCGCCTTTCTGGTGCAGCGACTTGGCCTGACCGACGCGGTTACGGCACGCTGACATGGATACCGAGCGCTGGCGTCGCATCAGCGCAGTGTTCGATCAGGTCGTCGAAACCCCGCCGGGCGAGCGCACTGCGTTGCTTGACCTTGCCTGCAATGGGGACGACAGGTTGCGCCTCGAGGTGCAGTCCCTTATCGATGCCGACGCAGCCGGAGAAGTTCTCGAGCGGCACGCACCGAAGCTTCGCAACGCTGTCGCCATGGAGTGGGCACGGGATGTCGATGCAGCGCCGGTTGGAAGCATCGTCGGCTCCTGGCGAACGCTCCGCGAATTGGGCCGCGGCGGTATGGGTGTCGTCATGTTGGCGGAGCGTGTGGACGGCCAATTCGAGCAACGCGTCGCGCTGAAGCTGATCAAGCGCGGCATGGATAGCGAAGCCGTGCTGACCCGCTTCCTGCGTGAACGCCAAATCCTGGCGCGGTTGTCCCATCCCAATATTGCCCGGCTGCTTGACGGCGGCCTGTCGGCCGACGGCCGCCCCTACTTCGTCATGGAGTACGTTGAGGGCGCGCCGATTCTGGACTATTGCGCGGGTCACTCTCTCGGCCTCCGCGCACGGCTCGACTGCGTTCTGCAAATTTGCGCGGCTTTACAGTTCGCTCACCGGCGGCTCGTCGTACACCTCGATATAAAGCCCTCGAACGTCATCGTCACCGAAAGTGGTGAAGTGAAGCTGCTCGACTTCGGGATCGGCAAGCTGCTCGGCGAGATGCCCGACGATGCCGCCATATCGACCCACACACATCGGCAGCGGCCTCTGACGCCGGGCTATGCGTCTCCGGAACAATTGCTGGGAGAGCCGGTCAGCACGGCGACCGACGTCTACGGGATCGGTTGCCTGCTTTATGAACTTCTCACGGGTTATCGGGCAACGGGAGCCGTGGCGCCGGCAAGCCTCGACGAGGCGCTGCACGGGATCAGCCGCAATGAACCGTTGGCGCCGAGCAAGGCAGGCTCCGCTCAAAAGGTCCCAGGGATTTCCTTGCGAAAGCTGCGGGGCGACCTAGACACCATCGCACTCAAGGCATTGAAGAGCGAACCGGAGCGGCGCTATCCGACAGTGGACGCCCTGGCCGAGGACCTACGACGGTTTCTTGACGGGCAACCGATTGCAGCCCGGCGCGACACGCTGCTTTACCGCTCGGGCAAGTTCGTCGCGCGCCATCGATTCGGCGTCGGGCTCGCAATCCTTGGCTTGGCAGGTTTAGTGGCGGCGACCACCTTTGCCCTAGTGCAAGCAGCAAGTGCGCGCACGCACTGCGCGCGCAAGCGGTGACCCAGTATCTCGTCGATGTGTTCCGCGTTGCGGACCCGAAACGCATGCCGGGCGGTCTCAAGCTCAGCGTACGCGAAGTGCTGGATGCCGGCGCAAAGGGCCTGCAGAGCCAGCTCGACCAGCAACCGCAACTCGAGGCTTCGTTTTCTGCTGTGCTGGGCAGCATCTATCAAGGTTTGGGCGAAAACGATCGCGCCATCGACCTGTTGCAACACTCGTTGAATTTGGGCGCGGCCGATGGGCCGGGCGAGGTCTCGCACGCCGACACGCTCGCACTGTTGGCGCGCGCGGAATACGAGAAGGGCGACTATTCATCGGCTGCAGAAATGTCAATCCGGGCTCGTGCCGAACACCTCGCGCAGGGAAGAATCGAGAGTCCTATGATCGCCAATGACCTCGCGCTGCAGGGTGAGATCGCGCGCCGCGAGGGCGAATTCGCGAAGGGCGCGGCACTGCTCAGACAGGCACTTGCAATGTCTCGCTCGACGATAAGGAGCCCGAACGCGCAGATTGCTGCCCAACTCAATCAGCTCGCCGCGCTGTACGGCGACATGAATCGAATCGACCAGGCCACTCAGTTGACCGAGCAATCACTGGCTATGTTCCGTTCGCTGTACGGAGAGAACCATCTCGATGTCGCTGAGAATCTCGTCAATCTCGGCGTGTTTCTCATGCAAACCGATCGCATCGCTCGCGCGCTGCCGGTGTTTGATGAAGCCATCGCGATTTACCGCCGCCTGCTGCCGTCCAATCATCCTCTGCTCGCGCTTGCGCTCGCGAACGAGGCGCGTGCATTCGATCGTTTGAAGCGCTATCACGATGCCGATCCGCTATATCGAGAAGCGCTGCAGATGCAGCAACAAGTCCTCGGCCGCAAGCATCCGGACCTGGCCACGACCTTGAACAACCTGGCGGTGCTGCGCATGCACGTCGACGATTTCTCGGGCAGTGCCGACTACAGCCGCGAAGCCATGGCCATCTGGGCGGCGCAGGGCAAGCCCGAGCATCCATTCGCCCTGATCTCGAAGGCCCACCTTGCGACGGCGTTACGAGAATCGGGAGACTTGGTGCAATCCGAACTTATCACTCGTGAGGTTCTGGCTGCGCGCCGGCGACAGCTGGGCGAGGAGAGTCGTGCCGTGGCGATGAGCTTGGATGATCTCGGCATCGTATTGCGCTTGACCGGGCACGCCGAGAAGGCCGTCACGGAGCAAAAGCATGCGCAGACCATACGCGTGGGATTGAGCGACGTGCCGCCGCAGGAGGCGGCCGCCGCGCGTGTTCAGTACGCTCTCAGCGAATCCGGCGCCGGCAACTACGAGGATGCGCGCCGCGACGTCGAGGCCGGAATAGCGCAAATCACAGGCATGAAAGCGGTCGATCAGGAACAACTGGCGAACGCCATTCTGGCCGATGCCCGCATCGAACTCTGCGGGCACGACGTAGCGCTCGGCTGCACGCTCGCACGACAGGCGCTCTCCATGCGTCCCCCGGATGATCCGGATACCGGCTGGCGACATGCCGAGGCGCAGGGTGTCTATGGCGAGTGCTTGGCCAAGCGCGGCCAAATGCGGCCAGCCCGGTATCAGTTACAGGCCGCCCTCGCCGCCTTGGAGCGCGCGCGGGGCGCGGATCACTGGATGACACGCAACGTGCGGACCACCTTGCTCGCTCTGCGGAAGGCGTGACACCTGTCGTCCGCAAAAAACCCGGTCACGCTCATGCGGGCGCAAGAAAGTATTCGTGATGCAGCCCACCCAATATTGGCTTCATGGACGGCGTACGATTCTCCGCGGCGATGGCGAGAATTTGGATGCGGGTGGAATATGCAGCGCCGGGCACACGAAGCGGTCCTCGATGCGATGCAGCGGCGGCTGAATCCCAAGTTGGACGCCATGACGCTACGGCGACGAACCATCGAACATGTCTTCGGAAAGCTGAAGCACTGGATGGGTTCTAATCACTTCCTCACCCGCAGACTTGAAAACGTTGGCACGGAAATGAGCCGGATGGTGCTCGCTTACAACCTCAAACGCGCCACTTAAAACTAAGTGATGTGTGCCACAAAGCCGGTTCCGCCCACGTTCTCACACAGCCTCGGCCGATAGCGGTCGGATTTCGTCGGGCAACCGCACGCACGGCGCCAAGCCGCCGTTACAGTCAAGCGCATGCCAAGAGAATCCATGAGCTTTCGAACCGATTCATAACGCGGCTTTGCGCCCGGGGCTAGGAGCAGTTGACCCTTACTTGAGCAACCGAGAGAAATTCCCGCAAATAGAGTTTGCCGGACACTTCCGCGACGCGTACGACAATTGGTACAAGCAGCTCCACCCGACCTCTTCTATGCTGAAAGCTGCGTTAGACATACTGTGGTTCAAGATCAGAGTTTGGGTTACTCCAAAATATTTTTGGCTTGCACTTTCCTACAAGCGCCAGTATGTGATTAGCCTGTTCGAGGCGGCCCTGTGGGGTTATGGAGAAAGGCCGGGGAGGGTCTTCTTATTTGCCACTGTGGCGATTATCGCGTTCACGACAATCTACTTCGTAGGTCATGACCATCTTACTAACTTCCCGACGTCGGACTGGTTCGATCGCCTGTTCAATTCTGCGTATTTTTCGGTCGTGACATTCACTACATTAGGGTACGGCGACATTTATCCGGGGAACAACGCAATGAAAGCTGTGTGTGCGGCCGAGGCGCTAACTGGGGCATTCACCATGGGGATGGTGGTCGCGGGATTCGCAAATCGAGGGAGATACTGAGGAGCGATGACGTCAGCTAATTCGATTATGCAACGTGCGAAATCGAATTGAATCCGGAAAAGCGAATTAGAGAGAATTACATGCAGTTTTCGCGCTGATTTTACTCATCAAACGGCGCGTTACGGGGGTAACTCCAACAGGACACCCAAAGTTACCCCCAAAGTTACCCCGGAAATGTCCGGCTGTCCCCGATCTTCGGCGATCGTTAGCGACCATCGTTTGTAGGCCAATTCGAGTCCGATACACCTGTTTTTCCGGTGTTTTGCCCCGAATGCCGTCCCTCCCCGATCGTTACCGATCGTCCCCGACCATCGCAAATTAGTGGGCCCGCTCGGACTCGAACCGAGGACCAAGGGATTCACTCTAGCCCCGCCGTTTCCGGAGGGAGTGGACTATCTCTTCACCCCAGTGGGGTGCGGGACGCTCTAGCCTGTTATTAAGCGCACCTTAAGCGCTCAGGTAGTCTCTGCACCTTCCGGCGGTGTACCGCCGGCTTGGCTCAGGGTTGCCATCAGCCTTAGGCTGTTAAGGTTTCCCTGAATTCATCCCGTCCACTTCGCACCTTGCGATGCGAAGGCACCATTATTGATGAGTCCCCTGCTCTAACCAACTGAGCTACAGGCCCGACGGGGCGCATCTTATCATGCGTCGGCAAGCCTGCCCTTGGGTTATCTTAGGGTGCTCGTGAGCCCTCCTCCGCTACCCAATTTACCCATCAATGAGGCCCTGCCGGCGCTGGCCCAGGCTCTTGCAGCGCGCCGCAGTGTGCTGTTGGAGGCCCCGCCGGGTGCGGGTAAAAGCACCATAGTGCCGTTGTTCTTGCGCGCAAGTCCTTGGCTTGGGAAGCAAAAGATCTTGATGCTGGAACCGCGCCGCATTGCCGCGCGCGCCGTAGCCAGCCGCATGGCGCATCTGCTCGGGGAGCCCGTCGGCCAGAGCGTCGGGTTTCGCACCCGGCTCGAGACGCGGGTGGGCCGTGAGACCCGCATCGAAGTGGTCACGGAGGGCATCCTCACACGCATGCTGCAGGATGACTCGAGCCTGACGGGTATCGGCTGCGTGATCTTCGACGAGTTCCACGAACGCAGCTTGAATGCCGACTTGGGGCTGGCGCTGTGCATCGAATGTCAGCAGAACCTGCGCGAGGATTTGCGTATCGTGGTGATGTCCGCGACCCTGGATTTGCAGCCCATCGCCAAGCTGCTGGGGGACGCGCCCATCGTCGCCGCGCGCGGCCGCAGCTTTGAGGTAGCGACCCAGTATGTGGCCCGCCGCCCCGAAATCTACATCGAACAACAAACGGCGCAGTTGCTGCGTACGGTCCTGCGCGAGCACGACGGCGACATCCTGTGCTTTTTGCCGGGTGCGGCGGAAATTCGTCGGGTGCAGCGCGCCCTGGAGGACGCGGGGCTGGATCGCCATGTGCGTGTGCTGCCTTTGTACGGCGAACTGGAGGGTGCGGCGCAGGATGCGGCCCTCATGCCGGCGCCAGCGGGACAGCGCAAAATCGTTCTCGCCACCAGCATCGCGGAAACCAGCCTGACCATAGAAGGCGTCCGCGTGGTCGTCGATTCAGGATTGCGACGCTATGCGGAGTTCGATCCTGCTACGGGCATGAGTCACTTGGTCACCACCAAGGTCTCGCAGGCGGCAGCCGACCAACGCCGCGGCCGTGCCGGCCGTTTAAGTGCGGGCACCTGTTACCGTCTATGGTCGGAGGGAACTCAGGCGTCCCTAGCGCCGCAAACGGCGCCGGAAATACTGCATGCAGATCTTGCTCCCCTGGCTCTGGAGCTCAGTTGCTGGGGTGCGGTGGACGCTGGGGGCCTGCGCTGGCTCGATCCACCGCCCGCAGCGCCGCTGGCGCAAGCACGTGATTTATTGCATCAGCTCGAGGCTGTCGATTCGGGCCTGCGAATCACTGCGCATGGAAGAATGCTGGCGAAGCTTGGGCTGCATCCACGACTGGCTCACATGCTCGTCAGGGCGCGCGAACACGGCGCGCCGCGCTTGGCCTGCGACCTCGCGGCCATCTTGAGTGAGCGCGACATCTTGCGCGCCGGCGCCGGCGCGCGCGATGTGGATCTGCGGCTGCGCGTGGCGGTAATGCGCGGCGATGTGCGGGATTTGCCGCCGGGAATCACCGTGGACAATCGTGCCATGACTCAGGCGGCGCGCAGCTCGGCGCATTGGCAGCGCGACTTTATACGCGGCCGCCCGGACTCGGTGGATCCGCATGAATGGACCGGCATACTGTTGGCCTGGGCCTATCCCGACCGCATCGGCCAAGCGCGCAGCGACGGCGGCCGATACTTATTAGCGAATGGGCGAGGCGCACGCTTCGGGGAGCCACAAGCGCTGTCCAAAGCCGACTTCATCGTGGCGGCGGAATTGGACGGCGCGGAACGCGAGGCGCGGATTTTCTTAGCCGCCCCACTGAGGCTGGCGGATCTTGAGGAGCATTTCTCGGCGCAAATCTACGATCACGCCGAAATATCCTGGGACGTTCGCGAACACGCCATCCGCGCGCGGCGCGAGCGCCGCCTGGGCGCGCTGCTGCTGGAATCAGCCGAAATTCGCCATCCCGACAGTCAAGCAATGCAGGACGCGGCGCTTGTGGGCCTGCGGCAACTGGGCATCGATGGCCTGCCGTGGAGCGCGGAGTTGCGACAGTGGCGGGCACGCGTGGGATTGATGCGGCAATATGCGGTGCCGGCACCGGAACCTTGGCCGGATTTGAGCGACACGGCGCTCGCCGCCACTCTTGATGAATGGGCAATACCCTGGATTTCCGGTTTTACCCGTCGCGAGCACTTTTCGCGACTGGATCTGGGGCAGGCATTGCGAGCTCGTTTGACCTATGGGCAAGGCGTGATTTTGGACCGGGAGGCGCCCACCCATTTCACCGTTCCCAGCGGTTCAGCGATACCCATCGATTACCTGGACGGCGAGATTCCCACCTTGTCGGTGCGCCTGCAGGAAATATTCGGCCTGCACCAGACACCGAGCGTCGCCGCCGGCCGGCTGCCGCTGCTGCTGAAGCTATTGTCACCGGCGCGCCGTCCGGTGCAAATTACCCGCGATCTGATGAGCTTTTGGAATCGTGGCTACCATGAGGTAAAAAAAGACTTGAAGGGTCGGTACCCAAAGCATTACTGGCCGGAGGACCCCTATACCGCCGAACCTACTCGCCGCGCACGGCCGCGCACGCCTTCCCGCTAGTGCCGTCTTCCCACTCTCACTCCACGAGCCGTCTGACTCACCGCGAGATCTTGAGAATCGCGGTACCTATCATGATCTCGAACATGTCCACGCCGCTAATCGGCCTGGTGGATACCGCCGTGGTCGGTCAGATCCCGGACGCGGCGTACATAGGAGCGGCCGCCATCGGCGCACTCATCTTCACCTTCGTCTTTTGGGGCTTCGGATTTCTGCGCATGGGCACGACAGGATTGACCGCGCAGGCGCACGGTGGTGGCGATGTCGCGGGAGCTGCGGCAGTGCTTGGCCGCTCGCTTTTGGTGGCTCTCGTGGCAGGCACTGCACTGATCGTATTGCAGTGGCCGATTCGGGAATCGGCGTTCGCCGCCATTCATGCCAGTGCGCGAGTCGAAGGCCTGGCGCGCGGTTACTTCGATATACGCATCTGGGCGGCGCCCGCCACTCTCGCCAACTACGCACTGCTCGGGTGGTTCATCGGGCTCGGGCGCACCGACATCGGCTTGATTCTGCAACTCGTTTTGAATCTCACCAATATGGCGCTCGACATGCTGTTCGTGCTGGGCTTCGGGTGGGACGTTCGCGGCGTCGCACTGGGCACGTTCCTGGCTGAAGTATGTGCCGCCGCGATCGGCATCGCGATTGCGGTGCGCCACATTCGCGGCATGGGCGCAGTTTGGAGCGTGCAGCGACTATTGATGCCGGCCCAGCTAAAACGCACTTTCGCCGTGAACGGCGACATCATGATCCGTACATTGGCATTGATCACGGCATTCCTATGGTTTGCAGCGCAAGGCGCCCGTCAGGGCGATGTGGTGCTTGCCGCAAACTCCATCCTGCTGCAGTTCATTGCCGTAGCCGCGTTCTTTCTCGACGGCTTTGCCTTCGCCACCGAATCGCTGGTCGGTCGTGCCATTGGCGCGGCGCATCGCGCCGGGCTTACCCTGGCCGTCAAGATGACGACGACGTGGGCGGCCGCAGTCGCAGTGTTGGTTTCGCTGGTGCTTTTGTCGGGCGGTCCCTGGCTCATCGATCGTCTAACCGTGGATCTGGCGGCGCGCGCCGCGGCCAGCGCGTATCTGCCGTGGGCAGCAGCTGCGCCGCTGCTCGGAGTCTGGGCGTTCCAGCTCGACGGCATCTTCATCGGCGCCACCCAAACCGCCGACATGCGCAACGCCATGCTGGTGTCGCTCGGGATTTTTCTCGTCGCCTGGTGGGTGCTCAGACCCTTCGGCAATCACGGTCTGTGGGCCGCTTTCTATGTGCACTACGTGGCGCGCACGGCGACGCTGCTGCACTACTACCCGAGGCTGGTACGAAATGTGCCGGCTACGGCCGGTTGACAACGCCGCCGCAGCGGTTAGGGTAATCAAAGGCGCACCACTCGATGAAAGACTTCAGCAATCATTTCCGCGAACTCGTCAAACGTCAGCTCGGCGATGACCCGCGAATCCTGGTGCCGCGCGGAGCGCAGGACATGATGATCCTGGCCACATGGCGACTGGCAAGCAACGCGCTGCACCCTAACAAGCGCTCGCGGATGATCCGCATCGTGATTTCGCAGGAAGCGCTCGCCATCTATGCGCGTGGCAGCGATGCGGCGCGCGTGGCAGCGGATGAGCGTTTTGTGGCATGGTTTCGACGTCAATTGAGCGTCTTCGACCCCAATCATGACGCGCCGCTCGGCGTGGAGCCGCCGTCGGTGACCTGGCCGGTGAGCACGGGCGTACTTAACGACTGATTTCGTTGCCCTTGGATTGGCTGGGCATTCGGGTAATGTGAGCACCTATGCAAGGGCACACGCGGGATCTATTTGACGGCGCCTCACTCGATACTAGACACGAGCCACTGGCGCCGGGTGCTTGGCTGCTGCACGGATTCGCACTCGACAAAGTGACGGCCGTCTTGGCGGCAATCGAGGATATCAGAGCGGCTGCGGCCTTTCGTCACCTGGTGACCCCCGGAGGCTTTCGCATGTCCGTGGCGATGACTAATTGCGGCCGCTTAGGATGGGTTAGCGATCGCCGTGGATATCGCTACGCTGACTGCGATCCCCTGAGTGGCCGACCCTGGCCGCCGATGCCGCGGGTGCTTCTTGAGCTGGCCCAAACCGCAGCGCAGGCGGCGGGATTCTCCGACTTCGACCCGGATGCCTGCCTGGTCAATCGATACGAACCCGGCGCCCGCCTGACTCTGCATCAGGACAAGGACGAAGGCGATCTCAGCGCCCCCATCGTGTCGGTATCGCTGGGTTTACCGGCGACTTTCTTGTTCGGCGGGGACTTGCGAAAGGACCGGCAGCGCCGAGTGCCGCTGCAGCACGGCGACGTGGTGGTTTGGGGCGGCCCTGCGCGCCTGCACTATCACGGTGTGCTGGCGCTCAAAGACGGCAATCACGTGGTCCTGGGCTCACAGCGGCTCAATCTAACCTTCCGCCGCGCCACCTGACTTAAAGACCCTGCATCCGCAACAAGCAGCGCTAGGAATTTTTTTCCCGTTCTGCTGCCTCGACCGCCGGAGTACGCCAGCCGCTGCGCAACCCCCAATAGTAGAAAGCCAGCGCAGCCAGCACGACGCACAGCTGATCCCAACCGTATCGAATGTAGTCGTGCCCCTCGAACTCCTTGCTGCCGGCCCAGGACAACGCGGTCATAGCGGACAGGTAGGCAATCAACCACCAGGAGGCGCGTAGCTGCCGATCGAAATCGCGCCAACCGGACTTGCTTTGGTAATACAGGTACACCGGCAGCGGCAGAATCAACAGCAGCATGATCTCACCGGTGTGCGGCCAGCGCGCCCAGAACAGCATCAGCGTAGCGAGCACAAAGGCCATGGGCGCCAGCACCTGCAAACCGGGTACGCGCAGCGGGCGGTGCAGATTGGGCGCGGTACGTCTCAGCACCATCACGCTGATCGGCACCACGAGGTAGGTGATGATGGTGGCAACCGAAATCACTGCCGCGAGCTTGCCCCAGCCGCGAAAGAAGAACAAAAAGATGAACGACACCAATAAATTGAACCACATCGCAGGCCGCGGGATGCCGAAGCGCGGATGCACTCGACCCAGCACCTCGGGTACCGTGCCGCTGCGCTCCATGGCATAGATTTGGCGGGCAGTCGCGGCCGTGTAAGCGGTGCCGGTGCCGCTCGGACTGACGAAGGCATCGGCATACAGCAGGATGGCCAACCAGTTCAGATTCAGCGCCAGCGCCAACTGCGCGAACGGTGAACTGTATTCCAGCGCAGCCCAACCCTCGTGCAAGTGCTCGGGCGCGACGGCGCCGAGGAAGGCCACCTGCAGCAGCAAGTAGACTACTGTGCTCAATGCGATCGAACCGAAGATGGCAAAGGGTACGCTGCGCCCTGGGTCGCGCGCCTCGCCGGCAAGACTCACGGGAGTCTGGAAGCCGTTGTAACTGAAAATGATGCCGCTGGTAGCGACCGCAGTCAGGATTGCTGCGGCATTTCCGACGTGCTGTCCGCCGTGAATACCCACGCGGAAATTTTCCCAATGAAAACCCGTGCACATCATCGCCACGGCGGTGGCCGCCGGCACCACCAATTTGAAGAAGGTAATAGCGCTATTGGTATTCGCAAAAACCTTCACACTCCAGAAATTGACCAGGAAATAAATCACCACCAGCGCGGCGGCAATATACAAGCCAGGCACGGTCAACTCGCCCTGGCCGTTGGCGGCATGCACGTACAGCCGCTGCGCCCACTCCCAAGGCCAGGAACTCATGTACTGTACCGATGCCTCCGCCTCCACCGGGATCACGGAGACAATGGCAATCCAGGCGGCCCAACCGGCGACGAAACCCACCAGCGAGCCATGCGAATAGTGCCCGTAGCGTACCGCGCCACCGGATTCAGGAAACATGGCTCCGAGCTCGGCGAAGGTCAGTGCGACGAAGAGGATGATCACTGCACCGATGATCCAGGAATAGACCGCACCGGGGCCGGCGAGCTGCGCGGCGCGCCAAGCGCCGAATAGCCAGCCCGACCCGATGATCGAACCCAAGCCGGTGAACATCAGAGCGATGGTTCCGACCTCGCGACGAATCGCACTTTCATTGGACATGCATAAACTCCCTCGGATCGACTGTAATGGCTCGACCGGACTTAAGCCAAGCCAAGTATCGGATTCCCCCGAATCCCTCGGGCAATCATTTATTGAATATGCTCAGGGATGAACCCCTGTTCGGATATTCTCATGACAACGAATCCTTGAGTATCCCCGTGAAGAATTGGTTGTACCGCAGAATTCTCGAACCTCTCCTGACTTTATTGAGGCAGGGTATTTCGCCGGATCGGCTTGCGCTCTGCGTAGCGATCGGAGTAGTGGTCGGCAACATACCTATTTTGGGCATTTCGACCATAATCTGCACCGTGATCGCCCTGGTATTTCGTTTGAATCTCCCGGCGATTCAAATCGTGCAGGCGGCCATGGCGCCCACGCAAATATTGCTGATCATCCCCTTCGTCCGTCTCGGCGAATGGATACTGCGCCTCCCTCCCCAGCCCGTATCGATCCAGCAAGGGCTCGCACTGATGGCGCAGGGCGTGGGACGCGCCATCGTTGTGCTGTGGGACGCGATTCTGCATGCCGGACTCGCTTGGATCTTGGTCGCTCCCTTTGCCGTCTATTTGTTCTATAAGTTATTGACGCCTGTCTTCACGCGCGCCGCTGCGCAAATCAAGTAGTACCGCGCCGGATCACACGTCGGCTTCACATCCGTGTTCGCAACGGTCTCTTTCGATTTGCAGAGTGGCGTGATGAATATGGAAGCGCCGCTTCAGATCGGGCGTTAGGGAATCCAGAAGCGCCTCTTCGACGCCGCGTTCCGGAACGACCAAGTGGGCGGTCAGAGCGACGCTGGTAGTACTGAGCGCCCAAATGTGCAGATCATGCACATCGGTCACTCCGCGCTGATCGGCCAAGTAGGACATCACGGCTGCGGAATTGACGCTAGCCGGTACCCCGTCGAGCGACAGGTGCAGCGAATCCCGCAACAATCCCCAGGTGCTCCACAAGATTGCCGCGACGATCAATAGACTGACGATGGGGTCCAATCGGCTCCAGCCGGTGTACATAATGAGCGCGCCCGACAGTAGTACGCCGACGGATACGGCGGCATCACCCAGCATATGAATGTAGGCGCTGCGGCGATTCAGATCGCCATGACTACCGGCGTGCAGCAACCAGGCACTCAGCCCGTTGATCACAATGCCACTTGCCGCGACAGCCATCACGATCGCTCCCGCCACGGCAGGGGGGGATGCGAGCCGGCCCAACGCCTCCCAGGCGATCGCGCCGCAAGCCAGTAACAGCAAAACTGCGTTCGCGAGCGCCGCCAGCACCGTGGATCGTCCCAAGCCGTAAGTGAACCGGGCGCCCGGAGGCCGACGCCCAAGGTACATGGCAGTCCAGGCGCACACCAGCCCCAGCACATCGCTCAAGTTATGACCGGCATCCGCGATCAATGCCACCGAATTGGACAAAAATCCAAAGCCGCCCTCGATGACCACGAAAATCAAGTTCAACCCCACCGCCATAGCCATTCGGGTGTTGATGGCTTGGGTGGCTATTCCATGAGCGTGCCCATGCGCATGGTCGTGGGCGTGCCCATGCTTCTCGTCGTGGTCGTGGGATTGCTCGCGGTCATGTACATGGTCATCGTCATGGCCATGACTGTCGTCGTGGTCGTGGCCGTGGCCGTGGCCGTGGCCGGGCGAATACCCACTATGATCGTGCTGTTCCATGCGCCGTATCATACTTGAGTTGCCCGAATGTCCGTATTGGGACGGGAGTTGGTGCAGCGCCGCCGGCCCTTAATGCCCTTAACTGGCTAGCTCACAGGCCGAGTTCACTCAAACCGGGGTGGTCGTCGGGACGCCGCCCGAGGGGCCAGCGATACTTACGCTCACCTTCTGCAATCGGCAGGTCGTTGATGCTGGCCAGCCGCAGCTTCATCAAGCCGTGATCGTCGAACTCCCAATTTTCATTGCCATAGCTGCGGAACCAGTGACCGCTGTCGTCGTGCCATTCGTAGGCAAAGCGCGCAGCGATTCGATTGTCGCGAAACGCCCAGAGCTCCTTAATCAGTCGGTAATCGAGTTCGCGCGCCCATTTACGCGCCAGAAACGCCTGGATGGCCACTCGTCCCTGCAGAAATTCGGCACGATTGCGCCATCGACTGTCCGCCGTATAGGCAAGCGCAACCCGAGCCGGGTCACGGGAGTTCCAAGCGTCCTCGGCCATCCGCGCCTTTTGAGTGGCGGTTTCGACAGTAAACGGCGGCAGGGGTGGTTTGTCCATGGTGGCTCGAGTAAGGCGGGTTTGGAGTTAACGACGCTAGCGAATCGGCGGGATGATCACCTGCGGCGCCCGGCAGGCGCCGCGCAAGGCGTCGGCGGAACAGGCACGCGGACCCAGATCACGATCGAGACAGATGCGGACTTCGCGAAGCCGCGGCGCGCCCTGCCCGCTGCAGGTCACGACGACCGAGTGCGCCGCAAGGCGTGGGTTGGCGTGCAGAAACCAGTCCGCAACCGCGGCAGGGGGCTGTTCGAGGGCTTGAGTGGGACTCGAAAGTTCTCGCGGAATCGCAACGCCGGCGTAGGCGCGGCGCACCAGCGCAAAGAACTCGGCCGGCTCCAGGCCGCTGCAGGTGCCGTGCGCCGACCATTCGTGATAAACCAAGCCCCGCGCCGGCATCAAGTCGGCAATGCCCTGCACCACGTTGTCTGGCACCGGCCGCTGCACGTCGCAATGCTCGGGCCAACCCGATTCGTTTTGCGGCCACAATCCGTGAACGATGAAGCCATAGCGTCGCGGCCCGTTGCATTCGGCAGAGCCCGGCGACGACAGGCAAAATGCCGGCGACCAAGACAGCGACAGCACATAGTAGGCGAAGTCGCCGGGTGCGCCCTCGCCGGCACGGCCGTGGTGACGCGCCGACGCATGGTCCGTCGCGCACAAGAACAGCAAGGCGAGTAGCGTAACCATCCCGCGAGAAATGCGGGGAAGTGTTTGCGGCGGGTGAGGCTTCCGATTCATACGGTTTATCGTAGGATATTGTGCGCACGCTGTCGATGCGCGGCACTGGGAAATACGGTAGCGGAACGAAACTAGAGGAAATCGCCTGAATGGCTGTCAGCGATGATTTTTTGCAATACGTGCTCGAGCAGCTTGCCGGCATCGGAGGCGTCACGCCGCGACGCATGTTCGGCGGCGTCGGGCTGTATCACGAGGATAGGTTCTTCGGGCTCGTTGCCCGCGACACCCTGTACTTCAAAGTGAACGACACCAACCGTCACGACTATGAGGTGCGCGGCATGAGTCGGTTCCGCCCCTTCGACGACAAGCCCCACTGGAGCATGACTTACTACGAAGTGCCGGCGGATACTCTCGAAGATCCCGACGAGTGCACGGCGTGGGCGCGCAAATCCGTGGCCATCGCCACAGCAACGACTAAGCCCGCTGCTCGGCGCGGCAAGCAGCGCGCGCACTGACTTCGGGCCGCCGAGGGACCATCATCAGCGCAGCGCCGCCGTGGCCGCCGCGAAGAAATCTGCATCCGCCATGACTTCCTTTCCAGTGGGCTTGGGCAGCGCACCCCAGACAACGATCACCACCTGTTCTCGAGGATTCACGTAAATATGCTGACCGTAGATGCCGAGTGCCTGGAAGGCGCCTTGGTTGACGGCGCCGGGATTCGCGGAGAACGGCCACATCATATAGCCGTAGTCCACCGCCTTGCCGCCGATGATTTTACTGCTGCCGGCGTCCCGGACCCAGCCCTCCGGCAGAATCTGCTCGCCGCCAGCCACTCCGCCGTTCATGAGGAATAACCCAAATCGTCCGTAGTCGCGCAAAGTGGCGCTGAGCCCGCTGCCGCCGATCTCCAGCCCGTCGGGGGATTCCAGCCACCACGTCGCGTCGGATTCCATGCCGACCTTGGTCCATATCCGTTCCGACAAATACTCAGCCAGGGGGCGACCGACCGCCGACCGCACCACGGCGCCGGCAACGAAGGTTTCCCCCGTACTGTAATTCCAGAGGGTGCCGGGTGCTCCCGCTCGCGGCAGCTTGGCCATCAAATCCAGGATGGCGCCTGGACGCTGCGCAATTTGTGCATTCAGCATGCGGCGCCGGTCGGACAGGGGGTTGGTATAGGTCTCGTCCCACTTCACGCCGGAGGCCATTTGCAGTAGGTATCGAATACTCACTCCGTCGTAGGCGCTGCCCTTGAGCTTCGCCACATACCGAGTCACCGGATCATCGACACTCTTGATGTATCCATCCTGTATCGCCGCACCCATCAGCGAAGACGTGATCGATTTGACCATGGACATGGACATCCACCGCGTCTTCTCAGAATTGCCCATTTCATAATCTTCGTAGGCAATTTTGCCGTCTTTCAGAACCAGCATAGCCGTGACGCGATTCAGGGCCATGTAGTCGATCAGGTCGTAGCTCTTGCCGCCGGAGCTGAACTCCACCCGGGTCAACTGCCTCGCCGCCGCCGGCAGCGGCAGCACATTGGCCCCGTGCTTGACGACGCGCACGGGAAACAGCTTATCAATGTTGCGAAAAGTGTTGACCTGGATGTCGGAGCTCAGCGAACCGTTGTAAACCTGGGTGACGGTGCCGATATTTTCCGCGGCGCCGACAGTGGCTGGGTGCGTGAACATACAGACTATCCATAGTACGGTGGCGAGCGAGGCAGTACCCGGTCGAGGCACATGCCATGAATGGCTGGAAGCATTAAATGCCACGTTGTTCTCCCTCAATTGCGCAGGCCTTGCAATGCAAGTTCCGCTATCGCCATATCCTGCACCGCCACGCCCGTTAGGTCGGCGATGGTAATGTCCTGCCCACTCCGTCGCCACAGCGCCGGATCCTGAATCACTCGGCCGAGCTCCACCAGGTCAGCCGTCTCGATCAGTCCCTGTTCGAGCGCGAAGGCGGAATCGCCGTATTTGGAGCATTGACTCAAACTATCGACGGCGCGAACCCGGGCGAGCGCGAATAGTTTCGGCTCCAACTCTTGTTTGCCCCCGCCATCCGCTCCCATGGCGGTAATGTGAGTGCCAGGCCTTACATCCGCCGCGCCAAGCAACCAATCCCGGGAGGCCGTGGTCGTGACGATCAGCCGCGCATCCGCTGCGACCTCCGCGGGCGAGGCGACGACTTCGATGTCAAAGCCGGGTACCGTCAGCGCGCGGGCGCGATCGATGGCGCGCGCCCAGAGCTTGACCCGCCGGCAGGCGGTTACCTCGCGCAAATACTCGAGTTGCAACTTGGCCTGCAAGCCGGCACCGATGATCCCGATACACTCGATGCTCGCCGGCGCAAGGTACTTGGCGGCGACGGCACCGGCGGCGGCGGTGCGCATGTCGGTCAAGTAGCCCTCGTCCTGAAAAATGGTGAGCAGTTCCCCCGTCTCGCTGCTGAACACCAGCACCACTCCATTGCTGGACGCCAGGCCGCGCTCGGGATTCTTCCAGAAGCCGGTGGCGATCTTGATGGTGAAAGTCGAGCCTTGCTTCAAGTAGCCATACTTGATGTGACAATCACCCGGCGGATCCTCGAAGTCCAGCTGCCCCACCGGCGGTATGACCGCTTCCCCGTTCGAGTACGCCGCGAAAGCGCGCTCCATCGCGGCGATGACCTGCTTGGGCTGAATCACTTGCTCGATCTGCTGGCGCGAATACACGGTCGTCATCGGCGGAATTCCTCACTCTCATCCCAACTCTGTGGTGAATAATCGAGGTCGGTCGAGCGCCGCAGCGGGTTGCGGCGGCGCTGCGATTCTTAAGGCGGTAGGTGGCGATTCACGAGCGTGACCATTCGGTCGAGGGCGACATGGAATGGATCCTGACTCAGTTCCGGCAGGTCGACATAAGTGGCGCCGGCTTTGAGCAAGGGCTTGGCCCGCAGGGTTTGCTCGATAATGTCGTCGTGCGGAGCGAACACCGTCAACGGTGCTTTCAGGCTCTTGAGTTTCTTCTCGATGGCGTAGCCGCAAGCGGCACGAAACGCCGCGCCGGGATTGGCCGCCAGCACATGCTCCACAAAGCGGCGATGCACGTCGCCCAGGTCGTAGGGTGGTTGGCGAAAGGCGAAGCCGCCGCGCCAGGCGCCCAGCACATGGCCGCCCTCTGCTGCCGGCCTAAGAGGCTGTTCGCTGTACTTTTCCATCTGGCGTTGCTGTTCTTCAGGCGTAAATAGCGGCATTCCAACCGCGATGACTCGGCGTACCTGGGAACCCATTTGATGGGCTACCTCGATGGCCTCGATGGACCCGATGTGAATACCCAGTATGTCGACCTCGCCCTCGATCCCCGCCGCTTTTAGCGTGTCGACCGTGCTCTGGGCGTATTGCTCCAGCGACAGAGCCCAAGGGGGCGCGTCGGAAAAGCCATAGCCCAGTCGATCCGGCGCGAAGGTCGGCCGCTCCAGCCGCTCCTGCAGCAACTCCCACATGGCGCCCGAGCGCGGCGACATGTGCATGAGCACCAGAGGCACTCCCTTGCCATCGTTACTGCGCAAATGCATTTGTCCGAAGCGCGTCGGATAAATCCGCCGTGTCATTTAGTGAACGTCCAAAAAGGCTTCAATCAAGGGTGCCACCAAATCCGGTCTGTCGATGTGAAGCATGTGACCCGCGCCCGCGACGCGGGCAATTTCAACGTGAGGAAATATAGTGCGAAATGCCGCCGCAGTGCCGTCCGCGCCCAGTTTGGCCAGATGATCCGACTCCTCGCCCACCAGCATCAACAGCGGCGCACGCAACTCACGCCAGCACGCTTCGGTATCTTCGCGCTTGTACAGAATTGGATTCACCCAGTGATGGCGCGGGTCGCCAGCCAGCCGCACCCGGCCGTCGGCATCGAGTTTACCCCAGGCCAAGGCCACAAACCGGGCCTGTGCGGCGGAGAATCGCGGGTAGCGAAATCGAATGATACCGGCCAACTCCTCGAATGATGCGTAGTCCTTTCGCTGTGCCGGGGACTTTAACTGGCCCAGCCACTTGCGCAGCCTCGCCGGCGCCTGTTCGTGCGAAGTCCGCGCCAGTCCGAATCCTTCGAGATTGATCACACAGCGGACTCGCTCGGGCCGAAGGCCGGCATACGAGCAGGCGATATTGCCGCCCATGCTGTGTCCGACCAAACAGGCAGGCGCCGCGGGCGATAGCCGATCCAGCAAGGCATCCAGGTCGCCCAGATAATCGGGAAACCAGTAACCCTGCTGCGGCCACTCGCTGCGTCCAAAGCCACGCCAATCAAGCGCCACTAAGGGCCGATCCCGCAGCAATGCATCCACCATGAACTGAAAAGTCTCGCCGCAATCCAGCCATCCATGCAGCAGGAAGACGGGTAACACGGACTCCGAAGGCTCCGGCCCCCAACGCGTCACATGCATATCGAGTCCGCGTACCCGCAGGGTCTCGTGCCGCGGCTCGCGCAGCACCTGGTACGCCGTCAGGCTATCCAATCAGTGGTGCATCCCGCTACCGATCAAAGCACCGACGATACCGCCAATGGCGCCGCCCACCGCGGCGGCCACGGCTACGGCCCTGCTCTGCGGTGGCTTGTCGCTGCCCCCGTCGGGGGTTACTTTGCCGCCGGATCCGCCTACCGGCGTGGGGCCTTTACCGGGTCCAGGATTGGGGTTGGGCGGCGGCTTGTCAGGATTGTGTCCGTTTGGCATGTGAGTCCAACTCCTAGGTTCTAGCATTCAGGCCCTGCTTTCATACACGCAAGCGGCACCCAACCGCAATAGCTGTGGTTGATTGCAGTCTGCCGGTACGGGGGTGCATGCTTTGAAAATGACAGGAGAACGCATAGGGCCGTATCGCGTACTGCGCACCTTGGGTGTAGGCGGTATGGGAGAGGTGTACCTTGCCGAACGCGCGGACGCGGAGTTCGAGCAGCAAGTGGCCATCAAAGTGGTTTACGGCGGCTCGCCTGGGGTTCAGTCTCGACTCAAGATTGAGCGTCAGATCCTCGCTCAGCTCGATCATCCCAATATCGCGCATTTGTTGGACGGCGGCACCATGCCGGACGGCGGCGCCTACATTGTCATGGAATATGTAGACGGCATCCCCATCGACGTCTTCTGCGATTCGAGCCGCCTCGATATACCCGGTCGTCTGAAGCTATTTCAGACGGTTTGTGCCGCGGTGCATTACGCTCATCAAAATCTCATCGTTCATCGCGATCTAAAGCCTTCGAACATTTTGGTAACTGCGGCCGGAGTTCCCAAATTGCTGGATTTCGGTATCGCCAAATTGTTGGACGAACGCCAAGCGGGACACCATACACTGGCCGTCACTCACGCCGACATTCGCATTATGACCCCGGATCATGCGAGCCCCGAACAGGTCCGAGGCCAGGTCATCACCACGTCGAGCGACGTCTATGTATTGGGCGTACTGCTTTATAAACTACTGACCGGAAACAGCCCGTTTCTAATCTCATCGATGCGTTTCGCGGACATTGAGCGCGCCATATGCGAAAAGGATCCAGCGTTTCCCAGTCACGCTGTCATTACTGATGATTCGCCGGAAGCCCGCAACGTCGCGGAGGCAAGAAATACGACAGCGAAGCGAATGCGGCGCACGCTCGGGGGCGACCTTGACAATATCGTGCTGATGGCAATGCGCAAGGAGCCGGAGCGCCGCTACGGTTCCGCCCAGCAAATGGCCGGCGATATTCAGCGCCATCTTGAGGGTAAACCAGTCATTGCCCACCGCGACACGATGTCATACCGCGCGGCAAAATTTGTCCGGCGTCACTGGTTGCCGGTGACAGCAGGCGTAAGCTTGGTGTTGTTGATACTGGCGTTCGCGACGACGACTTACGTGCAGTCTCTGCGAATTGCCGCGGAGCGCGACCGGGTCGCCGTGCAGCGCGAACACGCTGAACACGAACGGGCACGGGCCGAAGAGGTGTCGAGCTTCCTAGTAAATCTGTTCAAACTGTCGGATCCTGAAGAGAACCGCGGCAACCTAGTTACGGCCCGTGAATTGTTGGACTCGGGTGCGAAGCGTTTGCGGGCTGGGCTGAAGGATCAACCAGAAACCAAGGCAGCGTTACTTTCCACCGTAGGGGCTGTTTATGACAGTCTCGGACAGTACCAAGACGCCTTACCGATATTGGACGAGTCGTTGCGGCTACAGCCGGGTTCCCACGATAAATCACGTGTCAACACCTTGTTGGAACTCGGCCAAGCGCGCATCGGCGTAGGCGATCTGCCAGGAGCTGAGGCACCCTTGCAACAGGCGCTGCATCTTTCGCAAAGCGACTTTGGCGCAAGCAGCCTCGAGGCGGGACAAGCGCTCTGGGTACTAGGAATGCTCAGACATCAGCAAGGACAATTTATCGAAGCCAAAGAATTGTATATCCGCAGCCTCGCCATCCTTGGGACGAACTCCGCCCCGCAAACAGACATTGCGGCGGTACTCGACGATCTGGCGAAAGTGTACGCGCGCGAGCAGCATTGGGCGCTTGCCAAGGAGCACTATGAACGGGCGCTGGAAATCTATAGACATGTCTTGGGCGATGACCATCCACGGGTGGCCATGCGCCTTAACAATTTGGCGACGGTAGCGCAAAACATGGGTAATCTACCCCAAGCTGAGAGGCTCTACCGGGAGGCAATCCGTCGCTTCGAGAGGGCGTACGGTGAGCGACATCCTGAGACAGCGACGGGCAAGGGCAATCTTGGTTTGCTGTTGCAGGGCGAAGGACGATTGTCCGAGGCCGAGCCACTTTTGCGCAGTGCGCTCGACATCAATCTGTCTATCTATGGTCCCGACAACTATAACGTCGGATACTCTCGCGTGAGCTTGGCAATGCTATTGCACGATCAAGGGAACTTTGTGGCGGCTGACGGCGAATTTCGCCAGGCACTGATCGTCTACGACAAATCGCTGCCCGCCAATCACCAATATCGCGCGTCGGCGCTAATGCATTTCGCTCGACTTTTGGTGGATCGCGGCAAACCCGGCGAAGCGCTCGTGTTGAGCGATCGATCAATCAAGATATGGGATGCGACGTCGACTGGCGCGAGCCCATACACAGCGCATGCCCACGCCATTCACGCCTATGCGCTGGCGCATCTGGGCAAGCCCCGTGAAGCAGCCGAGGAACTCAGCGCGGCATTGCCTGTGCTGCTGCAGGCGCGAGGCGCCGACGATCCCGTCGTGCGCCGAGCGCAGAATTGGCTCAAGGGAGTTCGTCCTGTGCCTCTGCAAACCGCAAGCGCCGCGCACTAGTCACGGGCGCGAATTGTTCGTTCGGCGAGCCGTCCAATGCACTGCGCGTCAACTCAGCCGCCGAGAAAAATCTTATATGCCGGGTTGTCGGTCTCTTCTGTGTAGGCGTAATGCAATTCGTTGAGATGCAATAGAAAGTCGGCGCGCGTATCGACGGGCACCTGGATACCGGCGAGAACTCGCCCATAATCCGAGCCATGATTGCGGTAGTGAAATAGGCTGATGTTCCAGGTGGTACCGATGGCTTGGAGAAACTTCATCAGTGCGCCCGGACGCTCCGGAAACTCGAATCGATACAGGCGCTCGTCGCTGAGGCCGCGCGCCTGGCCGCCCACCATATAGCGCACGTGCAACTTGGCCACTTCATTGTCGGTCATGTCGCGCGCAGCGAAACCCGCGGCGGTGATGCTCTTCAGCAGCTCTTCGCGCTCGGCCTTGCCGCGAGTGAGGGTAAGGCCGACGAATATCTGTGCCGCCTGCAGATCCCCATATCGGTAATTGAACTCAGTGACGCTGCGCCGGCCCAATAGCTCGCAGAACCGCAGAAATGAACCCGGCGCCTCCGGAATCTCCACGGCGAACAATGCCTCGCGCTGGGCACCCAAGTCCGCCCGCTCGGCCACATAACGCAGCCGGTCGAAATTCATGTTGGCGCCGGCATTGATGGCGATGAAAGTACGCTCAGTGCAATTTTCGCGGGCCACGTACTTCTTGATCCCGGCTACCGCCAAAGCGCCCGCCGCCTCGGCGATGGAGCGCGTATCTTGGAAAATGTCTTGGATGGCGGCGCAGATCTGATCCGTAGTCACCAGGATGATTTCATCCACATACTGTTTGGCCAGCCGAAAAGGCTCCTCGCCCACCCGCCGCACCGCGACCCCATCGGCGAACATGCCCACTCGATCCAAGGCCACGCGTTTCCCGGCGCGCAGCGATTCGTACATTCCGGCCGCATCTTCCGGTTCCACACCGATGATTTTGATGCGGGGATACAGCGATTTCGCATAGGCGGCAATTCCTGCTATCAGGCCGCCGCCGCCCACGGGAACGAAAATCGCGTCGATCTCATCGCCGTGGTGCTGGCGGAGGATCTCCATGGCGATGGTGCCCTGCCCCGCGATCACATCGGGGTCATCGAAGGGATGCACGAATACCAAACCTCGCTCCCGGCCAAGTTCAATGGCGTGCTCGTAGGCCTGATCATAGTCATCGCCGTGCAACACGATTTCACCGCCCAAGTCGGCGACCGCCTGAACTTTGATTTCCGGCGTGGTCAACGGCATTACCACGACGGCCGGAATGCGCCGCGTGCGGGCGCCCAGCGCCACTCCCTGCGCATGATTGCCGGCCGAAGCGCATATGACGCCGCGCTGCGCGCTGATGGGCGACAATTGCGCGATCTTGTTGTAAGCACCGCGAATTTTGAACGAAAAGACGGGCTGCAGGTCTTCACGTTTGAACAAGATGCGATTGTTCAGGCGGCGCGATAGCCGGGGGGCGGCTTCCAGCGCCGTTTCGACGGCGACGTCGTATACCTTGGCCTTGAGGATGCGATCTACGTAGTTTTCTTGCATGAGCGGTATCGTTGAGGGACAGCTACATTAGCTCAACCCTCCACGGAGCGGTATGGTGAGCATTCTGTGAGACGCTCCACAGCCCTCGGCGCCTTTGGGTATTGCCTCGTTTTATTGGGTAACATACGCCGATGCGCACCGTAAAATACTGGCTATGGGGCTTGCTGTTGGCCTCGCCGGCGGCCTTACCTCTCTCCGGGCCTGTCGTTGCTTCGGACAATGTGAAGGCGCGTTTGGTCAGCGAGGTGAGCGGCATCGCTCCGGGCCAATCGTTCTGGGTGGCCCTGGAATTCACAATCCGCGACGGCTGGCATACGTACTGGCGCAATCCAGGGGACTCCGGCCAGGCCACCAAGCTCACCTGGCAACTACCGCCGGGGTTCACGGCGGGCGACATCGTCTGGACGACACCGCATCGCTTCGAGCTTCCGCCTCTGGTGAATTACGGCTACGCCAAGCATGCCCTGCATCTAGTGAATATCACGGCGCCCAAGGATTTGCAGGGGGGGGCGCCCATGGTGTTGTCGGCGAAGGCCGCGTGGCTGGTCTGTTCCGACGTCTGCATTCCCGAAGACGCCGATCTGCAATTGAAACTGCCGGTGAACACCCATTCCAGTACCGATCCGGCGGACGCGGCGCTGTTCACGGCTGCGCGTAGTGAGTTGCCGAACGCGGCACCGGCTGCGAGCACCGCTCGGGTCCAGAACGGTCAAGTGGTAATAACCCTGGGCAAGGAGTGGGGCGCCACGCTGCCGCAGATCAAAACCCTGGCTTTCTTTCCCTATGACGACGGCGGTATCGAGTACGCCGCACCGCAGACACTGACGCGCAGCGGGGATGCGGTCGAGCTCGCCATGAAGCTGGGCTATCAGCCGCCGCAGGGTCCGGTTCGAGGCGTGCTGCTGGCCACCGAGCAGAGCGGCAACGATATGGTGACGGTACCCCTGGAGATCGCCGCGCGCCTCACGGCCTCCGGTGCGAGCCCGGTTGCAGCCAATCCGCGATTCGCGCCGGCAGCGGCCGCTGATACGACGGATACATCGCTGCCTGCTCTGCTTTTCTTCGCCGTTCTGGGCGGTTTGATCCTCAACTTGATGCCCTGTGTGTTTCCCGTGCTGTCGATCAAAGCCATGGGCCTGGTGGAACAGGCGAAGAAGCATCCCTCGGCGGTGCGCACCAAGGGCTTGGTGTTCGCCGCGGGCGTCGTCAGTTCCATGCTATGCCTGGCGGGTGCGCTGCTGGCGCTGCGGGCTGGCGGTGAACAGATCGGCTGGGGTTTTCAGCTGCAGTCGCCGCTGTTCGTCACCTTGCTGGTGTACTTGCTGCTGGCCGTGGGCCTGAATTTATCCGGCGTTTTTGAAGTAGGCGGCGGATTTGCGGGGGTCGGTGACGGCCTCACCCAAGGGGATGGCTATCGCGCCTCGTTCTTTACGGGTGTGCTGACCACTCTGGTGGCGACCCCATGTACCGCGCCGTTCATGGCTTTCGCGGTCGGCGCCGCACTGACGCAGCCGCCGTTCATCGCTCTGTGCATTTTCGCGGCCCTGGGACTTGGGCTGGCGTTGCCCTACCTGCTGCTATCCTTCGCGCCCTGGATGCGGCGCGCCCTGCCGAAGCCCGGCGCGTGGATGGATACGCTGAAGCAAATTTTTGCATTTCCGATCTATGCGTCGGCGGCGTGGCTGCTGTGGGTGCTCGCACAGCAGACTTCGTCCATCGGCTTGGGCGCCGCGTTGGCCGGAGCCATTCTCATCGCCTTCGCCGCTTGGGCTTACCAAAAATCCAAGTCAAGTTCCAGTGCCGGCCGCGTGACCGCGCTCGTTACCGCATCGCTCGCCGTGCTTCTCGCCGTGGTTCTACCGGTGCACTTTGCCGGCGTTGCCGCGGCGGCGCCCGGCGGGTCCGCTCGGGGCGCACAGGCCGCGGATGATTGGCAGCCGTACGATGCGGCACAAGTGGCCACGCTCAATGCGGCCGGACGCCCGCTGCTGGTGAATTTCACCGCCAGTTGGTGCCTGACCTGTCTGGTCAATGAGCGCAATGCCTTTGCCGACTCCGCGGTTCGAGAGGTCTTCCGCGACAAAGGAGTGACGCTGATGAAGGGCGATTGGACCAATCGAGATCCAGCCATCACGCAGGCCTTGGCCGCCTTTGGGCGGGCCGGGGTACCGCTCTACGTGGTGTACAACTCCAAGCCCGGTTCCACAGCACCCGTCATTCTGCCGCAGCTGCTCACGCCAAGCCTCGTGCAAAGCGCCTTCGCCGACACACCCAGCCACGTCTTTCAACAACCCATGAATACGGCATGCTGTGAGCATGGTTCCCGATAACGCCAAGACGATCCCGGTAATAGATTTCCGTCGCCGCAGCATGGTACTGCAATGGCATGCCCCCGGCGGGACATGGACCGCCTGCGACACGCCGCCGCCGCTGGTGCACGGCGTTGCACTGATCCGCGTCTCGCAGCCGAATATCTGCGTGTACGGGCACGCGGGACGCTTACGCCTGCAAGTCGGTTCCAACCAGTTCGCGCTGTCGGAAAACTCCCCCCGGATCAGTTGCACCCGCGGCGTGGGCAGCTTCGGGTTTCGCCGACACTTCACTGTCGACTCGAGCACTGGAAGCGTACTGTACAGCTACTCCTACTGGACCAATCAACGCCATGACTTCTTTCGCTGGCTGGCAACTAAAGCCGAAGACCCCGACTGGCGGGTCACGAGCGGACGACAGTGGTCGGAAGGTCTCACCGCGGAGGCATTGAGATCGGGCTAAGACTGCATTCTTCAACGTGGCAGCAGGCCGGCAAGTTCGGCATCGGTCAAATAGCGCCACTCCCCCGAACCTAACGCGCCCAGATGAACGTTCATGATGCGCACCCGCTGTAGCCGCTGCGCTTTGTAACCCAGCGCGGAGCACATGCGGCGAATCTGCCGATTTAACCCCTGCGTGAGAATCATGCAAAACGAGCGCTGATCGATGCGGCCGACTTTGCAGGGCTTGGTCAATTCACCCATAATTTTGACACCGCTGGCCATCATCTGCAGCGAAAGGTCCGTGATGGCGCGATCCACCGTCACGATGTACTCCTTCTCATGATTGTTCTCGGAACGAAGGATCTCGTTGACGATGTCGCCGTTGTTGGTCAGGAGAATCAGGCCCTCTGAATCCTTGTCCAACCGCCCTATGGGAAAGATGCGCTCAGAATGCCCGACGAGATGGATGATGTTGTCCTCGATGTCGGCTTCCGTGGTGCAGGTGATTCCGACCGGCTTGTTGAGGGCAATATAGATCTGCTTTTTCTTTGCGCCGATCGGCGCACCGTCGATGCATACCTCATCCCCGTCGGCAATCTGCGTGCCCAGGGCAGCGAGTTGACCATTGCAGGTGACCCGCCCGGCCTCAATCCACTTGTCCGCCGCACGCCTGGAACAGACGCCGGTTTCGCTGATGAACTTATTGAGTCTCACCTTAAGGTTTGGCTACGAAAGCCGGCTCAAGAATGCGCCGATTTGCGTCGCCAAGAGCTGGGAGCCGGCGTTGAATGGATCGGCCCCATAGGCGGCGACATTGACCACCAGGTAGGGATGCTGGACCCCTTTCAAGCGTTCCGGGGACGGGACTTCAGCCAACACCAGGCGCCTCACCAGCTGCGGGCTTGCCGCAGCCAGTTCCATGGCGACTTCCGCGCCATATTGAAGGCCGAGCAGATCGATCTGGCGCAGCCTCAAATCCTTGGCCAGGGCGCAGATCGCGCCGGCGGCATCGGCAACACCGCGGGCGGGCGAGGGGTCCGATTCGCCGCAGCCCGGTAAATCGGGGGCATAGATAGAACGCTCAGCGGCGAGCTCCGGCAAGAACCGGCTGAATGAGCGGCTGGAAGCATCGAGGGGATGCAAGCAAAACAAGGTCACTTGCTCATCAAATCCGCCCGTCGTCGGAAAGGCCGTGCGCACGTGTAGTTGACCGAATTTGCAATCGAAATAAGCCCGACGAGTGCGAACCGCTATGGATGGAGGGGATGATATCGAGGCCTTAACCACTGACGGACTCCCGTTTTGCTTGCAAATGTTGCGCTAAGGATACGCGAAGTCACTTATTGGGTCGCACTGCCGCCTGCCATCGATCTCGATCACTTGTTGCCTTTGGGCAACATTAATTTTCACACTTCTTTGCAATAGAACTAGCTTCGGCGGCGGCTCAGGATTAGAGTGTTGCTCGAACGCAATAGAACTCTAGGGAAGTAAATAGACCAATCAATGCTAGAGCGCAATAAAAGCGCGCCACAAAAAGGCATGGGGACTTAAAAGCCGGGCACTGCCCGGCTTTTTTATTGTCCTGAGCGATCCCAGACGCGTGACATTGTGAAGCCGCTGGAACGACCTCCCCTGAAGCCCACTACCTCCACCAGTCGCTGTCTGTCTTCGGACAGGCTGTAATGCTCGTCGAATGGCGGACGCTCGTCGTCGGGATCGCCACCCTGCACAATGAGGGTCTTTTCCATCCAGCCACAGCGCGCAGGTGACGCATCGCGTGCCCGCGGAACGTCGCCTCGCGGAGAGTCGCCATCCCGTTCCGCGCCGGCACCGTAGTGTCTGTGATTTTTGCCCGCATCCGTCGGCTGACATACGCGGTTGATGCCGTCGGAGGTAAAGGCGACCACACCGGCTACTTGCTTGATTTCCAGTTGCTTGCCCGGCCAGTGCAGACCTTCGCTCAGCGCACTCACCGATGGCATGATTGGACCTGTAGGACCGCCGAGATTCATTTCGCCCTGCCCGCCGCGCTGGCGACCGCCACGGCCGCCGGAACCACCCGAGGGTGAATTGCTCTGGCCGGCGGCAGGAGCGTTGAACTGCGCTTGGATCAGGCGCTGCGGATCGTCGCTATCCGCTTCGTTGAGTTTCCAGCGGCCGCTGAAATCCACGCCAGCCGGCGGCGCTTGCGCGAGCTTTTCGCCGGCACAGGCCGCAAGACACATCACCGCCAGAACCACGACGAGCCGCATGCTCCAATCTTAAATGAAGCGCGCCGGGACGGGGTAGCGCTGAAATCAGCCGGCCGCGCGGTGTGTCCGAGGGAGGGCTCGCAAATCACTGGGTCCGCAGACCCAAACCCGGCCTTCGAACGGCTGAAAGCACACTCGCAGCGCCTCGGTCCGGCGCGTGGTCTGAGTTCCGCAGGCGATCTTACCGTCGGCAAGATCGGCCCGAATCAAATCGACCAAGGAGGCGCTAGGCTCGGCCGCGTCCGTCGGCGGCAGCGCATGCGCGAGAATGCGGGCTTGCACCTCATCGCCGCGCGTCATGTTACCAAGCACTGCACGCTTGAAGCGGTCGAGCACCACCAGTACCGAGCTCAGAGTATTGTCCGTGACATCGCTGGGACGACCCGTCCCACCCATGAATCGTAAATGCAGCAGCCCGCCGACGCCTCGACCCTCGTCGTGCAGGCAAAGCGCCAGGGCCCCGTGCAATTCGGCGATCATGAGCATGGGTTCGGGCGAGACATGATAAGTGTCCGGCGCGACCATGACTTCCGAAAGTTCAGTTGGCAATGCGGACCCCTGTTATTGATCCCATGATGCTGCCCGTAACTGCCAATTCCCTCTGCCGAGCAAATCACGGTTTTGGGGCAAGAGGCACATGACACAGGACCGGCAGTCATAAGCTCATGCTTTCCCGTCATTGGCGGCTCAGGGGGTACCGGACGTAATGTAAGCCGCTTATGTATCAGTATGATGTGGTCGACAAAACGCTGGTGAACGAACGCGTCGCACAATTTCGCGACCAAACGCGCCGTTTCCTGGCCGGCGAGCTCAGTGATGAGGAATTTCGTCACCTGCGCCTGCGCAATGGGCTGTACATCCAGCGCCAGGCCCCGATGCTGCGGGTGGCGGTCCCCTACGGAATGCTGTCATCGACGCAGCTGCGAGCCCTGGGGAGCATTGCGCGCCGCTACGACCGCAGCTATGGTCATTTCACGACGCGTCAGAACATCCAGTACAACTGGCCCAGGCTGGAACAAGTACCGGATATTTTGGCCGAACTGGCCCAGGTCGAGATGCACGCAATCCAGACCAGTGGGAATTGCATCCGCAACACTACGTCCGACCACCTAGCGGGCGTGACCCCGGATGAGTTGGAAGATCCGCGCCCCTGGTGCGAGCTCATCCGTCAATGGTCGACCTTCCACCCGGAATTCACCTACCTGCCCCGCAAATTCAAGATTGCGGTGACAGGCGCCGCGCAGGATCGTGCTGCCTCGCTGGTGCATGATGTCGG
Organism: Gammaproteobacteria bacterium; assembly: GCA_025357835.1. Classification (GTDB taxonomy): domain Bacteria; phylum Pseudomonadota; class Gammaproteobacteria; order Steroidobacterales; family Steroidobacteraceae; genus Bog-1198. The sequence continues at coordinate 35,389 of JANYLM010000094.1, forward strand.
CGTACATATCGTGCGCGGCGCCGGCGGCGAATTGGGCTTCGAAATTCTGGCCGGAGGCGGCCTTGGCCGCACGCCCATCATCGGCCAGGTGGTGCGCGAGTTCCTGCCACGCGAACACCTGCTGTCGTATCTCGAAGCTATATTGCGCGTATACAACTTGGAAGGCCGACGCGACAACCTACAAAAGGCGCGCATCAAAATTTTGGTGCGCTCCCTGGGAATAGTAGAGTTCCGCCGGCGCGTGGAAGCCGAGTGGGAATTAACCCGCGCCGACGGTCCGCGCGTCGATGCTGCCGAAATCGCACGCCTGCGCAGCTTCTTCAATCCACCCGCCTATCGCAGCCTGGCGGACTGTGAACCGGCCGCCGGCAAGAGCACTGCATTTCGCGCTTGGTACCGCTACAACACAGTGGCCCACAAGGTACCTGGCTACCGTGCCGTGTTCATATCGCTCAAGAAGCCGGATGTCGCCCCCGGGGACATCACGGACACCCAGATGGAATTAGTCGCGGATCTCGCCGATCGCTACAGCTTCGGTGAAGTGCGAGTCACCCACACCCAGAACCTTTTGCTGGCGGATGTGGAGCAGGATCAAGCTTTCGAACTGTGGCAGACGCTTGAACAGGCCGGCCTTGCCACGCCGAACATTGGCACCCTGACCGATATGATTTGCTGTCCGGGGCTTGATTTTTGCAGCCTCGCCAACGCCGGCTCCATCGATGTGGCCAAGCTCATCAACGATCGATTCGACGACTACGATTATCTCTACGACCTCGGCGAACTCGAGATCAAGATGTCCGGCTGCATGAATGCCTGCGGACACCACCATGTCGGCCACATCGGCATCCTCGGCGTGGATAAGAGCGGCGAGGAGTGGTACCAAATCACCATCGGCGGCGCGGCGGGCGCGGATGCATCGCTCGGGGCGGTCATCGGCCCGTCAGTGCCGAAGGTCGATGTGGCCGAGACTATTGCGCGCCTGCTCGAAGTCTATGTGGAGCAACGACGTCCGGAGGAACGCTTCCTCGATACGGTGCGCCGTCTTGGCGTCAAGCCCTTCAAGGAGAGAGCCTATGCCGCGCCGATTGCTGCGTGACGGCCGGATCGTCGACGATGACTGGTCCTACCTCGCCGAAGCCGAGGGCAACCCAGCGGCGGCATTGATGCTGACACTCGCTCAATGGCAGAGCGACCGCGACAGCTGGATAGCGCGCGGCGGACGGCTGGGTGTGGTGCTGCAACCGTCCCACCCGGTGGAATTGCTGGCGCCCGACCTTTCACGGTTTGAACTGATCGGCACGGACTTCTCCGGACCCAGCGAAGGGCGCGGTTACTCCCAGGCGCGGATGCTGCGCGAACATTGGAAATTCGGCGGCGAGCTGCGCGCCACGGGGTATGTGCGCCGCGATCAGCTGTTCTTCATGGCACGCTGCGGCTTCAACAGCTTCGAACTTCCCGACACGGATATCGAGGCCGGGCAGAGGGCACTATCTGCCTTTTCCTGGGCCTATCAACCGTCGAACGACGCGGGATTGCCGCTCAAGCTGCAGCGCAGCTGACCGGATACACCTGCCAGCGCCTGAAGAGCAGGCCCACTTCCTTGACCTCCGCGCCCAGGCTATTGGCGTAGCATACGTCCCTGTGCCCGGAGGTGGCGCGCAGCAACGGGTATGGAAGCGGCCCATGTTTCGAGAAACTAACTATCGCTTATGAAGACATGCGTTTTTATACTAGACGCCACGGCTCAATGATCCCCTACGCCGCGCGCCCCACACTATAGTGGCTGCATGATCGATTCAGCACAGGCTTTGTCCGGATTCGCCGTCGGGGCCATCGTCGGGCTCACGGGTGTCGGCGGCGGCTCGCTGATGACGCCGCTTCTGGTGCTGCTGTTCGGCATTCATCCAGCGACGGCCGTGGGCACGGACCTTCTGCATGCAGCCATCACCAAGGCGGGCGGAACCTATGTGCATGCAAAGCAAGGGCGCGTCGAATGGCGCATCGCGTACCTCCTCGCTGCAGGGAGCATTCCTGCGGCCGTGCTCACTCTCTTCGGCTTGCATTACTTCACCAACGGGATCGGCGGCTCCAAGATCATCACGACCACACTCGGCGTGGCGCTGCTCCTCACGGCGGCCGCACTCGCGCTGCGCACACACCTGCGCCGCTTATCGAAGGCGCAAAGCCCGGAGGTCAAGCGTCATCCTGCCTACACCATCCTGACTGGGGCGGTACTCGGGGTGCTCGTTTCCGTATCTTCCGTGGGAGCAGGCTCGCTCGGCATCACGGCGCTGTTCTTTCTATATCCGCAGCTCAAAGCGTCGCGGATTGTCGGCTCGGACCTGGCGCATGCCGTGCCGCTTACATTGGTCGCAGGCCTGGGTCATTGGCTGTTCGGCAGCGTCGATATGAGATTGTTACTGTCCTTGCTGACCGGGTCCCTGCCCGGCATCTACCTCGGTAGTCACTTCGCCGGCCGTGTTCCCGAGACAGTGCTGCGCTTTATGCTGGCCGCGATATTGGTGCTCGTCGGCTCCAGGCTGATCGCGTTTTAGGTATTGTCGGACCAGCGAACCCCGTGAGGGCTAACGGCCGGCGCTGCACGCCGCAACGAACATCCCATCATCTGCATATGCACTTACGGTATGTCGCGCAGCGGAATGTGCAAATCGCCCAAAATGCGGTCCACCTCTTCCTGGGTCTCCAATTTCTCGGTTTCGCGCACTAATTTGCGCGGCAGGTGCGGCGCCAGCAGCTCGATGAACTCGTACATGTAGGCGCGCAATAGCGCGCTGCGGCGAAAGCCGATCCAAGTGGTATGACCTTCGAACAGGTGTGCCGCATCGATGACCACCAGATCTTTGTCGGCGACGGGGTCAATGGCCAGGCGCGCCAAGATGCCTACCCCTAAGCCGATGCGAACATAGGTCTTGATCACGTCCGAGTCGCGCGCCGTCAGCGCCACGTCCAGCGACAAGCCCGCGGTTTCGAATAGAGCCGGCAGCGAGGATCGCCCGGAAATGCTGAATACATACGTGACGATCGGGTACTCGGCCAGCTTCTTGAGCGTCAGCTTGCCGGCCGCTGCCAGGGGATGGCCGCGCGGCACCACCACGGCTCGATGCCAGCGATACACCGGCAGACGCACCAAGTGCGGGAATTGCTCCTCCGAGCCCGTGGCGATGGCGAAGTCGACGCGGTCGCGTGCGACCATTTCGGCGATTTGCTCCGAGGTGCCCTGGTGCAGATGCAGACGCACCTTGGGATACTTGAGCCGAAACGCACGAATCACCTGCGGCAGCACGTATCGCGCTTGGGTATGCGTCGTTGCGATGGACAGTGTGCCGCCATCGGCCTTGCGCAGTTCGGCAGAGGTACGTCGAATATTCTGCATTTCACGCAGAATGCTGGCGGCCCGCGAAATGATTTCCTCCCCCGCATCGGTGGTCCGGGTAAGCGCTCGGCCCTCGCGCTCGAACAACTGAAAGCCGAGTTCCTCCTCCAAAAGCTTTAGCTGACGGCTGACCCCAGGTTGCGAGGTATGCAGCTGCCGCGCTGCCGCAGTGATGTTCAGGCCGTTTTCATGAACGGCTACGAGATAGCGTAATTGTTGGAACTTCATCGCCGGGCCGGCCTTATCGTTGAATGAGCGTAACTCGCCATAGCATATTAGTTTAAAGCGACCTGCGCCTTTAGTCGCTGCCGGCCACCATCACTAAAACGCATGTCCTCATACGCTATAGTTCGTTTCGCGAAGACACGTCCCGCCCTATAGTTTCTGCCCGAATCCTTCAGCGAAACCGCCGAGACCTTTAAGTGTCTGAGCTCTCCAAAGCCCTGCGCGAGCGCGCAGAGGACAGCATTTCACAGCTCCGCAGCGCCGTCGCGGAGTTTAAAACAGTGTGCTATGCCAATAGTTTAGGCTCTGAATCCATAGTTCTCACCGATCTAATTTGGGGAGCGGTGCCGGAAATCGAGATTTTCAGCATCGATACCGGGCGGCTGTACCCTGAGACCTATGATCTTATCGAGCGAGTACAGCAGCGCTACGGCCGAGCCCTGACCATCTACTACCCCAAGACCGCGGACTTGGAGGGCTGGGTCGGCAAGAACGGTATCAATGGGTTCCGCGACGGTCTGGACCAGCGCCGCGGCTGCTGCGGCGTCCGCAAGGTGGAGCCCTTCCGCCGCGCCATCGCCGGACGCAATGCCTGGGTTACCGGCATCAGGCGGGGACAATCGGCCAGCCGCGCACTGGCGGCGCCCGTGGAATGGGATGGCGAATACGGCCTGCACAAGGTCAGTCCTTTGCTGGAGTGGTCGGAAAACGAGATCTGGGAGTATATTCGCAAGAAGCGGCTGCCCTACAACAGCTTGCATGACACCGGCTTTCCGAGCATCGGCTGCGCGCCATGCACACGTGCGGTGCAGCCCGGCGAAGATGAGCGCTCAGGCCGCTGGTGGTGGGAACGCAGCGATTCACGTGAATGCGGCCTGCATCCGCGCCGCCAGGCGGGCCAGCAGGTAAGCTATTCCAAGTGAATTATTTCCCCGTCTTTTTCGATCTCACCGGGCAAAAAGTGCTCATCGTCGGCGGCGGCGAAGTGGCGTTGCGCAAGGTCTCCTTGTTGGAGCGCACCGGCGCATTGATCACCGTCGTCGCGCCCGAAGTCGCGCCCGAACTCGTGGCGCGCGCCGCCGCCCGTCAACTGACGCTTAACCGTAGGGAGTTCGCACCCGAGGACTTGGACGGAATGCGCCTGGTCATCGTCGCAACTTCGCGCCGCGCCGTGAATCGATGGATTGCGACATTGAGCGAATCGCGCAATATTCCCGTCAATGTGGTCGACGATCGCGAAGCCTCGCGCTTCATTGTGCCCGCCATCATCGATCGCGAGCCCGTGCTGGTGGCGGTCTCCACCGGCGGCACCTCGCCGGTTTTGGCGCGCCGGCTGCGCGAAAAGCTCGAGGCATTCATCCCCACGAGAATCGGCGAATTGGCGTCGTGGCTTCGAGCGCTGCGAGGGAGCACACGCAAGAAGCTTCGCGACTCCGACGAACGGCGGCGATTTTTCGAGGCCGTGGTGGACGGCCCCGCGGCGCGGCGCTTCATCGAGGGCGACAGCCAGGGTGCGCAGCGCATCGCGCAGCAGCTACTGGCGACGACCTCCGCAGCACCCCGCGCCACGGGCGAGGTGACCCTGGTGGGCGCCGGACCTGGCGATCCCGAACTCCTGACTATCAAGGCGCTGCGCGCGCTGCAAGATGCCGATGTAATTCTGTATGATCGTCTGGTGCCTGCCGAAGTGCTGGATTTAGCAAGACGCGACGCGGCGCAAATCTGCGTGGGTAAAGCCGCCGGCAATATCGGCAGCACCCAGCACGAGATCAACGCCTTGCTCATCGAACATGCGACTCAGGGCAAGCGCGTGGTACGCCTCAAGGGCGGCGATCCCTTTATCTTCGGGCGCGGCGGGGAAGAGTTGCAAGCGTTGGCAGCGGCGCAAATCAATTTTTCGGTAGTGCCGGGTATCACCGCGGCCATCGGCGGCGCCGCATACGCAGGCATACCGCTGACGCATCGCGATTACGCGCAGAGCGTTACCTTCGTTACCGGTCATAACCAGGACGAAGGCACGGAACCTGATTGGCGCACACTAGTGGTGCCCGGAACCACGACCGTGTTCTACATGGGGCTTGCGCGCCTTGATCGCATCGTGGAAAAGCTGCTGGAGCACGGCGCGCCGGCCACGCGTCCGGCGGGCATCATCGCGCAGGGCACAATGGCGGGCCAACGCGTCATTACAGCGACTCTCGCCACCATTCGCGGTGTCGCATCCGACGCCAAGCTGAATTCACCTGCTCTGCTCGTCGTCGGCGATGTCGTGGCGCTTCACTCGACGCTGGCTTGGTTCGGCGTCAACGCCGAAATCGGCCTGTCCCAAACAGCGTAGTGCGGAAGATGCGGGACCTACGGCTCCGCCAACGCGAGCTGGTAGGTACGCATGGACATCTAACCGATTGCCTCTGCAAATCCCCGCTCGGCGATCCAGGCTGCGTTGAACAGCCGCGACTGATACTTCGCTCCGCCGTCGCACAGAATCGTCACTATGGTGTGCCCGGGACCCAGCTGTTTGGCGAGAGTCACCGCCGCCGCCACATTGATTCCCGCCGTGCTTCCGAGTAACAAGCCTTCCTCGCGCAGCAGCCTATAAACAAAGTGCAAGGTTTGCGCATCCGAGATTCGCAGGGCATCGTCGATCTGGGTACCCTCGAGATTCGCGGTGACGCGGCCGGTGCCGATTCCCTCGGTAATGGACGAACCGCCGTCGGTTTTCAATTCGCCGTCCTTGAAATAGTGATACAGCGCGCTGCCGGGAGGATCGACGAGAACGACGCGAACCGCACTGCACTTGGACTTGAGGTATCGGGCAATGCCCGCCAGCGTGCCGCCGGTGCCCGTGGATGCGCAGAAGGCATCGATTCTGCCGTCAGTGTCGCGCCAAATCTCGGGACCCGTCGATTCGAAATGCGCGTCGCGATTCGCGGTATTGTCGAATTGATTGGCCCAAATGGCGTCTGGAAGCTCCTGCGCTAGACGTCCGGCGACCTTCTGGTATTGGTTGGGGTTGCTGTAAGGCACGGCTGGCACCTTGCGCAATTGTGCCCCCAGGGCTTCGATGATTTGGTATTTCTCGGCCGCCTGATTGTCGGGCATCACGATCACGCATTTGTAGCCGCGCGCATTACACACATGCGCCAAGCCTATCCCTGTATTGCCGGCGGTGCCTTCGACCACGGTGCCGCCGGGTTTTAAAAGCCCGCGCCGCTCGGCGTCCAGAACGATCCATTTCGCGGCGCGATCTTTGACCGATCCGCCGGGGTTCATGAATTCCGCTTTTCCCAGAATCTCGCAGCCCGTTTCTTCGCTGACATGACGCAGGCGAATCAAGGGGGTATTGCCGATAGCGCCCGTAAACCCGTCACTGATTCCCATCAATAGTCCTTCCGATTTGTCACAGGTCTTCAGAGTAAACGAAGCGTACCCGTCGGCGCTACGCCGCCGCAGCCGGCGGCTCTCGCGAAGATTCCCCGCGCAGCTCACGGCGCATTGTGGCGACATCCAGCTCGCCGGTCCATTTGGCGACGACCAAGGTCGCAACACCGTTGCCGATCACATTGGTCAGTGCGCGTGCCTCGGACATGAATCTATCGATGCCCAGTATCAGCGCCAGGCCGGCCACCGGCAGCGTACCCAGCGAGGACAGCGTCGCGGCCAGCACGATGAAGCCGCTGCCCGTGACGCCGGCGGCGCCTTTGGAAGTCAGCATCAGCACGGCGAGCAAGGTAAGTTGCTGCAGCAAATCCATCGGCGTGTTCGTGGCTTGTGCGATGAACAAAGTCGCCATCGTCAGGTAAATCGAGGTGCCGTCGAGATTGAAAGAGTAGCCCGCCGGAATCACCAATCCCACCACGGATTTGGCGGCGCCGGCTTTTTGCAGCTTGGCGATCATTCTGGGCAGCACCGACTCCGAGGATGATGTACCCAGAACGATGAGTAATTCGTCGCCGATATATTTGACGAATTGCCAAATACTGAATCCATGGACCCGCGCCACCAGCCCAAGGGCGCCGAAGATGAACAGCAGACAGGTCGCATAGAAGCAGCCCATCAGTTCACCGAGGGACAGCAGCGAGCCGAATCCGTACTTGCCGACGGTGAATGCCATGGCGCCGAAAGCGCCCAACGGCGCCAATTTCATGATGACTCCGACAATCCCGAACAACACCTGCGACAAACCCTCGATAAAGCCCAGCATCAGCGCGCCGCGCTGCGCCAGGCGTTGCAGTGCGAAGCCGAATAGCACCGCAAACAGCAGAACCTGAAGAATCTCGCCCTTGGCAAAGGCATCGACGACCGTCGTGGGAATTACGTTGAGTAGGAACTCCGTCACCGACTGCATTTTCTTCGGATCGGTGTACTCCGCCACGGCGGCCGTATCGAGAGTGCGGGGATCGACGTTCATGCCGCTGCCGGGGTGCAGGACATTCATGACCACCAGGCCCAGGATCAGCGCCACAGTGCTCATGACTTCGAAATAGATGAGCGCCAAGCCGCCGGTCTTTCCCACCTTCTTCACGTCTTCCACGCCCGCGATGCCCGTGACCACGGTGCAGAAAATCACCGGCGCGATCAGCATCTTGATTAGCTTGATGAAGGCGTCGCCGCAGGGCTTCATCGCGGCGCCAGCTTGTGGATACAAAGTACCGAGAAGCACGCCCAACGCGATGGCGACTATGACCTGAAAATACAGGGAACGCAGTAAGGGTTTCACGCGGCGAATTTAAGCGATTCGGATAGGGAGGGTTAATAAAAGAATCCCCGGACTTGCCGGGGAATTCGAGTGGAACTGGTGTCAGGTAAAAACCCGACACGTCCTTAAATTGGAAGATACGTATGAGGCAATCCCCTCACGTTCCGCCTTGTTTATCTCAATCCAGTGTTGCAACTAAGTAACGCTGGTTACAAATGCGCGCTGCGTCGACAACTGGATAATAACAGATAGTGTAGATAAATCTAGTGGTTATCGAGCAATGCTTGGAAGTTGCTGCACTATGTCAACTCTGTCGCCAATTTGTGACATGCAAGCAACAGGTGAGTCGGGCAAGCGGCTCCCGGCGAGTTTGCTTTTAGGCGCCGCTTACTCCAAATTCCCTTACCTCATCAGGACAGGGGGCGCATGAAATACCTACATACCATGGTCCGCGTAACGGACATCGAACAGTCGCTGCGCTTCTATCGTGACGCACTCGGCCTGCGTGAATTATCGCGCCGCGATTACCCCCAGGGGCGTTACACCCTGGTGTTCTTGGCCGCCCCTGGCGACGACGACGCGCAGGTGGAACTCACTTACAACTGGGACACTGAGAACTACCCCGGCGGCCGCAATTTCGGACATCTGGCGTATGCGGTTGAAGACATCTATGCGATTTGCCAACGCCTGATAGATCACGGAGTCACGATCAACCGGCCGCCGCGCGACGGGCGCATGGCCTTCGTGCGCTCGCCGGACAACATATCCATCGAGCTGCTGCAGAAGGGTACGGCGCTGCCCGCGGCTGAGCCGTGGACCAAGATGCCCAATATCGGCGCCTGGTAGCTGCCACTCGTCTTTCCGCTCGCGCAGCGAGCGCCCAAAGGACGGCACCGCCGCGTTCGCGCCGACTAGAACATTTCCGACGCGTCCGGAGTTTTGATATCGACCTTGGTGCGCGACGGAATATGATCGCCAGTGATCATTTCGGCGTAGGCCTGTCCGGGACCGACCATGGGGTAGACGCCGGCGTCCGGATCGATCATCACCTCGAGGAAGGCGGGGCCTTTGAAACGGATGAACTCGTCGATGACTCGGGGCACATCGGACTTCTTGTCGAGACGCACGGCGTATTTGAAGCCATCGGCCTGCGCCGCCTTGACAAAGTCCTTGGTGTGCAAGCTCTTGTCGCTGGCGCTGAGACGGCCGCTGTGGAAAAGCTTCTGCCATTGCTTGACCATGCCGTCGCCGCAATTATTGAGTACCACCACTTTAACCGGCAGATCGTAGGTCGTGACGGTTTCCATTTCGCCGATATTCATGCGAATGCTTGAATCGCCGTCGATATCGATGACCAAGCGGCTGCGCTGCGCAAACTGGGCGCCAACCGCAGCCGGCAGGCCGAAACCCATAGTGCCCATGCTGCCCGAAGTCAGCCAGAGCCGCGGGCTGCGGAAATCGAAGTATTGCGCCGACCACATCTGGTGCTGGCCCACGCCGGTGGTGATGATGGCCTCGCCACGCGTCAGCCGGTTGATTTCCTCTATGACGTAGTAGGGCTGGATCAGAGCGCTGTCGCGATCGTAATTCATGGCGTACTTGGAGCGCAGCTCATCGCAGTGCCGGTGCCATTCGGACCAGTCGCGCTTGAAGCCCTTGCGCTTACCGTAGTCCAGCAGGCTGAGCAGGGCATCGTGCATCAGGCCCACATGACTCCAGTCAACCCGCTTGACCTTGTTGATCTCCGACGCATCGATGTCGAAATGCGCGATAAATTTCGCCCCATGGGCAAACTTTGTCGGATTGCCGGCGACGCGATCGTCGAAGCGCGCGCCGAGGGCGAGCAAGCAGTCGCAGTCATCGACGGCATAGTTGGCAAAGGCCGCGCCATGCATTCCGAGCATGCGCATCGACAAGGGGTGCGTGGTATCGACAGCGCCTATCCCCATCAAGGTGGTGACGACAGGCACCGGAAATTCTTTTGAGAATTCATGCAGCGCGTGCGCAGCGTTGCCGTTGACCACGCCGCCGCCCGCATAGATGAGCGGACGCTTCGCCGCACCCAATGCCGCAAAGAAGTCGGCGCAGGCCGCTTCCGGCACTTTGCTTTGCTCCAGGCGATTCATTCTCTGCCGGTAGCCGGCCACCGGCAGGCTACCGGTACCATGAAACACGCCTCTCCAATTCTGGACGTCCTTGGGCACGTCGAGCACCACAGGGCCTGGGCGACCGGTGCGGGCGATTTCGAAGGCCGTGCGTACCGTCGCCTCCAATTTAGTCGGGTCGGTGATCAGGAAAACATGCTTGGCCACGGCACCCATGATGCTGGGTACGGGCGCTTCCTGGAACGCGTCCGTACCGATGGCCGTCGTGGGGACTTGACCGCAGATCACCACAATGGGCACGGAATCGGCCATGGAATCGCGCACCGGTGTCACCATATTAGTGGCGCCTGGGCCTGACGTGACCAGGGCCACACCCACCCTGCCGCTGGCGCGGGCGAATCCCGCGGCCATGAATCCGGCGCCCTGCTCATTGGCTGGGACGATCAGCGGCATCGAGGCTTGATGGTCTTGGTTGTAGCGAAATACGGCGTCGTATATCGGCAAAATAGCACCGCCGCTATAGCCGAAAATCGTGTCGACGCCCTCGTCGGCCAGCACCTGCACCAGCATATCCGCACCCGTCATAGTGACGCCCGCCAGCGGGTGCGCGGCTTGATTTAACATGTCGTAACGGTCTTTCACGATGAAAGACTAGCAGTTCTCGCCCTGGCGCCCAAGTGCCGCCCTCCCGTATGCTTGTCGGCCCATGCGCCACCTCATAGCAATACTCCTGCAAAATGAAGCGGGCGCGCTCACGCGCGTTACCGGCCTGATATCCTCTCGCGGCTACAACATCGAATCTCTGTCGGTTGCCCCCACCAATGATCCCACCGTATCGCGGGTCACTTTGGTCACCATAGGCTCAGACCACGTCATTGCGCAGATCAATGCCCAGCTCTTGAAGCTGGTCGATGTAGTGGCGGTCGAGGACATGACCAGCGGCGACACGCTCGCCCGCGAATTGCTGCTGATCAAGCTGCAGATCGCGGCCGAGCACGTCGAGGCCGTCGACGCATTGCTGCGCCGCGTCGGCGGCAGAGCGCTGTCCGCCAACCCCTCGAGCTACATCGTGGAACTCACCAGCACTGAAACCGAGATCGGCGAATTCATAGCCAATGTCGCCGCATTCGGCGAAATCGTCGAAGTCGTACGCAGCGGCGTATTAGGGATAGCCCGTGCCAACCCGCGCCTACATGTGGTCAAGTGAGCGCGCCGATCACGATGACCTGAGCGTGCGGACGGCGACTGCCGCCGCCGGCGGTCGAACGCCCCGAAACAGTTCAATTCAATTTTAAGGACATTTGCCCCATGCCTGAAATCGAAGTCACACCCGAGCACGCTGCCGATCCCGATACACGCCGTGTCGGAATTATGGTGGGTGTGGTCGGTATCTTCCTGTCGGTTGTCACCATCGCCTCGCATCGCGCGCATACCGATGCGGTCATCCATAGAACCGAGGCGAACGATGAGTGGGCCTACTATCAGGCCAAGAAGAATAGGGAATACACCAGCGAGGTGGCAGTGACTCTACTGCACACCCTGGGCACGGACCCCGCCAAGCTGGATGTGCCGATTCAGAAACTCGAGGCCGCGCACGCCAAATATTCTACGGACGCCGAGAAGATCCAGGAGGAGGCCAAAGCGAAAGACGAAGAGACCAAGCTCGAAGAGCGCCGCGCACTGCGCTTCGACATCGGCGAGGGATTCCTGGAGCTCGGCCTGGTGTTGTGTTCCTTATATTTTTTGGCGCGCAAGATTTTTTTCCCACTCTTCGGCTTAGCTGCAGCCCTGTTCGGCACCGCGATGGGGATTTGGGGTTTCCTGCTTTGAGCAAACCGCCCGCGCTTCGCCGCGCCTACGCGCTTGCGGTACTGAGCATGGCGGCGACGCTGGCCGCAGAGTGCGCCGGCGCCACCGCAGAAACACCGGTGCGGATAGAAGCGCGCTCCGCCGATTTCCTGGCGGTAGGGGTGGTGCATGACGATCGGATGACCATTCATCTCAGTCGTGCAATAGATAACGCGCCCGTGCGCGACGCCGCGGTGACGGTGGTGCTGCGCGGCGCCGCCCACCCGGCCACCGCCGAAACCGACGGCAGCTTCACGCTGCGGACGAAAGACCTCACGCTGCCGGGCACGGCGGCGGTCGAATTTCAAGTGGTGCAGGCGGCGGGGCGCGAAAGCCTCAAGGGCACGTTGCAGGTCGCTGCCGACGCCGACTTAAGGCAGGACAAGAACTCCGCGCGACAGCTGTGGTGGTGGGTGCTTAATTTCGCCGTGTGCTTCGGCTTCCTATGGCTGTATTCGCGGCGGCGCAAGGCTAGGGAAGGTACCGACGCCTAGAAGCTTTGCATGGTTTGCACCAAGAATTGGAATTTCTGGATCCCAGCGATATTGTTGAGCGGAAATGCGAAATCGACGTGCAGCACATTGCCGAGGCCGGTGCGTGTATTGCCCAGCCTCAAGCCGAACCCTACGTCTCGCAGCAACCCTGGATCGCTGTTGCCAATGATGCCGCGCCCCCAGGTACGGCCCACGTCGGCGAAAATTGCGCCCCCCACCCGCGCCAAGCGAAATGGGTACCAATCGGTATAGAATCGCTGCTCCACGGTCAGCAGAGCCCGAGATGTGCCGGACTCGTAGCGCAATGGATAACCCCGTAGGCCGTTGTCGCCGCCAAGCAGCACTTGCATATCATGATCCAGCGAATCGGTGACCCTCCCAGAGATTCCCGCGAAAAGCAGCCAATCGCTGCGCCACCTCCAATAGTATTTAGCCGCGGCATCGGCGATCAAATTGCGCGCGTGGCCGTCTTCCAGGCGAGATGAGAAGTCGCCGGTAAGGAAAAGCTGCTGCAGCTCGGTCAGTTCGATTCCGCGTAGGGCTTTTGTGGTAAGCATGATTGCCTTGCGATCCGCGCCGAACGCGGAATTCGACAAACCCATTTCGGCCGTGACCTCGGTGCCGAAATACAAATCCTCGGTGCGGCCGATCTGATTCTCGTCACCGACCTTTTTATACTTGTCCTGCAGAAAATCGAATCCAACGAAGGGGTAGGAGAGAGTTCGATCCGGCGGCAGCTGCCGAGCCGGCAGTGAAGCAGCCGGCGTCGGCAAAAACAAATTGCGGTCGTAGCGCATGCCGAATGTAATGCGCCGGGTCCAGCCGTCGGCCAAGCCGCCGGAAATGCCGCCGCTCAGTTCGTACGAAGTTTCATTGTCGTTGAATTGATCGACGATATCGCCGCGGTTGTAGCGGGAAATCGCGCGGTCGTATTTCACGGCCGTAATCTTCGCGCTCCACGGCGCATCCAGCGAATAAAAGGGTCGGATAACTTGCAATGATCGCTGCGAACCATCGCTGGAATTGACATATGTGAGCGCCGAGGTCCACCTGGAGCCGAACACATTCGGATCGGTCCAGGCCAGGGTGTCACTGGTGCGATCGACGGTGCTGCCGCGCGACACCTGCAACGCCTTTCCCCAGCCCAGGAAATTCGTGTCCTGTAGATTAAAGTTGGTGCTATTGGACCCCCCCGCGCGGCCGAACGAAATGCCCGGACTCAAGGTCCAGACATCCTTGGTGATGACCTTAACGTCCACCTTGCCGTCGGTATAGCGCACGGGCACTACCCGAGCGTCGTAAACATAGGTAAGCAGGCGCAACGTCCGCTCGGTTTCCGCAAGCTTGCGCGCGCTGTATCTATCGCCGATTGCAATCAGCAGCTGCGCCTTGACGGTCGACACCTTGGTGCGTATGTGCAGGTGGTTCGCAAGCCGGAATAGCCCGTTGCGCTCCCGGGCATCGCTTTCGTTGAATATATTGCGGATATCAATATCGATATTGCCGATGACGGCACCGGCGGCTTCCAACTCGCTATCGCTGGGCAGGTCCGCGGGACGCAGCTCCTCGATACGCGTGTGTTCTTGGTCGGTGAATTTCGCCGCAAGCCCGGATTCGGAAATCGACGCGGCGAGTACCGTGAAAACAATCAGCCGACAACCGTCGGATAAGTTCATCCGATGCGGCGCCTATAAGGCGGCGTTGTCGGTCTCGCCGGTGCGGATACGCAAAACCCGCAGGATGTCGGTGACGAAGATTTTGCCGTCGCCGACCTTGCCGGTTTTCGAGGCGCCGACGATGGCTTCCATCACCTGATCGACGAGTTCGTTCTTGACGGCGACTTCTATGCGGGTCTTCGGCACGAAATCGACGACATATTCCGCGCCGCGATACAGTTCCGTGTGTCCCCGCTGGCGTCCGAAGCCCTTGACCTCGGTTACAGTCATTCCTGAGACCCCAATTTCGGAAAGCGCCGCGCGCACGTCGTCGAGCTTGAAGGGTTTGATAATGGCAGTAATCAATTTCATTCTGGACTCCGTCATTTGGGCCGTCGCGACAATACTATTACGATTGTACGCGACAGGCACGGCCATATGCGGTTCGAGCGTCCCTAAGGCAGGACCGGTATGTTCAATCGCCCTTTCAGGGCGGCCCCCGACCCGCTATAAAGGCCGCCTGATCTTCCGCAGGCAATTCCAAGGAATCCAATGATCTCCACCATTCTCATAATAGGCGGCGGCCAGGCTGGCGCACAGGCAATCGACACCCTTCGGCGAGAGGGTTTTGCCGGCCGATTGGTGTTGATCGGTGACGAACCGGAGCTGCCCTACCAGCGGCCGCCGCTGTCGAAGAAGTACTTGTCAGGCGAAATGGCGGCTGATCGGCTCCCGTTCCGGCATCGCGCCTTTTACGACGAACATCGAGTCGAACTTAAACTGGGCAAGCGCGCCGTGCGGCTTGACGCCGCCGCCCGGCAAGTGACGCTGGCCGACGGGGAGAATTTGACCTATGACCGATTATTGCTGTGCCTTGGCGCGGAATCGCGCCGGCTCAACTGCCCGGGGGCCACTCTGCCGGGTGTGCACTATCTGCGCGGCCTTATCGATGTGCCGCCTATTCAGGCAGGTCTTAAACCTCAGGCACGCATTGTCATCATCGGCGGTGGCTACATCGGACTCGAGGCGGCAGCGACGGCGCGCAAGATGGGCTGTGAGGTCACAGTGCTGGAAATGGCCGACCGGCTCATGAATCGCGTCGTCGCACCCAGCGTCTCGCGCTATTTTGCCGAGGAACACCGCGCCCACGGCGTCAACATCATCTGCGATACACGAGTTGTACACCTCGCAGGCCAGGGGCGCATTGAACGGGTGGTTTGCGCCGACGGCGGCAGTCACGCGGCGGACCTCGTCATCGTCGGCGTCGGGGCCATTGCGACGACTGAGCTTGCGAGCGCGGCCGGCTTGGCCTGCGACAACGGTATCGTAGTCGACGAATATTGCCGCACCGGCGATGCGGCAATCTATGCCGCGGGCGATTGCACCAATCATCCGTCGCTGCACTTCGGCCGCCGGGTGCGCCTCGAATCCGTGGATAATGCTTTCGAACAGGCGAAAGCCGCAGCGCTCAATTTAATGGACCGGTCGGTCGCGCACGATCGGGTGCCTTGGTTCTGGTCCGATCAGTTCGACAATAAATTACTCATTGTCGGGCTCTCACAGGACCATGACGGCCAGGTGTTGCGGGGCGATCCTGCCTCGCGCAGCTTCAGCGTCTGCTACCTCAAGGGTCGGGAATTGCTTGCGGTGGAGGCCGTCAACCATTCAAAGGACTACATGGCGGCGCGCAAGCTCATTGCCGATCGTACGCTGCTGAATGTCGACAAGCTGGCGGACAGCGCCATCGCTCTCAAAGAAGCGATCTAGTGCCCAAGATCGTATTCACCGAACCCGGCGGCGGCCGGCGTGAGATAGAGGCACCGCTCGGCATCACCCTGATGGAAGCGGCCCGGCAACATGGCGTGCAAGGTGTGGTCGCGCAATGCGGCGGCGCCTGTGCCTGCGCCACCTGCCATGTGTATGTCGACCCTGCGTGGCTCGCAAGGCTCGAGCCGCGCGAAGAAATGGAAGAAGCCATGCTGGAGACCGCCTGGGAGCCGCGTGACAACAGCCGTCTCAGTTGCCAGATCCATATCACGGCGGATCTGGACGGCATGCCGGTCACCGTGCCGCAACGCCAGGGTCAGGGCTAGTCGCGACCCCGTTCGCCGCCGGCTGCTCGCGCTTAAGGCTACTCGAAAACAATCAGCAGATCCTTGGTGTCGACTTGCAAGCCAGGCCGCGCCAAGACTTCCTTGATCGTCCCGCCACGCTCGGCGCGCACGGTGGTTTCCATTTTCATCGCTTCCAGAGTCAGCAGCGCTTCGCCTTTGTTGAGCTTTTGGCCCATATGGACAGGCACGGTGGCTATGGTGCCGGGCATGGGGGCGCCCACATGACCCGCATTACCCGGTTCGGCTTTTCGCCGCGGCGGCCGCTTCGCGACCTGGCTGCGATCCGCCACGCGAATCGGCCGCGGCTGCCCGTTCAACTCAAAAAATACCGTGCGCGTGCCGTCGTCGTGCGGATCGCTGGTGGTCACGTAGCGCACGATCAATGTCTTGCCGCGCTCTAGATCGATGTTGATCTCTTGTCCGGAGTCCATTCCATAGAAGAACACGGCCGTCGGCAGGGCGCTGACATCGCCGAAGGCACTGCGGTCGGCCGCGTAGTCGACGAATACCTTTGGGTACATCAAGTAAGAAGCGAGTTCATTGTCGGTGATTGCTCGACCTACTTTGGTTTCAGCAAGCTGGCGCTCCGCCTTAAGGTCCGCCGGCGGCAGCAATTCACCCGGGCGCACCTTAAGCGGGGCCTTGCCGCCAAGGACTTTGTTTTGCAGACCCGCGGGAAAGCCGCCGACCGGTTGGCCTAGATCGCCGTGAAACAAGTGTACGACTGAATCGGGAAAGGCGATTTCGACCGCAGGATCAAGCACCGCTTCGCGCGTGAGTCCGCTGGTCACCATGGTGATGGCCATGTCGCCGACCACTTTGGAGGTGGGAGTGACCTTGATGATATCGCCGAACATGTCGTTCACCTGAGCATAGGCCTGCGCAACTTCCGGCCAACGGTGATCGTCGATTCCAAGCGATCGCGCCTGCTCGCGCAGATTGGTGTACTGCCCCCCCGGCATGCCATGCACATATACTTCTGAGGCACCCGCACGAATGTCGCTTTCGAAGGCGATATAGCCGCGACGCACCTGTTCCCAATAGGTCGAGATGACCCGCAATTTGTCCGGATCGAGCCCCGCATCGCGAGGACCGAAACGCAGCGCCTCGACTATGGAGCCCAGATTCGGCTGTGAGGTCAGGCCGGACAACGAGTCGATGGCGCCGTCCACCGCGTCGACGCCCGCTTCGATCGCGGCCAGCACACTGGCAGCGGCGATCCCGCTGGTGTCATGCGTATGGAAATGAAGCGGCAGACCCACTTCTTCTTTAAGTGCCTTGACCAGCGCCGCCGCCGCCCGCGGTTGACACAGGCCTCCCATATCCTTGATGGCAAGCACATGCGCGCCCATAGCCCGCAATTCCTTGGCGATCTTGACGTAGTACTTCAGGTCGTACTTGGTTTCTCGAGGATTCGTCAAATTGCCGGAGTAGCAGATCGCCGCCTCGCAGAGCGCCCCTGAGTTCCGGACCGCCTCGATGGCGACTTTCATATTGTCGACCCAATTCAGGCAATCGAATACTCGGAACACATCGACGCCGGCATCGGCCGCGCGTCCGACAAAATGCCGCACCACATTGTCGGGATAGTTGGCGTAGCCGACGGCATTGGCCGATCGGAACAGCATCTGCAGCAGCAAATTGGGCATGGCTTCGCGAAACGCGGCGAGGCGCGCCCAGGGGTCTTCGCGCAGAAACCGCATGGCCACGTCGAAGGTGGCGCCGCCCCAGCATTCCACCGACAGTAGCTGGGGCAGCAATCCGGCGTAGTACGGCGCGATCAGCGCCATATCGTGGGTGCGAAACCGCGTCGCCAGCAACGACTGATGCGCATCGCGCATGCTGGTGTCGGTCAGCAGGATGCGGGACTGTTGTAGCATCCAGTCGGCAAACTTCTCCGGTCCGAGGCTCGCAAGCTTCTGCTTGCTGCCGGCCGGCGGCGTCTCTAATTGGGTGCGCGGCAGCCGCGGAAACACCGGCTGCCTGGGCCTGGCTCGACCCTTCACCTCGGGGTTGCCGTTGACGATGACATCGCCGATGAAGCTCAACAGCCGCGTCGCCCGATCGCGCTTGCGCGGACTGCGAAACAGTTCCGGAGTCTGATCGATGAACTTGGTGGTGTAGTCGGCGGAGACGAAACGCGGATGCATGATCAGTTGATCAAGGAACCGCAAGTTGGTCACCACGCCGCGAATTCGAAACTCCCACAGCGCACGATGCATACGTGCGATGGTCTCTTCGGGGGTGGGAGACCAGGCGGTCACCTTGACCAGCAAGG
This sequence comes from Gammaproteobacteria bacterium, assembly GCA_025357835.1. Lineage (GTDB taxonomy): Bacteria > Pseudomonadota > Gammaproteobacteria > Steroidobacterales > Steroidobacteraceae > Bog-1198. The sequence continues at coordinate 54,198 of JANYLM010000094.1, forward strand.
AATCGTAGAAGCGGGTAATGATGGCACCGGCGTAGGCCGTCCCGGCATCGAGCCGTATCCCGAATCCGGCCGGGCTGCGGTAGGCCGTGATGCGCCCATAGTCGGGCACGAAGTTGTTTTCGGAGTCTTCGGTGGTGACGCGGCATTGCAGTGCATGGGCATTGACCCGAATATCTTCCTGCCGGGGCACGCCGCTCTCCGCGGTACCGATCCGCGCACCGGCAGCGACGCGGATTTGCGCCTTGACCAAATCGATACCCGTCACGCATTCGGTGACGGTGTGCTCCACCTGAATGCGCGGGTTGACCTCGATGAAGTAGAACTTGCCGGTATCGGCGTCCTGCAGGAACTCGACGGTGCCGGCGGCACGATAGCCCACGGCGCGGCCGATTTTAAGCGCCGCCTCGCACAAATCGGCGCGCTGCTCTTCGCTGAGGAAGGCCGCCGGAGCGCGTTCCACCACCTTTTGATTGCGGCGCTGCACTGTGCAATCGCGCTCATACAGATGGACCAGGTTGCCGTGTGAATCGCCGAGGATCTGCACTTCCACATGCCGCGCGCGCCGGATCAGCTTCTCGAGGTAAACCTCATCCTTGCCGAAAGCCGCTTTGGCTTCGCGCCTTGCGGCCGCCACCGTCTCGATGAGTTCTCGGTCGTCTTCCACGATGCGCATGCCGCGGCCGCCGCCGCCCCAACTCGCTTTGAGCATCACGGGAAAGCCGACGGCATGTGCCATGGCGAGCACTTCGGCGTGGTCGGCGGGCAGGGGTGGAGTCGCCGCCATCACCGGCACCCCCGCTTCGGCGGCCAAATTGCGCGCTTCCACCTTGTTGCCCAGCCGCCGCATGGTGTCCGGCAGAGGTCCCACGAACACGATACCGGCGGCCGCACAGGCTTCCGCAAACTCGGGACTCTCGGACAAGAAGCCGTAACCCGGATGAACGGCATCGGCCTTTGCCTCGGTGGCGATGCGAATGATGTCCTCGATGTCGAGGTAGGCGTCGATCGGGCCCTTGCCGTCGCCCACCAAGTAGCTCTCGTCGGCTTTGGTCCGATGCAGCGAGAACCTGTCCTCTTGCGAGTGTATGGCGATGGTGCGTATGCCGAGCTCGGTTGCGGCGCGCATGACACGAATGGCAATTTCACCGCGATTTGCGATGAGGAGGCTCTTAATAGCACCTGTCTTGGGAAATGGTTTCATCGGTGAATGATGATAGCCTTGCGACGTCTGAGCGACCAGGGGAACTGAATAAGATGTTTGGGCTAGCGATTCACGGCGGTGCAGGTACCTTACCGCGCGCTGAAATGGGCGCCGAGATGGAACTGAACTATCGTGCCGGTCTGCGCGCCGCACTCGATGCCGGCTGCGCGGTATTGCAAGCGGGTGCCTCGAGCCTGGATGCCGTGACGCGCGCCGTCGTGGTGCTCGAGGACAATCCATTGTTCAACGCAGGCCGCGGCGCGGTGTTCACGCACGACGGCCACAACGAATTGGATGCCGCCATCATGGACGGCAAGACGCTCAAGGCCGGCGCAGTGTGCGGCGTGACCCATATTAGGAATCCCATCGAATTGGCGCGCACCGTCATGGAGCATTCGGAATACGTCATGCTCAGTGGTGCGGGAGCGGAAGAATTTGCCCTGAGCCGTGGCTTCGCGTTCGTGCCGACCAGCTACTTCCACACTCCGGAACGTTGGCGCCAGCTCGAACGCATCCGCAGCGGCGATGCCAGACTCTCGGCCCTCACCATATCTCATGTGGGTACGGTGGGAGCGGTTGCGCTGGACGGGGAGGGCCGGCTGGCCGCGGCCACCTCCACCGGCGGCATGACTGGGAAACGCTATAACCGCATCGGCGATTCGCCCATCATCGGCGCGGGAACCTACGCCGACGACCGTTCTTGCGCGGTGTCGGCCACCGGACATGGGGAAGTGTTTATTCGCGCCGCGGTGGCCCACGATATTTGCTCGCGCATGCGCTTCGGCGGCCGCACCTTGGCCGCGGCGGTTCGCGAAGTCGTCCTTGAGGAGCTACCGGCGCTGCAGGGTGATGGAGGGGTCATCGCCATCGACCGCAGCGGCGAGATCTGCATGGAATTCAATTCCGAGGGAATGTTTCGCGCTAGTAGAAAGTCAAGCGAGGATGCGCGAATTGCTATCTATCGGCCTTGAGCGCAATAGCGCCTGTCTAGCCCCTAACACCGCTGTGTTTGTGGCTGGTGGTACTCGGCAGAAGGTTGGGTACGCAACACCCGGCGTCAGACGGCACATTGACCGCGGCGCTTTTCGAAGCGGCCCGTTCTCAATTTGTGGTATTCGGCTTCCAGAACCAAACCATCCCGCGCCACCAGCTCGTGCAGCAGGCAGGCTTCGAGAAAGCGCAGGCGGCTGGTCTTTTCGTGCATGTAGTGGACGGAGGCGCCGAACAAATTGGCGGCGATCAGCGCCAGCGCATCGTAGCCGAACTCGCGGCTCGGCAGCTGCAGAGCCGTGCCCGCGACAAGATAGACGAACATGATGACCCCATTCGCGGCGACCGCGTGGTAGAAAATCAGGCTACCCATGAAATAAATGAAAATTACGGTCAGCATCAAGCCAGGAAAAAGCATCGACATGCCGCCTAGAGTGGCGATAATCTGAGTCGCGACCACACCCAGGCCGACGATGGTCGAGACAATGATCGCGATCGGTGGGTAGATCCGCTGGCGTTGCGGCGAGAAACTCGACGCCAGTCCGATCAGCAGCAGCGGGATGATTACCAGCACGTGGATGAGGCCGGGGATACGATTCAGCTCAGAGCCGAGCGCTATCGATTCCATGGCGGAGAAGGCGATGGTGATGATCACAGCCAGGCACAAATTCACGCGCGTGTGCAGCAAGTTCTCGTCGTAATGCCTGCGGCGAAATTCACTTTCGAGTTCCGGATTAAAGGTAAGCCAAGGAAAGCCCGCCTGCAATTGGCGCGCTTGTGGGGAATCCGGTAGATCTGCTGTGGGAATACGCACGGCGTTGTTCATTCCCTGCACCGTACTCACTTCCAACCTCTCGCTCAATGACGTGCGCCCCTCTTTGAAGCAAAAAGCTTTGGGAGCGGCCTCCGAATTATGTTATGAAAAAAGCTGCTGCCGCACGCTGCCGACCGCAAGGATCGGAACGGGTATCTCAATCAGCCAGGTAGTGACCGAGATACGTATCGAAATCCGAGTTCTCTGCGGCCTCGATGCGCGCCTGCGCGTCGTGCGACTCGCGTGCCGCCGCCGCGAATTCGGCAAGGCGGCGTTCGTTGGGTGGATACAGCCCGAGGAAGTAGTCCTTGTGCAATTTGGACATTCGCTGCGCGAGGTGGAAAAAAGATTCGCCGGTCTGTCGCATTTCCGTCAACAGCCGCGCCGAGGGCGTGCGCTCGACATCGTCGATTTTCGCCCGCTGCTGCTCGAGAGCGGAAGTATACGGTCGCGCCGACTCGCCGTGATCGAGCAGTTCGCACAGACCCTGCATGGCGTCGAGCAACTCGCGCGCCCAATCTTGCATGGGAAAATCTCGCCCCCCGCGCTTCAGCATGAGCTTCGGTTCGCGGCCGCGCCGGGCAACCAGCAAGTGGTTGGCATCCAGGCTCGCCTGTTCACCCAGTCCTATCGGCGCGCTCTCGCGCAACAGACACAGCGCGAGAAAAGCTTCCAGGAAGCGCAGTTTGTTCTGATTGACGCCGACCGGGTCGAAGGCGCTCACATCCAGCGCACGCACTTCGACGTATTCCACTCCGGCCCTTTGCAACGCCTTGGTCGGCCGCTCGCCGGAGCGGGCAACGCGTTTCGGCCGGATGAAACTGTAATATTCGTTTTCTATCTGCAAGATGTTGGCGTTGAGTTGCTGGTATACGCCGTCGACCTTGACGCCGATCTTCTGATAGGGCGGATAGGGCGTGTCTATGGCTTGCTTCAGATCGCGCACGTACTCGTCCAAGCTGTTGACGGACACGCTCACCGTCGCTTGATTCTTGTTGCGATATCCGATATCGCTCATGCGCAGCGAGGTTCCATAGGGCTCGTAGAAAGTGTCGCCGTCGAGCGCGGCCAGAGTGCTCTCGCGTCCCGCGAAAAAACTCTTCGATACCGCCGGCGACGTGCCGAACAGGTACAACACCAGCCAGCCGTAGCGCCGATAATTGCGCAGCACGCCGAAGTACTGCTCTGACGCAAAGCTCTGCTGCGACTGTTTGGACTGATTGATGTCCTCGAGGACGCCCCACAGGCGCGGAGAAAAGGAATAGTTGAAATGCACTCCGGAAATCGCCTGCATGATGCGTCCGTAGCGCGCACCTAGGCCATGCCGATAGATTGTCTTCATCCTGCCGACGTTCGAAGTGCCGAATTGCGCGAGAGGAATGCTGGCATCGCCGTCCAGGGCGCTCGGCATGCTCGTCGCCCACAGCAATTCATCATCCAGGTGGCGATACACGAATTGGTGGATGTCGCACAAATACTGTAGTAATTCCCAGGTCTCGCCAAAGGGCGGGGTCACCAACTCAATGAGCGACTCGGAAAAATCCGTAGTGATATTTTCGTTGGTCAGTGGCGCACCGAGAGCGGCGGGATGGCGCGTTTGCACGATGTCGCCGGCAGGCGAGACGCGCAACGACTCCTTTTCTACGCCCTTGCGGCCGCCGCGCAGCACACCTCGTTCGCCGGAATTAAAGAGCCCCGCAAGCCGGCGCTCGAATATCTTGTCAACCACGTTACGCAATACCTCGATCCTCGACCGTCGATCTACGGCAGCTCGGCAACGACCTCGATTTCAACGAGGAATCCCGGATCCACCAAACGCTGCACCTGTACCCATGAGGTCGTCGGCAGCCGCTCTTTGTCGTAATACTCGAAACGCAAATCAGAGGCCTTCAGCAAGGCGTCCATGTTGGTCGTATAAATGGTCTCTTTGACGACTTCGTCGAACCCGGCCCCGTGCGCGGCCAGCGTGCGGCGAATATTGGAGTAAGCAGCACGCATTTGCCCCGCCATATCGCCGACCGCCACCAGACGCCCGCTCTGATCGGCGGCGACCGAGCCGGAAATATACAGTGTTTTGTCGATCAACACGGCCTGGGAGTAGCCGAAGTCCTTTTCATAGGGGTTCAGGTGGAACACTTGCTTGATGCGCGGCGCCGGCGGTTCCGGTTCGCGTTCACAGGCGGTCAGCCCCAACGTCGACGCCACCCAAGCAACGAGGATTACTCGGCCCAGCACGCGTTCACTTTCCCGGTCTTTGCGTCTGGACGAATTCAGCGCGGCTGCGCAGCGCGCGCAACATCTTCGGCAAGTCGCGCCGCAGGGCCGCGCGCACGATCCAGTGCGGAACCCAAAAGCCCGGCGCCAGATCGATCGCGTAGCGTGCGATGGTGTAGTCCGCGTCGCTCTGCAAGCTCCATGAACCTCGAAGAACGCGCAAGTCCCCCGAGACGCGTTCGATCGACACGCGCGACGGTGGGTCATATGCCGCGCGGATTTCATACGTCAGTTTGGGGACATACCAGGAATAATCCAACACATGTCGAATCCGCTGCCATGAACGATCCGGCGCCGTTTCCAGCACGTTGCATGCCACCAGGCCGGGAACCAAGTGCAAGGCCTCTGCGCAGCTCGTGATCAACTGCCAGACCACCTCGCGCCGTGCGTGCATTCTGACCGTTGCACGTGCACTGCCGCTCTGTTCGGCGGCGTCCAGCGACACGGCGACTTCGATATCGCCACTTTGAGCGGATTCCTGTGCAAGGTTGGCAGCGGGCCGCGCCGAGGCTGCGAATAACAGGAAAGCCATTGAGAATAAGGTGCGCACTGGTTAGTTTGACTCCGATCGACCCATACTGTTCGACAGATATAGCCACCTGGCGGATGTTATGGGCGGCCCGCATCAGCGTCGAGCCCCCAGCCAGAGCTTCATTTTCGCCTCGAGGATGTCCAAGGGCATGGCCCCGTCCTTGAGGATCTCGGAATGAAATTCGCGGATATCGAAGCGCGCACCCAGCACCTGTTGTGCATGGCTGCGCAGCGCCTGAATCTTGATTTCCCCCACCTTGCACGCCAACGCCCTTCCGGGCTGCGCGATGAAGCGGTCGACCGTCGTGTCGGCATCGGCCGCATCGACCGCCAGCTGCGCACGAACATAGTCAGCCGCCTGGGCGCGTGTCCAACCTTTGGCATGCAAGCCCGTGTCGACGACCAGAGCCACTGCGCATTTCAATTGGCCTAGTAGCGCGCCCCTCAGGGCTTCATCGTCTCGGTATAGGCCCAGTTCCTCGCCAAGGGATGCGGCATAAAGCGCCCAGCCATCGGCGAAGCCGGACTCGTCGCCGAATCTGCGAAATCTGGGTAAGTCAGTTCGCTCTTGCTGAAGTGCGGATTGAAAGTGGCGTCCCGGTATCGCCTCCTGCAGAAAACTGGCGATTGCCGAGCTCATGGGCCGCGCGGGCGCCGTCGCCGTATTCACATAGAGGGTGGCGGGTGTCCTACCGTCCGGCGCGGCGCTTTGGTAGGCCGGCTGTGTCGCTGCGGCGCTCGCGGGACCGAATGCACGAATCTCGAAATCTGCCTGCGGAACAGCGGAGAATAGGCTCGGCATGCTCGCAAGAGCTTGCACTTTCAGTTCTTGGTACGCGCTCAGCACCGCACCTAGGTCAGCAGCCGCAGCGACCGGCGGCGCGCCTGCGGGCAGCGTGACTAGGCGCGCTCGAATGCGTTCTACTTCCGCCACGCCGAGGCCGTGAATCTCGCTCGCCGTCAATTCAGTGCCGGTGGCGAGCTTGACCCGGTAGGCGTACCAGGACGGTCCTAGCGGCAGAGCCGACAACGCGACGCCGGCTCTTGCCCGCGGCAGGTATTCACTTTGAATGAAATCGTGCAATTCACGATAGGCGGGCAATAGCTCTTTCTTGACCGCGCCGGTGAGATTGGATGTCAGGCGCGATCGCTCGGGCTCGCCGATGGCCCCGGGCATGGCCCCTACCGCGAGATAAAACACATTCGAGGAAGTGTCCTTGCCCAAATCCTGCAGCACGGGCAGCGTTCGCTCCATCAGCACCCTCGGCGATGTGTATCCACGCCTCATTCCCTCACGCATATTGGCAATCGCCTGCCTCGTCCACAATACATTGCTGTCGATCCGCGCCGGCCAATTCTCATAGTCCTTGGCGCTCCCCACCGGGTGCTGCCCCAAACTTAAAGCGGCGCGCGCGAATTGCTGCGGCAATCCATCGAAAGGATCGACCGGCAGCAGTTCGGTCGGGTAGGTAAAGCCCTCGATGGCCAACTCGCGGCGCCTCTTGAAGATGTCGTAAGTCAACTGGGCGTCGGCGCCCAAACGAGCGCGCGGAACGGCGAGAACCTCGGCGAGATAGTGGCGCTCCAGCGCCAAAGAATCCGCCATGAATTGCGGCGAGAGGGGATTGCCGGGGGCTGGATGCTCCTCCCAATAGCGATCCACGATTCGAGTCAAATCGTCGCGCGGTTCCCCCGCATTCGCAGTTTGGGATGGGGCGGGCTTGGGCGCGGCCCCGCAGCCGGCGAGCCCTACAAAGACGAGTGCGAGCGAAACCTTTGACGAAAATCGGGTCATGAACTGATTATAAGCCGGTAGGTAGGTTCATAATTCGCAGCTTACGAATTCGGGAGCAAGCCCTATGTTAGTCGGAGCAAGTCCGCGACGCGTCGCCATTGTCGGCGGCGTGCGCATTCCGTTTGTACGGGGTAACGGCGCCTATGCTCAAGTGGGCAATCAAGAGATGCTGACCGCCGCGCTGCGCGGCGTGGTCGAGCGCTACGGCCTGCAGGGCCAGCGACTGGACGACGTCGCCGCGGGCGCGGTCATGAAACACTCGAGTCAATGGAATTTGACGCGCGAATCGGTACTTGGGTCCGGCCTGGCCGCCGAAACTCCGGGGCTCGATTTGCAGCGCGCCTGCGGCACCAGTCTGGAGGCAGCGATTACCCTTGGCAACAAGATTGCGCTCGGCCAGATCGATTGCGCGATCGCGGCGGGGGTCGATACCGTGAGCGATCCGCCCGTGGTCTATCCTCGGAGCCTGCAGCAGCTTTTACTGCGCAGTTATCGCGGCAGGACCTTGAGCGAGCGCGTGGGCCCTTGGCTCGGTTTGCGACCGCAGCATCTGCGGCCGGTTCTGCCGGGAATAGCAGAGCCCCGTACCGGCATGTCCATGGGCGAGAGCACGGAGCTCATGGTGAAGACCTGGGGAATAACGCGCGCCCAGCAGGACCAACTGGCACTGGAAAGTCATCAAAAAGCCGCGGCCGCCTACGCTTCAGGGTTCTACAAGGAGCTGGTGCACGACTATCTGGGCGTTACTCAGGATAATAATATCCGCAGCGACACGAGTCTGGAAAAGCTGGCCAAGCTCAAGCCTGTTTTCGACGCCTCGGGGGCCGGCACCCTGACCGCGGGGAATTCGACACCGATGACGGATGGCGCCTCGGCGGTGCTGCTGGCGTCCGAAACTTGGGCGCGCGAGCGCGACTTGCCGGTGCTGGCCTACTTGAGTTACGGCAAGGTGGCCGCCGTGGACTATTTCGACAAGAAGGAGGGCTTGCTCATGGCGCCGGCCTACGCCCTGCCCCGAATGCTGAGTGACGCTGGTCTTTCGCTCCAGGACTTCGATTTCTATGAAATCCATGAGGCTTTCGCGGGACAGGTTCTGTGCACGCTCAAGGCCTGGGCCGACCCGATATTCTGCCGCGACAAGCTAAGACTGCCGGGCCCCCTCGGCACAATCGACCGATCCAAACTCAATGTAAAGGGCGGCAGCCTGGCGATGGGCCACCCCTTCGCCGCGACCGGCGCGCGCATCGTCGCCACGCTGGCGAAGATTCTTGATGAAAATCAAGCCAAACGCGGCCTGATTTCGCTCTGCACGGCGGGCGGCATGGGTGTGACGGCCATTCTCGAGCGTTGACGGTATCGATGAACACGATATCCTTCGCGCCTGCTCGGTACCGCGCCGCTACAAATTCCTGCATCGATAAATAGGTTAAATAGAAGACACTCATGAAACTCAAAGATCCACTCCTGCTGCGCGAGTTGTGCTTTATTGACGGCGACTGGGCGCCCGCGGACGACGGCGCCACCTTGCCCGTACACAATCCCGCCACGTCCCAAAAGCTGGGATCGATCCCGAACATGGGTGCCATGGAGACCCGTCGCGCGATTTCAGCCGCGGCCGCGGCGCTGCCGTCCTGGGCGGCCCGCACCGCAAAAGACCGAGCGACGGTGCTGCGGCGTTGGTTCGACCTGATTCTCCTGCACCAAGACGACCTTGCCATGCTCATGACGGCGGAACAGGGCAAGCCCCTCGCCGAGTCCAAGGGAGAAATCTCTTACGCGGCCTCCTTCATCGAATGGTTTGCGGAAGAAGCCAAGCGCGTATATGGCGATGTCATCCCCGGTCATCAGGTCGATAAGCGAATTCTCGTGCTGCGCCAGCCCGTGGGCGTGGTCGCCGCCATCACGCCCTGGAACTTTCCGGCCGCGATGATTACGCGCAAGGCCGGGCCCGCGCTGGCGGCCGGATGCACGATGGTTTGTAAGCCGGCAACCCAGACCCCGTATTCTGCCCTCGCGTTGGCCGAGCTCGCCCACAGGGCGGGCATCCCCAAGGGAGTATTCAATGTCATCACCGGAGCTGCGGCCGCCATCGGCGGCGAGATGACCTCGAACCCTGCGGTGCGCAAACTGACTTTTACCGGTTCCACCGAAATCGGCAAGAAGCTGATGGCCCAATGCGCAGCATCGGTTAAGAAGGTATCCCTGGAACTGGGCGGCAATGCGCCATTCATAGTATTCGACGATGCCGATCTGGAAGCGGCGGTTCAGGGTGCCATCGCCAGCAAGTATCGGAACACGGGTCAAACCTGTGTCTGCGCCAACCGTCTGTTGGTGCAGGCCGGCGTATACGAAGAGTTCGCGAACAGACTCACGGAAGCCGTGGGAAAATTGCGCGTGGGCGATGGCTTAGCCGGCGTCACCGAACAGGGGCCTCTCATCGATGCCAAGGCAGTGGCGAAAATCGAGGAACATATCGCTGATGCGGTGGCGAAGGGCGCCACCGTCAAGTTGGGCGGCAAACGGCATGCACTCGGAGGAACGTTCTTCGAGCCCACTATTTTGACCCAGGTCACGCCCAAAATGTTGGTAGCCCGCGAAGAGACCTTCGGCCCGGTGGCGCCCTTGTTCAAATTCCAAACGGAGGCCGAGGCCATCGCCATGGCCAATGACACCGAGTTCGGCTTGGCGGCGTACTTGTATACGCGCGATTTGGCACGCAGCTGGCGGGTTTCGGAAGCCATCGAGTACGGCATAGTCGGGCTGAACACCGGCATTATTTCCACCGAAGTGGCCCCCTTCGGCGGCGTCAAGGAATCGGGAATCGGACGCGAAGGTTCGAAGTATGGAATCCTCGATTACACTGAGATGAAGTACGTGTGTATCGGCGGGGTGAGTTAGCAAGTTGCTCGGACGGTTCCTGGAGTTCTCGCTCGCGACGCCGGATATTCGGGCCTCCTTGGACTTCTACACCAAGCTGGGGTTCTCCCACGCCGAAGTTGGGGACGCCTGGTCGCACCCCTATGCGGTTGTAACGGACGGCAGAATTTGCCTAGGGCTGCATCAAACGGCGCTTCCCGCACCGGCGATGACGTTCGTCAAACCCGATTTGCTCAAACACTTAGGAACGCTGGAAAAGCTGGGCCTTGAGTTCGAAATACGCCGGCTAGGCAATGATGTGTTCAACGAAGTCGGCTGGTTCGACCCTTCGGGTCTATTGTTGAAACTCATTGAGGCTCGCACTTTCTCGCCCAGCAAGCGGCTTGCGCTGGACACCTCGCGATGCGGCTACTTCCTCGAAATCGCGCTGCCGACGCCAAACCGAGCAGAGGCCAAGACCTATTGGGAGCAGTTCGGCTTCGTCGGGATCGACGAGTGCGATGACGGGCTACCCCATGTGTCGTGTACCAGTGACAGCATCGACGTGGGGCTATACGACCCCGCGCATCTGCGGCGCGCGACCCTGCGGTTTGAAGTCGATGATATAAAAGCCACCCTGGCACAGCTTGCTGGAATCGGCATTGCGCCATCCCCAGATATACCGCCGCTGCTGCGCCAAAAGGCGCTAGCGGTACTGGTCGCGCCGGAGGGAACGCCGTTGCTGCTGACCGAAGCTCCAAAACCTTGAGATTGAAGGCGAGGCTCAGATGCGGCTGGCCACGATCTCGAACGTGATGGTCATCGCGTCCTGAACTTGCAGGGCGCCCAACATCAAGCTGTATGGGGTCAGGCCCAGGCTGGTTTGGCGCAAATCCATCGACCCGGTCGCCGATAAGTGCTCTGAATCGCTGCTAAGCGTAAGCGGCACGTCGATTGTCGACTCATGCCCCGCCACACTAATTGCGACCGTGGCGATCAGCGTAGCCGATGCCGGTGTGACGACGCCCCCCGAATCTCGTGCACCGACAGAGGCTACGCCGTTGACGGAAATCTCCGAAAACTCATCTGCGTCGAGCAGGGACGTGCTCAGCATATTGCGCATAGTTCCCGCCTTGGCATCATCCGGGATTTCAGCGGCGAAATCCTTCCCCTCATCGCGGCGCGCCTGTGCATCGTCAACCACGAAGCCCGCGACCGGCAGCTTCAACCAAAACACGGACCCGCCCGTCGCATCTGCGATGTTGACCGAACCGTGGATCGAGCGGTTCAGGATGACGTGGTTGTGTCCAAGATGCGCCAGAGGGCCGGCTCGGTATACCAAGATTCGCAGCTCGGAACGGCTTGCATCGATACGATAATTTCTGCCGGGCAATTGTAAATTCGGCGTCGCAGGGGCCCCGCCGGGGCTTTGCGGACCGGCATGGCGCGGCCTGGGCGCGCCGCACGCGGCCAACAGCAGCACCAGAAAGCCAATGCTAAATTCTTTGAACACCAGCACGTCCCCGCGGTCTTGATAAACTACGTCGAATGCACAGCACGCGGAGCCCAGAGGGTATGCCAAATCGAAGTTCACCGACACGCTACGGCACGGTCGCGCAGGCATTTCATTGGCTCATCGCCGCGTTGATCGTAACCCAATTCACGCTGGCTTATCTGGCGGACGATCTACCGATTGGAATACATAAACTGGCCCTGCTTGCCCGGCATAAGAGTTTCGGCATGACGGTGCTGATGCTGGCCATATTGCGCCTGTTGTGGCGGCTGAAGAACGCGCCTCCTGACTTGCCTTCCGGCATGGCGCCATTGGAGCGGGTGCTGGCGCGGGCTACGCATGTTGCGTTCTACGTGCTGCTGTTTGCGATGCCGTTGAGCGGATGGTTAATGTCATCCGCCAAGAATTACTCGGTCAGTTGGTTCGGGTTGTTCACTTGGCCGAATCTCATCGCCAAAAACGAAACCGCTTTCGACCTGCTGCGCTCCACGCACGAAATCCTCAGTGATGTGCTGTTTGCGATTGCGATATTGCACATTCTGGCGGCGCTCAAACATCATTTCTGGAACAAGGACGATGTGTTATTGCGCATGCTGCCACTGACCAAGCTGGCGCAAGCCAAGCCGGAGAAATGATCGTGATGAGACGAATCCTGACATCTATGGCGTTACTCGCGCCATTGGCTGCAGCGGGCAGCGCCTGCGCTGCCGGGGGTGCAGCGAATTTCGGCGCCGATCCACAGCAAAGCCGGCTTGAATTCGTCGGCGTGCAGGCCGGCGCGGAATTCAAGGGCGCCTTCCACAAGTTCACCGCCGACGTCGCGTTCGCACCGGACGCCCTCGCGAGCGCGCACTTCGATGTTCAAATCGACTTGAAATCCGTGGATTCCATGGACAAGGATCGCGATACGACCATACGCGGCGCGGACATTTTCGATGTGACGCATTGGCCTACGGCGCACTACGTCACGCGCAGCTTCACCAAGACCGCCACGGGTTACGCGGCCGTGGGTTCGCTGACCCTGCGAGGCGTGACGAAGGAAGTGCCGATCGAGTTTCAGTTTATTCAAGCGGCCGCAGGGGCAAAGCTCGAAGGAAGCGCCAAGCTCAAACGCCTGGATTTCGGGGCGGGGCAAGGCGACTGGAAGAGCACCGAGTGGGTGGCTGACGCCGTGAAAATAAACTTCACGCTGGTGCTCAAGCCCAAGACTTAAGCAGTTGCCGCGCGCTCAACGATGTCGCCGAGTGCGCGGAGGGCACGTCGGCCCGAGTGGGGCCGCTCATGCTGGTACGAAAACTGCGTTGATCTAGCGAACCGGCAACTCGCGCGATTTTTGCACCGTGCGCAACGCAAAACTCGAATGCACCCGCGCAACATTGGGCAGGCGCGTGAGGTGCTGGGTATGCAAACGCTCGAAATCGGCCGTGTCCGCCAACACCACCCGCAGTAGAAAATCATATTCGCCGGACATCAGATAGCACTCCATCACCTCGGGGACTTTGCGCGCCGCCTCTTCAAAGGCGTGCAGGTGCGCCTGCTCCTGCCGCTCCAAGGTGATGTTGACGAATACGTTGACCGGACAGCCTGCCTTCTGCTGATTGATCAAGGCGGTATAGCCCTCGATGAAGCCCGATTCCTCCAAGGCTCGGACGCGCCTGAGGCAGGCGGATTCGGACAGGCTGACGCTTTCGGCCAATTGACTATTGGTAATGCGGCCGTCGAGCTGCAAGGCACGAACTATGGCGCGATCGTAGCGATCCAATTTCATTCTCGGGTCCTCCGGCCGGAAATGGCACTTTCTTGCGCTAAATTAATATTAGCCGGCATATTCTGCCATCGATGGCCCTTCCGGGACCAGCTTTTGCAATTTTCCAGCCGTGGGCTTCCGTAACCTAGCCGGTTCCCAACACCCAAACCGACGGAGTGATCTTATGAAAATCGGCGTCCCCAAAGAGATCAAGATTCACGAGTATCGAGTTGGTTTGGTGCCCGCCGGGGTTCGAGAACTCGTCGATGCCGGCCACCAAGTACTCGTGCAGAGCGGCGCCGGCGCGGGTATCGGGTTTGAGGATTCACACTATCAAGCGGCCGGCGCGAGCATCGCACAGCGCGCCGAAGACGTCTTCGCGACGGCCAATCTCGTAGTGAAAGTCAAGGAGCCTCAGCTGGCGGAATGCAAACAGCTTCGCAGCGGGCAAACCTTGTTCACATACCTGCACTTGGCCGCGGACCGCGAACAGGCGCAGGCGCTGCTGGCCTCCGGATCGACGGCGATCGCGTACGAGACCGTCACCGCGCCCGACGGCTCGCTGCCCTTGCTGACGCCGATGAGCGAAGTCGCGGGACGCATGTCCGTGCAAGTGGGCGCCAACAGCCTGCAGAAAGCCAACGGCGGCTGCGGCGTGCTGCTGGGCGGCGTGCCTGGCGTGGCGCCCGCCAAGGTCGTGGTGCTAGGGGGCGGTGTTTCCGGCACTCACGCGGCGGAGATGGCCGTCGGCCTACGCGCCGACGTGACCGTGGTCGACCGCTCGGTCAAGAGACTGCGGGAGCTGTCGTCCATCTTCGGTAACCAACTGAAGACCGTGTACTCGACTGCGCATGCCATCGAAGAACTGGTACGCGACGCCGACCTGGTCATCGGTGCCGTGCTCATAGCCGGTGCCGCGGCGCCGAAGCTCGTGACTCGCGCAATGGTAAAGAGCATGAAGCCCGGCGCGGTGCTGGTGGACATCGCCATCGATCAAGGCGGCTGTTTCGAGACCAGCCGACCCACCACTCATGCCGAACCCACTTATGTTATCGACGGCGTGATTCACTACTGCGTCACCAATATGCCCGGCGCGGTGCCGCGCACGTCCACATTCGCTCTGACCAATGCGACTCTGCCGTATGTGCGGGCACTCGCCGATCACGGCTGGCAGAAAGCCATCGCCAACGATTCGGGTTTGGCTCGCGGCCTCAATGTGCATGCCGGCCAGTTGACTCACGAAGCGGTGGCGCAAGCGCTGGGCCTCGAGTTTCGGGCCTATCGCGCCGCCTAAGGCCCTCGGCGGGTGCCCGCCGCATCGCGCCGGTAGTGGAGTGACGCTTACAAAACGCGTAATGGCGTTGGTTCGAAGCTGGCAGCACCTGGAAAGGGGCAGGTACGCCTTTTCCTGCTATCGACCCGGCGGGCAATGCGACGCATATTCGCCGGCTTGAATGGGTCCCATTTCACCTTAGTCGCGACTGTTGCTACTGTACGATCGATCAACTACCCTGCGGGCACATTTTCAGCCCTAACAATTAGGGGGTCCGCCATGGCGCGCAATCCGCGCTTCGATGTGTTGTTCGAGCCTGTGCGCATCGGACCAGTCACTGCACCGAACCGCTTCTATCAAGTGCCGCACGCCAGCGGCATGACCAATTCGCTGCCGCAGGTGCGCGCCGCCTTCCGCGAAACCAAGGCCGAAGGCGGTTGGGGCGTGGTCTGCACCGGCGCGGTATCGATGCATCCCAGCTCGGATGACTCGCCACTGCCATTCGCCATTCTGTGGGACGACAAGGACATTCGTGCCCACGCACTGATGACCGACGCCGTGCATCGACACGGATCACTGGCCGGCATCGAGCTTTGGCATGGCGGCGCATGCACGCTGAATCGAACCAGTCGAATCGCGCCGCTCTCGCCGTCCGGAATGCCCTGGCTGTCGACTCATCTGGGATTCATGGGCAATTTGCGCCCACGCGCCATGGATCACGCCGACATTCAGGATCAGCTGCGCTGGCAGGCTGCAGGCGCG
>JANYLM010000114.1 GCA_025357835.1 Gammaproteobacteria bacterium
GAGATGGTGATGCCCGGAGACAACATCAAGATTGTGGTGGAGCTGATCGCCCCGATCGCGATGGAGCAGGGGCTGCGTTTCGCCATCCGTGAGGGTGGTAAAACCGTCGGCGCAGGCGTGGTGGCTAAGGTGATTGCGTAACATTTACAGGGCAGTAGCTCAATTGGCAGAGCGGCGGTCTCCAAAACCGCAGGTTGGGGGTTCGATTCCCTCCTGCCCTGCCAGTCGCTGCTGCGACCTGTAGGTAACGGCAAGTAAACATGGCAGAAGTCCAAACACCCGCGGGCGCGTCGGCAAAAGACACCGCGCTGATGACGTTTTCGATCGTCGTGCTGCTTGTAGGGCTGGTTGCGTTCTACTGGTATGACGAACTGGCACTGCCGTTTCGAATTGCCATGGTCGCGGTGGGCCTCGGGGCTGCCGCCGGCCTCATGTGGTTCACTTGGTATGGCCGTGAGTTCTGGCAGTTCGCGCTGGCCTCGCGCGTCGAGCTGCGCAAAGTGGTGTGGCCGGAGCGCGAAGAGACAATTAAGACCACTTACGTGGTGTTTATTTTCGCCATTGTGATGGGTGTATTTTTTTGGGGACTCGACTGGGTTCTCACCTGGCTGACTCGATTGCTGAGCGGTCAATCCGGCTGAAGAACTCGGAGCTGTCTATGTCCTTGCGATGGTATGTGGTTCACGCCTATTCGAACTTCGAGCACAAAGTCTCCGAGTCGCTCAAAGAGCGAGTAAAGCGCGCCGGATTGGAAGCCAAGTTTGGCGAAATTCTGGTGCCCACCGAGGAAGTGGTGGAAATGCGCGACGGGCAGAAGCGCAAGTCCGACCGCAAATTCTTCCCGGGCTATGTGCTGGTGCAGATGGAAATGGACGAGGACACCTGGCACTTGGTCAAAGAGGTGCCGAAGGTGCTGGGGTTCATCGGCGGCACCAGCGATAAGCCGGCGGCCATCTCCGACAAGGAAGCGATGTCGATTCTGCGCCGAGTTGAAGAGGGCGTGGACAAGCCGAAGCCGAAGGTGCTGTTCGAGCCCGGCGAAGTTGTGAGGGTGACCGACGGCCCGTTCAACGACTTCAACGGGGTGGTCGAGTCGGTGAACTACGAGAAGAACCGGCTGCAGGTGGCTGTGCAGATCCTGGGGCGTTCGACGCCCGTGGAATTGGATTTCTCGCAGGTAGAGAAAGGATAGGTTTATCAGGATGCGCGCGTAGCGCGCAGTCAAGTGGCGGGGCGACGCCCCGTTGAATTCGGCGCGGAGGCGACTGAGACAGTTGCGCGAAGCGTAGGGCAGTACACGGGGAGCTACTCGTAAGAGCGGCGCTTGAACCCACAGGAGTTTAGACGATGGCAAAGAAGGTTACCGGCTATATCAAGCTGCAGATCCCTGCAGGCCAGGCGAACCCAAGTCCGCCGGTGGGCCCCGCGTTGGGCCAGCAGGGTGTGAACATCATGGAGTTCTGCAAGGCATTCAATGCGCAGACTCAGGCTTTGGAAAAAGGTTTACCAACCCCAGTAGTGATCACGGTGTACAGCGACCGCAGCTTCACCTTCATCATGAAGACACCGCCGGCGTCGGTGCTCATCGCCAAGGCTCTCGGCATCCCGAAGGGCAGCGCTACCCCCAACACCGCCAAGGTGGGCAAGGTATCGCGCAAGCAGCTCGAGGACATCGCCAAGATGAAAATGCCTGATTTGACCGCCAGCGATCTGGATGCGGCCGTGCGCACCATCGCGGGCAGCGCCCGCAGCATGGGCGTTGACGTGGAAGGAGTGTGACATGCCAGCCGTAGCCAAACGAACCAAGACTTGGAAAGACAAGCTGCCGCCGGGTAAGTCCTATCCCATCGATGAGGCCCTGAAGCTCGTCAAGGAGTTCGCGACCGCGAAGTTCAACGAGTCCGTGGATGTGTCCGTGAATTTGGGCGTCGATGCCACCAAGTCGGACCAGCAGGTCCGCGGCTCGACGGTGATGCCGCATGGGACGGGTAAGACTGTGCGTGTCGCCGTGTTCACCCAGGGCAAGAACGCCGATGCCGCCAAGGCGGCCGGCGCCGACATCGTCGGTTTCGAGGACCTGGCTGAGAAAGTCAAGGCCGGCCAGATCGATTTCGACGTGGTTATTGCCAGCCCCGATGCCATGCGCATCGTCGGTCAATTGGGCCAGATCCTGGGCCCTCGCGGCCTGATGCCGAACCCGAAGGTGGGCACGGTGACGCCGAACGTGGCGGAAGCCGTGAAGAATGCCAAGTCCGGCCAAGTCCGGTACCGGACCGACAAGGCGGGCATCATTCACGCACAAATCGGTCGCGCCAATTTCGAGCCGGCGGCACTGAAGGAAAACCTCTTGGCGTTGGTGGTCGATCTACAGAAGATCAAGCCGGCGACTTCTAAGGGCATTTATCTGAAGAAGCTGACCGTGTCCTCGACCATGGGTCCGGGTGTTGCGGTCGATCAGGCCAGTTTGGGGCTCGGTTAAGTCGAATTACTTGAATTGATGGAGGGCTGCGTAAGGCCGTAAGGCAGGACGCAACCACCGTCGAAGACCGCAGGCGGGCCAGGGCCCTTAATGATACTGCCTGCGCAGATGGTGGGACCCGAATCAGGAATTTCCTGGTGAAGGTCGCACCAAGGAATACGAGGGCGTATTCCAAGGGTGGGTACGGGCGGCGGCGTTCGTACCTGGTGTGTGACGCTTCTTTCCGGGGAACCAAAGATGGCACTCAAGTTAGAAGAGAAGAAAGTCGTGGTGGCAGAAGTCAACGCGGTCGCGGCGAAAGCCCTGTCCGTAGTGGGCGCAGAGAACCGTGGCTTGACTGTGACGCAAATGACCGATCTACGCGCCAAGGCGCGCAAGGAAGGGGTTTATTTGCGTGTCGTCAAGAATACGCTCGCGCGCAAGGCCGTTGCCGGCACTGCTTTCGAGTGCATTTCTCCGGCGCTGAAAGGACCCATTGTCCTGGCATTCTCCAATGATGATCCGGGCGCGGCCGCGCGGATCGTCAAGGCGTTTTCCAAAGACAACAATAAATTAGTAACGACGCTCGTGTCTTTGGGTGGGCAACTGCTCAAGCCCGATGCACTCGAGCGTGTGGCTTCATTGCCCACACGCGCGCAGGCGCTGTCGCAACTACTGGGTGTGCTCAAGGCGCCGATTAGTAAGTTCGTTGGTACGTTGGCCGCTCCCAACTCGAAGTTGGTGCGGACGCTGGCTGCTGTTCTTGAAGCCAAGAAGAGCGGTGAGCACCAAGCGGCGGCGAATTAAACCTGTTTCGGGTCGCAAGACCTTTAAAGTTATTTGGAGACGATAATGGCTGTTACTAAAGACGAAATCCTCGACTCGATTTCCAAGATGTCCGTCATGGAAGTGGTTGAGCTGATTGCCGATATGGAAAAGAAGTTCGGCGTTACTGCGGCTGCTCCTGTGGCGGCTGCCGCGGCGGGCGCGGGCGCTGCTGCCGCTCCGGCGGCGGAAGCACAGACCGAGTTCACGGTGACTATGACCGAGTTCGGCGCCAACAAAGTGGGCGTCATCAAGGTCATTCGCGAAATCACGGGCTTGGGCCTGAAGGAAGCGAAGGACTTGGTTGAAGGCGCTCCTTCGACCGTCAAGGAAGGCATTCCGAAGGCGGATGCCGAAACGATCAAGAAGAAGCTGGAGGACGCTGGCGCCAAGGCTGCTATCAAGTAGTGATTATTGTCGATATGCGCAGCTCGATGGTTGCCGCCGAATCAGCGGCAGCCGTCGGCTGCGCCTTTGATTTGCTTCTAAGACGAGGTCGTTTCGACCCCGTTAAATCTGGCGCGCAGCGCCTAGCTAGGAAAGGGTGATCTTCAATGGCCTACTCGTTCACCGAAAAGAAACGCATCCGGAAGAACTTTGGTAAGCGTCCGAGCATTCTCGGCACGCCGTACCTGCTGGCGATCCAATTGGATTCGTACCGGCGCTTCCTGCAAGCGGATATCGCGGAGTCCAAACGCGATGAAATCGGCTTGCACGCCGCGTTCGACAGTGTGTTTCCCATTTCCAGTTATTCGGGCAATGCCACGCTCGAGTACGTGAGCTATCGCCTCGGCGAGCCTGTATTCGACGTCAAGGAATGCCAGCTGCGCGGGCTGACCTACGCGGCCCCGCTGCGCGTCAAAGTACGCTTGGTGGTGCTCGATAAGGAAGCCAGCGGCGCCAAGAAGCCCGTCAAAGACGTGCGCGAGCAGGAAGTCTATTTGGGTGAGCTGCCGCTCATGACCGACAACGGCACCTTCATTATCAACGGCACCGAACGCGTCATCGTGTCGCAGCTGCACCGCAGCCCGGGCGTATTCTTCGATCACGACCGCGGCAAGACTCACTCGTCGGGCAAGTTGCTGTTCTCCGCCCGCATCATTCCGTATCGCGGTTCGTGGTTGGACTTCGAGTTCGACCCGAAGGATTGCGTGTTCGCGCGTATCGACCGCCGCCGCAAGCTGCCTGTGACCATCATTTTGCGCGCCCTCGGCTACACCGAGGAGCAGGTGCTGGATATTTTCTTCGAAAAGAACGTGTTTCATCTGTCGAAGAAGGAAATTGAATTCGAGGTCATCCCGCAGCGCTTGCGCGGCGAGACGGCCGCGTTCGAGATTCGCGTCGGCAAGAAGGTCATCGTCGAAGAAGGCCGCCGAATTACCGCACGCCACGTCAAGGAACTCGAGGAGGCGGGGGTCAAGCGCCTGCCCGTGCCCACGGAATACATGCAGGGCAAGGTCCTGGCGCATGACATCGTCAACACCGAAACCGGCGAGATTCTGGCCAAGGCAAATGAAATCCTCACCGTTCCTACGGTGGGCAAGCTGATCGAAAGCGGCATCACGGAAATTCGCACGTTGTATGTCAATGATTTGGATCGCGGTCCGTATATTTCGGACACCCTGCGCATCGATCCGACCAAGACTCGCCTCGAGGCGCTGGTCGAAATCTATCGCATGATGCGTCCCGGCGAGCCGCCGACCAAAGATGCCGCCGAGAACCTGTTCCAGAACCTGTTCTTCAACGGCGAGCGCTATGATTTGTCGCCGGTCGGCCGCATGAAGTTTAACCGCCGCGTGGGCCGTGAGGAAATCACGGGTTCGGGCGTTCTGAGCAAAGAAGACATTATCGAGGTGATGAAGACCTTGATCGACATCCGCAACGGCAACGGCCACGTGGACGATATCGATCACTTGGGTAATCGCCGTGTGCGCAGCGTCGGAGAAATGGCCGAAAACGCCTTCCGCATCGGCTTGGTGCGCGTCGAGCGCGCCGTCAAGGAACGCCTGACCATCGCCGAGAGCGAGCCCATCATGCCGCAGGAGATGATCAACGCGAAGCCGGTGGCGGCCGCGGTGAAGGAATTCTTCGGTTCCTCCCAGCTCTCGCAGTTCATGGACCAGAACAATCCGCTGTCGGAAGTTACGCACAAGCGCCGCGTTTCCGCATTGGGCCCAGGCGGCCTGACGCGCGAGCGCGCCGGTTTCGAAGTACGCGACGTGCATCCTACGCACTACGGCCGGGTGTGCCCGATCGAAACGCCGGAAGGCCCGAACATCGGTTTGATCAATTCGCTGGCCGTGTACGCGCGGACCAACGACTACGGGTTCTTGGAGACTCCGTACCGCCGCGTCTCGAACGGCAAGGTCACCGACAAGATCGATTACCTGTCGGCTATCGAGGAAGGTCAGTACGTGATCGCGCAGGCGAACGCCACTTTGAATGAAAAGGGCGAGTTCACCGACGATCTGATTTCCTGCCGTACTCAGAATGAGTTCACCTTGTCGGCTCCCGACAAAATCGACTTCATGGACGTGTCCCCGAAACAGATCGTCTCGGTGGCGGCATCCTTGATACCGTTCTTGGAGCACGACGACGCGAATCGCGCCCTCATGGGATCGAACATGCAGCGCCAGGCGGTACCGACCTTACGTTCGGAAACGCCCTTGGTGGGCACCGGCATGGAAAGAGCGGTGGCCATCGACTCCGGCGTCACCGTGGTGGCACGGCGCGGCGGCAGCGTGGATTCCGTCGATGCCTCGCGCATCGTGGTGCGGGTGAACGACGATGAAACGACGGCCGGCGAACCGGGTGTCGACATCTATTCGCTCACCAAGTACACGCGTTCCAACCAAAACACCTGCATCAATCAGCGTCCGCTGGTAAAAGCCGGTGATTCCATCAAGCGCGGTGACGTGCTGGCCGACGGTCCGTCGACGGATCTGGGCGAGCTCGCACTCGGTCAGAACCTGCTGGTGGCATTCATGCCCTGGAACGGCTACAACTTCGAAGACTCCATCCTGATCTCCGAGCGCGTGGTAGAGGAAGACCGCTTCACGACCATTCACATCGAGGAGCTGACTTGCGTCGCTCGCGACACCAAGCTGGGACCTGAAGAAATTACCGCTGACATCCCCAATGTGGGCGACTCGGCGCTGGCCAAGCTCGACGAAGCGGGCATCGCCTTCATCGGCGCCGAAGTGCGCGCCGGCGACATTTTGGTGGGCAAGGTCACGCCGAAAGGCGAGACGCAATTGACGCCGGAAGAGAAATTGCTGCGTGCGATTTTCGGTGAAAAGGCCTCGGACGTGAAAGACACATCGCTGCGCGTGCCCCCGGGCATGGATGGCACGGTGATCGACGTACGGGTATTCACTCGCGATGGAGTCGAGAAGGACTCGCGCGCCCTGGCGATCGAGAAATCAGAGCTCGAGCGGGTCCGTAAGGACTTGGCCGATCAGCAGCGCATTCTGGAAGACGATATGTTCCAGCGCGTGCGCGGCATGATCGAGGGCAAGGCCGCCGAAGCGGGCCCCAAGAAGATCAAGGCCGGTACTCTCATCGACGGCGCGTATCTCGCCGACCTGCCTCGCGAACAGTGGTTCGAGATTCGTTTCAAGGACGAAGAGACGAATGCGCAGTTGGAAACCGTTTCCGAGCGTCTGAAAGGCCAGCGCAAGTCCTTCGAAAAGCGTTTCGAAGAGAAGAAAGCCAAGATCACCGCGGGCGATGATCTGGCTCCCGGCGTGCTCAAGATGGTCAAGGTGTACCTGGCGGTTAAGCGCCGTGTGCAGCCGGGCGACAAGATGGCCGGCCGTCACGGCAACAAGGGCGTGATCTCCTCCATCGTTCCGGTGGAAGACATGCCGTACATGGCCGACGGTACTCCGGTGGACATCGTGTTGAATCCGCTGGGCGTGCCTTCGCGTATGAACATCGGGCAAATTCTGGAGACTCACTTGGGTTGGGCCGCCAAGGGTCTTGGCGCCAAGATCGGCAAGATGCTGGAAGCCCAGCATGCCGTCGTGGAATTGCGCAAGTTCCTGGGTCAGGTCTATAACGAGACCGGTGGTCAGAAGGAAGACATCAAGTCCATGAGCGATGCGGAAGTCATCGAGCTGGCCAGCAATCTGAAAAAGGGCGTGCCGATGGCAACCCCGGTGTTCGACGGCGCCAGTGAAGAGGAGATCAAGAATCTCCTGACGCTTGCGGATCTGCCGACCTCGGGCCAGACCACCTTGCACGACGGTCGCACCGGCGAGCAGTTCGAGCGGCCGGTCACCGTGGGCTACATGTACATGCTGAAGCTCAACCACTTGGTCGACGACAAGATGCACGCGCGTTCCACGGGACCGTACAGCTTAGTCACTCAGCAACCGCTGGGCGGCAAGGCACAGTTCGGCGGTCAGCGTTTCGGCGAAATGGAAGTGTGGGCGCTCGAGGCGTACGGCGCCGCATACACCTTGCAGGAAATGCTCACGGTGAAGTCGGACGACGTCAATGGACGCACGCAGATGTACAAGGCGATTGTCGACGGCAACCATGAAATGAAAGCCGGCATGCCGGAATCGTTCAATGTGCTGGTGAAGGAGATCCGATCCTTGGCTATCAACATCGAACTAGAGAGCGAGGCCTAATCAATGAAAGACTTACTCAAGTTGTTCAAGCAGCAAGTGCCGGTCGAGAATTTCGACTCGATCAAGATCGGACTTGCGTCGCCGGACATGATCCGCTCCTGGTCGTACGGCGAAGTGAAGAAGCCGGAGACCATCAACTACCGGACCTTCAAGCCGGAGCGCGACGGCCTGTTCTGCGCCAAGATCTTCGGGCCTGTGAAGGACTACGAGTGCCTGTGCGGTAAGTACAAGCGCCTGAAACATCGCGGCGTGGTGTGCGAGAAGTGCGGCGTCGAAGTGACCCAGTCCAAAGTTCGCCGCGAGCGCATGGGACATATCGAATTGGCGAGCCCGACCGCGCACATTTGGTTCCTGAAGTCCCTGCCGTCGCGCATCGGCCTCATGCTGGACATGACCTTGCGTGAAATCGAGCGCGTGCTGTACTTCGAGGCCTTCGTGGTGGTTGATCCGGGCATGACCCCGCTGCAGCGCGGCCAGTTGCTCACTGACGAAATGTATCTCGAGTCCATCGAAGAGCACGGCGACGAGTTCGATGCCCGCATGGGCGCCGAGGCCGTCCACGAGCTGCTCAAGTCCATGGATCTGCCCTCCGAAGTGGTCAAGGTTCGCGAAGACATGGCGAACACGAACTCCGAGACCAAGATCAAGCGCCTGTCCAAGCGCTTGAAGCTCATCGAGGCATTCATGGAGTCCGGCAACAAGCCGGAGTGGATGGTGCTCACCGTACTGCCGGTGCTGCCGCCCGACCTGCGTCCCCTGGTGCCGCTTGATGGCGGCCGCTTTGCGACCTCCGATTTGAACGACCTGTATCGCCGCGTCATTAACCGCAATAACCGTCTGCGCCGGCTCCTCGAGCTGAACGCGCCGGACATCATCGTGCGCAACGAAAAGCGCATGCTGCAAGAAGCGGTGGACGCATTGCTCGACAACGGCCGCCGCGGCCGAGCCATCACGGGTACCAATAAGCGACCGCTTAAGTCCTTGGCCGACATGATCAAGGGCAAGCAGGGTCGGTTCCGTCAGAACCTGCTCGGCAAGCGCGTCGATTACTCGGGTCGTTCGGTCATCGTCGTGGGCCCGACCCTACGCCTGCATCAGTGCGGATTGCCGAAGAAAATGGCGCTGGAGTTGTTTAAGCCCTTCATCTTCTCCAAGCTGCAGCTGCGCGGCGAAGCCTCGACTATCAAGGCGGCGAAGCGCCTCGTCGAGCGCGAAGGACCCGAGGTGTGGGACATCCTCGAAGAGGTGATCCGCGAACATCCGGTGCTGTTGAACCGCGCACCGACCTTGCACCGCCTCGGAATCCAGGCGTTCGAGCCGGTATTGATCGAGGGTAAGGCCATCCAGCTGCATCCGCTGGTGTGCACGGCGTTCAACGCCGACTTCGACGGCGACCAAATGGCCGTCCACGTGCCTCTGTCCATTGAGGCACAGCTCGAAGCGCGCGCCTTGATGATGTCGTCGAACAACATTCTCTCGCCTGCCAACGGCGATCCCATCATCGTGCCGTCACAGGACGTGGTGCTGGGGTTGTACTACATGACCCGCGAGCGCGTGGGTTCCAAGGGCGAGGGTATGGCGTTCAGCGATGTCGCCGAAGTACATCGTGCCTACGAGAGCCGCAATATCGATCTGCAGGCCAAGGTCAAGGTGCGCCTGTCCGAGTACATCCGCGATCCCGCAGGAAAGCTGGTGCAAAACATTCGGGTGGTCGAGACAACAGCGGGCCGGGCGTTATTGTCCGAAATTCTGCCCCGGGGCTTGTCCTTCGATGCCATTAACCAGGACATGACGAAGAAGATCATTTCCGCCACGATAAACGCCTGCTATCGAACGGTGGGATTGAAGGAAACGGTCGTGTTCGCCGACCAGTTGATGTACACCGGCTTCCAGTATGCGACCCGCTCGGGCGTGTCGATCGGCGTCGACGACATGGTCGTGCCGCAGAATAAGACCAAGATTCTGGCAACCGCCGAGAAAGAGGTGAAGGAGATCCAGGAGCAATACTCCTCGGGACTCGTCACAAACGGCGAACGCTACAACAAGGTGGTCGACATCTGGTCGCGTACCAATGACCAAGTGGCCAAGGCGATGATGGAAAAGCTGGGAACCGACGAGGTCAGCGACACCAAGGGCAACAAGGTCCGCCAGAAGTCGTTCAATTCCATCTTCATGATGGCCGACTCGGGCGCTCGCGGTTCTGCCGCGCAGATTCGTCAGCTCGCCGGCATGCGCGGCCTGATGGCTAAGCCGGACGGCTCCATCATCGAGACGCCAATCACGGCGAATTTCCGCGAAGGCTTGAACGTACTGCAGTACTTCATCTCGACTCACGGCGCGCGTAAAGGCTTGGCCGATACCGCACTGAAGACGGCCAACTCGGGTTATCTGACCCGGCGTTTGGTCGATGTGGCACAGGACTTGGTGGTCACCGAGATCGATTGCGGTACGGTCAACGGGCTTTCTATCACGCCCATCGTCGAAGGCGGCGATGTGGTCGAAGGCTTGGGCGAGCGAGTGCTGGGCCGCGTTGTCTCAGAAGATGTGTCGGTGGCGGCCAGCGGCGAAGTGCTGGTCAAGGCCGGCGTACTGATCGACGAGAAGCTGGTGAAGCTGCTGGAAAAGATGGGTGTCGATCAGGTCATGGTGCGTTCGCCCATCACCTGCCAGACCCGCTACGGCGTGTGCGCCCAGTGCTATGGCCGCGATTTGGGCCGTGGTCATCGCATCAATATCGGCGAAGCGGTGGGCGTCATTGCGGCGCAATCCATCGGCGAGCCGGGCACTCAGCTCACCATGCGTACCTTCCACGTCGGCGGCGCGGCCTCGCGAGCGGCCGCGGCCAACGGCGTCGAAGTCAAAAGCAAGGGCACGATTCGCCTGCACAACATCAAGACCGTGCGTCATGAGAAGGGGCATCTGGTCGCAGTGTCGCGTTCCGGTGAATTGGGCGTCGTGGACGAGTTTGGCCGTGAGCGCGAGCGTTACAAGATCCCTTACGGCGCAACAATTACGGTGAACGATGCCGATATTGTCACCGCCGGCCAGGCGGTAGCGAATTGGGATCCGCATACTCACCCCGTGGTCACGGAAGTGGCCGGCATGATCAAGTTCTCCGACTTCGTCGACGGCATCACCGTCACGAGCCAAGTGGACGACGTCACCGGTTTGACCAGTACCGTGGTGTTGGACCCGAAGCAGCGCGGCTCGGGCGGCAAGGACCTGCGTCCGGTGGTGCGATTGACCAATGCCAAGGGCAAGGAAGTTACCTTCGCCAATACGGACATTCCGGCGGTCTATGCGCTGCCGGCAGGCGCTATCGTCAGCCTGGAAGACGGTTCCAAGGTGTCCGTGGGCGACGTTATCGCGCGCATCCCGCAGGAATCTTCCAAGACTCGCGACATCACCGGCGGATTGCCGCGGGTGGCTGATTTGTTCGAGGCACGCAAGCCGAAGGATTCCGCAATTCTGGCGGAAGTCAGCGGTACGGTGAGCTTTGGCAAGGAGACCAAGGGCAAGCGGCGTTTGATCATCACCAACGAGGGTTCGGATAAGTACGAAGAGCTGATCCCGAAGTGGCGCCATCTCAATGTGTTCGAGGGCGAGCAGGTAGAGAAGGGTGAAGTCATCGCCGACGGCGAACCCAACCCGCATGACATTTTGCGGCTGCAGGGAGTCGAGGCTTTGGCGAATTACCTGGTACGGGAAATTCAGGACGTGTATCGGTTGCAAGGCGTGAAAATCAACGATAAGCACATCGAAGTCATCGTTCGACAGATGCTACGCAAAATCGAGGTGGCGGACGCGGGCGATTCGGCGCTGTTGCGTGGCGAACAGATGGATCGCGGCCGGCTGCTCGATGTCATTGCGAAGCAGAAGTCCGAGGGTAAGCACCAGTCGACCTGGGAACCCATGCTGTTGGGCATCACCAAGGCATCCTTGGCGACAGAGTCCTTCATCTCGGCGGCTTCGTTCCAGGAAACCACGCGCGTCCTTACCGAGGCGGCGGTTCGAGGTCTCAAGGACGACCTGCGCGGCTTGAAGGAAAACGTCATCGTGGGTCGCTTGATACCTGCGGGCACCGGCTTCGCGTATCATGCGCGGCGCCGACGTGCGTTCGACGATACCCGCCGCCGCAGCTTCATGGATGTGAGCGGTGGAGTAGGGGACTCGGATGATGCGGTACCGGCGGGGGATACAGAAGCAGCCGAATAGAATAAGAAGAAGTATCTGAAAGATATGGCCCCGGATTCGAAAGAGTTTGGGGCCTTTTTTTATTGGCCAGGTGGCTACGGCGAGACGTCTCAGTCGCTCGCGCTAACAATGCCGATCCGATACCCAAAGGGCCGCAGCAACTTTTCGAGAGTCTCCGTCTGTAGATTGAGCTTGCCCGATTCCACTTGTCGCAAGACGCGTAGCGAGACGCCGCAAAGCAAGGCGTATTCGGCTTGAGAGCGCTTGGTGGATAGCCGCATGGTTTTGACGAGTTCGCTAATTTGTGCACTAGAAGGCGGTACGAGAGAGGCGACACTTTCTCTAAGCTTTTCGATCTCGGGCTTAGATAGATTTCGATGCACGCGTTGCAAAGGCGATGATCTCTTCTCCGTCATGGTGTGCGCACCTCTCGAAGGGATTGCTCGAGGGCAACAATGCGGTCGCGCCTCGCCTCGATGATCTCTTCATCGACGCCACACTCCCGCATCGTTTGCGGTAGCTCTCGGGCAGTGTTTGCAAAGTTCTTCAAGGCGCTAGCGACAGGCGTTAGGTTCGGTGTTTTGAGGCGCACATCCTCAAAGCGGGTTTCGAGATTCAAAAGCACCTCGGTCCAATTGGGTTCCTCGCCGGGCGGCTCCGCGTCCCATCGGATGTTGCGCGCTATGTTGCGCGCGTCGAGAAAAGTAGGGCCTAGGTCATAGATAGGCGAGAGGCGCATCGTACCGTCGGTCTCCTTCAATATCGCGGTGTTGCGACCGTGATTGTCGCGGTTTCCCAGCGCCAAGTTCAGAATGTCGCGGCGCATGTACTCGATCATTTCACCCTCAAAGTCGTTCACGCAGCGAGAAAGCTCGATAAGCACTGTGTGATGGCGTAGGGGTTCGCTGGTGGAATTTAGCACCCCGCAAATCGAGTAGATGCTTTCGACACCGAGACGAACCTCGCCGTGAGCGTTCACCCGTCGATCGAATCTCGGAATCAAAAGGGCTTTGTTGCCCGCGAACGCTGGTAAGTCTGCGGTCACGCGAAGGCCTGCTTTCTTGGCAACGCGTTGATAGGCGGCCTCACATCGAAGCATATCGGTCGCGCGCGGACCCGCCTCCGGGACGGGAAATTTGAGTAACGCCTGGCGGCGGGCTAAAGCGCCAAAGGCACCATTATCTGGATGCCATCGTCCGGCCGCATCTTGGACCACCCAGAACTTCGGAGCCTCTCCCTGGGTGTCGGTTGAGCCTGAGACGGTCGCACCCACCGCATAAGCATGATCGATAAAGGAATCACCTCGTTCGAGCATTTCCTGCAAGGTAAATCCAGGGTGGTTCGAAAGGATGGGTGCGGCGGATGGGTGCACGCGAAGATTTCCCACAGGGTTGATGGCACCCCGTTCCAACAGCGTCCACTCCGTCATTCCACCGCCGGCAATGCGCTCCAAGCGCTTTCGAGCCGCTCCCTGTGGCAAAAGATCGATGAGAAACGATGGCCACTTCGCGAGCTGCTGCACCGCCATGACGACCGGAAGGCGTACGCTTAAAGCCTGTAGGTCTCTTGCGAGGAGGTGCTCTGGAGCGTAGTCCGCGTCATACCGTAAGGTCATGCCATCGGTTCGCGATGCCTGCGCTGCGTCTGTTAGCGCTAGGTCCGCGCAGGGGTGCCAAGTACCGTTTAAGGAGATATCGATATTCATAAGAGGCATAATTATAGCCACTTAAATCACCTTTTGGCAATTAAGTATGCATATTTATGCCTGTTACTGCATTTTTGCAGTTCTCGCCTCTAGCCGCGACGCGAGGCGGCTGCACAGATAGGTCCATACCAGTGTAGCTGCCGCATTACTGGTCAAATCGGCGTGATCGTAGGCCGGTGCGACCTCGCACAAATCCATGCCAATCCAGTCGAGACCGTGCAGCTCTTCCATCAGCGTCATAACCGCTGCCGTCGATAGTCCACCCGGTTCTGGTGTACCGGTTCCCGGCGCGTTGGCTGGGTCCAGGGAATCGATATCCAGCGACAGATAAACCGGTGCATCGCCCATCGACGTCAGCTGCTTGCGCACCGTCGCGCAGATGTCCCGCAGTTGCGCAGGGCTCTCGAGTCCGCGCAAGTCTCTGCCGGTGTAGATCAGTCCACCGCGTGCACTCACATACTCGCGGATATCCCTTCGCGCCGGCGATCGAATCCCGAACTGTACGGTGAGAGTGGGATCAACCAAGCCCTCAGAGATAGCTTCGCGGAGCCAGGTACCATGCCCTGACGGCTCTCCTGCATGATCGGGCCAGGTGTCGCAATGCGCATCGAAGTGCACCAGCGCCAGCGTTCGACCGTGACGCGCACGATAGGCGCGCAGCAGCGGCAATGTGATCGAGTGATCGCCGCCCAACCAAATCATGTGATGCCGCGAAATCAATTCGGACGCCTGCGGCTGCAATACTGCGCGCATCGCCGACAGCGACGTGTTCGGCAATGCGAGATCGCCGATATCCGCGATCGACGCGCCGGCGGTTACATTGAACATGGGGTGCTCTCCGTCGCACAGCATATGGCTGGCGCGGCGGATGGCGTAGGGCCCAAAGCGCGAGCCGGGGCGATTCGTGGTTGCGCCGTCCCAGGCGATTCCCGCGACGACTACTTCTGCATTTGGCCGAGCAGTCAGCGGTGGCGCGCTCAGGAAACCTGGATTGGTCGTAGAGGTCAGAAAGGCGAATTGATAGTCGGTCATGAGCTCAGAATCTACAGACTGGAGGCCGTCAACCACAAGAGGTGAGTCAACCGCGGCGAACTGCTAGCCTATGCACCGTCTAGCAATGGAGGTCGGTCATGACGAGCACGCAAAGTTCATTCGTTTGGTATGAGCTGATGACCAGTGACGTCGCCGCGGCAAAGACATTCTACAGCGACGTAGTCGGGTGGAAGACCGAAGATATGCCCATGCCTGGCATGACTTATACCCTGCTGAGTATGGGGGAGGCCCAGGTCGGCGGAATGATGACGCTGCCGAAGGATGCCTGCGACGCCGGAATGAGGCCTTGCTGGGGTAGCTATATCGCCGTCGATAATGTCGATAGCGCCGCAAACAAGGTGCAAGGTTTGGGTGGCAAAATCTACGCCGCGCCGGCGGATATTCCCAATGTCGGGCGTTTTGCCGTCGTGGCCGATCCGCAGGGAGCGAGCTTCAATTTGTTCAAGCCGACGCAACCCGCTCAGCGCGTCGCCTCGACCGAACCAGGACAGGTGGGCTGGCATGAATTGCACAGCAATGATTGGCCGAAGGCCTTCGGTTTCTACAATGCGATGTTCGGCTGGCTCAGGGGTGATGGGGTGGATATGGGCCCCATGGGAACCTATCAACTGTTCACGGTAGGCGGGATTCCAACGGGGGGAATGTTCAATAGCTCGGCTGCAGGGGCAGCGCGATACTGGCTATATTATTTCAACGTCGGCGATATCGACGCTGCGGCCAAATGCGTAACTGACGGCGGCGGCAAGATCACGCAGGGACCGCAGCAGGTGCCGGGTGGCAGCTGGATAGTCCAGGCCGCCGATCCGCAGGGTGCAGCGTTCGCGTTGGTTGGCTCGCGGAAGTAGCTCGTATGCGCGGCGGGCCCAAGAAACAGGACATTTAGCTTGCGATACCTGTCCGCTCTCGTGCTGTGTTTCTCAGTCGCGAACTCGGCGGTGTTCGCAGACCCGTCTAGCGAGGTGTCCATTGGGGGGGTTCTGCCGGACGCTATACTTCAGGGGCTGAACGGCCCATCCCAAAAGCTCAGCTCGTTCCGCGGCCGGCCGCTGATCATCAATGTGTGGGCGAGCTGGTGCGGTCCCTGCAGGGAGGAAATGGCGTCTTTGGAGAGGCTGGCGTGGCGCGACCGACAGCAATACTTTGTGATCATCGGCATTTCCACGGATGATAGTGCCGATCAAGCCAAGAGCCTGTTGAAGAATGCGAATGCAACCATCAGCCAGTTCATCGACACCAGGCTGCAAATGGAACACATGCTGGGCGCATCGCGTCTACCCTTGACCGTGCTGGTCGACGCCAATGGCCGGATCCTCGAGAAAGTCTACGGGGCGAGACAATGGGACGGCGCCGATGCGGTACGTTTGATCGATGACACTATTCACAGAAAGCCGCGGCAGCGCTAAAGCACCGGGCAAAGAAGCTGGGCGCTTGTAACTGCATATTCCGACTCATCGTCTTCAGGGTTTCCAGAGCATCGTGAACAGTTTTGGGGTATGCCGGCTTAACGTTCGCGATGGCGGCTCCAGCATCGTAGTGAATGTAGCGGCTGTAACGGCGTCGGAATTCAAGTGAGGCTGCTGAATTAGTCGCTGGTAGCCAATGCGGCGTCGCGACCCCCCCTAAGTGCGGTCGAAAATCAGGTGGTCAATTCGTGTGGGCGCTCCGTCTCAGTACGGCCAACTGCGGTCTTTCGGATATTAGAGCCAAAGCTCCCGGAAGCTGCCGGCCGAACCGGTTAGGGGGCACAACGGTCCGCACGCCTCCCACCTCGAGCAGTGACGTTGACTTCCGATAAGATAGTCGCCTGGGTGCCGCCCTACAATGAATCCTAAATCGTGCCTCCTTCTTGATCTTCGGCGCTGCGTCGCGCATCTTCGAACACCCGCTCAGGTCTTCTACTGGAGCGCGGCGCAACAAAAGTCCAAGACGTAACGACTCAAGGAGAATAAACGTGAAGAAGACTCTCTCACTCATCATGCTCGCAGCGGTGTTGTTCGCCGGTCCTGCCTTTGCCGCAGACCCGATCGTCGGCACTTGGAAGCTCGACATCGCGAAATCAAAGTTCAGCTCGGGTGCAGCGCTGACCGGCGGCACCCGTGTTTATAAGGAAGCCAATGGACTGTACACGCTCGATCAGAAGCTGACAGGCGCAGATGGCAAGGAGACATCGAACCGGGTGCAGTACCGCGACGGTCAGGAGGTAAAGCAGGCCGCGGGGGCCGCGGCGGATACGACGCTCGCGAAGAAGATCGATTCGAACACCTGGGACTTCGATCTCAAGAAGGATGGTAAGGTTGTCGGCCACGTGCATCGTGTCGTATCAGCGGACGGCAAGATGCTGACGATACACAACACGGGCATGCAGCTAAGCGGTGTTACGGGCGACGAGACGCTCGTGTTCGACAGGCAGTAGGGTTCCGCAACGGTATGTGCGCACACGGATGTGCGCACCGACCAAGCCATCTACTCCGTGGGAACCATTGCCAAAGCGGGGCCGCTGGCGTGGCTACTGGGTGGCTGCTTAGCCGATTTTAAATGTCCGCTCCCGGCAACGGCGAACGGTGCCACCACATCGGGCTGATGTCGCAAGCGCCTGAACGGCCTAGCCGGTCTCTTTTGTGGCGGCCTGTCGCCACTAGGACGCAACCGATTCAATCAGGTCGGCGTGATGGCGCCTGGCGACGTCGGGGTGGGAGCGTAGGCGCCCCTTCAGGTAATTCAGTCCTACCTCGTGAAACAGAGGGTTGTTTGGATCGCGCTCGGGGCCGTGTGCATCCGCGGCTAGCGCTGCCGGCAACTGTAGAAGCGGGACGGTGGCGTCGAGGCGTGCACCTAAAAAAAACGCTACGGACAGGCGCTCGACGCCGGTGGGCGGTGTGACGACACGGTGCATGGTTGCGCGCAAGTAGCCGTCGGAGGCGAGTTCGAGCAGTTCACCAATGTTGATGATGAAGGTGCCCGCTCGGGGCTGCACGTCGATCCAGCCCTGCGGAGTCTCGACTTGCAGGCCTGCTTGTTCGTCTTGCAGGAGCAGGGTAAGGAGTTCGGAGTCCTTGTGTGCGCCTACGCCTTGGTGGGTGCCGGCAGCTTGCTGAGGCCCGACACCCTGAACGACGGCGGTGAAGTCACGCCCTGGGTAACGGATAAGTTTCACTAAGTGGTGTGGGTCATCCCTATAAAGAGGCTCGAATGCGTCGGCGGGTTGGCCGAGAGCCAATGCGAGGGCGCGCAGTGTCCGGATGAGAACTGGGAAGGCAGCGGTTTGCCAACGCGCGACCACCGGGCGCAATTCGAGCAGTGTGGCGGGCCATTGATTCGGTCCTTGTAGTCGCGCCCAAGCGGGGGAGTTGGGGCTGATAGGCAGCGCCGGCCGCTCGGCCCCGATATCTATCTGTTCGCGCCAATCGGGGCGTCCACGCGTGAGCTCTGAGGCAACTCGATTGTAGCCGCGGAAATGCGGTGAATTCACCATTTCAATCGCCAGCTTGTCGGCTTCCGGCAGAGAGAAAAAGCGTCGCGCGGATTGCATGAGGTCATGCAGCAACCGTGGTTCCACGCCGTGGCCGGTGACGTAGAAGAAACCTACATCATGGGCGGCTGCGCGCAGTTCGGCCAGGAAGGCTGTGCGCTGTACCTCCCCGGCGTCGAACCGGCGGAGGTCGAGCAGGGGAATGGGACTATTGGGTTCGCCGGCGCGCATTCCCGTAGAATACGGGAGTGCAAAATTCTAAGCTGCAGATCATTCGCAGAGCCTCGTTCAAGGCCACGCCTTGGAAGAATGGCGGCGGCATCACGCATGAAGCCATACGCGTGCCGGCGACCGGCGATCCCTTCCGCTGGCGGGTCAGCGTGGCGGACATTGATGCCTCGGGCCCATTCTCGGAGTTTGTCGAGTATAACCGCAAGATGGTGTTATTGAAGGGTGCGGGCATCGAATTGCGCTTTGCCGACGGAGTGCATAAGACTTTGCGCAAGGTGGGTGAACTGGTGGAGTTCGATGGCGCCCTGGCCGCTCATTGCGAACTACTGAAGGGTCCCTGTGTGGATCTGAATCTCATGGTTTCCAAGGCGGACGGCGTCTCTGTTCGGGTGGAGCGTTTCGTCGAGTCGCTGGCGGTAAGCGCGGCGCGCAATGAAACGACCTTGGTGTTCGCCATCGACCGCAGGTTCAAGTTGGAAATCACCACGGGAAAGGCCGTGACGATCGAGCCCTGGGACCTGGCGGTGCTGTCGCAGGGCAGTGGTCACCTGCGCAGGCTGGAGTCGCCCAACGCCTTCGGGTCGACCTCGGTGTTTCTGGCGACGTTAAAATTTGTGAGTGGAGAGTAGCAGGCTGGTCTCGGTGTTGGAGATGCCGTCGATGAGGCGAATGCGGCTCAGCACTTTGTCCACGCCTTCAAGGCTGTCGCTGCGTAGTTCGGCAACGATGTCCCAGCGGCCGTTGGTGCTGTGCAAGGCGCAAACCGCCGGGTCGCCGCGCAGTGCCCTGAGCACTTCGTCCGTGCGATTGCCTTCGACCGCTACGGTCATGAGTGCCCGAATCCGCTGATCCTCGGCTTGCGGCTTGAGCTTGACCGTATAGCCGACAATGGTGCCATCTTGTTCCATCCTCGCGAGCCGGTTTTGCACCGTGCCGCGAGCCACATGCAATGCCTTGGCCAACGCGGCCACCGAGAACCGCGCGTTATCGCGCAGGAGAGAAATAAGCTGTCGATCGGTTGGGTCCATTGCGGCATCCTGGCCAGCTTGGAAGTATTGTACAAAACGCCAATAATAGCTGACGTTTTGCCCAGAATGCTAGACTTATTGATCAATTTCCTGGCTATTATTTAGCCTACCCGGTCCTTGAAACTAGCGTTTGGTTGAATTGGAGCAAGATCATGGTGGATTACATCGGAACAGCGCGCCTTCGAGAATTGGTGTCCCGCATCGGGCCGGCTCGCTTCATTACGGAACTGGCCGGAGAGATCGAGGCTGACTACCTGCGCTGGAACGAGTTCGAGAAATCGGCGCGGCTTGCCAGCCACTCTTCCAGTGGCGTCATTGAGCTCATGCCGACCAGCGACGGCAAGCTGTATTCATTCAAGTACGTCAACGGCCATCCCAAGAACACGGCTCGGGGCCTGCTCACGGTGACGGCCTTCGGCGTGCTCGCGGACGTGGCCACGGGCTACCCCTTGCTGCTGTCGGAGATGACCTTCGTCACGGCGCTGCGCACCGCGGCGATTTCGGCCCTCGCGGCGAGCAGCATGGCGCGCCCGACCAGTTGCGTTATGGCCATGATAGGCAACGGTGCGCAGAGTGAATTTCAGACTATTGCGTTTCACCAAATAATGGGTATCCGAGAGGTGCGGCTCTACGACACAGATGCCAATGCCACGGCCAAGCTGATCCGCAATCTGACGAGGCTGCAACTCCCGGACCTCACGGTCACTCGATGTTCTAGCACGGCTGAGGCGGCGCGCGGCGCCGATATCGTGACCACGGTGACCGCAGACAAGCGCAATGCGACCATTCTCACGCCGGACATGATCGAGCCTGGGATGCATTTAAACGCCGTCGGGGGCGACTGTCCGGGTAAAACGGAATTGCATGCCGACATTCTGCGCGGGAAGGACGTGCGTATTGTCGTCGAGTTCGAGCCGCAGGCGCGAATCGAGGGAGAGATTCAACAACTCGGCGGCGGCGGGCAGGTCACCGAACTCGCCGATGTATTGCTGGCGAAGCATCCGGCGCGATTGAGCGATCGCGATGTCACGATATTTGATTCCGTGGGCTTCGCGCTCAACGACTTCTCCTCGCTGCGTTATTTGCATCGTTTGAACATCGAGCAGCCCGACGGGGGCCAGCGCATCGATCTCATCCCCGAGCCGGAAGACCCGAAGGACCTGTTCGCGGGGCTTGCCCAAGATCGCGCTCCGGCGCGCCAGCGCAGGTTCGCGTGATGATCGCTGCAGCGCGTACCGCCAGTCTCATCGGCGCACCGACGGATATCGGCGCCGGTGATCGAGGCGCCTCCATGGGTCCCGAAGCCTTGCGCGTCGCCGGCATTCATGCGGCGCTGGTTCAGCGTGGCCTTAACGTGGTGGATTGCGGCAATGTCAGCGGCCCGCCGAATCCCGGTCTGGTCAGGGTGAACGGCTATCGCAATCTGGCGCAGGTGACCGCATGGAACCATGAGGTGCATGATGCGGTGTACCGGGAGCTCACCGAACATCGATTGCCGATTCTGCTCGGCGGCGATCATTCCCTCAGCATAGGCTCGATTTCGGCGGTCGCGCGCCACTGCCGCGAGACCCATAGGCCGCTGCGCGTGCTGTGGGTGGATGCGCATGCCGATTTCAATACCCGCGAACTGTCGCCCAGCGGCAGCCTGCACGGAATGCCGGTATCGGTCCTGTGTGGTTTCGGCCCGCGCGAGCTGCTGCAGATCGGCGGAACTTGCCCGGCCATTCGCCCGCAGTGGATCCGTCAGATTGGAATTCGCAGCGTGGATGCCGGCGAGAGGCGCTTCGTGCATGAACAGGATCTCGAAGTGTTCGACATGCGCTTCATCGATGAGATGGGCATGCGCAGAGTCATGGAACTCGCCTTACAGGATATGGACGAGGATACGCACCTGCATGTGAGCTTCGACGTGGACTCCCTCGATCCGGAAATTGCACCTGCCGTGGGAACCACCGTGCCCGGCGGCCTGTCCTATCGCGAAGCGCAACTGTGTATGGAAATGATAGCCGACACCGGGCAAGTCGCCTCGCTGGACATCATGGAATTGAATCCCGCCTTAGACGTGCGCAACAAAACGGCAGTGCTTGCCGTCGACCTGGTGGAATCGCTGTTCGGCAAGAGTACCCTGATGCGCAAACCTCTGGCATTCGCGGGCGCTCTTATCGATACTTGACGCTTATTTCCAAACCCGATCGCAAATTTCCTGTAAGGATTAGCCATGGCCGCCAACTTGAACGAACCCTCACAACCCCCCGCCTTGGAGGCGCTGCGGCAGGCGATCAGGGATCACGGCGAGTGGCCGGAAGATCGGGCGGTGACGCGCCTGCTGCATGCGCTGGAACTCACCGGCGGCGCCCGTCATCGCGCCGTTGCGACGGCGATGGCGCTGGTCGAGGGGTCGCGCGCCCGCCGGGATGAGAGGCCGTTCCTGGATGCCTTCCTGCAAGAATTTGGACTGTCGAACCAAGAAGGCATCGCGCTCATGTGCATTGCCGAGGCCTTGCTGCGCATTCCCGATGATGCCACCGCCGATCGCCTAATCGCGGAAAAGCTGGCCACCGGGGATTGGTCCTCGCATGCGGGCAATTCCGAATCGCTGTTCGTCAATGCCTCCACCTGGGGGCTGATGCTCACCGGCGGCATTCTTGAATTGGACCCCAGCATCAAGACCGATACCACCGGGTGGGTGCGCAAGTTCACACGCAAAGCCGGGGAGCCCGTGGTGCGCCTGGCCGTGCGCCGTGCCATGCGCATCATCGGCGGTGAATTCGTAGTGGGACGCAACATCGAAGAGGCTCTGGCTCGCAGCGCGCGCGAGGCGGATGTGGGCCTATGTTCCTTCGACATGCTGGGCGAAGGCGCGAGAACTCAAGCTGATGCACAGCGCTACCTGAAATCCTACGAGAACGCGATCGACATTATCGGAGCCGCGGCGGGGGGGCGCTCGGCTCAGGAGACTTCGAGTATTTCCATCAAACTGTCGGCGCTCGAATCTCGCTACTCTCTGCTGCAGCGTGATCGAGTGATGCAGCGTTTGGTCCCTTTGGTGGGGGCGCTGGTACGCCGGGCGGCGGGTCTTGGAATTCAGCTCACGATTGACGCAGAGGAGGCGGATCGCCTGGATTTGTCATTGGATGTGATCGAAGCGCTGGCCAAGGATCCCGCCACACGCAATTGGCCTGGTCTGGGCTTGGCCGTGCAGGCCTATGGCAAGCGTACCTTGGAGGTCATCGATTGGGTGGCGGCGACCGCACGTGCTTACGGCAGACGCATGACGGTGCGCTTGGTGAAGGGCGCGTACTGGGATACAGAAATTAAGCGCGCGCAGGAGCGGGGCCTCGACGGCTATCCGGTGTTCACCCGCAAAGTCACCACGGATGTATCGTACTTGGCCTGCGTAGGCCGGCTGTTCAGCCACAGGGATGTGATTTATCCGCAGTTCGCAACGCATAACGCGCACAGTATTGCGTCGGTGTTGGAGTTGGCGCCGGCGGGTGCGGATTATGAATTTCAGCGGCTGCATGGCATGGGGCGGTTGCTGTATGCCGAGGCGGTGCGGCAGATCGCGAATTTCCCGCGGGTTCGGATTTACGCGCCCGTGGGCGAGCACAAGGACTTGCTGGCCTATCTGGTGCGGCGTCTGTTGGAAAACGGTGCCAATACTTCGTTCGTGAATCGCTTTATGGATGAGCAGGTGCCGGTTGCCGAGATCGTTCGCGATCCAATTTCGGAGCTTGAACGCCTGGAGTCTTACGCGCATGCGCGACTGCCCATTCCAAAAGCGCTGTATGCCGACCGACGCAACTCGCGCGGGGTCGATTTGGGGAGCCCGCCCGAAATAGAGTCTCTGCGCAGGGAGCTTGCGACGCGCAGTGTGCCCAAGCCCAAAGCCGGACCCATCGTCAATGGGATATTGCTGCCGGGCAGCACGCATCCGGTGACCAACCCTACGGATCGGCGCGACATCGTGGGCAGCACTCGCGACGCGACACCCGCAGAGATCGTGAACGCGTTCGATGCGAGCGCCGCAGCGCAGCCGGCATGGAATTCAAGGGGCGGCGAGGCGCGTGCCACCATACTCGACAGAGCGTCCGACCTTCTCGAAGGCAGCCGCGCGGATTTTCATGAGCTCTTGGTGCGTGAGGCAGGCAAGACGTTGTCGGATGCCATTACCGAGGTCCGCGAGGCCGTGGACTTCTGCCGCTATTACGCGCTGCGGGCTCGGCAGCAGTTCGCCACACCGCAGCGGCTGGAAGGCCCCACCGGCGAATTGAATGAACTATCGCTGCATGGGCGCGGCGTGTTCGCCTGCATCAGCCCGTGGAATTTTCCGTTGGCGATTTTCGCCGGCCAGGTGACTGCCGCGTTGGCGGCGGGCAATGCCGTGGTGGCGAAGCCCGCGGAACCCACACCACTGATCGCTGCGCGTTTCGTCAGACTGTTGCACGAGGCGGGAGTACCACCGCAGGCCTTGCATCTGGCGCCGGCGCCGGGGCGCCATTTCGGTGAAGTTGCGTTTGCTCACGCCGCTTTGGCAGGGGTGGCCATGACGGGATCGACCGCGACCGCGCTCAACATCAATCGCAGCTTGGCGGCACGCAATGGCGCCATCGTGCCCTTGATCGCAGAGACCGGCGGACTAAATGCCATGATAGTCGACTCCACTGCTTTGCCAGAGCAGGTGGTCGACGACGTGGTGAGTTCCGCGTTCATGAGCGCAGGGCAGCGCTGCTCGGCTTTGCGCCTATTGTTCCTGCAGGATGACATAGCCGATCAGGTGCTGGAGATGATCGCGGGTGCGATGGACGAATTGGTTATCGGCGATCCGGCCGATTTTAGGACGGATCTCGGACCGGTGATCACGCAGGCTGCCGCGGACGGTTTGGAGCGACATGTCGCGCGCATGCGCGAGGAAGCGCGCATAGTCAAGGTTTGTGCTCTCGGCGACGCGCACGCCCACGGCAGTTTCTTTGCACCGCATCTCATCGAATTGAAGAGTTCGGCGCAGCTTACGCGCGAGGAATTCGGGCCCATACTGCATGTGGTGCGGTATCGATCCAGCGATATAGTCGAAGTTCTGCAGGCCATTCGCGCCAGCAACTACGGGTTGACTCTGGGAGTGCAGACTCGCCTGGAATCCTTCTGGCGGGAGGTGTTCGAGCAGACGTCGATCGGCAATACCTATGTCAATCGCAATATGATCGGCGCCGTAGTGGGTGTGCAACCCTTCGGCGGCACCGGGCTGTCGGGGACCGGACCCAAGGCGGGCGGTCCGCACTATCTGGCGCGGTTCGCGAATGAGCGGACATTGACGGTAAATACCACGGCGACGGGCGGCAACGCGGCACTTCTGAACCTTGGCAACTGAGTCTACCCCCAGACCCTACCTGCGCCTCGTTCCCGGTCACTTAGGTGATGCAACTCGGGTAAGGGTTGCCGTTCCATACTGTGGTTCGAGTGCCCTGCCGAGGATGAAGTCGCGCATCAAATGAAAATAGCCGTTGGGTTGGCGCGTCGAGAGGCGCTGCCCATCGGCTGTAGTCTCATATTCGTAGATGCCATGCTCGGCGTGAGGAAACACGGCCGCGGCAATGGGATGGCCGGTTGCGTTCAGTGTTCGCAGCCGTCGCGTGGTTTCCGCGCTCGGCGCGTCGACGTCATCTTCACCCAAGATCCAGAGCTGCGGCACCGTCAAGTTGCGCAGCACGGGCATCGGATCATAGTGCAGCGGTATGCCTGCAAAGAGCTTGGGACCGGCGACTCGCAGCTCATCCGGGGATTTCTCCAAGAGCACCCAAGTGACATCGCCATGGATGACCTTGAACCAAGGCTCCGTTCCATAGCGTGACCGGACCGCCTCGAGCTTATCGTAACCGGCTTGAAAGTTGCTCATCAGGATCGCCGCGCTGGCGTCAGCGACCTGCATCGCCTTGACCATGACGTCGGCTCCGTACCCATGGCGCGTTACATCGAGGGCAATTGCGGAGCGGTCCTCCTGCAACGGCGAGACTGCCAGGCCGAAGCCAACCAGAACAAAGTCGACCCGCTCGATGCGCGCTGCGAGTGGTGCTACCCAGCCGCCTTGGCTGCCGCCCTGGTAGCCAACGCGTCCCGCACGACGACCTGCCAGACGCTTCGCTGCTCGCATGGCGGCGACTGCGTCATTGGCAAGCGTCAGGTAGTCCTGGGTGTAATCCCCGCTCGAGCCGCCGGTGCCTCGCTTGTCATAGACGAAGGCACCAATGCCGGCGGCGGGAAATTCGCGCTGCAACGAATAATAGTCGCGCGCCGAGTCATGCTCCGAGCCATGAATGAGTACCACGATGGGCACGCGTGCCGTTCCTTTGGGCATCACCAGCCGCCCAGCTAGCTCGGCATCCTCGACCGCAAACCGTGTCTCAGTGACATCGAAGGCGACGCGCGTACCCTGCTTGCCGTCGAAGCGGATACCGTCGCTGCCGCATGATGGAAAAATGGCACGGATACCATCAAGCTTGCCTGTCCAGCCGAGAGTACTGGACCAGCTTCCGTCGCCTGTGTGCGTGAGCTCGCCCGAGGTCCCATCCTGGCGGCGCCACCGCAGCTTGTCTTCGCTGCTGCGTCCGATGTCGACGTCTGGGCCGGCTGCGAAACGATAAGTCCCGACATAGCAGTCGGTCCGCCCATCATCGGCAGCTGCCGCCCCGACCTTCCCCGCGCTCAGCAGAATCCCCACAATCAGTAGCTCGATACAACGCTGCGCCGACATTTAATGATCCTCCAATGGCGTGTCTAATCTATCCGCAAAACTCAGTACAGTCCCGATACACTTTGGGTGAATTCGAGCAGCACAGTTTGGAAGAGGTCGGCATCGACAGGCGACACGATGTTCTAATTTTCGAGGACGATCGTCCGCATGCCTCCAGAGCGCTCGATCGCTCGCGCCACGGCACCTACGTGTGAGGCGGAACGGCCCCGAGCAATAGCGACAGTGCCTTATGAAAATCCCGGGTGCCGACTTCGTCGCCCTTGAAATGCCCGAGCCGCACGACCACCAGGTCGTGCGAGGGGATGATCATGGTGTACTGGCCGCCGGCGCCCGCCATGTAGTAGGTATCCTTGGGAACGGGTAGAGCGCCGTCGCCGTTGATCCAGAAAAAGCCACCGTAAACGGGTCTACCGTCGGCGACCCACGCCGGCGCCATAGTGCTGACGAATTTCACGAATCCGTGCGGCAGTACCCTTTGCTCATTCCATACGCCGTCCTGCAGATAGAGATTGCCCAGGCGTGCCCAATCGCGTGCGCAGGCCAAATCGTAGCCTTGAGTTAGCAGATTGCCGAAGGGGTCAGTTTCGATCACCATGCTGCGCACACCGATCTTGTCGAATAGGGCGTGCTGCGGAAAGGCCGCGTAGTTCTCGCCGTGCCGCTCGACGGCGAGACGAATCAAATAGTTGACGAGTACCGGATCGGTGTTTCTATAGCGGCCTACGGTATTGGGAGGCCATTGCAAGGGACGGGTCGCGGCATAGTGAAAAGAATTGACGCTGCCGGTGTAAAGATAGAGATGGTCCGGATACGGTCCAGAGGCGTCGTAGTCAGGATCGTACGGTGCGCGGATGCGCAAGCCGCTCGACATGTGCAGCAGATCGGCGATGCGAATCTTGGCGCGCGGATCGCTCGGCGCCTGCCATTCTGGGATGGGCGCGGGTTGCTCCAGATCGTACACGCCCTGTTGGATGAGTACTCCCATGAGCGCGGCGGTAACGCTCTTGCCCATGGACCAGCTCTCGAGTTGGGTGTGTGCGGTGATGCCAGTCCCATAACGTTCGGCAACGATGCGGCCCCGCCAGGTCAC
The DNA here is from genome assembly GCA_025357835.1 of Gammaproteobacteria bacterium. Taxonomy (GTDB): domain Bacteria; phylum Pseudomonadota; class Gammaproteobacteria; order Steroidobacterales; family Steroidobacteraceae; genus Bog-1198. The sequence continues at coordinate 27,439 of JANYLM010000114.1, forward strand.
GACGACGGCTGCCGTCATGCCGGCGGGCGAAGCAAAGGCCGCGTCCATCGCTTGTTCGATCTTGTGGGCGTTTACTGCGCTCGGGAAGCCTTCAGTGACCTTGTCTCCCGTCGGCCATGCCTGTGTCGCCGGATCGGGGAGAGTGGATTTGATGGGTTGCGGCTTGAAGGCAAGTTCGGTGGTTCCGATGGGGAAGGTCATACAGCCCTGATCGCCGATGTACTTGGCGATGCGCACGGCTCCCCCGGGAACGGCGACGCTGATCGTCTTTGCGGCCCGATCGACTATCGGCTTGCCGAGTTTCGCGCGTTCGGCGTAAGGCGCGGTGAAGTAGCCGACGTTCTCGGCGGCGAAGTCAAGGTCGAGACCGGTAATGAACACGGCGGAGCACATGGTTTGAGCGAAGCCAGCTGCATAATGGTCCAAGGGATTGCCCGGAGGCGGCACGTAGGACGTTGGAAGCTCGAGGGCCTTATCGCGGGCGAGCATGGCATCGAGAGAAGAGGTGTCGGCCGCCGACACGATGTTAGCTCCCAATGCCGTCGCGCTGCAGGCGAGCGCGTAGATAAAATGCCGATTGCATTGCATGCGCGCACTCCTGATTGAAACAGACGCTCCTTTAGTCTTCAGCGCGACCGTTTAGCCAAGCGTGCGCGCAGGCCGGCGAGTCGTTTCGCCGGCAGATTCCCAAGGATACCGCGTCGTTGCTCTGGAATGTGAGCGGCGGCGTCGGCCTGGTCGCCGAACCCACACTGGGCGAAACACGCGCCCCGGGCGCGTCGGGCGGCTGAGCACTCCACGCGGGTGAAGAACGCGGCACCCATCTTATGCGGGTAATTCACGTTGGTGAGATCGGTGTGCGCCGTCGCAGCAGCGCCCAGATTCGCATACATGCCAAGCTTCCAACACCAGTCAAGACCTAATACAGTACCAATTTTCACGATTTGCTAGTGCCGTGTAGTAGGCGCACGCAAATTTCTCAATTTGTTAAATAAGTCAAAAGATTACAGGTATTTATCAGTGAATGTTGTTCTGCAATTGGTATGGCGGTGCAGTCGGCGCTCGATGGGGTGTTGGTGTCCGCCGGTCACAGCGAGGCCGACTACACCGAGACCACAGCAGCCATCGCGCATGGACTGCGGGGCTTCACGCATTTGTTCAATGCCATGGCTCGGCTCGAGCCGCGTTAAAAGTGCAGAAGACGTGGATCGAAGGCGTGGCGAGCTAGGTCACGGGTGCGCCGATGATTTGCCGGCCTTGGTGGGCTTGAGGGCCTTCAGCGAATCGAACAGGCTGTCCGTCGGATGTTTGGCGCAGTCGGCCAGCAATGCGGATTCAAATATGTGCACAGCATCGGCGACGAATAGATGGCTGCCGGATTTTGCCGCGTAAAAGCCGAACAGACCCATCATGATGGTATTCGCACTCTCAGCATCCGAGCGGGCAAATTCCACGTGCCGCGCCGCGAATGCCCCGCACTCCACTAAGGCGAGATCCATGGGGTTCTTGGTTTCGGGTTTGACGATGGTCAACGCTTCCAACAGGCTTTCGGCGGGGTTGGTCTTGCACTCGCCGTCAAGCGCGAAGCCGAACGGTCCCAGGGCTTCTGGATACAGGACATGCGCCCCGGATTTCGCTACCGAATAGCCTAGCAACCACATCACCGTATTAATGGAGTCCGCACTGGGATTGGTGGCGGCCGAGGGCAGAACTTCGTTCTCGTACTGATCGCAAGTCGTCGTGGCGAGATTCAGCTCGGCCGAGCGGCCCAGGCTGGGGGCGAAGCAGATGACCAAGGCGAATGCGGCGAGCAATTTCAATGTAAGGGTCCGTCAATCAAGCCGGCACATCGGCCGTAACCGCAGTATGACATCCCATCCGGGCCGCGAGTTCGCACAAAATCTCGGTCGGCAGCCTGATTGCCTGTGATTTTTGCGATTCTGGGGGATACTTGCGCCACCTCCACACAAGGGACGACTCGCCATGATCAAAGTTAGCGTGATGTACCCAAATACTCCAGGGAATCGATTTGACCATGTCTATTACCGCGACAAGCACATGCCCTTGGTGAAGGCCAGGATGGGCAGTAACTGCAAGTACTACACGGTGGACAAAGGACTTGCGGGCGGTACGCCCGGCGCGCCGCCGACCTACGTTGGCATGTGTCATATATTTTGCGACTCGGTGGAGTCCTTTCAGGCGGGATTTGCGCCACATATGCAGGAAATTTTGGGGGATATTCCCAACTACACCAATCTGACTCCCGTGCTTCAGATCAGTGAAGTCGTAGTAGGCAAGGATTGACCAGAATGAACCATGCATTCGCTTCCGCGGTGGCTATGTTCGCTGCACTAATCTCCGCCGCCTCCTTGCACGCCGAGACCCCGGCACAAATTGCGGCAGATTCGGCGACACTGGCGCGGATTCGCGTCGCCGCGATGAGCAGCGATTGGCCGTGGCAGCGGCTCCAAGAATTGACCGATAGAATCGGTCCGCGTCTGTCGGGATCGCCGCAGCAGGCTGCAGCCATCACTCAGGTCGCCGCTGCGATGCGCGCGCTCGGCGCCCGCGTCACCCTGCAATCTGCGAAGGTGCCACATTGGGTGCGGGGTGAGGAGAGGGCAGAGCTCGTAGATTATCCGGGGCGGCCAGAGGGCGTGACGCAGCGACTGCACCTGACCGCTCTTGGCGGCTCATCGGCGACGCCGGCCGCGGGCCTCAAGGCGCGGGTGATCATGGTGCGCGATTTCGAGGAGCTGCACGTGCGCGCCGGCGAGATTCGCGGCAATATTGTGCTGTTCGAGTCGCGCTTCGACCAGCGGCTCGCGGACAACGGCAAATCCGGAACGGCATACGAGCAGGCGGGCGAATACCGCTTTCGAGGACCTGCGGAAGCCGCTTCATTGGGAGCCGCCGCAGCGTTGGTTCGATCGATCGGGGGAGCCGATTTCCGCCTTCCGCATACCGGTACGACAATCTGGCAAGACAAGCAGGCGCCGATACCGGCGGCGGCGCTCGCGAGTGAAGACGCCGACCTGATCGTGCGTCTTGCGGCGCATGGACCGATCACGATGAAGCTCTTGTTGACGCCCGAGACGCTTCCCGATGCCGACAGCTTCAACGTGATTGCCGATTGGCCGGGCAGTGAATTGCCGAACGAATACGTGGTCGTTTCCGGCCACCTCGATTCGTGGGACTTAGGTCAGGGCGCGACGGACGACGGTGTCGGCGTCATCGGGGCGGCCGGCGTCATTCAGGTGCTGCAGCAGTTGAAGCTACATGCGCGCCGTACGATTCGCTTCATCGGCTGGACCAATGAGGAGAATGGCGGCCGCGGTTCAAAGGCCTATTTTGATTCGATCGGCAAGGCAATGGACACCCAGTGCGCCGCCATTGAAAGCGACGATGGCGCCGGACGCGCACTCGGCATCTTGGCCGCGGTAACCAAGGAGTCGCTCGTCAATCTGCAACCGCCCATCCAGGCTCTTGCACCGATCGGCGCCACGATTCTCGAGGCCCGCGAAGGAGAAGTGGGTGCCGACATCGCTGCATTGCAGGCCGCGGGCGTCCCTGGATTCGCGCCCTGGGTGGATGCACGGCATTACTTCGACTACCACCATACGGCGGCCGATACCCTGGACAAGGTCGATCCAGTGAATCTGCAGAGCCAGGTGGCGACCATGGCCGTGCTGGCTTACTACCTCGCGGATCGCCCGGCCTGCCTGCCGCGGGTTCGGTGAGAGGGGGTCCGTTGAATTAGGCTAAGTGGGATCGAGTAATTGGGGCCCGGGTCCCTGCTCGGCCAAAGTATCGCTTCCAGTCCGTCGCGGTGGGCGTGCGCCCTTGCGGCAAAGAGTCGAGAGCCTCGCGGATCATCGCCAGCGGAAGTCCCAGGCGCTGCGCTACCTTAATGACGGCAACACGGCGCAGCACATCGCGGCTATAACGGCGTTGATTGCCGGCGCTGCGCCAGCCTTTGATCAGACCCTCGGTGTCGTAAAAATGCACGGTCGATACGGCGACCCCGCTGCGCGCCGCAACGTCGCCGGCTGAGAGCGGCCGCTCAATATTTTCGGGACGAATCCTCGCCGCGCGCAGCATCGGTTGACCTCAAGTGAACTTGAGGTTGTACTTTAGTGCCATTGCGGCGGCAACAAGAGCGTTGAATGAATACGAGAAACATTCCTGCCTAGCCGTGGCGATGGCCGGCAACGTTGCCGAGCAATTCGCGCAGCAATAGGTTCAGCGGCTGCGCGCGGGCCGCGTCGAAGGTCGGAACTCGCGCCTCGACGAGATAGGCGCATTGCGCGATTTCCAGTTGCACGGCATCGACTCCCGCGGCGGGACTGCCGTAGTGGCGCGTAATGTAGCCGCCTTTGAACCGGCCGTTGACCACGAATGAGAAGCGCGTTTGCGCGTTCAAAGTGGCGACGATGCGATCCACTAAGGTCGGTGAGCAACTACGGCCGCCGGCGCTACCTATGTTGAGATCAGGCAGGCGTCCTGCGAACAGTCCGGGCACCTGTGAGAGGATTGAATGAGCATCCCATAAAATGCAGCGTCCGTGACGCTGCGTGATCGCGCGCGTCAGCGTCGCAACTTTCTCATGATAGGGGTGCCAATACGTGTTCAGCCGCGCGGCGACTTCGGCGGAGCTTGGATTTGTGCCATCCGGATACAGGGGCGCGCCGTCAAAGGTCTCGGTGGGGCAGACCGTGGTTTCGCGCTGGCCTGGGTACAGCGGCGCGCCGTCGGGCGGCCGGTTCAAGTCGACGACATATCGCGTATGAGTTGCGCGGATGACAGAGGCGCCCAGGTCGCGAAAAAAGTCATAAAGCTGAGGGACGAACCAGTCGGTGTCCGGCAGGTGCAGTGCCTCAGGCCGCAGGCGTGCCGCCAGATCGGGCGGCACGTAGGTGCCCGAATGCGGGAAGCTGATCAGCAGCGGCCCGTCGCCCGAGACATACTCGTAAATCGGCTCGGTCGGATGCGACGCGGCCATTAGGCTCCGGCTCTGGAGGGCAGTATCCGTTGCACCAGCGACGAGAAGCGCCCCAATTTGACCCAGCGCTGCGCGGCTTGGATATCCGGCGCAAAGTATCGATCCGCCGCATAGAAAGGCACATCGCCGCGGATGCCGGCGTGAACTCTTTCGAGCTTGAGCGAGGATTTCGCCGGCCGGTGAAAGTCTATGCCCTGCGCCGCGGCCAGCAATTCAATGCCGATCACGGCCGCCGCGTTGTCGACCATTGGTCCTAAGCGGCGCGCGCCATGGGTGGCCATGCTGACATGGTCTTCTTGATTGGCCGAGGTCGGAATCGAATCGACGCTGCAAGGGGTGGCGATCATCTTGTTCTCCGACACCAGAGCCGCGGCGGTGACTTGCGCGATCATGAAGCCTGAATTCACGCCGCTGTTCTCGACCAAGAAGGCGGGTAGACCACTCATTTTGGGATCCACCAACACGGCCATTCGTCGTTCCGCCAGGCTGCCGATTTCCGCAATGGCGAGCGCCAGCGTATCGGCCGCGAAGGCCACGGGCTCGGCATGAAAGTTTCCGCCGGACAATACATCGCCCGCCTCGACGAACAACAGCGGGTTGTCGGTGACGGCATTGGCCTCCAAGCCAAGAGTGACGCTGCAATTGCGAATCAGGTCCAAGCAGGCACCCATGACCTGCGGCTGGCAGCGAAAGGAATACGGGTCCTGCACGCGCGTGCAGTCGAGATGCGAGGCGCGAATGGCGCTGCCCGCGATCAGCTCCCGGTACTCGCGCGCCACGTCGATTTGTCCGGGTTGTCCGCGAACCTCGTGAATGCGTGCGTCGAACGGCGAATCGCTGCCTTTCAGGGCGTCCACCGACATGGCACCGGCAACGACTGCGGCGGCAAACACATCTTCGGCGCCGAACAGCCCCGCCAACGCCAAGGCCGTGGAAACCTGAGTGCCGTTGATCAATGCCAGGCCCTCTTTGGCCCGCAGTTTGAGAGGTGCAAGCCCGGCCAGCTTCAAGCCCTCAACCGCGGACAGCACCGCGCCGCGCACGCGTACCTGGCCGATACCGAGCAATATCGTGCTCAGGTGCGCCAAGGGCGCCAAATCGCCGGACGCGCCCACCGACCCCTGAGCGGGAATCACGGGATACACTTCATGCTCCAGCAGCTTTGCCAAGGCGTCGATCACGGCCATGCTGATGCCGGAGTGTCCGCGCGCCAGCGCGTTGATCTTCAGCGCAAGGATCAGGCGCACGACGGCGTCGGGCAGGGCATCGCCGACGCCCGCCGCATGCGAGAGCAAGAGGTTGCGTTGCAGAAGCTCGAGCTGGTCGGTGGGAATGCGGGTCTGAGCCAACAATCCAAAGCCGGTGTTGATGCCGTACGCGGCGTCGCCGATGGCGACCAACTTTTCCACCAGGGAGCTGGCGGCCGCAATGCGGCCGCGGTCGTGCGCGGACAATTGCAGGATGACCGGTTGCTCGTAAATTCGCCGCAAGCCGGCGAGCGAAAGCTCGCCGGCTCGGATCTCCAAGTGAGTTACCACTACGAGTGCTCAATCATGGGCAAGTTCAAACCCTGCTCGCGGGCGCAGGCAATGGCGGTTTCATAACCTGCATCGGCGTGGCGCATGACTCCCGTGCCGGGATCATTCCACAGGACCCGGCGAATGCGCTTCCCCGCCGCCTCGCTGCCGTCGCAGACGATGACGACGCCGGCGTGCTGGGAGTAACCCATGCCGACTCCGCCGCCGTGATGGATCGATACCCAGGTGGCGCCGCTCGCGGTGTTCAGCAGCGCATTGAGCAAGGGCCAGTCGGAGACCGCGTCGGAGCCGTCCTTCATGGCCTCGGTCTCGCGGTTCGGACTCGCCACGGAACCGGAGTCCAAGTGGTCGCGGCCGATCACGATGGGCGCGGAGAGCTCGCCGCTCTTGACCATTTCATTGAAGGCCATGCCTAGGCGATGACGCTGTCCCAACCCCACCCAGCAAATGCGCGCCGGCAATCCTTGGAAGTGAATCTGCGAGCGCGCCATATCCAGCCAGTGATGCAGATGGCGATCGTCCGGGATCAGCTCCTTGACTTTGGCGTCGGTCTTGTAAATGTCTTCGGGATCGCCCGACAGCGCAACCCAGCGGAACGGTCCGACGCCGCGACAGAACAGCGGGCGAATGTATTCGGGCACGAAGCCCGGGATGTCAAAGGCCTTGGCGACGCCGGCATTCAGCGCGACCTGCCTGATGTTGTTGCCGTAATCAAATACCGGCAGCCCCAGCCGCTTGAAGCGCAGCAGGTACTCCACATGCTTGGCCATAGACAGAGTCGCGGCCGCGGTGGTGCCCGCGGGATCGACGGCGCGCCGCTCATCCCATTGTTCCACCGTCCACCCCTGGGGCAGGTAGCCGTTCACTGGGTCGTGCGCGGAGGTCTGGTCGGTCACGGCGTCCGGACGGATGCCGCGTTCGAGCAGGGTGTGCAGGACATCGACGATGTTGCCGAGCAGTGCGACCGAAATCGGCTTGGAATTTTCCTGGGCCGTAACGAAAAGCGCCAGGGCCTCGTCCAAGGAATGCGCCTGCGCGTCCACATAGCCGGTTTCTAGGCGTTTGTCGATGCGGCTTTGGCGGCATTCGACCGCCAGCATGCTGAAACCCGCCATGGTGGCGGCCAGCGGCTGCGCGCCGCCCATGCCGCCGAGACCGGCGGTGAGTATCCACTTGCCGTTGACCTTAGCGTTGAAATCGCGCCGGCCCATTTCGGCGAACGTTTCGTAGGTGCCCTGCACGATGCCCTGGCTGCCGATGTAGATCCAAGAGCCGGCGGTCATCTGGCCGTACATGGCCAGACCCTTGCGATCCAGCTCGGTGAAGTGCTCCCAGGTCGCCCAGTGCGGCACCAGATTGGAATTGGCGATCAGCACTCGCGGCGCGTCCGCGTGCGTCGGGAACACGCCCACCGGCTTGCCGGACTGCACCAGCAAAGTTTCTTCTTCTGTCAGCGTTTTCAGTGTCTCGACGATGCGGTCGTAGCAATTCCAGTCGCGGGCGGCGCGCCCGATGCCGCCGTACACCACGAGTTCCGCAGGATTCTCGGCCACTTCGGGATCCAAGTTGTTCATCAGCATGCGCAGCGGCGCTTCGGTCATCCAGGTGCGCGCGCTCAAGGTATTGCCGCGTGCGGCTCGGATAACTCTGGGTTTCAATGGTGCGAGCATGGTTACATCCTTAGGGGCGGAAGCGTCCCGACATTTCATACCGGGTCCCGGGGTAAAATAGCTTGGCCACTGAGGCAATTTGCCCCGCGGTCCACGTGCGTCGAATCATCAATAAACAAGGCTCATCGCGCTGCATGGCCAAGAGCTTGCGTGTACGTTCATCCGGCATCGCGGCCCGCAGCAGGTGTTCGGCTTCCTGCAATGGAGCCACTCTGATCAAATAGTCGTGCGGCGTGGTTTGATTGAAATCAACTGTGAGATAGTCAGGTGCGAGCTTCGGCAGTACATAGCGATCTTCGAGCTGGATGGGGCGCTCGTTCTCGAAGTGGACGATGACGGAGCAGTACAATTCACTGTGCGGCGCAATGCCGAAATCCTCGGCGAGTTCCGCCACCGCGCGAACTTTCTCCAGAGAAACGATCTCGGCCCGGTGGGCATGGCCGCGGCGGCGTATCTCGTCGGCAATGCTGCGGATTTCCAAGGGGTGCGTTTGGGCATGTTGATCGGCGACGAAACTGCCCACCCCGGCGATGCGCACCAGAACGCCTTCGTCGCTCAATTCGCGCAGCGCCCGGTTGGCAGTCATGCGCGACACACCAAAGGATTTAACGATGTCGTTTTCCGAAGGCACACGCGTCGACGTGCCCCATTTGCCGGAGCCAATGTTGTCGAGGATATGCTGCTTCACTTGTAAGTACAGCGGCTGCAGCGAGGCGTTGGGCCTAGTCATGGCGTGAGATTAAGCTGTATAGACAGGTACAGTCAACCGCTTTTTACTCAGGCGCAACCAGCCTTCGCATCAGGGCGGCAAAGCGCGGCCGAAGGTCGTCTTCGGCGGCGTGGCGCCGGTCTTTGATCGCCCAGCGTCCGGCAACCATTACATCGCGGATGGCCGCGTCGCCGCCGGCAAACAGCAAGTGATCCAGTGCAGTATCGGCCGCTGCCCCTACCAGGGAGGGGTGCGAGGCATCGAGCACTAGCCAGTCGGCGCGACGCCCCACCTCGATCGCTCCCGCGGGCTGGCCGATGGCCTGCGCGCCGTGCTGCGCGGCGTCACGCCAGAGTCGAGTTCCGACATGGGTCTCGGCGCCGGTCGCCAGCACTCCGCGACGCTTCTTGCGCAGGCGTTGCTGGTACTCCAGCCAACGCAATTCCTCGGCGGGATTGACGGTAGATTGGCTGTCGGAGCCCACACAGAGACGCCCGCCCGCTTTCAAGAAACGGGCTGTGTCGAAGAACCCGTCGCCGAGATTGGCCTCGGTGCTGATTGATACACATACGGTCGCAGCGGCGGCGGCCAGCCCCTTAAGTTCCTCGCCCGTGGCATGGGTGGCATGCACCAGGCACCAATGTGGATCGAGCAACCCCGTGTCGAGCAGCAATTCAATGGGACGCTGCCCGGTTTCGCGCACGCATGCCTGCACCTCGAGAAGTTGCTCTGCCACATGGATGTGCATGGGCATACTCGCATCGAGCTTGCGCAAACCGAGGGCCGCCTCACGCAGATTTTCCAGCGGCACGGCGCGCAGGCTGTGAAAGGCCACTCCGGTCCGCAAGGTCGCCGAGCGGCTGCTTCGATCCGCGTCGATGCGTTCCTCGACGGCGCGCATGAATGTATAAGTGTCCGACTCGAATCGCATCTGCTCCGCTTTCAGCGGCTTTCCGCCGAAATCGCTGGTTTGATACAGACTCGGCAGGAAGGTAAGGCCTATGCCGGCGACGGACGCCGCGTTGCTGATCGCCTCCCATAGGGCATTCGTGCCCGAATAGGCTCCTCCGCCCCTTTTGCGATGCAGATAATGAAATTCCGCAACCGCGGTGTAACCACTCTTCAGCATCTCCACGAACAGCTGGGTGGCCAGGATTTGTAAGTCGTCCGGCTCGATGCGATTGGCCAGAGCGTACATGGCGGTGCGCCAGGTCCAGAAACTGTCGCGCGCCGACAATCGATACTCGGTATTACCCGCCATGCCGCGCTGGAAGGCATGACTGTGGGCGTTGGACATGCCGGGAACGACGATGCCGTCGATGTGTTCCTCCCCGGACAGGGTTTGCGGAGCCCCCGTCGGCGCAACATCGATGGCGCTGATGAACCCCTCATCGGAGACGGTGACGGTCGCGCCTTGGGCCCAGCCCTGCGATAAAAAAGCCGATTGCATACGGTAGCGACGCATGTTGACTATACCTGTATAGGGAACCACTTTTGACGTATCATACGTTTAATAACCAGCGGTGGGTAATCAGTTGCAAAGAACGACGGATAAGGAATGGGACCAGGTTTGGATCGGCGCCGACATTGCCACCATGGTCGCGGGCGCAGAGCCTTATGGCAACATCGAAAACGCCGCACTGGCCGTGAAAGGCGAGCGCATTGCGTGGATTGGTCCCGCCGCCGAAGGATTATCCAGGGCCGGGGCGCAGAATCTCCCCATTCAGGACGCCCACGGCCTATGGATGACTCCGGGATTGATCGATTGTCACACCCACTTGGTGTACGGCGGTAATCGGATCGAGGAGTTCGAAAAGCGGCTGTGTGGAGTTTCCTATGAGGACATTGCGCGTGCCGGCGGCGGCATCCAATCGACCGTGCTGGCAACTCGAGCGGCGACTCACGAGGAACTGCATGCATCGGCCGCCATTCGTGCCAAACAATTGATGTCGGAGGGCGTGACCACCATTGAAGTGAAGTCTGGCTACGGCTTGGAACTCGCGGCCGAGCGCCGCCTGCTCGAGGTGGCAAGAGATCTGGGGAAGGAACTGCCGGTCTCGATCAAGAAGACATTTTTGGGTCTGCATGCGTTGCCGCAAGAATTTGCCGCCCATCGCCAAGACTTCGTGGCCCAAGTGAGCGGTCCATGGCTAGAATCGCTGGCCGCCGCGGGCCTAGTTGATGCGGTAGACGCGTTTTGCGAAAACATCGCATTTTCTCTTGCGGAAACCGAGCAGCTGTTACAGGCGGCGCGGCAGATGGGTTTGCCCGCTCATGTGCATGCGGGTCAGTTGAGCGACATGGGTGCGGCGGAATTAGCCGCGAAGTGGGATGCACTGTCAGCGGGGCACCTTGAGTACCTGAGCGCCGCCGGTGCGCGCTCGCTTAGCGCCGCGCGTACGGTTGCGGTACTGTTGCCCGCCGCCTACTTCACGCTGCGGCAGACCACGCCGCCACCGGTAGCGATGTTGCGGGAGGCCGGTGTGGCGCTGGCGGTCGCGACCGACTGCAATCCGGGAAGCGCGCCCTGCACATCGATTTTGCTGGCCCTCAATATGGCCTGCACGCTATTCGGTTTGACACCCGAAGAGGCGTTGAGCGGCGCCACACGGCAGGCCGCGCGTGCCTTGGGCGAGCTGGATGACATCGGCACCATCGAGGTGGGCAAGCGCGCCGATGTAGCGTTTTGGCGTATCGATCGCCCGGCCGAGCTCTGTTATGGCCTGGGCGCGAATCCCTGCGTCGATGTGATGCATCGGGGAAAGCTCAGGGCGCACGGCTGACACCCGTACCAAGCCCTGCAGTCAGCACTCAGGCCGATCCCCAAGATTGGGACAATGTAATAGCGCTCAACTTTCGCGACTCCCGGCCGACACGTTCGGCGAGAGGTAGTGTGAATACTGTCAAATTGACTCCACAAGGGCTGGTCGGGCATATCCAGGATCTCGTCACGCTGCCCGAGGTGGCGCTGCGGATTGCGGGTATGGTGGACGATCCGACCGCGTCGGCGGCCGACATCGGGCGTGAGATCAGCAACGATGCCGCGCTGACCGCGCGGTTGCTGCGCATCGCCAACAGTCCCGCCCTGGGTCAACATGGGAAAATCGCCACTATCACTCGTGCGATAACCGTTCTAGGCGTCCGGCAAGTACGCGATCTGGCTGTCGGGCTCACTGCGATCCGCACCTTCGATGGCATCGCCAATGAACTGGTCACCATGGAGTCCTTCTGGCGGCACAGCGTGCTATGCGCGGTCGCCGCCGGTCAAATCGCCGCGCGCCGCGGCGATGGCCGCGGTGCCGGCGACACTCCCTTCGTCGCCGGACTCCTGCACGATATTGGGCAGCTCGTACTGTTCAATGAAGCGCCCGAGCTGGCGCGGCAGGCTTTACTCATGTCGGTGGATGCGGTGGACGATCGCGGTCTGTATTTGTGCGAGCGCGAAATCATGGGGTTCGATCACGCGGCCGTCGGAGTCGCGCTGGCTCGGAATTGGGGATTGCCCCGCTCACTGCAGGAATGCATAGAATTTCATCATGAGCCAGACCTGGCTCAGGAATATCCCCTCGAGGTTGCGACCATTCACATCGCCAACAGCGTCGCCGTGCTGGCGGAGATCGGCAGCAGCGATCCGGGCGACGCTCCGGCGATTTCCCCCGCCGCGCTGTGCGCCGCCAAATTGGATTCGGCGGCGCTGACGCAGGTCTTGCTGCAAACCCGAGAGTCCGCGGCGGAGATGTTGTCGCTGCTGGTTGCCGCCTGAGACCTGCGCCACGACGAGTGGCCGGCGTAGTGTGACAAGGTTCGCAAGAAGTGCGCTGCCGGCGCGATTTTCCGGATCCATCCACCCACTACGTTAAGTTTCCTAGACGCCGGACGATAAGCCTGCAGGTGGGGTGTGCCATAGGCCAACTATGGGCGTAGCTGAGCGGAGCCGGTTTCGATATGGGAAAAAAAATTCTAGCGGTCGACGACTCGGCGTCTATGCGCCAGATGGTGCTATTCACGCTGCAGGGAGCCGGCTATGAGGTGGTGCAGGCCTGCGACGGCGTCGAGGCGTTGGATTGGGCGCGCAGTTCTGCAGTCGATCTGGTGCTGACCGACGTGCATATGCCGCGCATGGACGGCATTACCTTGGTGCGCGAACTGCGGGGTCTGGAGGGCTACAAGTTTGTGCCCATGCTGATACTCACCACGGAATCCAGCCAGGAAAAGAAAATGGATGGCAAGCGGGCCGGCGCGACTGGTTGGATCGTCAAGCCTTTCAACCCGCCGCAGTTGCTAGCCACCGTCGCCCGAGTGATCTGAACCGAAAACCATGTGCCGAAGGATTCGAGCATGACCATTGATCCAGATATGGCGGAAATCGCCAAAGTCTTCTTTCAGGAGAGCCGCGAAGGGCTCGACGTGATGGAGTCTGGTCTTTTGAGCCTCGGCGCCACCGCCGACGGCGAAAGCATCAACACGATCTTCCGCGCCGCCCATTCCATCAAGGGCGGCTCGGCCACCTTCGGTTTTGGGGAAGTGGCGGCGTTCACGCACGGCGTGGAGACACTGCTGGACGAGATGCGCAACGGCGTTCGCCCGGTAACGGCCGAAGCCATCCAGACCCTGCTGCAATCCTGCGACTGTTTGCGCGAAATGATCGCTGCGACGGAAGCCGAACAGCCGCTGGATCAGGACCGCATAGCGACGCTCAACGGCGACCTCAAGAATATTCTCGGCGAACGGCCGCACGATGCGCCCGTTCCCGTACCGACGGCGGCCGCATCGATCGAAGCCGCCGCGAATACCGAGGCGGCCGGCTGGCGCATCGCGTTTGCACCCGTTGCCGATCTTCTGCGTCTGCGCAACGAGCCGACTCGGATGTTCGCCGAACTCAGGCGCTTGGGTGCCTTCGTCGCCCGCGCCGATGTTTCCCGCATACCGCCGCTTGATGCGCTCGATCCGGAATCCTGCTATTTGTCGTGGGACATTGAAATCACCGGGCAGATTCCCCGCCCCAAACTGGACGAAGTGTTCGACTGGGTAGACTCCGGTTGCCGGCTCGAGATCTCGTCCATAGGCAATTCCGCGGCCGTAGAGTCCGAGCAAGCCGGGCCGCCGCCGGAAGCTCAGCCAGGCGCAACACAGGCCGCGCCGCCCAGTCAGGTGGAGCGTGCGCCGCCGGCCAGCGCTCCCGTGCAAAAGGCAAGCGGCGACTCCGGTTCCATCCGCGTCGCCACCGAAAAGCTCGACAACATCATCAACTTGGTCGGTGAGCTCCTCATTACACAGTCGATGCTCAGCGGCTTCGCCGACGGCATCGATCCGAACGAATTGGATAGGCTGCGCCAGGGGCTTTCGCAGCTCGCACGCAATACGCGCGAATTGCAGGAAAGCGTGATGCAGATTCGCATGTTGCCGATCAGCTTCGCGTTCAACCGCTTTCCGCGCATCGTGCATGATCTGTCGCGCAAGCTCAGTAAGAAGGTCGAACTCAAGCTCACCGGCGAAGGTACCGAACTCGACAAGACCGTGCTCGAAAAGATCAGCGACCCGCTGGTGCACCTGGTTCGCAACGCGCTCGATCACGGTCTCGAGACCCCGGAGCAGCGCACGGCGGCCGGCAAGCCTGAGACGGGTACCATCGAATTGGGCGCATTTCACGAGGGCGGAAACATCATCATCGAGGTGCGCGACGATGGCGCCGGCCTCAATAAGGCGAAAATCCTGCGCAAGGCACGTGAGCGCGGTCTCGTTCCCATGGATCAGGATTTAACGGACGAACAAATCGACAACCTGATATTCATGCCGGGCTTCTCTACGGCCGATCAAATCAGCGACGTTTCCGGCCGGGGCGTCGGCATGGATGTGGTGCGGCGGAATATTAACGACTTGGGCGGCCACGTACAGATTTCCTCCAAGGAGGGGCGCGGCAGCACCATCCGCATTCGTCTGCCGCTGACCCTCGCCATTCTCGACGGACAGCTGGTGCGCGTCGGCAAGGAGGTCTACATCATCTCGCTGCTGGCCATCGTCGAGACGATTCAAGTCGAGCGGGAGCGCGTCAATACCTTGGCGGGTCGCACCGAAGTATTTCGGCTCCGCGAAGAGTATCTGCCTGTCGTCAAACTCTGCGATCAGTTCGGCGTCGAGCCCGACAGCAGAAGCGCCGAGGACGGGCTGCTGGTCGTCGTCGAGGCCGACGGCAAACGGGTCGGTGTGCTCGTGGACGACCTGCTCGCGCAGCAGCAAGTGGTCATCAAGAGTCTCGAGTCCAATTTCAAATCGGTGAGCGGAATCGCCGGTGCGACCATATTGGGCGACGGTACGGTGGCGCTCATCATCGACGTGCCCGA
Organism: Gammaproteobacteria bacterium; assembly: GCA_025357835.1. Taxonomy (GTDB): domain Bacteria; phylum Pseudomonadota; class Gammaproteobacteria; order Steroidobacterales; family Steroidobacteraceae; genus Bog-1198. The sequence goes on from JANYLM010000114.1 coordinate 42,699, forward strand.
TCTGATTCGCTCGGCCGCCAAGTCGGGCAGCGGCGCGGTTGCGGCGCACGCAGCGTGAATTGTTACTAGAGTTAAGGACGTTTTGGAGGAATTTAAATCATGAATACAGCGAAAGCAGCGGCCAGCGCGGACAAGTCCGTCAACGATACCAGCGAGCAATACTTGACATTCATGCTCGCCGGCGAGGAGTACGGAGTGGACATTCTGCGCGTTCAAGAGATCAAGGGCTGGGACAAGGTGACGCGCATACCGCACACCGCCGACTATGTTCTGGGTGTGATCAATTTGCGTGGCGCGGTGGTGCCGATCCTCGACCTGCGGCGTCGGTTCGGCCTCGAAACCATCGACTTCGGGCCAACCACGGTGGTTATCGTCGTGCGGGTCGGTGGCGGGCGCGACGAGCGCACCGTCGGCATGGTCGTCGACGCGGTATCGGAGGTCTACAACGTCGACGCGGCGGACACCAAACCGCCGCCGGATGTGTGCGGCAGTGTTGATACCGTCTTCGTCAAGGCGCTTGCGACCATCGAAGAGAAGATGCTCATTCTGCTCGATATCGACCGGCTCATCGGCAACAGCATTGCCGACGAACTAGTGGCGGGAGCAGCGGCAGCGTGAGCAAGAGGAAACCTCGCACGGCGAAATCGGTGTCCGCGCCGCGGCCGGCGCCCATCGATCTCGACGCGCGTCTGACGATCGCCCAGGCCGCAGGCCTGCACGGCATTCTGTTGGAGCACCTGTCTCAGAGCGGGCCGGTCGTTGTCGACGGCGCGCGAGTGGAGGAGATCGATACGGCGATACTGCAATTGCTCGCCAGCCTATGGCGAACGGCCGCAGCGCGCGGAATTGCCTGCACGTGGCGGGGTGCCTCCAATAATCTACGTGATGCCGCGACCCTGGTCGGGGTGGCCGAGACTCTGCGCTTCCCGCAAGGCGAGACCGTGCGAGCCTGCGGCGATGCCGCGGCCTGAGTCCGGCATCAACCGCCATAGGGCGGTCGGCAGTTCGCGGCCGGCGCAGAGCGACGCGTCGGGCATTGCCGTGGAACACTGCCGCGACTGGCTCGAGTGGGCGGCAACTCAAGTTGACCAATGTCTGGCCGACGACAAACCGGCTTGCGATCAGTTGCTGTCGTCGCTTGCCGAGGTGTTAGGCGCTGCCTCGCCCCGGGTCCAGGCGGTCTCAGCGGCTGGAACGACGCAAACCCTCCATCAGAAGATGTCCGACGTCGTCGTCTCGGTCCAATCTCACGACCGCATCATGCAGCGGCTCAATCATGTGGCCGAATCGCTGCGCCTGTTGCACGAACACCTGGGGGATGCGCGGCGCGCACAGTCGCCCGAATCCTGGCGCATATTGCGCGACAATCAAATGCGGGCGTTCAGCATGGCGGACGAGCGTGCTTTATTCGTCCGCCTCGTCGCCCACGGCGACGACAATATGCCGGAAGGCGCCGCGAATGCGGACGAAACCGTCGAACTCTTCGCGCCGCAACCCGGACTCGGCCAGCCGTGAGCAGCCAGCCGGTCGACCACGAATTCGAGTTCACTGACTCGCAGTTCCAGCGCCTGCGTGACCTGGTGTATGCGCGCACGGGAATCGCGCTGTCGGAAGCCAAGCGCGAACTTGTCTACGGCCGACTCGCGCGGCGTCTGCGCAAGCTCAAATTCGAATCCTTCGCCGAGTACTGCGAATTGGTCGAGCGAGAGGACTCCGACGAGTTGCAGGAACTGACCAACGCAATCACAACGAATCTCACTTCCTTCTTTCGCGAAAACTACCATTTCGAGCAGCTAGCGGCTGAGGCGCTGCCGCAAATCGAAGCCAAGCGCTCGGCCGCACGACGCCTGCGAATATGGTCGGCGGGTTGCTCGACGGGCGAGGAGCCGTATTCGCTCGCCGTCGTCCTGCGCGAAGCGCTCGCGCACCTGCCGAACTGGGACATCAAACTTCTCGCTACAGATATCGATTCGAAGGTGGTCGCCACCGCCGCCGCGGGCGTGTATGCGGCCGACCGCTTCAAGGGCGTGTCGACCGAGCGGGTCCGAAATTGGTTTCCGCAGGCCGCGGGCCGGTCCGGCTTTTTCGAGGCCTCCGCTGAACTCAAGGCGCTCGTCACGTTCAGACAGCTCAATCTGCTCGATGCATGGCCGATGAAGGGGCCCTTTGACGTCATCTTCTGCCGCAACGTCGTCATCTATTTCGATAAGGCCACGCAGCGCAAGCTGTTCGATCGCATGGCCGACATGCAGGAACCGGGCGGCTGGCTGTTCATCGGGCATTCGGAGAATCTGCACAATGTAACGAACCGTTACAAGCTCGTCGGACGCACGGTCTACCGGAGATTGGAGTGACCGTGGGCCACGGTGGCCAAGCATTCGCAGGCGCGCCGGCGCTGCCGCCGGCGCTGCCGCATTTTGCGCACATCCGGCGCACATGGGATGCCGAGCTCGGCCTGCCGGTCGCCAAGCTGCTGCCCGGCGACTACTACGTGACGCGCTACAACGAGGCCATCTTCACCGTGCTCGGCTCCTGCGTGTCGGCCTGCGTGCGGGAACGCAAATTAGGTATAGGCGGCATGAATCACTTCATGCTGCCGCTCGATCGTTCGGGCGGTACCAGTGCGTGGGCGGAAAACCTCGTCAGCTCCGCGACGCGCTATGGAAACGTCGCCATGGAGCGTCTCGTGAACGACATTATGAATCTCGGCGGTCAGCGCGCAAATCTCGAGTTCAAGGTAATCGGCGGCGGCAAGGTCCTCGACATGGCGCTCGACGTGGGCGCGCGCAACGCACAGTTCGTGCGTGAGTACCTCAAGACCGAGGGCTTTGTCATTAGCGGCGAGGATCTCGGCGATTGCTTCGCGCGCAAGCTTTATTACACTCCGGCCACCGGCAAGGTACGCGTCAAGCGCCTCACATCGACGGTCAATCGCGCGGTATTCGAGCGAGAGCAGGCGTTCGAGTCGACGACCGCCCAGGTCGAATCCGGATCCGTGGAACTGTTCTGAGCGGGAAGAACGATTAATGAATAAGAAGATTCGCGTTGTGGTGGTCGACGATTCGGCGGTGATGCGGCAGCTGCTCACCGAGATTCTGTGTTCCGACCCAGATATCGAGGTAGTCGGAACGGCGCCTGACCCGTACATCGCTCGAGAAAAGATCAAGCAGCTCAACCCTGATGTGTTGACGCTTGACGTCGAGATGCCGCGCATGGACGGGCTCGCATTCTTACGCAACCTCATGCGGCTGCGCCCCATGCCCGTCGTCATGTGCTCATCTCTTACGCAGCAGGGCGCCAGCGTCGCGCTCGACGCTCTAGCGCTAGGCGCCATCGATTTCGTCGCCAAGCCGGTGGTCGACGTGGTGCATGGCATCAGAGAATCGGCGCAGGAAATCATCACCAAAGTGAAAATGGCGGCGCATGCCCACGTCCGGCCGCTGGTGGAGGTTGCTGCAATGCAAGTCGCGGAACGGCATGACGCTGGCGTCGTGCTGCCGAAGCGCAGCGCGCCCACGCGATTTGCCACGACTGACCGGCTCATTGCGATCGGCGCCTCCACCGGCGGCACGGAGGCCATCAGAGAGGTCCTCGCCGGCCTGCCGTCGGATATACCGGGAATAGTCATCGCGCAGCACATTCCGAAAGCCTTCAGCGGCCCATTCGCCATCCGCATGAACTCGAGTTCGATCCTCAATGTATGCGAAGCCCGCGACGGCCAACCCATCCTTGCCGGCCACGCATACATCGCGCCCGGCGATCAGCACCTGATGTGGTGCGCGACGGTGCTCGCTACCAGTGCCGCTTGAGTGACGGAGATTTGGTCAATCGGCATCGCCCCTCCGTCGACGTACTGTTTCGTTCCGTGGCTCAGAGCGCGGGCCGCAACTCCCTCGCAGTTATGCTCACCGGGATGGGTCGCGATGGTGCCGAGGGCATGAAGGAAATGCGCGAAGCCGGCGCAGCGACCATCGCTCAGGATGAAAGTAGCAGTGTGGTGTGGGGCATGCCGGGTGCCGCCTGGCAAATCGGCGCCGTTCAGTCGCTGCATGCGCTGCAGCAAATAGCCGGCCGAATTGTCACCCTCACGGGTGCGTCCATGGACATGGCGCAGCGCAATACGCAGGCGGCATAGAGGACCTGGCGGGGCGCCGTTAAAGAACGGCGGCTCGGGGCCGATTAATCAAAGGGAACAATTATTGCCACAACATTGCGGAGAGGCCGAAAGAAGAGATGAAGATTTTAATTGTCGATGACTCCACCGCCATGCGCATGATCGTCAAGAAGACGTTGCGTCTTGCTGGATTCGAAGGACACGAACTGTCCGAGCAGGATGATGGCGCCAAGGCCTTGGCCGCGATCAAGGCATCGAAGCCGGATCTCGTGCTCTCCGATTGGAACATGCCGAATATGACGGGCATGCAGTTATTGGAGGCGCTCACGGCCGATGGGATCAAGCTAACATTCGGCTTTATCACCACTGAGGCGACTCCGGACATGCGTGCCAAGGCGGTAGGCGCCGGCGCGAAATTTCTCATCTCCAAACCCTTCACGCCGGAATCGTTCAAAGAACACCTCGGCGCACATATCCGATGAGCACTGCCTATCCCCTACCCGATTGCCCGAAGATAGTCCAGTTGTTGGGTTTGCTGTTCGACGGGCTCGATGTAAAGCTCGGCGGCTCCTTCGATCAAACCCCCGCGGGCGGCGCGTGGTTCGGCGTGTTTATCTCCGATGCGGGCGAGCTGGTTGCGCTATGCGGAGCAGATGCGAATCTGGCGGCTACATTGGGCGCGGCCTTCTCAATGCTGCCGGTCGGGGTGGCCAAAGAGGCCGCCAAGGCACGTGAGCTCACCGCCGTCATGATCGACAATTTGCGCGAAATCATGAATATCTGTACCCGTCTGGTCATGGACGCTAATTCGCTGCACTTGAAGCTCGAGCAAGTCTATCCCACCAAATCCCTGCCGGCGCCGGCTGCGGCGTTGCTGGGCGCGGCGAAGGGTCGTCGCGAATTTCAAGTTCAGTTGCCGAAATACGGCGGCGGGGTGCTTACCTTTCTGTCGGTGTGAGTTTGTGCGGTGCTGCACGGTCGCGGGTCAGGACGCCGCCACCGGACCGGCAGCGGACGGCATTTTGCACGCTTCCGCCGAGTTAGCCCGGCAGACCGATTTGCCGCGGTCCGAAGTGTCGGATTTCTGGAACGCCGTGAATCCGAAAACCGCGACTAAGGGTTTGGATTATACCCTGCAAAAATAAACGCTTAGCTGTATAGCGGCACTCAAGAAGCGCGGGTCGGGGTCGATATCAAATTGACGATTTCGATGGAGATGGCTGCGCCCGTGCGAAGCCACTCCGCCCTAACCATTAGACCTGGAGATTGCATGAGTTATCGAAATTCCGTCGGCGCGCGCCTGGCGCTGTCCTTCGCCGTCGTGATCATCGTATTCAGCGGCGCTATAGCGTTGAGCATCGGTCGACTGGCGTCCTTCAACGACGGCTTGAGCGAAATTACCGGCCCGCAACTCTCGAAAGTTGAAACAGTCGATGAGTGGGCGCTCAGTCTCTCCGAGTCCATGCGCCACACGCGCAATATATTGCTCATGGACGACAAAGCACAGATCCAGACAGAAATCGATGCCGTCCGCGCGCTGGCCGAGAAACGAAAACAGCTGTCGGAAACAATGACGGCGCTTATCAAGTCGCCGGAAGGTAAAGCCTTGCTGCAGACCGCCTCGGAAGCGCGCGCAACCTTGCAACCGCTGGATGCGGAATTCCTCCGGCAGGCCGAAGCGGGCGACATGAAGACGGCAAAGGAGACACTGTACCAGCGGGCGCGTCCTGCCCAGCTGGCACTCTTTGAAGCCCTGACCAAGCTCCGTGAGCACCAGGGGATGAAGATTCACGCCCGATCGGTAGAGCTTGCGGCTTCCTATCAAACTGCACGCAGTTTGCTGATCACTCTCGCGCTGGTGGCGGTGGCGGTGGCCTGTGTGCTGGCTTTTCTGATCACGCGAGCCATCAAGAACCCGTTGAATCATGCGTTGGCGGTTCTTAGCGAGATCGGCAAGGGTAATTACACCAGCACGGTGACGGTGAGCTCCAAGGACGAGATCGGTCAGACACTGCAGGAGCTTTCGCGCATGCAAGTGGCGCTGAAGGAACGAACTGAGAAAGAGCACGCCGCGGCGCTTGAGAACGCGCGGATTCGCACGGCGCTGGACCGAGTGTCGGTGGGCACGATGCTGGGAGACAACGAGGGCAAGATCATTTACACGAACGATGCGCTGCAGGCGCTGTTCCGCACTCAAGCGAATGAGATCCGCAAGCAAGTGGCGTCATTCGATCCGGGGCGGGTGGTGGGCAACTCCTTCGATATGTTTCATCAGGTCACCTCGCTGCAACGTGGCGTGCTGGCGGGTCTGACGAGCGCGAACACGTCGGATGTGAGGATGGGCGAGGCGAGCCTGCGCATCATAGCGAACCCGGTGGTGGATGCGGACGGCAAGCGAGTCGGCACGGTGGTGCAATGGGTGGACCGGACGCAGGAAGTGGCGACGGAAGAAGAAGTGCAGGACATCGTCGGCAAGGCGATCGACGGGGATTTGACCGCGCGCATTCGCGAGGAGGGCAAGGAGGCGTTCTTCAAGACGCTGGCGAACGGGGTGAACCGCATGCTGGCGAACATGGCCGATGTGGTGCGCAGCATGGCGCGGGCGGCGGCCGAAGTGCGCACGGGATCGGAGGAGATCTCGCGCGGCAATGCGGACTTGAGCCAGCGCACCGAGGAACAGGCGTCGAGTCTAGAGGAGACGGCTTCCTCGATGGAGGAGATGACTTCCACGGTAAAGAACAATGCGGACAACGCGGCGCAAGCGAACCAGTTGGCTTCCGCGGCGCGCGAGCAGGCGGAGCGGGGTGGTGCGGTGGTGGGTGCGGCAGTGGCGGCGATGGGGGAGATCAATGCCTCCTCGAAGCGCATCGCGGACATCATCAGTGTGATCGACGAGATTGCGTTTCAGACGAACTTGCTGGCACTGAACGCGGCGGTGGAAGCGGCGCGGGCCGGCGAGCAGGGGCGGGGCTTTGCGGTGGTGGCGTCGGAGGTGAGGAACCTGGCTTCGCGCAGCGCCGAGGCGGCCAAGGAGATCAAGACTCTGATTCAAGACTCGGTGGGCAAGGTGACCGAGGGGACGAAGCTTGTGGACGACTCGGGCAAGGTGCTCGGGGAGATCGTGGTGCGGGTGAAGAAGGTGACGGATGTGATGGCGGAGATCGCGAGCTCGAGCCGCGAGCAGGCCTCGGGTATCGAGCAGGTGAACAAGGCGATCACGATGATGGACGATGTGACGCAGCAGAACGCGGCGTTGGTGGAGGAAGCCTCCGCGGCGGCGCAGGCGCTGACCGAGCAGGCGTCGAACCTGACGCAGCTGATATCGCGGTATCGGGTAGGTGAGGACACCCGAGCAGAGCAAGGCGGCGGCGCAGCCGCGCCGCGCCCGCACGCACGGCCGGCACCGGCCGCGGCGCCTGCGGTGGAGCGCCGCTCGCCGAACCGGCCCCTGGCGGGGAAGAAGAGGCCGGTGGCCGCTGCGGCCCCGCAGCCACGCGCCGCGAACGGCGCCGCCGATGAACAATGGAAGGACTTCTAGTCGACAAAGGGCCGCGTAAGCGGCCCTTCAGCTTGCTTGCGTCGGCAACGCTGCCAGGGCGAAGGTATCGTCGACCACCTCGAGGAAGGTGCGCTCCTCTCGCAAGATGAACCGGTGCATTGCCGCAAAAGCGAAGTTCTTCCGCGCCGCGTCGTCGTCTTTCAGGCGCGTCCGGTAGGCTTCGTACGCCGCAAGCGACTCCGTCTTGATGAGTCCCCAAGCAATACAATTGGTGCCCTCGTGCGGGAGGAAGTAGCCGATCAAGTGACCTCCGCAGCGTGGGATGATGGGCGCCCAATTGTCAGCGTAGGCCTTGAATGCGGCACGCTGGAATGGCTCGATGTCGTAACGGATGAAACAGACGATGCTCATGGAATGCGATGCTCCGAGTGCCGGCGGGTTTGCCTATCGTAGGCGTGTGGAACCGATCCATGGTTCGCTTGGGGATGGACAATGTTGGTATTGCGCCGAGAGCCTATCCAACGCAGGCGCCGAGCGTGCAACTCGAAGATTACGTGCTGCATGGCAGCAATTACCTTGACACTCAGGCGGCTGGTTCCTACAATCGCCGGCCTTTGTCTCCGGGCACAAGTGCGGGGCAGATACGCCCGTTAATATTAGTCAATGCATCAGGCCGCTACCTCTTACATATGCGGCTCTAAAGGTATTTATGGCGACGACGACTCAGTTAATTCGCACCGGCCGGAATGAACCTGCCTGGAAGTCCAAGGTTCCGGCGCTGGCGGCTTCGCCCCAGAAGCGCGGCGTATGCACCCGCGTGTACACAACCACGCCGAAGAAGCCGAATTCAGCCCTGCGCAAGGTATGCCGCGTGCGCTTGACCAATGGCTATGAAGTCTCCAGCTACATCGGCGGCGAAGGTCACAATTTACAAGAACACTCCGTGGTTCTGATCCGTGGCGGCCGCGTCAAGGATCTACCCGGTGTCCGGTACCACACGGTGCGCGGCGCGCTCGATTGCGCCGGCGTCAGCGATCGTCGGCAAGGCCGTTCCAAGTACGGCGCCAAACGTCCCAAGAAATAAAGGTTTCCCATGTCCCGCAGAGCAGCAGCCCCCCATCGCACCATTCTTCCGGACCCCAAGTTCGGCAATGACATGTTGGCCAAATTCATCAACATGGTGATGGAGCGCGGCAAGAAGTCCGCCGCAGAGAAGATCGTTTACGGTGCCATCGATCGCATCGGTGACAAGAGCGGCCGCGCCGGCGGCGAGGCAATTGCTGTGTTGCAGCAGGCACTGGACAACGTCAAGCCCGTGGTCGAGGTGAAATCCCGCCGGGTCGGCGGCGCCACTTACCAAGTGCCCGTCGAAGTACGCGCCAATCGCCGTCAGACGCTTGCCATGCGCTGGGTCATCGAAGCTGCCACTGCCCGCAGTGAGAAATCCATGGCTCATCGGCTGGCCGCCGAGTTGATGGAGGCCGCTGAGAATCGCGGCGCCGCCGTCCGCAAGCGCGAAGACACTCACCGCATGGCCGAAGCCAACAAGGCATTCGCCCACTATCGCTGGTAGCACCGACTGGTAAGGCCGCGAGGTAAAGCGCCGGCGGGGCCTTATATATGAAGCTTGCCCAGGGCGACCCAAGAACGTATTGGGTCGCCCATGGGCAGTTTGGGTTTTTACGCTCGCACAGCGAGCGCTACCGGTCGGGGTCGCCTCGGCCCCGTTGAATTCGGCGCGAAGCGCCTGAGATTACTGGGAATCCTGGACAGAACCATGGCACGCACTACGCCAATAGAGCGATACCGAAATATCGGTATTTCCGCTCATATCGACGCGGGGAAAACCACCGCGACGGAGCGTATTCTCTTTTATACAGGCGTGTCCCACAAGATTGGGGAAGTGCATGACGGCGCCGCCGTCATGGACTACATGGAGCAAGAGCAGGAGCGCGGCATCACCATTACGGCCGCCGCCACCACTTGTTTCTGGAAGGGAATGGACAAGAGCTTCCCCGAATACCGCATCAACATCATCGATACCCCGGGACATGTCGATTTCACCATCGAAGTGGAGCGCAGCCTGCGCGTGCTGGATTCCGCCGTAGCGGTTTATTGCGCCGTATCCGGCGTGCAGCCGCAGTCGGAAACCGTGTGGCGTCAGATGAACAAGTATGGCGTGCCGCGCGTGGCCTTCGTTAACAAGATGGACCGCGCCGGCGCGAATTTCCTGCGTTGCGTCGAACAAATCCATACGCGCCTGCGGGGCAACCCGGTACCCATTCAGCTGCCCATCGGCGCCGAAGACGGCTTCGTCGGCGTAGTCGACCTAGTCAAAATGAAGTCGATCTGGTGGGATGAAGAAACACAGGGAATGAAGTTCGAATATCGCGACATCCCGGCCGGCATGCTCAAGGAGTGCGAGGAATGGCGGGCCAAGATGATCGAGGCCGCTGCCGAGGGCAACGAGGTGCTGCTCAACAAGTACCTGGAGACGGGCGAGCTATCCGACACCGAGATCAAGCAGGGCCTGCGCGCGCGCGCGCTCAAGAACGAAGTGTGCTTGGTGACCTGCGGATCGGCTTTCAAGAACAAGGGTGTGCAGGCCGTGCTCGACGCCATCGTCGAATACATGCCCTCACCCACGGAAGTGCCTTCCGTCAAGGGCCAGGATGAGCATGGTGCGCCCCTGACCCGCAAGCCGGACGACAGCGCGCCGTTCTCGGCTCTGGCGTTCAAGATTCTCAACGACCCGTTCGTGGGCAACCTGACGTTCTTCCGTGTTTATTCAGGCACGCTGAATTCGGGCGATCAGGTGTTCGTGCCGAATCGCAACCGCAATGAGCGTATCGGGCGCCTATTGCAGATGCATGCCAGCGAGCGCTCCGAAATCAAAGAAGTTCGGGCCGGTGATATCGCGGCCGCAGTGGGCCTAAAAGACGTCACCACCGGCGACACTCTGTCGGACCCCGGAAAAGTCATCATTTTGGAAAGGATGGAGTTCCCTGAACCTGTCATTTCGGTGGCCGTGGAGCCCAAGACCAAGGTCGATCAAGAGAAGATGGGTCTCGCCCTGCAGCGCTTGGCAAAGGAAGACCCCTCTTTCCGCGTGCATACCGATCAAGAGTCCGGTCAGACCATTATTTCGGGCATGGGCGAGCTGCACCTCGAAATCATCGTCGACCGCATGAAGCGTGAATTCAAGGTGGAAGCTAACGTCGGCAAGCCGCAGGTGGCTTATCGAGAAACGATTCGCGCTACCGTGGAGTCCGAAGGTAAGTTCGTGCGTCAGTCCGGCGGCCGCGGTCAATATGGCCATGTGTGGCTGAAGATCGAACCCCAGGAATCCGGCAAGGGCTACCTGTTCGTCAACGGCATCGTCGGCGGCGCCGTGCCGCGCGAGTTCATTCCGGCCGTGGATAAGGGCATCCAGGAAGCCGTGCAGACCGGGGTGATCGCGGGCTATCCCATCGTCGACGTGAAGGTCACGATATTCGACGGCTCGTACCACGATGTCGATTCCAACGAAATGGCCTTCAAGATCGCGGGCTCGATTGGCTTCAAGGAAGGCTTCCGCAAGGCCAAACCCGTGTTGCTAGAGCCGATCATGAAGGTCGAAGTGGTGACCCCGGAAGATTACTACGGCGACATCGTCGGTGACCTGAATCGCCGCCGGGGACAGATCGTCGGCATGGAGGATTCTCCATCCGGCAAGGTCGTGACCGCGGATGTGCCGCTGGCCGAAATGTTTCAATACTCGACGGCGATGCGTTCGATGAGTCAGGGTCGGGCGAATTACACGATGGAGTTCGCGAAGTACATGGAAGTGCCTAGCAATGTCGCTGACGTCGTCATGAAGAAAGCTTCTTAAGTTACAACAACCGTTTGCATTTATTTTGGAGAGGTGAGCCGTGTCGAAGGGGAAGTTTGAGCGAACGAAACCGCACGTAAACGTGGGGACGATTGGACATGTAGACCATGGCAAGACGACCTTAACGGCGGCGTTGACGAAGGTAATGGCGGAGAAATTTGGCGGGGAATACAAAGCCTACGACCAGATAGACAAGGCCCCCGAGGAGCGGGCGCGCGGGATCACGATTGCCACCGCGCACGTGGAGTACCAGAGCGCGGCGCGCCACTACGCGCACGTGGATTGTCCGGGGCATGCCGACTACGTGAAGAACATGATCACCGGAGCGGCGCAGATGGACGGAGCGATTCTGGTGGTATCGGCGGCGGATGGCCCGATGCCGCAGACGCGGGAGCACATTTTGTTGGCGCGCCAGGTGGGTGTGCCGTACATGGTGGTGTTTTTGAACAAAGCGGACATGGTGGACGATGCGGAGCTTTTGGAGCTGGTGGAGCTCGAAGTGCGCGATTTGTTGACCCTGTACAAGTTCCCCGGGGACAAGACGCCGATCATCACGGGCTCGGCGCTGAAGGCGCTGGAAGGGGATGCGAGCGAGATTGGGGTGCCCTCGGTACTGAAGCTGGTGCAGGCGCTGGATGAGTTCATACCGGTGCCGAAGCGGGCGGTGGAAGGGGCATTTTTGATGCCGGTGGAAGACGTGTTTTCGATTGCGGGCCGCGGCACGGTGGTGACGGGGCGCATTGAGCGCGGGATAGTGAAGGTGAACGACGAAGTGGAGATTGTCGGGATACGCCCGACGACGAAGACGACGTGCACCGGGGTGGAGATGTTCCGCAAGCTGCTGGACGAGGGTCAGGCGGGGGACAACGTGGGGGTGCTGCTACGCGGCACGAAGCGTGAGGACGTGGAGCGCGGGCAGGTGCTGTGCAAGCCGGGGAGCATCAACCCGCACACGAAATTTGAGGCCGAAGTGTACGTGCTGACGAAGGAAGAGGGCGGGCGGCACACGCCGTTTTTCAAGGGATACCGGCCGCAGTTCTACTTTCGCACCACGGACGTGACGGGGGCGGTGGAGCTGCCGGAGGGGACGGAGATGGTGATGCCCGGAGACAACATCAAGATTGTGGTGGAGCTGATCGCCCCGATCGCGATGGAGCAGGGGCTGCGTTTCGCCATCCGTGAGGGTGGTAAAACCGTCGGCGCAGGCGTGGTGGCTAAGGTGATTGCGTAA
>JANYLM010000138.1 GCA_025357835.1 Gammaproteobacteria bacterium
ACCTCGGGTCCGGTCCTGGAGCGCCCCGGTGATTTGGCGGCCTTGTTGACTAATCTCGAACCCCGCGACGTGTTGTTCGTGGATGAGATCCATCGTTTGAGTCCGGTGGTTGAAGAAGTTCTGTACCCCGCGATGGAGGACTCGCAGCTCGATCTAATGATAGGCGAGGGCCCGGGTGCGCGGTCCATCAAACTGGATCTGCCACCCTTCACCTTGGTGGGCGCCACCACTCGGGCCGGGCTGTTGACCTCGCCGTTGCGGGATCGCTTCGGCATCGTGCAGAGACTGGAGTTCTATTCGACGGAAGACCTGACCAAGATCGTCACCCGGAGTGCGTCGATCCTGAATCTGCAGCTGCAGCCGGACGGCGCTCATCGCATCGCTGAGAGATCGCGCGGCACGCCGCGCATCGCCAATCGACTGTTGCGCAGGGTGCGTGACTTCGCCGAGGTCAAGGCGGCTGGGATTATTAGTGCAGACGTTGCGATCGCGGCCCTCGACATGTTGGCGGTGGATCCTCAAGGGTTCGACATGCTGGACAGAAAGCTACTGCTGACCGTGATCGAGAAATTTGAAGGCGGGCCGGTGGGAGTCGACAGCCTGGCCGCGGCCATGAGCGAAGAGCGCGGCACCATCGAGGACGTGATCGAGCCGTTTCTGATTCAACAGGGATTCCTGATGCGCACCGCGCGCGGCCGCGTCGCGACGCGCAGCGCCTATGCGCATTTTGGTCTCGCGGCGCCAGCGACGGACCGAGACTTGAACATGCCCTTGTTTCGGGATGCGCAGTAGCGCAGACGCGGAGTCAGATGCAATCGCCGTTCCTTGCATATGGCAAGGGATCGTTCTCGAGCGTTCGCGGTCCAATGGTCGATGGGCGAGCGTCCGATTGGCGATACTGTAAAATGCGGTCCTAGCCGGCCTGTGATACCTCCGGGGTCTGCGATTCGTGTTGTTTCAAAATAAGGTTTGTAATTAGTTGATTAATAACGATAAAAGCCAAGGACATCGCTTTGAAATCAAGACCCGAATCTACTGGGAGGACACCGACGCCGGCGGCGTGGTGTACTACGCGAATTACCTGAAATTCATGGAACGCTGCCGGACCGACTGGTTGCGGGCCTTAGGTGTCGACCAACATCGGCTGCGCGCCGAGCGGCAATTGCAGTTCGCGGTGGTGAATGTGGTCGTGGATTTTCTGCGGCCGGCCGTACTCAACGATGAAGTCCTCGTTACAGCGGAACTCGTCCGTTTTGGCGGCGCGGCGTTCACCTTCAAGCAAACCATCCTGCGCGGCGACGTGCAGCTCATCGATGCGAGCACTCGTGTCGCCTGTCTGGATTCCGGCACGCTGAAACCGCGTCCGATTCCAAAGGATTTATTCGTGGAGTGGCGCAATGGGCAATGATTTATCGATCTGGACCCTGGTGCTCGATGCGAGCGTCATCGTGCAGGCGGTCATGGTGTTGCTGATGGGCGCGTCCGTGGCGTCGTGGGCCATCATCTTCAAGAAAGGGCGCGTCATCTCCTCCTCGCGGCGCCAGGCCGACCAATTCGAAGCAGCGTTTTGGTCGGGCGGCGATCTGTCGACTTTGTATCGCAGTATCGAGACCAAGGGGCGGGCGGGTACCGGCGAGCAAAGCATTTTCGAGTCGGGCTTCGGTGAGTTCAGCCGCCTGCGCCAACAGGGAACACCCACAGATCAGCTGCTCGAGGGCGCGCGCCGCGCGATGCGGGTCGCCCAGATGCGCGAAATGGATAGGCTCGAGCGCAGCCTGGCGACGCTTGCCACGGTCGGATCCACGAGTCCCTACGTGGGCTTGTTCGGCACGGTATGGGGCATCATGAGTGCCTTTCACAACCTGGGCAACGTGCAGCAGGCGACTCTGGCGGCGGTGGCGCCGGGTATCGCCGAAGCATTGATAGCCACGGCCATTGGATTGTTCGCGGCCATTCCCGCGGTAATCGCCTACAACCGATTTGCCGATCAGGTGAGCCGCCTGGAATTGAGATTCGATACCTTCGTGGAAGAGTTTTCGACGATTCTGCAGCGCCACGGGCCGAACCGTGCGGCCCAAGCCTAACCGATGGCCCGACCCCTTCGCCGCCGCAAGCTGATGGGCGAGATCAATGTGGTGCCCTACATCGACGTCATGTTGGTGCTGCTGGTCATCTTCATGATCACGGCACCTCTACTCAAGGAGGGGGTCAAAGTGGATTTGCCCGATGCCGGAGCCAAACCCATCGACCCCGAATTTCTCGCCAAACACGAGCCGCTGATCGTGACCATCGACGCGCGAGGACGTCTCTATGTAAATTTTGGACAGAACCCGGACAAGCCTGCGTCCGAAGCCACGGTGAGCGCCCGGACGGCAGCGCTCCTGCGACGCGATCCGCAGACTCCGGTGCTGGTCAAAGCCGATACAACCGTACCCTATGGCACAGTGGTGCGCGCCATGGTTCTGTTGCAGCATGCCGGCGCCACCAAAGTGGGTTTTCTAACGGATCCTGTGCGGCCGCCGGCACGGGCGCAAGCCCATGGGGCCGGCAGCGGCACGGGTTGAATGCGGGACTTCTTGCACGAACACTCGTGGGCGGTCGTCTTCTCCTTACTGCTGCACGGACTACTGCTGGCCGCCCTGGTGATCCCGGCGCTGATTTCAGCGCATCGGCTGCCGCCCAGCTTGCAGCCCCTGCCGATCGACGCCGTGGTGGTGGACTCGCAGGTCCTGCATGCAGCGCAACGTGCACAGAACGAACGTGCCGAGCAAGCAGCGGCGCGTGCGCGCACCGCCGAGGAAGCGACGGCGGCGGCCGAAACGGTTGCGCATAGCGAAGCCAAGGCCGCGGCGGCTGCGGCCGATCAGGCTAAGGCGGAGGAGGCTAGGGCTGCCGACGCGGCCAAGGCGGCCAAGGCTGCTGAAGCGACGATGACGGCCGAAAGCGCCAGAGCCGCAGCCGATGCCGCCAAGGTGGCGGCCGCCGAGCAGCAGCATCTCGTCGATGCCCACGCCGCGGCAGCTAATGCGACAGCGGCGCACACCGCTGAAGCAGCTAAGGCGGCGCTGACGCGGAGGGCTGCGGAGGCCGATCTGGCTGCGCAAGCCAAACGAGCGGCCGATGCCCATGCCGCGGCGGCTAGGGCCGCCGAGGCCAAGCAAGCCGCCGAGGCGAAGCAGGCTGCGGAGTCCAAGCGCATCGCCGATGCGAAACATGCGGCCGACGACCGCGCTCGCCAGGACCGGGAGGCTGAATTACGCAGGCAGTTGGCCGACGAGGAGCACCGCAGCGCCGTGGAGTCCGGTCCCCTGCGCGACAGCTATATCGCCAGACTGCGCAATCGCATCCAAAATGCCTGGATCAAACCGCCGTCGGCGAGCGTCGGTCTTGATTGTTTGGTGGAAGTCACCCAGATTCCGGGCGGCGAAGTGACGGGTGCGCGCGTTACCCAGTGCAATGGCGACGCAGCCGCCCGTCAATCGATTGAAAATGCGGTGTATCGTGCATCACCCCTGCCGGATCCCCCGGATCCGGCGCTTTTTGAAAGAAACTTTGTATTTAGGTTCAAACCCAATGAATAGACGCTTTTCATGTTTGCTGGCGATCGGTTTTATATTCTTCTGCTCGCGAACTTGGGCGGCACTCGTGGTCGAAATCACGAAGGGACAGGCGGATGCCATTCCCATCGCGATCGTGCCGTTCGGTACTCCGGAAGGGTCCGGTGCTTTATTCGACGTGGCGCAGCTCGTGAGCGGGGACCTGGCGCGAAGCGGGCGCTTTAAAGCGACGGATCGCAAGGACATGATCGAGCAACCGCATTCCGGCGCCGCAATCTCCTTCGATGATTGGCGCCGTCTGAACAATGATTACATGGTGGTCGGACAAGTTCAGCCTCTCGGCCAAGACCGCTTTAACCTCACTTTCGAGCTCTATAACGTTCTTACGCACCAGCGGCTGCTGGGTTATCAATTCAGTGCGAACAAGCCGGGCCTGCGTCTGGCGGGCCATCAAGTAGCCGACATGGTGTTCGAGAAGATTCTCGGCATACGCGGCGCGTTCGCCACCCGAATCGCCTACATTTCCGTGCTGGGCTCTTTGCCGCACAAGGACTACCAGCTCATCGTGGCGGATGCTGATGGGGAGAATCCGCATGTGGTGATGCAATCGAATGAGCCTCTGATGTCGCCGGCGTGGTCGCCGGATGGCCAGAGCTTGGCTTACGTCTCCTTCGAAGGCCGCGTGCCCTCCGTGTTTGTGCAGGCTTTGAAGACAGGAGAGCGGCGGCGGGTGTCGGCTCAGGCGGGGGTGAATCAGGCGCCGGCATGGTCGCCGGACGGCACGAAGCTGGCACTCACGCTCTCCACGCGCGACGGCAATTTGGATATCTACGTGCTCGAGTTGGCCAGTCACGCGCTGACCCGCATCACCGACGATCCCGGGATCGACACCGAGCCGCAATGGTCGAAGGACGGCCAAAGCCTGTATTTCACGTCAGATCGCGCCGGCGGCCCGCAAATCTATCGCGTCGGTACGCAAAAAGGCGACAAACCCCGCCGCCTCACATTTCAAGGCAGCTACAACGCGCGCCCGCGGCTTTCCCCGGACGAATCGCAATTGAGCTTCGTTACCCAAGAGGATGGGGGCTATCGCATAGCGACCATGGACCTTCGCGGCCGCGGCGATGTCCAAGTGCTCACCAAGGGCCATTTTGACGTGTCGCCGAGCTACGCGCCGAACGGCGCGGAGATCATTTATGCGAGCCGGGACCGCGGGCGCGGCGTGCTGGCCTTGGTCAGTGCCGACGGTCGGGTGCAGGAGCGCCTCGTGTCGAGCGAGGGCGAATTGCAAGAGCCTGCGTGGGCGCCGTTCTGAAGCGGCATGATGAAACTAGGTACACAAATCAGGTATTCGTCGGTAGGCTTGCGTACTACGTCAATCGGATGGAGATATAAATGAAACGAATCGTATCGATCGCGCTGCTGATGGCCGGAACTGTGCTGCTGTCGGGATGCCCCAAGAAGCACAATGTGATGGAGCCGCCGACGGCCGGCAGTCAAGTCCCTGGGTCGTCCGGCGCCACGGGAGATGCCGCATCCGCCTCGTCGCGTGCTTTTGGTAGTGATGCCGCCACTCAGGGCGCGAACGGCATGGGCGCGGACGCAACGGGGCCACTGGCGCGGAAGGTCATCTATTTCGACTTCGACAAATCCGAGATCAAGCCAGAGTTCGCCGATATCGTTGCCGCGCATGCGCGCAATTTGACCGGCCATCCGGGCCTGAAGATCAAGCTCGAGGGCAACACCGACGGGCGTGGCACCCGCGAATACAATATTGGACTCGGCGAACGCCGCGCACAGGCAGTACGGCGCGCTCTCATGCTGCAAGGAGTGGCGGAATCGCAGCTCGCCACGGTCAGCTTCGGTTCCGAGAGGCCCGCGGTCGAGGGCGATGACGAGGCGGCCTGGTCTCAGAATCGTCGCGTGGAATTGGTCTACGCTCCGTGATTTTCCGCGCGGCGTTTAGCTTGACCGGGACTTGCCTCGTTGCGCTGGCGATGATGGGCTGCGCCGGCACGCCGCCGGATGAAGACCCGGTGCAAATCAAGCAGAAGGATCTCGACACTCGCCTCGCCCGCATCGAGAGGGTGGTGGCTAATCAAAGTCTGCTCGATCTGGCCAATCAAGGCGAGTCGCTGCGGACTGATTTGCGCGCCTTGCACAACGATGTCGATCAGTTGACCAATAGTCTCGAGGCCAGCCGCAAGCAGCAGCGCGACTTGTACGCCGATGTGGATCGGCGCATGAAAAGCCTGGAGGCGCGAGGTGTCGGCGGCACGGTGGCCGCTGCGGGATCAGGCGATACGGGGTCGGCCGCCGGGGGTTCTTCACCACCGGCCTCCGATGACAAGGCGTATCAAGCGGCCTTCGCCCTGTTGAAAGACAGTTTGTACGATCGTGCCATCGCGGCGTTTCAGAAATTCCTGGCCTCGTACCCGGACAGCCAGCTGGCGGACAATGCTCAGTACTGGTTGGGCGAGGCCAACTACGTCAACAGATCGTTCCCTGAGGCGCAAGCGGCGTTTCAAAAAGTGGTCGACAAATACCCACAGTCGCGCAAGCGTCCTGACGCCTTGCTCAAGATCGGGTACTGCCAGTACGAATTGAATCAGTGGGAGGCTGCCAAAGATACGCTGTCCAAAGTGGCCACGCAGTTTACCGACACGCCTGCCGGACGCTTGGCACGGCAACGTCTCGACAAGATGGCGGCTGAGAAACATTGATTGACGCCGCACGCAAATCGGACGCCCTGCGCATCAATGAGATATTTCACTCCTTGCAGGGAGAGGCTGACGCAGTAGGCTACCCGACCGTATTCGTGCGGCTGACCGGATGCCCGCTGCGTTGCCGCTACTGCGATACCGAGTATGCCTTCCATGCCGGCGATTGGCTGGATCTCACCGCCATCGTGGAAAAGGTGCGTGGCTACGGCACTCGGTATGTTTGCGTGACGGGCGGAGAACCCTTGGCGCAGCCGAATTGTCTGAAGCTGCTCGAGCGGTTGTGCGATCACGGCTTTGAGGTGTCGCTGGAAACCAGCGGCGCGCTGAATATCGCGGCAGTCGATCACCGAGTCTCTCGAGTGGTGGATGTCAAGACCCCTGGCTCGCAGGAAGCCGCGCGCAATAGAATCGAGAACTTCGAGTTGCTGACAGCGCGCGATCAGCTGAAATTCGTGATCTGTTCCCGCGAGGACTACGACTGGAGCAAGATGTTCTTGCAAGAGCACGGGCTATCCGGGCGCTGCCAGATTCTGTTCTCGCCAAGCTACGATGAAGTGTCGCCGACGGCATTGGCGGACTGGATTTTGGCGGATCGGCTGCCGGTTCGATTCCAACTTCAGCTTCACAAAGTTCTGTGGGGCGATACGCCCGGCAAGTGACTCTCCTCGGCCCAACCGCGCAACTCAGGCGCGCCGTCGTGCTGCTCTCCGGCGGATTGGATTCCTCCACGGTACTGGCGATGGCCGTCGCGCGCGGCTTCGAGTGCTATGCCTTGAGCGTGCACTACGGACAACGCCACAGCGCAGAACTCGCCGCGGCCCGGCAAATCGCCCATGCCTTGGGTGCTCGAGAGCATCGGGTCATGGGAGTTGATCTGGCCGGCATCGGTGGTTCGGCCCTGACCGACGCCGGCATCGCTGTTCCTGAAATACCGACTTCCGGCATACCCATCACCTATGTGCCGGCTCGCAACACCCTGATGCTGTCGCTCGCGCTGGGTTGGGCTGAGGTGGTGGGCGCTACCGACATATTCGTGGGCGTTAACGCCGTTGACTACTCGGGGTATCCTGACTGCCGGCCGGAATTTATCGAGGCATTCGAGCGTCTGGCGCGGCTCGCAACCAAGGCCGGCGTCGAAGGCGCTCGCTTTGAAATCCACGCCCCGCTAATCGCCATGTCCAAGGCAGACATAATCCGCGCCGGCACTGAACTCGGAGTGGACTTCAGCATGACAGTGTCGTGCTATCAGGCAGGACCGGACCGCACCGCCTGCGGCAAGTGCGATTCCTGCCGCTTGCGGGCCGCCGGATTTGCCGCTGCGGGCATCCCCGATCCGACTCGATATCGCTGAAAGAATTGGCGGTGATCTGGCGGCCAAGTTCGGCTATCATGCGCGGCTGATTGGGACGGTAGCTCAGCTGGTAGAGCAAGGCCCTTTTAAGGCTTTGGTCCTGGGTTCGAGTCCCAGCCGTCCCACCAATAAAATCAATAACTTGCGTTAATTATTCGCCGTCAAGACCGTCCGCGCGGAAATCTGTACGGAAACATTCAGAGATTTGGGTTTTGAATCCGACCGCGTATGAAATTGCTTTCCTTGCAGCGAATTCTTGGGTCGGTCTGTCAGCTGGACATCGACTTCGCGAGCCGCGAGAGACCTTCGGCCTTCTTTACCTCGAGGAACGCCTGTAGGACCGCGCGGTCAATCACACGTTTCTTGCCGAGCTTGTAGGTTGGTACGGGGAATTTAGGGGGTGCCCCAATATGGTTGTCAAGGGACGTCCCGGGGGCGTAGTGGGTCCGACGATGCGGACGAAATTCGGGCCGCGTTCAGCGAACTTATCGGCACCAAGGTGGACGTGAGCTTTTCGCTGATCCCACCGTTCTATACTACCGGCGGCGAGAATATCCGCGTTGGGCGTAAGGTATTCATAAACCAGAATTGCACCATGTACGACCTTGGCGGGATCGACATTGCCGATGATGTGATGATCGGGCCGAACGTGAGCATCATTACGTCGAGCCATCCAATTGAACCTTCCCAGCGGGCTGCCTTCGTGATCGCAAAGCCCATCGTGATTGCGAGAAACGTCTGGATCGCAGCAGGCGTAACGATCATCGGCGGGGTGACGGTGGGCGAAAACTCAGTGGTCGCGGCGGGTTCTGTAGTCACCAAGGACGTTCCCCCCAATACTTTTGTCGGGGGCAATCCGGCGCGAGTTATTCGTTCGATTGGTGAGTAAGGAGCAGGGCACAGCTACCCTCGTAGAGATTTAGCGTCTCGCATGACGCGGGTTATCGATATGCCAGTTCCTACGCGCAAGGGCATCGTTGTAAGAACTGTCCGCCCAGTTGCTTCAATTTCTTTGATCGATGGAGTCACCGGACATCGGGTATTGGAACACACGACGTAACTCAAACCCATCAGCCCTAAATGTCGATTCCGGTGCCAACTCGCCTAGCGGAGCTAATTCCGGTGGCCACAAGTGGAACAGTTTGGGCGACTACCCGGATGCGCTGGTTACCTTCAACCGACGGGATTTCGGCAGGGCCCCAGAAGCATTTGGGACCGAATTGTTGCTTCCCTCGGAAGCGTTAAGGAGATTGAGATGAAAGCTATTTCGACTTTCCCACTGCGCCTTCCGCGCTCCATCAAGGCGGCGGTCGTGAAGGTGCGCAAGCAAGATGGTACTAGCATCAATCAGTTTATTGCAACGGCGGTTGCAGAGAAGCTGGCGGTGATGGATGCGGAGAGTTTTTTCAATGCTCGGCAAGGCCGTGCGGACCTGAAGAAATTTGATGCAATTATGAAGCGCAGGCGCGGACAACCGCCTCGTGCGGGGGACGAGGCTTAGATCGGACACAGGTGGTGTGGACGAGCGAACACTTGGCAGTGTAGTCCCCACAGCATTTCCACATTTGCGAGGCACAATCGTGCAGCCTCCGATACGAGATGGCCGTAATGCTTTTCGATCATCAACAGGCTTGTGCCCGCCAACCGAGCTACGTCAAGGTCGAGGCCCAGGGGTCTCTACGTACGCCATACGTAAATATGGCAGAGACGACCTGTGGCGCGCGCAGGAGAAGCGCCGGCCGAGGATCGAGCGCCTCGCGCTGGCAGCGTGATGACCGCCGAACAGAACGGCATCGCGTTTTTCTCCGCTACGGGAAGGACTGGAAAAACGTCCACGTATCTGACGCCCAATTTGGCGGAATCGCATGCCCGATACTGTCGTTGAACGAGCACTCCTCGAATTCCTTGGCGCAGCTGTTGTGCGTTACGCAGGTCATCACACTGGTGCTCGAATGGGCGCTCGTTGTCGTAGCAGCGCAAGCGTTGAGGTGCTGCACGAGCTTGGACGTATTTGCAAAATTCGGCGATGGGTATGCGGAATCACCACCGACAGCATGCACGAATCGCATCGGCGGGTGGGTGGTGGTCGGGCAGGGCAGGTTTTGATACGTAAGATAGCTGGTCTTATTATTGAATTCATCCGAGGCTGAGTTCACGGCCGCGGCGCGAATGACGCTGCCCCGACTGCACGTCAGAGCAAGGACGAAGTCCCCGCCCCAAGAAAAGCCGGCAACAAATACTCGCGCGCGGTTGATGCAATAGGTCGATTCCATCTTCTTGACCATATTGTCGAAGAATGGCATGTCGTAGCCATTGTTCCTGTCGTCCCATCCTACTCCGTAGCCTTTGTAGGGCACGCCGTTGGGGAAGACGAAGATCCCTGCCTCGGCCGCGCCTGTCGCATTCTGCAATCCCCACGAATGACTTTGCCAGCCATTCGCTCCCGCACCATGGAACACAAAGTTCAACGAATAGGTTTTGGAGGTGCTGTAGTCGGCCGGGACCTGCACCATGAAACTGCGAGAATGCCCGAGACCGTCGGTGGTAGTCAGGGTGATCAACCCGTTCTGGGCTTTCTTGCCACATCCGACCGTCGCGGCCGCGGACTCGACCGCCGCGGCGTCTAGATCGGCCCCGTCGAACTGGTAGGCGGTAGCCGGTAGGCTTGCTGCAGTCAGCAAAACCGCGAGCGACATGCCGCAGGCCATGGAAACGTACCGCCGGTCCGCAATGGATAGCAACCTACAAATTAGACGAAACGGCTTTTGGATTGCAGGCAAGGAGTGGTGCATTTGTCGTACTCGGATGGCAAGGGCTGACGGATCAGAAGTCCACCCGAGTTGGCTGACTCAAGAGGCAAGTTCATGATCGAAGATGAAAATCTTAATCGAATAAAATAGCGATGAACCGAACGCGCAGAATCCTAACGTGCCCCTTGAGATCGACCAAATGTCTGTTATCGACGACAGGTCCGCGTCGACTGCAATTGACCGATCCTGCGGATGAAATGGTTTTGGAAACGGCCATCAACGATCAGGCGAATGCGCTGGTTACCTTCAACCGACGGGATTTCGGCAAGGCCGTGCGGACCTGAGGAAATTTGAAGCAATTATGAAACGCGGGCGCGCACACATAAAATACGATGTCGGCAACGATAGCCACGGCGAGATGTTTGCGTTGCAACAATAGTGGCGTATAACACAGCGCTCTGCAAATCCGTGAGGAGTCTTTTTATGTCCGCACAACGAGTGACCTTTTTCCACGCGCCTCAAACCCGTTCCGGCGGCACTCTCGCACTGTTTGAGGAACTTGGCGTGCCGTATGACCTGCATGTCCTGAACATCAAGACCGGTGAGCTGCGCCGGCTGGAGTACTTGTCGATTAATCCCATGGGAAAGGTCCCAGCGATCCGTCACGGCGATGCGTTGATCACCGAACAGGCGGCGGTGTTCATGTACCTCGCCGATCTATATCCGGAGGCGAAATTGGCGCCGCCCATTGGCGATCCGCAACGCGGACCCTATCTGCGCTGGATGGTCTTTTACGGTTCATGCTTCGAGCCAGCGCTAATCGACAAGTCGATGCAACGCACGCCGGCCACCCCCTCAACGTCGCCCTATGGTGATTTCGACACCATGCTGAAGACCCTCACCGATCAATTGGGCGGTGGGCCCTATTTGCTGGGCGAAACCTTTAGCGCGGCCGATGTGCTATGGGGAAGCGCGCTCAATTGGACCCTGAAATTCAAACTGGTGCCGGAACTACCGGTGCTTCGGGCCTATGTCGACCGCATACAATCCAGGCCGGCCATTCAGCGGGCGGCGAAGAAAGATGCGGAACAGCTCGCCGGCCTATCCGATTAATCACGGGCAGCCGATTTTACCGGTGACGCAATTTACTCGTGGGCGACTCGACGGACTCCCATCTCGCGCAATACATCGGCCATAACGGACACCGCCCGCGTCAAGGTATCGGCGCCGATGGCGCCGATACAGCCTACGCGGAATGTATCGACTGCCGTCAGCTTGCCCGGGTACAGAATGAATCCGCGGTCGCGCACGCGGCGATAGAACTCATTGAAGTCGTACGCCGTATCGGGCGGGCAGTGGAAGGTGACGATGATGGGTGCCTGCAGGGCGTCGGGTAGAAATGTCTTGAAACCCAGCGCGCGCATGCCGGATACCAGCGCGGCGCAATTGTCGGTGTAGCGAGCCAGCCGCGCCGTGAGTCCACCCTGCGCCAGGTACTGGTCGATCGCCACGCGCAAGGCGGCGAGGACGTGCGTCGGCGGCGTGAAGCGCCACTGACCCGTCTTTTGCATGTACTGCCACTGGTCGAGCAAGTCCATGGCGAGCGAATACCCGTTGCCGCCGGAGCGCTCCAGGGCCGTCCGCCGTGCGATCACGAAGCCCATGCCGGGTACACCCTCCAGACATTTTCCGGACGCCGCGATGAGAGCGTCGAAGGGCAGGGTGCGCGCATCGATGGGGATGGCGCCGTACGAGCTCATGGCGTCGACGATCAGTGCGCGCCCGTGCTTTGCGACGATGTCCGCAATTTGCGCCAGAGGATTCAAGATCCCAGTGCCGGTCTCGCAGTGGACCTGCGCGACATGCGTGATTGCGGGGTCCGCGGCCAAGGCGGCGTCGATGCGCGCAGGGTCAACCGGCTCCTGCTCGCCGTGCGACAGGACGACGGCCTCACGGCCCAAGTAGCCCAGGATTCGCACGATGCGCTTGCAGTAGCTGCCGTTGTCGGGCACGAGCACTTTGCCGCCCTTCGGCACCAGAGTGCCGAGGGCCGCTTCGACAGCGAAGGTGCCGCTGCCCTGCAGCGGTACGCAAACATGGTCCGATTGGCCGTTGACGATGGCGAGAAGGTCGCGGCACACCGATGCCGTCAACGAATTGAAAGCACTGTCCCACGACCCCCAGTCCGATAGCATGGCGAACTTAGTGTCCGCCGAGGTCGTCAGAGGGCCGGGCGTCAGCAGTATCGGGTCGGTCATGAAATCCTCATTTCAAATGAATCGGCCGGTTCACGGCAACAGCGGTTTGGTCGGTAGGCGATTCGCCGAGGCTTTGCGCCGGCCGAACGCGGAGTCCTTGAGACGGCTGGGCTGCAGCGCTCCGGCGCGCTCTAGGACGGGATAAGCGGCCGAACACAGGTGCGAGTGGACACGCTTAAGATCGCGCAAAATATCCAAGTCCAACGAGTACGACTCAATAGTCTCCGGCGTGCCCTCGCGCAATCGCACCAGGTACCGCTCAGCGGCCGCGAATTCCTTCTCCCGCAGCCGTGCTTTTGCCGCCACCAGCTGGCGGGCAACATCCATATCGCCCGACATGAAGATGCCCACTGAGAGTTTCAGGCTATCGACGACTTGCTGGTGAAACTCGACGAGATCGGTCTCGCCCTCCTTTGAAAAAGTGATACCGCGGCGAATCTTCTTGGACGCTAGGTCCATTAAGTTCTTGTCGATGATGTCGCCGACGTGCTCAAGGTTGATCGAGAATGAAACGATCTCCATGGCGCGGTAACCGTCACGGTCGTCCAGGCTGTCGCGGGTCATCCGCGTAACATAGAGCTTCACCGCCTCGTTGAGGCTGTCGACGGCGTCGTCCATGCCGCTGATCTCGGCCACCAGCTTGCGGTCATTGGTCAGCAGCGCCGTCATCGCCTGCCGCAGCATGCTTTCAATCAGATCGCCCATCCGCAGGACTTCGCGCGCGGCGCAGACCAGCGCCACGGCTGGAGTGCCCGCCGCGGAGGAATCGAGATACACCGGCGTGCCCGGATCGGCGGTCTTTGCCATGTCCGGCAACCACCGCGTAAGCCGTGTGGCTACATAATCGAGGGGGCCAATGAACATGAGCGCCAGCAGGAGGTTGAAGGCGGTGTGAAAGTCGGCCGCCAGGCGTGCGGGGTTCGGCTCGAACCCCTGCAGTATGTCCGCGATTGGATTCAGAAACGGCAGCACGAGTGCGCAACCAACGACCCGCGTCAGCAGATTGCCGATCGGTAGACGGCGGCTCGCCGGATTTCCTGGCTGACTGCTCTCGATCAAGGGGTTGAGCGCACTGCCGAGGTTCGCGCCCAGTACCAGGGCGAGCGCCGCCGTAGGGGTGACGAGCTGCGCAGCCGCCAGCGACATCACGACGAGAACGACGGCCACGCTGGAGTGCGCAGCCCAGGTGATGGCCGCCGCGATCAGCAGGCAGGGAATCGGCTGACTGATGATCGCTCCCAGCAAGGCGCGCGAGACGGGCATGCTTTCCGTCGTAACCAGGGCGCCGAGGAAGATGTGGAGCGCCAGCAGCATCAGACCGATTCCGATCACGACACGACCCAGATCGCGAGTCCGCGTTCTGCCGCCGCGCTTGAATGC
Source organism: Gammaproteobacteria bacterium (assembly GCA_025357835.1). Classification (GTDB taxonomy): domain Bacteria; phylum Pseudomonadota; class Gammaproteobacteria; order Steroidobacterales; family Steroidobacteraceae; genus Bog-1198. The sequence goes on from JANYLM010000138.1 coordinate 14,020, forward strand.
GATTACCCCCGTAAGCAATAGCACGGGGGTCACGACGGCGATATTGAACGACAGGATCTGTACCACCAACGTGGTGCCGACGTTGGCGCCGAGCATGACGGCGAGAGCGGGAGCGAGATCCAGTGTGCCGCCCGTGACAAATGAGGCGGCCATCAATCCCGTCGCCGTGCTGCTCTGTAGCAGAGCCGTGACGAATGCGCCCGCCAGAAACGCACGAAACCTGCTTTGCAGGGCGATTCCCAGCAGGCGCCGCAGATCGGCGCCGAATGCGCGCACCACGCCGCTGTGGACCATGTGCAACCCCCATAGCAGCAGCGCGACTCCGCCCATCAAATCAAGGATGACGGTACTGCCCATGTGCGTTCGTGCCTACGCCTTGCTCATTTGCTTACCAAGGCAGTGAATAAGTCTTGGTGTTGCAGAAACTTTTCATGGCTTCCAGTACGCCCTCCTTGTAGCCCAGCCCCGAATCCTTGATGCCTCCGAACGGTGTCATTTCCAGGCGGTAGCCAGGGACCTCGCGCACGTTCACGCTGCCCACCTGCAGCTCTTGGATGAAGCGGGTGATCAGGTCGATGCGGTTAGTGCACAGCGACGATGACAGGCCGTAGGCGGTTCCGTTCGAGATGCTGATGGCTTCGTCCACAGTCTTGAAGCGAATCACGGGCGAGACGGGGCCGAAAGTCTCACATCGAACTACGGTCATGTTCGGCGTTACCCCATCGAGCACGGTGGGTGAGTACAGTGCGCCGCGGCGGACATTGCCGATCAACAGCCTGGCACCATCCGCAACCGCTTCGTTCACCACTGTCTCGAAGCGCCGCGCCGATGGTTCATCGATCACCGTGCCCATATCCATTGCGGGATCGAAGGGATCGCCGTACCTAACCGCTCGCGTCTTGTCGACCAGCAGTTCGACGAAGCGGTCGGCCACGCTGTCCTGCACCAGTATGCGTTTGACGGCGGTGCATCGCTGGCCCGAGTTCTTGTACGATCCGCTCGCCGCCAGAGTGGCTGCTTCCTCGATGTCCGCATCCTCGAGCACGATGATGGGATCGTTGCCGCCCATTTCCAGAACCTGGCGCTTGTAAACCGCCTTGGCTGCGATGTACTTGCCGATAGACACACCGCCGGTGAAGGTGATGAGATCGACGTCCGCGCTCGTCAGCATTTCATCGGCGATCTCGCTCGGATCGCCCGTCAGCACCGACAGCATTTCAGGCGGCAGGCCCGCCTCGTAAAGAATGTCCGCGAGCGCAAACGCACTGAGTGGAGTTTTCTCGCTGGGCTTGAGTACGACGCGGTTATTGGTGGCCACTGCGGGGGCCAGCTTGTGGATCACCTGGTTAAGCGGATGGTTGAAAGGAGTGATCGCCGTAATGGCGCCGAGCAGCGGCTCCCTCATGGTGTAGATCTTGCGGCTCTTTCCATGGCTGGTGAGATCACAAGAGAACACCTGACTCTCGTCGACCAAAGCTAGATTGGCGGCGAACAGCAAGACATCCGAGGCACGGCCTACTTCGTACTGAGAGTCCTTCAGACACAGGCCGGACTCCAATGTGATCAGGCGCGCAAGTTGGTCGCGCCTTGTAGTGATGATGCTGCCTGCTTTCATGAGGATGGTGTAGCGGTCGTGACGCGTGAGCTTGGAGCGAAAGCTGCGCGCAATCCGCAATGCGTCTTTGACGTCTTCGACGCCGGCTTTGGGAACGGTACCGACCAGATGGCCCGTGTAGGGGTGGCGAACCTCTATGAACCGATCACGTGCAATCTTCTCGCCCGCGATACGCAGCGATTCCCGAATGGGCTCGTGCGGTATAGGAGGGGCGGTGCCGGCGATCATCGGTGCGCCTATGAGGCTCGAGTGACGAGGTTCAGTCCAAGATCGAACGCATCGAAGTTACGCCAGCGACGCAATGCAGGCTGCTTATTGACGCTCCGATTAACGAGCAGCGGCACCTTTTGCTCAGACGTCCCGCCATGTGAGCGCAGTGGCACGTCGAGGCCGGACAGATCGTGCCTGTCGCGGCTGGTACCGATGACCGTGTCCAGCCGTGACACCACCACAAGATCGCCGATGCGGTCGGACGGCAACTCGAAATGCGCGGCGGCTTCAGCACGCATCATGACGCTTTCGATTCCGGGCAGCGCAGCGATGCGTTGAGCCACGGTGCGTTGGTCGTCCGGTGCGGACAGGTACACGAGCGCGAAAGATCCGAGCGCACCGTGATGCACTACATAGGGGTCGGTGATGGGCAGAATCACCCGCGCCTTGTGTTGCCCAAGCCAGCCATCGAGAGTGTCCTGCAGATAAATCACATTGGGCTGACCATCGGCGCCGTGCTTGGCGTTCATGCCGTGATCCGCCGTAAGGACAATGGTGGCGCCAAGCTCTTCCAACCGCGCGAGATTCCGGTCGATCATTGCGTAGAATTCATTCGCCGCCGGCGTGCCGGGGGCGGCCTTGTGCTGAATGTAGTCAGTGGTGGATAGATACATCAGATCGGGCCGCTCACGCTCCATGAGTTTCACGCCTGCGACGAACACGAACTTGGAAAGCTCCGCACTGTACACGGACGGTACCGGCATGCCGACGCGCTCGAGCACGTTCTCCATACCGTTCTCGGCCAAGGTGACCTGGTCGGCCTTCTCGGACGAGAAGCAAATGCCTTTCATCCGGTGGCCGAGGAGCTTACGCAGCTTGTCCTTGGCCGTGATCACGGCCACCTTGGCGCCGGCCGCGGAAAATGCCGCAAGTATCGTTCCGACCCGCAGTAGCCGCGGGTCGTTCATCATCACTTCTTCGCCACGCTCCGGGTCGAAGAAGTAATTGCCGCATATTCCGTGCACCGAGGGCGGCACGCCGGTCACAATCGACAGATTGTTCGGGTTGGTGAAGCTCGGCATGACGCAGTCGGCGGTGAAAGAAGTCCCGGCGCCCGCGAGCAGACGGCCGAGAAAGGGCGCGGCAGCGGCCGTCACCGCGGCCGTGATGTACTCGTACTGACTGCCGTCGACGCAGACGACGACCAGAGGGCGGTCCATCCAGCGATAGTTGCGGCCGTTTACAGTGATGTCGCTTGGCAAGTTCCGTACTCCGTGGGCGCTCTGTTCAATGGATCCATCTATATAGTGTCGGCGACCGCGGCCGCTCTATGCATTCGGGCGCGGCTCTCTATGGCATGTTGGCGCAGCAAGCGTCCCGCCCGGGTGGAATCACGCGCGGCGAGGGCATCCACTACCGCTTTGTGCTCGGTGTTGGAAACCGCGAAACCGCCGCCGTCCTGCAGCCCGCGAAGTCGGAACAGCAACAGGCCTTTGGTGAGCAGTCGGTAGCTTTCGGCCAGGCGCGCATTCCCTGCGAACTCCACCAGCATGTCGTGAAACTTCAAATTCAGCGCGTGGTAGCACTTGATGTCCTGCTTGGCGGTCGCGCGGTCCATCTCGGCTAAGACAGCCTTAAGTTCCCGAATCTGCTCAGGCGTGGCGCGCTCGGCGACCCGCTGGCCGATCAGTTGGTCGAGAGCTTCGCGGACATCATAAATTTCGTCCGCTTCGGTCACGGAAATTTCACGGACGAAAACGCCGCGATTCTTCTCAGAACGCACGAGGCGCGATTCCTCGAGGGCGCGCAGTGCCTCGCGTATTGGCCCGCGACTCGTCCGGAATCGTGAGGCGAGTTCGCTCTCATTGATACGCTGGCCGACGGCGAGTTCGCCACCTAAGATCAGCTGTTCGATCTCGATCTGCACCAACGCCGGCAGCGAGTTCGACTGCACCAGCTGGAGCACTGTGGGGGCGGCGGCGCGGGCCATGGCGTACTCGGTTCTACACGAAGCCTTAGATTAGCATAAGTGAAGATTGTCGACAGTAATCAATAAGCAGAGTGTCAGTCGTTAATTGCAAACTGTGGTGTCAATTAGATTTAGACGGGCGGCCGAGAAACTTCCGCATCGACGCTGCCCAGTCGTGACGCGAAGTTCGCGCGCGACTGCACTCATCCGCCGCCGCCGGCTACCGTACAAGTGGAATCTAAAAGCAGCTCGCCGGTAGGGCCGGTACCCGTCAGCAGAATGAATCCGGGACCATCCTTGAATTGCATTCCGGCGACCACCAGGGTGTAGTTGCCCATATGGTGTTTCGCGTCCGAGTTTAGGTTTGAGACTAATTCGAACGGGTTCGAGCTGCCGAGGCTCGCATTCATGATCCGTAGGGCCTGATAGGTCGACCCAGCAACGTTTACCGGCGACCAGCTCTCTGTAACGAGTTCAGCCGCCGTGTGCAGCGAGTCGAATACGTCAGGCCGCAGGCATTCGATGTGAATGTGAAACTGGTTTTGTGAGCGGGCGTGCGCGGTATTCACCGCAAGCGCTATGGCGGTTCTCGGCACCTCATGACCGACGAACTTAGCGATCAGATCGCGGGCCTGCCACGCCTCCCCGAAAAAATTCGGTGCATCGGGGTCGAGCAGCTCAGCGCTTTCGATGCCGGCCATCGTCTGTGTGGGAATCAACAAGTAATGGGCCCCGCCTTTGCGATCTGCGAGCACCGCATACCCCGAACTGTCGCTTCTGGCATTCGCAAGAAAAACCCGCTCGCACGGAGCCGGATCCTGATGCTGCGTCCAGTTCACGACACAGTGGTCCTGCACGATCTGTCTAAGGGCATCTCGACCTGCATTGGGCGGCAAATCGGTGGACTTCTCTGCGGGCTTTTCGGCGGGATCGTGCGACTTTTCCGTGCCCACTGCCAAGATCGGCGTCATGGCGGCGACAATCATCAAGAGAATTCCGCGTGGTTTTAAGTTCACTTGATCCCATCTGTGGTTGCAGGGCCGCATCAATACTCAGATAGTTTATAGAACGTAGGCGGGAACTTACACCCATTCACGAACTCCCCTTATTGCGGCTGAGGGCGCTGCTGCCAGACTGCACTAGGATCATTTCCTACGCTTTGGAGAATTCAATGAATCTTGCAGTCAAGTCGATAGCCTGTTTTGGCCTGATTCTTGTTGGATCAAACGCTTTCGCTGGCGATACTGTGGGTCGGGCAACCATGACGAAGCGCCAAATGATGAACGAGTGCATCGAAAGGCAGAAAACCGCGGATGTCACCATGTCGAAGGCGGCAATGATAAGAATGTGCAAGGATCAACTGAAGCAGCAGAAGAAGACCGGAGCTTTGCCGGAATCGCCCCCAAAGGACGTTCCGCAGAATTGATGCTTCCTACGGTTGGGTGGACGCTTCCGTCGTCTTTGCGTTCGCCGTGGGAGCACCATAGTCTGCATCAACTTTAGCTTCGCACGCTTTTTGAGTATCGCGGGCGAGGGCGGCACATGTTGCGCGCGCTGCTTTGCGGTCTCCGGCTGGTTTGCTAATTTCCGGGGCGGCATCTTTCTCACGGGTTGCCAGTTCGGTGGCTGCCCGCTGCTGAGCCGCCGAGACATCGTTAACGACGGCGTTCGGTGACTTGGCATTGTTGCAACCTGCAGCTAGCACGATAGATAGTGCGAGCGCCGATGTGAGAAGTTTGCGCATTTCTTTACTCCGTATCGACATGCCGGGGGCGCAATCAGCCGAGTCGCGTGCTAGTCGGTTATTACGTGAATGTGGTGCAAGTATACGGTGTCGAACAAAGGCTCGAAGTAGGACGGCGCAACGCCTTCACGTCGGCGACATACTAGCGGCCATAGGTCGGCGCCTACAGCCGAAGCTGTTTTTTTGCTGCTACACACAGGTTAGTCGACCAAAAAAAGCCCGTCGCGCGATGCAGCGCTCCGGGCTAATTTTTGCGTAACCGAAGCGGCGCAGTCTAGCCTGCGGGGCTGCCTTCCACTTGGATCTGCAACTTCACTTCCTGCTTGAAGCCATACTTGTCGCCGAAATTGACGCCAAAATCGCTGCGATTGAACGTGGCCGAGGCGTCGGCGCCGCAGACTTCTTTCTTGCTCATCGGGTTTTGTTTGCAAAGAAAGGAATTGATGGTCAATGTCAGTGGCTTGGTCACACCGTGCAGGGTCAGGGTGCCCTGAGCTTCGGCGGGCGCGGCCCCGGTGAACTTGGTGAACTTGCCGCTGAATGTGGCGGTGGGGAACTTCGCGGCATCGAAAATCTCCGCCGATTTCGCGTGCTCGTTCAACTTCGGCATGCCGAAGTCGACCGAGCTCATATCCACAGTCACGTCGATGGAGCCGGACTGCGCAGCCTTGTCATACACGACTTTGCCTGCATTGCTGGTGAATTTGCCGCGCCATACCGACAAACCACCCATGTGGTCCGCTTCAAAACTGGGGTAGGTGTGCGTGGGATCGAGGATGTAAGTGACCGGCGCTGCAAACGCGGTCGCGCTTAGCAGCGCGGCCATCGACGCCAAAACGATACGGTTCATTGAAGGCTCCTTGAAGACTCTGGGTATAATTTCGATGCGCCGCCAGCCGGCGATCTCGGCCGCAAATCATAGCCGATATGCCGGGTGTTCTAGTTTTTATCTCCTAACATTCCTTTTTAAGGACCTCATGATGGAACTATTTGCCGCCATACAGACTCGCTCTTCCGCTGCCCGTTTGGCGCAGCCGGGCCCGAGCTGGGAGGATATTGATCGTCTTCTGCAGGCGGCCGCGCGGGCGCCGGATCACGGCCGCCTCAAGCCGTGGCGCCTCGTGGTGCTCAAGGACTCCGTGCGTGAAGCCTTTACGGCCGCGGCGGCGGAGGCTAAGCGCGCGATCTTGCCCGGCATGACGGCGGAACAGCTGGCCGCGGAGCGGGAGAAAATGGGGCGTTCGCCGACGATTGTGGTCATTGGCTGTGCGGTCAATCGCGACCAAACCAAGATACCGGAAATCGAGCAGGTGGTGGCGGCGGGCGCCGCCGCACAAAATCTGTTTCTGGCGGCCCATGATCTGGGCTATGGGGTGATGTGGAAAACCGGCGCCGCGGCCTACGATCCGGCCGTCAAGGCGAGCGTCGGGCTTCGGCCAGATGATCACATCGTGGCCATCATGCATCTCGGGACGCGATCGAAATAGCGGGCGGTGCGGTAAAGGAGTGGCTGCGCAGCGAGACGGACTTCACCAGGGCCCAGACAGGAAGCCCGGCTGCGAGGGCAAGTTCGCGCGTGGCCGCTTTGGTCACTCGCGCCATGATGAGAGTCCCACCGATATCGATGGCGACCAAATCCGATTCGGCGTCGTCGCTCGTCACAGTCGTGACCACTCCAGCGAGGATATTGCGGACGCTCAAATGCTGGGGTGCCTGGGTGGCCACGATGAGATCTCGCGCCAACAATTGAACCCGCAATTTTGCGCCCACTGTTATATTCGCGGCTTGCAGCTTGAGCTCGCCATGCCCCACCTGGACGCGCATCAGGCCGCTTGAGGCATCCATTCCGAGCACCCTACCATCGATGGTGGCGCCCACCGCGTCGGCGCCAACGATGGATCGCAGGCCGGCGTTCAAGCTCATGTCGCCGACTCCGCCTTGGGCCATGGTCTTGCCTGACCCCATGAGAACGACATAAGTCGCCAGCCTCAGAACTTCATCGAAGTTGTGGCTGACGTAGACCATAGGGATCGCCAGCTGGTCCCGTAAAGTCTCCAAATAGGGCAGCACCTCTTCGCGCCGCGCGGCGTCGAGCGAGGCCAATGGCTCATCCAGAAGCAGCAGTCTGGGCTGGGATAACAGTGCTCGGCCTATGGCGACGCGCTGCCGTTCGCCGCCCGACAACTCGTGAGTACGTCGATCCATGAGCGAGCCCAGGCCTAGCAGGCTTGCCACGCCATCCAGGCTCACGTAGCGGCGCGCGGGCGCGCGTCTTTCGCCGTACTTGAGATTGGCCGCGACGCTCAGGTGCGGAAACAATCGCGCGTCCTGGAACACATAGCCGATGCGACGGCGCTCGGGTGGTACATCGATCCGGCGCTCGGTGTCCAGCAAGACGGTATCGTCCAGCGCCACTCGGCCCGCATCGGCATCCAGAAGTCCGGCAATGACATTGACGAGGGTGCTCTTGCCGCAGCCCGAACGGCCGAACAAGGCCACCACACCCGGTGTCGGCAGCTCGAAGCTCGCATCGAGGGCAAAGGACCCACGGCGCTTTTTGACGGTTACGCTCAGCATCAACGACCCAGTAGAAGCCGCACGCGGCGCGCGAACCACTCGGACAGCAACAAACCGCCTAGCCCCAGCGCTAGGGAAATGCAGGCCAGGCGCGCGGCCGCGGTATCCCCGCCCGGTGTTTGTAGAGCGGTGTACAACGCGAGGGGCAGGGTGCGCGTCTCTCCGGGAATGTTCGACACAAAGGTAATCACCGCGCCGAATTCCCCCAGGGCCGCCGAAAATGCGGTAATGGCGCCCGCCAGTATTCCCGGCAGCATCAGGGGCAGCGTGATGGTCGCGAACCGATCTATGGCTCCGGCGCCCAAGGTGCGCGCCGCCTCCTCCAGTCCGCGGTCGACGTTTTCAAGAGAAATGCGCATGGCGCGTACCATCAGCGGAAACGACATCACAGCGGTGGCCAGCGCCGCGCCGTTGCGTGTGAAAATAAGCTCGACGCCAAGTACTCGTTCCAGCCATGAGCCAATCGGACCGCGCGTGCCGAACAACAACAGCAGCAGGTAGCCGACCACCACCGGCGGTAGCACCAGCGGCAGATGCACGAACGCATCGAGAAGGCTGTGTCCCAGGAATCGGCGTCGAGTCAGCACCCACGCCAGTAGAATTGCCAGTGGCAGGCTGAGGACGACGCTGCGCGCAGCCACGCTCAAGCTTAAGGACAGGGCCTCGCCTTCACTGGAGCTGAGCCACATCACGATAGGGAGTACACACTGCGGGGCTTCATCGTAGAGGCAGTATACTGTGAGTGCAATCCAGCTTAAGGACTCGGTCAATGGCTTATTACCGCGCCGTGCCCCACACGGACGCTGCGGCGGCATCGACGCCCGAACGAATCGGCGTATTGCTCGTCAATCTGGGTACACCCGATTCCCCGACCTATTGGGCGGTCCTGCGCTACTTGCGAGAATTCCTGAGCGACCGCCGTGTTATCAACACTTCGCGCCTGATTTGGTTGCCCCTGCTGTATGGATTAATTCTGCCGCTTCGCCCGCTTCGCACCATGCGGAAGTATCGCAAGATTTGGCTGCAAGAGGGTTCGCCCTTGGCGTTGTATTCCGCTCGTCTGGCCGCGAAAACCGGCCTGGCGTTGCAGGCCGTATTCGGCGATCAGGTACGCGTAGCAGTCGGCATGACCTACGGCAATCCGAGCATTGCGCATGCCCTCGAATCCTTGAGCGGGCAAAACGTCAAAAAGCTGCTGGTGCTGCCCTTGTACCCGCAATACTGCTCATCGACGACGGGTTCGGTGTTCGATTGCACCAGCCGAACCTTGCAGGGATGGCGATGGCTGCCGGAAACCCGTTTCGTCAACGACTACTATCACGATGCCGGATATATCGATGCCTTGTCGTCCCGCATCCTTGAACACTGGGCTGAGGTGGGCGAGCGCTCCCATCTGCTATTCTCGTATCACGGTATTCCCGCCGCCTTTGTCGCCGAGGGCGACCCCTACCAAGCCCAAGCGGAGGCGACCACTCGATTGGTAGTGTCTCGACTGGGGCTGGCGCCGGACCAGTGGTCGCACTGCTATCAATCGCGATTCGGATCGGTGGTGTGGCTACAGCCGTATACGATGGACACGCTCAAGGTGTTGGCGGAGCGGGGCGTGCGCAAGCTGAGCGTGGTGTCGCCGTCATTTGCGGTGGACTGCTTGGAAACATTGGAAGAAGTCGCCATCGAATATAGTGACTTCTTCCAGGCTTTGGGCGGCGATCGATTGACGCTGGTGCCCGCCCTGAACGACGACGACCGTCACGCGCAGGTTCTGGCGAAGATAGCGGAAAATCACTTGCACGGCTGGGGGGCCCTGAAGAAGTAGCCGCTATTGCGTCTCCCGCCAAAGCAATGCTAGATTCCAGACCAATGTGCGCTTCCGCCGGCAAGTTACGCAAAACCCCCCGCAGCTCTACGCTGTTGGGTTCGCTTGCCCTGCTGCTGCGCCGCTAGGCGCCACATACTCCGCGCTATCGGTCGGCGCTTACAAGACCGGAATAATCTTCAAGTTGGGCCACCAGCTCAATGACGCTTGATATGAGCCGCGTATCGCGAGTGAGAGAACACCATGCTGCGTAATCCGTCGACCAAGTATCGTCCCTTTGCCCCTATAGATATTAGTACTAGAACCTGGCCGGGCCGCGTCATCGCGGCGCCGCCCGCCTGGTGCAGCGTCGATCTGCGCGACGGCAACCAGGCACTCATCGAGCCCATGGATGGGGCCCGCAAACGCCGCATGTTCGACATGCTGGTGAAAATAGGCTTCAAGGAAATCGAGGTCGGATTTCCCGCGGCCTCGCAAACCGATTTCGATTTCGTGCGCGAAATCATCGAGCAGAACCTGGTGCCGGACGACGTCACCATTCAGGTGCTCACGCAGGCCCGCCCGGAACTCATTGCGCGTACCTATGAATCTCTCAAGGGTGCACGCCGCGCCATCGTGCACGTGTACAACTCGACCTCGGTGGCGCAGCGGCGAGTGGTATTCCGCATGGATCGCGCCGGTATCGTCGATATCGCCGTGCGCGGCGCCGAGTCTGTACGCGAGCACGCCCTGCGCGATCGCAACACCGAGTGGGTGTTTCAATACAGTCCCGAGAGCTTCACCGGCACTGAACTCGACTTTGCGGTCGAGATCTGCGACGCAGTCAATGCCGTATGGGAGCCGACGCCGCAGCACCGGTCGATCCTGAATTTGCCGGCTACGGTCGAAATGGCCACACCCAATGTGTACGCCGACCAGATCGAATGGTTCTTGCGCCACGTTGGCCGGCGCGATTCTGTAATCTTGAGCGTGCACCCGCACAATGACCGCGGCACGGGGGTGGCGGCGGCGGAGCTGGCCGTGATGGCCGGTGCGCAGCGTATCGAGGGCACCCTGTTCGGCAATGGCGAACGCACCGGCAATGTCGATATCGTGACGTTGGCTCTCAATCTTTACTCGCAAGGCGTTGATCCAAAACTAGATTTCTCCAACATTAATGAGGCCGCTCGCTGCGCCGAGGCTTGTAACCAATTGCCCATTCACCCGCGCCACCCCTATGTGGGGGACTTGGTATTCACTGCATTTTCTGGTTCGCATCAAGACGCCATCAAAAAGGGCCTGGCCGCGAGGAAGGAGGCAGATATCTGGGACGTTCCCTACTTGCCCATAGACCCTTCGGACCTTGGCCGCTCCTACGATTCCATCATTCGAGTCAATAGCCAATCCGGCAAGGGCGGGGTGGCCTATTTGTTGGAGCGCGACTACCAGCTGCTGATGCCGCGCCGGCTGCAAATCGAATTCAGCCAGGTAGTGCAAGCGGCCGCAGATATCACGGGTAAGGAATTGACTTCACAGGAGTTATGGGAGCTCTTCAACAGAGAATATTTCACGGTGCGCGCACCCTTCGTGTACCGCTCTCACCAGCTTGCTGCGTCCACAGACGGCGCGGACAGTGAGCGCATTACTCTGCAGGTAGAAAATGACGGGCGGCTCGAGACCTGGCACGGCCAGGGTTCCGGACCCATCGAGGCTATGGTTAAGGCCTTCGCGCTGCCCTTCGATGTTCTGTCTTATGAAGAGCACTCTCGCGGCCAGGGCAGCGCAGCCAAGGCGATGTCCTACATCGAGATTACCACCCGATCGCGGCGCACCTTGTTTGGTGCCGGTATGCACCCCAATATCATAACCGCCTCCTTGCTGGCGATTTTTTCGGCGGTGAACCGGGCGGTGGCCCAGCAAGCCTTGCCGGCCCATGCCGACAAGGCTCGTACCGGCACCTGAGCGGTCCGCCGGGAGCCGCCCGAGGTCGCCCCTGAGCGCCCCGATTGGGGTGTTCAGGGTGAAACCGGGCTTCTGGGCGGTTTTTTGGGCGCAAGCTGCGCCGGAGGGAGTGATTTTGCCTTGCTAGTTGAATGGCGGGCAGAATCGGATATAGTGCGCAGCTTCGACGGTGGGGCTGATTGATCCTATTGATTTCAAGGGCTTTTCTCGAACAATGAGTGAACGCGAAGACGAACATTTTGATATTGACGACGAGTTTCTCGGGGAAGCCGAAGAATCGCACGACTTCGATCCCCTTTTGGAGCGCACCGAGCGGCGCCCCAAAGCGGTTGCCGTAGGCAAACGCGGCAAAGCGGCTTGGAGCCGAGTTGAAGACGTACTCGCCGAACGCCAGTTAGAAAAAGAACTGCGCGACATTTTCGAAGACGACAAGCCTTAGGCCTGCCGGCGCGCATCCGCGGGCTCCCACCTCAATCGGGAGCAACGCGATCGGGCGGCGCGGAATTGAATCTCATGTGCGATCACTGCTGTGCTGGAAAATAGTCAAGCCTGGGTTGTGCTCAAATTCGGCGGCACCAGCGTGTCGTCCGCTGCCAATTGGCACAACATCGCGGGCGTAGTCAGGGCACGCATCGCCGCGTCGTTGAGGCCGGTCATCGTTCACTCCGCGCTGTCCGGTATCACCGATCGCCTCGAATCGCTGCTGGCGGCGGCCGTGACCGGTAGCCATTCAAGTGTTCTCGAGCAAATCGATACGCGGCACCGTGATCTCGCGAAGACGTTGGGTGTCGCGCCGAGCCCGCAGTTCGAGCACTTCATGCAGGAACTGCGGCAAATGGCGGACTTGGCGCTGAGCGGCCGCCAGGTTAACGATGGCCTGCGAGCGCGCGTGATGGCCATGGGTGAACTTCTCGCGACCAGCTTGGGAGCGACATTCTTGAACGCCCAGGGAATCAATACCGCATGGGCGGATGCGCGTAAGGTGCTGCGTGCCGATACCCGCCCCAGCGCTACCCTCAAGTCCAGTCTCCTCTCGGCCACCTGTGATTTCTCGCCCGATGCGGGCCTGCAGGCGCAGTGGCGCGATCTCGGCCAAGTGGTAATTACTCAGGGGTTCATCGCGGCCAACGATGCCGGAGAGACGGTGCTGCTGGGCCGCGGCGGATCGGACACGTCCGGTTCGTATTTTGCGGCCAAACTGCAGGCGGCTCGCCTGGAGATTTGGACCGACGTGCCGGGAATGTTCAGCGCCAATCCCCGCTCCGTGCCGACGGCGCGGCTGTTGCGCGCCTTGCATTACGATGAAGCTCAGGAAATCGCATCCAACGGTGCCAAGGTTTTGCACCCGCGTTGCGTCATGCCGGTGCGGCAGTACAAGATTCCGTTGCACGTGTACGCTACGCAGGCGCCCGGACTGGAAGGCACCATCGTATCGGCCAATGTTGCCGACAGTGCCGCGCAGGTTAAAGCGATTGCCATCAAAAAGGGCATCACCCTGGTCTCCATGGAGAGTCCGGGCATGTGGCATCAAGTTGGCTTCCTGGCGGACGCCTTCCAGATTTTCAAACAAGAGGGCATGTCGGTCGACCTGGTGTCCACTTCCGAGACCAATGTCACCGTGTCCTTGGATCCCACCGCCAATACCCTGGATTCCGCGGCGCTCGACCGGTTGACGGCGGCGCTGAGCGAGCTGTGCCGCGTCGAGATTCTGGGCCCCTGTGCTTCCTTAAGTCTGTTGGGCCACAACATTCGTGGGATCCTGCACGAATTGGGCTCGGCGTTCGAGCTGTTCCAGGATCAGAAAATCTACTTGGTCACTCAGGCCGCGAATGACCTGAATTTCACCTTCGTGATCGACGAATCTCAAGGCGACCGTTTGGTGCAGCAGCTGCACGAGCGGCTGATGCAGGGCATCGGCTCGGACAAGGTCTTAGGGCCCACCTGGCAGCAGCTGTTCGCTGCACAGAAGAGCGCGGCGCCCGCGGTGAACTGGTGGGAGACCGCGCAGAAGCGCCAACGTCTGATTGAGATCGCCACCCGCGAGTCGGCGGCTTTCGTTTACGACACGGCGACTCTGGACGCGGCCATTGCGGCGGTGCAAAGCGTAAAATCGGTGAAGCGCTGGGCTTATGCCATGAAGGCCAATTGGCACCCGCAGATTCTGCGGCGCCTATACGCCGCGGGCTTGACACTTGAGTGCGTCTCGCAGGGCGAGCTCGAGCATGCCTTTGCTTCCGTACCCGCGCTCGATCCCGAGCGAGTGTTGTTCACTCCTAATTTCGCACCGCGCGCCGAATACGAATATGGATTCGCCATGGGCGTGCGGGTTACCCTGGACAACATTTATCCGCTCAAGATGTGGCCGGAAGTGTTTCGCGGCAGAGAGATTTTTCTGCGCATCGATCCGGGATTTGGGCGCGGCCATCACAGCCACGTGCGTACGGGCGGGGTTCACTCGAAATTCGGCGTGCCGCTCAGCGAGGCCGACGAATTGGTGGCAGTGACGAAAGGCGCCGGAGTGCGAGTGACCGGATTGCATGCGCACACCGGCAGCGGCGTGTTCGATGTGGACAACTGGACCGAGACCGGTGCGCTGCTGGCGGATTTGGCGGTGCGATTCCCGCATGTCACGGTGGTCGATCTGGGCGGCGGCATAGGCGTTCCCGAACAGCTGGGCCACAGCGAAATCGATTTGAGCGCCCTGGATCGCGGCGTGGCGAGGCTGGCGAATGCCTTTCCGCATATCGAGTTCTGGATGGAACCGGGCCGGTTCTTAGTGGCTAAGGCGGGCGTGCTGGTGGCGGTCGTGACGCAATTGAAAGGCAAGGGCGATATTCAATACGTGGGCATCGCCACCGGCATGAATTCCCTGATCCGTCCGGCTTTGTACGGGGCGCATCACGATATCCGCAATCTGACTCGCCTCGAGGACGCGATGAGCCATCGTGTCAATGTGGTCGGGCCGATTTGCGAGAGCGCGGACCAGCTCGGGGCCGATCGATGGTTGCCGCAGACCCAGGAGGGAGACGTGCTTCTCATCGCCACCTGCGGCGCCTATGGCTATGCCATGGCTTCGAATTACAATCGGCGTCCTCCCGCAGCAGAGTTTATGATCGAATAATGAAACACATCGGTATCATCGGTTGGCGCGGCATGGTGGGTTCGGTGCTTCTCGACAGAATGCGCGAGGAGAAAGATTTCGATCTCGTCGCACCGACGTTTTTCAGCACCTCGCAGGCCGGTGCAGCGGCTCCCCAAGTCAGCGCCGCCGGCGCCACGCCCCAGCCTGTGGTGCAGGACGCGAACGACATCGCGGCGCTCGCCAAGCTGCCTATTCTCATCAGCACGCAGGGCGGCGATTACACTCAGGCAATCCATCCGCGTCTGCGCGCCGCGGGTTGGCAGGGCTATTGGATCGACGCCGCGTCCAGCCTGCGCATGGAGAAGAATGCCGTCATCGTTTTGGATCCGGTGAACCTGCCCGTGATGCAGCAGGCGCGCGAACGGGGGATCAAAGATTTTATCGGCGGCAATTGCACGGTATCGCTGATGCTGATGGCGGTGGGCGGATTGTTGCGGGCGGGGTTAGTCGATTGGATCACCGCCATGACCTATCAGTCGGCATCGGGCGCCGGCGCCAAGCACATGCGTGAATTATTGGAACAGATGGGCGCATTGCACGGCTCCGTGGCGGAGCTGCTGCAAAATCCCGCATCCGGAATTCTCGATATCGACCGTGCGGTAAGCGCGACTCTGGCAAGCCCTGGATTTCCTCGGGCCCAATTCGGTGTGCCGCTCAGCGCGAGTCTGATTCCGTGGATCGACAAGGATTTGGGTACGGGCCAGAGCCGCGAGGAATGGAAGGCGGGCGCCGAAGCGAACAAGATACTGGGATCGGAGGCGCATCCGGTGCCGGTGGAAGGGATCTGCGTGCGGGTGAGCGCCATGCGCTGCCACTCGCAGGCATTGACCATCAAGCTGAAGCGGGATTTGCCGCTGGCGGAGATCGAAAAATTGATCGCGGGGGCGAATCAATGGGTGCGCGTGGTGCCCAATGATCGTGAATCGTCGATCCGCGAGCTCTCCCCGGCCGCGGTCAGCGGCGGTTTGAACATACCCATCGGCCGCTTGCGCAAGCTGTCGATGGGTGGGGAATACCTCTCCGCATTTACGGTGGGCGATCAGCTGCTGTGGGGCGCTGCGGAGCCGCTGCGCAGGACCATGCGATTCCTGCTGCCGCACGTGTGAGTAGCTAATTCGGCGCTGTATGTACCCGCCGAATTTCCGCGCGGCCACCGCGACTTCTTTAAGGAATCGCTTTTACGGCGACCACATCACGTCGACCGGAGTGCGCGATTGACGGAGTAGCGCACGTACCGGCATGGCTTCCACAGGTCCTTCAGCGCACGCGGCGGTGTAGGTACGCAGCTTCGATTCGCCGGTGATCAGTACTACGACCCGCCGCGAATCGAGCAAGGCCGTCAAATTCAAACTCATGCGGGGGTGCGGGGCCACTGGAGACCGCATGCCGATGCAGGCGGCGGCGGCGGCGCGATTCAAGGCGCCGGGCAGATTCGGTGAGGCCGGGAATAAGGAGGCGGTATGGCCGTCATCGCCCATGCCCAGTATCACTGCATCGAAGGGGCGCGGCACTCGCGCAAAGGTCTCCCAAGCGGATACGGCGCCGAGATCCGGTGTGGGCGCGCCATTCTTCAGGCCGTGGAATCGGGCGGAAGCGGCATGCTCTTTCAGCAGCACATCGCGCACCAGGCCCTCGTTGCTCGCAGCATCTTCAGGCCCTACCCAGCGCTCGTCGGCCAGGGCAACGCACACGCGACCCCACTCGAGCGGCTGGGCGCGCAGGATTTCGAACAGTCGCACGGGCGAGCGGCCGCCTGAAACTACCAAACTGGCAAGTCCTCGTGCGCCGATTGCGGCCGTAAGGCTCGCGGCGATTTGCATGGCGAGTTCGCGCGACACCGCCTCTAAATCGGCGAAGCGTTGCACGGTAGGTTCAGAGTTCATCATGCCACGCAAATCCGTCGCGCCCGATCATGGCGCTCGAGGCCGCAGGTCCCCAACTGCCGGCGATGTAGATCTTCGGTCGTTCGTCGTATTGTTCCCAGCCGGCGCGTATGGGGTCTATCCACGCCCAAGCCGCGTCGAGTTCGTCTCGGCGCATGAACAAGGTGAGGTTTCCTTTCACCGTGTCCATCAGCAGGCGCTCATACGCGTCCAGGCTTCGGGTCTTGAATGTTTCGCCCAAGTCGAGCGCCAGACTCACCGGTTTCAAACGCATCCCCTCGCCCGGGTTCTTGGCCAGAATGGTCAGAGTGATGCTTTCGTCAGGCTGCAGCCTGATCACCAGCTCGTTGGCGGAATGCGTGGTCGGCGGCTTTTCAAAGATGGGATGCGGCACCTCGTCGAAGGTGACCACTAGTTCGGTCAGGCGATCCTGCAGGCGTTTGCCGGTACGCAGGTAGAACGGAACTCCGGCCCACCGCCAGGTATCGATTTCTACCTTTAGCGCCGCAAATGTCTCGGTGCTGCTGTCGGCGGCGATGTCCGCTTCTTCGAGGTAGCCCGGCACCGGCGCGCCGCGGACTGCGCCGGCCTTGTACTGGCCGCGCACCGTTTTGGTGAGCACATCGCGATCGCGCAAGGGTCGCAGCGCCCGCAGCACCTTGAGCTTTTCGTCGCGCACGGCATCCGGATCACTGCTGGCGGGTGGTTCCATGGCCATGATGCACAGGAGCTGCAATAAATGGTTCTGCACCATGTCGCGCAGCGCGCCGGTCTTGTCGTAGAACTGGCCGCGCCGCTCCACGCCTAACTCCTCGGCCACCGTGATCTGCACGTGTTTGATCAATCCGCGGCGCCAAAGAGGCTCGAACAATGCGTTCCCGAAGCGCAGCGCCATGAGATTTTGGACGGCTTCCTTGCCCAGATAGTGATCGATACGATAAATCTGTTTCTCGGAGAATACCGCCCCGACCTGGGTATTGATGAGGTCGGCGGACTGGGTGTCATGCCCCAAAGGCTTCTCTAAAACCACCCGCGAGATCGGAGTCACGATTGCGGCCTGGGCCAAATTGCGGCAAATAACGGCAAACAGATTCGATGCCGTCGAAAAGAAGAAGACGCGGATGAATTCGTCGCGGGCTTTCAGCAAGGTTTTGAGCGCTGCGTAGTCCGCTTCGACCGTCGCATCCAGTTTGACGTAGTAAAGCAGACCGCTGAAGGCCGTCCACTGCGGCGCGTCAAACTCCTTGCCGAGGAATTCGCGACAGGCGGATTCCGCTTGATTCATGTATTCGGTGCGCGACAGCGCCGTGCGCGCCACGCCGAAAATACGGGACTCTGCGGACACCTGTCCGGCGGCATAGCGCCGATACAGTGCGGGTAATAATTTGCGCGTCACCAGGTCCCCGGTGCCGCCGAAAAGTAACATGTCGAAAGTCGGAAGTACTGCCACCGTCAAAATTTCCTTGTTTGCCCGCGCAGGAGCGTAGCACTTGCGTGCGCGTTCTAGTAAGTCTTCGCGATGTGGCACAATGAAGCATGCCTGTGGAATCACGACAAGTTCATGTTCGCGTGCGCGAAGTTACCGAGAGGATTCGCGAGCGCAGCCGCTCGGGCCGCGCCGAATATCTGGCGCGTATGGACGCCGCCCGTCAGCGGGGTTCGGCGCGCGCAGGGCTGTCCTGCACCAATCTTGCGCACGGTTTTGCCGCCTCGGACGCCCCTGACAAAGAGGCGCTCAAGCTCATGCGCTGGCCCAATGTCGCCATCGTGTCGGCATACAACGACATGCTTTCCGCCCACCAGCCTTTGGAGCGTTATCCGGCGTTGATCAAGCAAGCGGCGCGCGAAGCCGGCGCGATCGCCCAATTTGCAGGTGGTGTGCCCGCCATGTGCGACGGGGTGACTCAGGGTCAGCCCGGAATGGAGCTGTCGCTATTCAGCCGCGACGTGATCGCGATGGCAACTGGGGTTGCGCTGGCGCACAACATGTTCGACTCGGCGCTGTGTCTCGGCATCTGTGACAAGATCGTTCCCGGTATGCTCATGGGTGCGCTGGCCTTCGGTCATCTGCCGGTGATTTTCGTGCCGGGAGGGCCCATGCCCTCCGGAGTTCCGAATAAGGAGAAGGCTCGGATACGCCAGCTCTACGCCGAAGGCAAGGTCGGCCGCGATGAGCTGCTTGAATCCGAAGCGGGCAGTTACCACACCGCGGGCACCTGCACTTTTTACGGCACGGCCAACAGCAATCAGATGTTGATGGAGGTCATGGGGCTGCACATGCCCGGAGCGGCCTTCGTCCCGCCCAATACTCGCCTAAGGGATGCCCTGACGGCGGCCGCGGCCGTCCGCGCCGCGCGAACCACCGCACTGGGTAGCGAGTACCTGCCGCTGGCGCATGTCGTGGATGAAGCGGCGATAGTGAACGCCATCGTCGGTTTGCTGGCCACCGGCGGTTCGACCAATCATACGCTGCACTTGGTGGCCATGGCGCGCTGCGCCGGCATGAGCGTTACCTGGGATGATTTCAGCGATCTGTCGGCGTCGGTGCCGCTGTTGACGCGTATTTATCCGAACGGCAGCGCGGACGTCAATCGCTTCCAAGTGGCGGGCGGCATGGGGTTCTTGATTCGCGAGCTGCTCAGCGGCGGATTCTTGCACAGTGACACCATGACCGTCGTGGGCAAGGGATTAGACGCATACGCCATGGAGCCCTGGCTGGATGGCGGCCGATTGGCGTGGCGTGCGGCGCCCGCCTCGAGCGGCGATCTCGAGGTATTGCGGCCCATAACCGCTCCGTTCAGCAGCCATGGCGGCTTGCGCTTGCTCACCGGCAATCTCGGACGAGCCGTCATCAAGACCTCGGCAATGCAGCACGAGCATCATGTGGTCGAGGCGCCGGCCCTGGTGTTCAACGATCAAGAAGAAGTTATCGCCGCGTTCAAGGCAGGGAAACTGGCTCGCGATTTCGTGGCCGTCGTGCGCTTTCAAGGGCCGCGCGCCAACGGCATGCCCGAGCTTCACCAGCTAACCCCGTCATTGGCGTCCTTGCAAAGCAAGGGCTACCACGTGGCCCTGGTCACCGACGGCCGGATGTCGGGCGCCTCCGGCAGCGTGCCCGCCGCCATCCACGTCACCCCCGAGTGTTTGAACGGCGGCCCCCTGGGCAAGGTGCGCGACGGCGATGTGATTCTCTTGGACTGCCATACCGGCGTGCTGGAAGCAAAAGTTCCCGCACACATCTGGCAGCAGCGCGAGGCGCCCATGGTCGATCACTCGCACAACGAGCACGGTTGCGGCCGCGAGCTGTTTGCAAACATGCGACGCGTAGCCGGCGATGCCGAAGCCGGCGCTCTGTCATTGATGTGAAGCGGCCTGGGTTGTTTGCCGGTTTAGACCGGAAAGAGGGGTGCTACCGACGCCCAACAAGACGGCGGTGGGTGATGAGCAAGTGGCGTTCAGCCGAAGGATGGTTTGTGAACATTCGTGAAATAGTTGGATTGGCGCCGGTGATCCCGGTGCTCACCGTGACCGAAATCGAGCATGCGGTTCCCCTGGCGCGTGCCTTGGTCGCGGGCGGCTTGAGAGTGTTGGAGATCACCTTGCGCACGCCGGTGGCGCTGGCCGCCATCGAGGCCATGCGCAAAGCGGTGCCTGACGCCATCGTGGGAGTGGGTACGCTCACGCGTGCGGCGGACTTCGCTGCGGCGGATCGCGCGGGTGCGCAATTTGGCGTGACCCCCGGCCTGACCGCGGAACTTGCCTCGGCCTCGCGTGGCGCGCGATTTCCCTTACTGCCGGGGGTCATGACCCCGACCGAATTGATCACGGCTCGCGCCGCGGGTTTCAATGTGCTGAAGCTGTTTCCGGCGCAGCAGGCGGGCGGCATCGCTATGCTGCAGGCATTGGGTGCACCGTTTCCCGATGTATTGTTTTGCCCCACCGGGGGCATCACGCGCGCGACGGCGGCGGATTACTTAACGCTGCCCAGTGTGGCGTGCGTGGGCGGCTCGTGGGTGGCGCCCAAGGCCATGTTGGCCGCGGGTGATTGGGCCGGTATCGAAGCGTTAGCCAGGGACGCGGCTGCCTTGCGCAAGTCCTGAACGCAGGGAACCTCGGTATCTCCCGCATGACTCTGAAAACCTTTATCGATATTTGCGGATGGACTGCGGCCTTGCTGATCCTCGGCAGCTATGGTCTCTTGTCCTTCGGCAAGATGTTGGCGGGCTCGCCGATTTATCAGTGGATGAACATCATCGGCGCCCTGGGTTTCATCATCAACTGCACCTGGAACGGCGCCTGGCCGTCCGTGGCTCTCAATGTGGTGTGGATGGGGATCGGCGTTTACGCGCTACGGCGCAATAGCCGATCGAAGGCAAGCTAGCCGCTCACTGAAGGCACCGAAGTTCAGGCGGCGCCGGCATGGCGCGCTTCGAGCTCGGCGATGACCTGCGATAGCGACAGGCCCTTGACTCTGAGAAGGAGCAAGGTGTGGTAGAGCAGATCCGCCGCTTCGCCGATGATCTCCCGGTCCGATTGCGCCACGCCGGCCAGAGCCAGCTCCAGTCCTTCCTCGCCGACTTTTTGCGCGATGCGCCGAGTACCCTCAGCCAGGAGTTTGGCGGTGTAGCTGCCCGGCGGACGGGTGGCGATCCGCTGCATGATGACCCGTTCGAGTTGGCCAAGGAAAGCTGTTTGCTGCGCGGCCGACTGGGGCGGATCTTCTCCCCAACAGGTGGGCGTGCCCATATGGCAGGCGGGACCCGAAGGCGCCGCCAAGATCAACAAGGTATCGGCGTCGCAGTCGGCCGCGATGTGCTTGAGCTCAAGGTAGTGCCCGGAGGCCTCACCCTTGGTCCACAACCGGCGCTTGCTGCGGCTCCAAAAAGTGACGCGGCCGCTGGCCTGAGTCGCGGCCAGCGCTTCGCGATTCATATATCCCAGCATGAGCACCGCGCCGCTGCCGGCGTCTTGCACGATGGCAGGCAGCAGGCCATTGCCTTTGTCCCAGTGCAGTTCTTTCAAAGGCGCACCTCGATACCGGCTTCGTGCAGCCGGCGCTTCAAGTCGGGAATGGCGATTTCGCCTGAGTGGAACACGCTGGCGGCAAGTGCGGCATCCACGTGGGCGCCCTGAAATACTTCCGCGAAATGCCGCACGGCGCCGGCGCCGCCCGAGGCGACCAGCGGCACGCGGCACACTTCGCGTATGGCTCGCAGTTGGACGATATCGAAGCCCTGGCGCACGCCGTCGCTGGACATGCAATTGAGCACGATCTCGCCCGCCCCGCGCTGTTGGGCTTCGATGACCCAGTCCAGGGTGCTGCGCGAGGTATCGCGACTGCGCTCTATGTCGCCGGTGAACTGTTGTACCCGATAGCCATGATCGAAGCTCTCGCTGTCCACCCCTACCACCACGCATTGCGCGCCGAAGCGCTGGCTCAGGGCGTCGATCAAGTCCGGATGCTCCAGCGCGGGGGAATTGACGGAGATTTTTTCCGCGCCCGATGCCAGTATTTCTTCAGCCTGCGCCACGCTGCGAATTCCTCCGGCTACGCAAAACGGGATATCCAGGGTGCGCGCCACCCGAGTGATCCAGGAACGATCCACGCCGCGGCCTTCGGGGCTGGCTGAAATGTCGTAGAACACGAGTTCATCCGCACCTTCGTCGCGATACCGGGC
Organism: Gammaproteobacteria bacterium; assembly: GCA_025357835.1. GTDB lineage: Bacteria > Pseudomonadota > Gammaproteobacteria > Steroidobacterales > Steroidobacteraceae > Bog-1198. Next base: position 36,595 of record JANYLM010000138.1, read on the forward strand.
CGCGAGCTCCAGAATGCCGCCGACGACTCGATGATCGCGAAAACGCACGCCCTTGACGACCTGCCCGTCGCGAACATCCAAGCAGGGGATTAGGCGTTTGGCAAGAATGGCTGCAAGTCCTGCACGGGAATGAGTTCTTCGAGCAGAGCTTTGCCGCTGATGGCCGAGGCCGCTCCCGTCTCGGTCAGAGCATGCAAATCGCGCGCATTGCGAATGCCGCCCGAGGCCTGCCATCGGATTCGCGGATAGCGGCGCGCGGCCTCGCGATACAGATCGACACTCGGTCCAGTCAGTGCGCCGTCGCGGCCCACATCCGTGCAGAGCACGTGCCTGAGCTGCGAGTCGGTGAAATTTTCAACCGCGTCCCACAGCGATAATTCGGATTGCCGCTGCCAGCCATGGGTTGCGACCCGCGGGGTGCCGTCGTTGCCCAGCCGTACATCGAAGGCCAGTGTGATGCGCTCGGGCCCGAAGTGTTTCATCCAAGTCTTTACTTGCTCCACCTGAGTCACCGCCGCACTGCCGATCACGGCGCGCGCCGCTCCCAGATCCAGCATCTGCGCAACTGCGGCGGTGTCGCGCAGGCCGCCTCCGACCTGCAGCCGGACGGCCTGCTGCGCGGCCAGCCTCACGATGATGGCGCGGTTGCCGAAGCTGCCGTCCTTGGCGCCGTCTAGATCGACCACATGCAGCCACGCGGCACCCCAGCCGCGATATTTTGCGAGCAGAGCCTCGGGGTTCAGGTCGTAGCGTGTCTCGTGCGCAAAATCGCCGTGCAGCAGACGCACGCAGTGACCGGCCTTCAAATCGATGGCGGGAATGAGTTGCATTCTAGTTGGGATGCGAATGACACATGCGATAACGATAGGCTGGCGACATGGGGTTAATTGATCGCCAGAAAATTCTTCAGCAGGCGCGCGCCGACGGCGGCGGAGCGTTCGGGGTGAAATTGCGCGCCGTAGAAATTGCGCCATTGCACACAGGCGCTGAAGGGCGTCCCGTAGTCGGTGCTCGCGATCGTGGCGTCGCTGGGTTGGAGAGCATAGCTATGGACGAAGTAGGCGTAATCGCCGTCGGCGAGACCCATGAGCAACTCGCTGGGGCGTCGTATGTGCAGGGTGTTCCAGCCCATGTGCGGCACTGGACGTGCGCAAGCCGGTGGGAATCGTTTGGCGCTGCCAGGAATGATTCCGAGGCAGCGAGCATCGCCTTCCTGCGATGCTTCGTACAGCAGCTGCATTCCCAAGCAGATGCCCAGCACCGGTTGCCGCAGGGTGGGAATCAAGACATCCAGCCGGCTGTGGCGCAGCCGCGCCATGGCGTCCGCCGCGGCGCCTACTCCTGGCAGGATGACGTGGCTTGCCGCCCGAATCTGCTCCGCATCTGCCGACACAGTCGAGGCCACTTCAAGCCGCTGCAAGGCGAATTGCAGTGAGGCGATGTTCGCGCCGCCGCTGGTGACGATCACGACCTGCCGCGGCTTCACAGAGTACCCTTGGTGCTCGGCATATCACCGCCTTCGAGTCGAATGGCCTGGCGCAAAGTTCTACCCAAGCCCTTGAAGCAGGATTCGATCATATGGTGCGAATTCTCGCCGCGCACGCTGATGTGCAAGGCGGCTCCCAGGCTTTCCGCGAAGGAGCGGAAGAAATGCGGCACCAGTTCGGTGGGCAGTTCGCCGACCGTTTCGCGATTGAATTTCCCCTCCCACACGAAGAACGGCCGACCCGAGATGTCGAGCGCGATCTGCGCCTCGGCCTCGTCCATGGCCAGCAGAAACCCGTAGCGCGCAATACCGCGCTTGTCGCCCAGCGCTTCACGCAGAGCGGCGCCCAGCGTCAATGCACAATCCTCGATCGTATGATGCTCATCGATCTGCAGATCGCCGCTGCATCGCAGGTCGAGTGCGAAGCCCCCGTGTTTCGCGATCTGTTCCAACATGTGATCGAAGAACCCCAGGCCGGTGTGGATGGCGCTGGGGCCGGCACGCGACAAATCGATGTCGACATGGATGTCGGTCTCCTTGGTCTTGCGGTGCGCCTGGGCGCGTCGCGCCTGGCCGAGAATGCCTCGAGCAATGGCAGGCCAGGTATGATGTGCATCGCCGTTCAGGAGTATGCGCAAACCCTGCACTCCCAAATTCGCCGCGAACTCCATATCCGTGTCGCGGTCGCCTATCATGTAGCTGCGCGCCTTGTCGATCGGCTGGGCGGCAAGGTACTCCCGCACCATGCCCGTCCTGGGTTTGCGGCAATCGCAATCCTCGCGCTTGAAATGCGGGCATATGCAAATCGCTTCGAACCCAATTCCCTGGGAAGCGAGCAACGCCAGGATGAATCGATGCGCACGATCGAATTTCTCTTGCGGGAACGCAGCGGTTCCCAGGCCGTCCTGGTTCGTGACCATGACGAAGGCGAAGCCCGCGGCTTTCAAGTCGAGCAATGCGGGCACGACTCCGGGCATGAGGCGAACTTTCTCTAGGCTGTCTATTTGTTCGTCCGCCGTCTCTTCATTCAAGGTGCCGTCCCGATCCAGGAATAGTATTCGTCGTCCGCTCATGGGGGTCCTAGGCAGTGAAGCAGTGCATCGTGTTGCGACCGGGTTCCGACCGAGACACGCAGCGAACACGGCAATAAGGGATCAGCGCGCAAGTCCCGGACGATCAAGCCGCCTGCCTGAGTGCTGCTCATGAAGCGATCGGCGTCGCGGCAATCGATGAGCAGAAAATTGGCGTCGCTGGGCCAGACCCGGTCTACCCAGGCTGAGGCCGCCAAACCCCTTCCTAAGTATTCACGCTCCGCGAGTAGACCATCGAGCCGACTCTGCCCCGCGGCGAGTTCGCAGGGTTCCAAGGCTCGCAAGGCGGCCTCCACCGTGGGCTGAGCCAGGGAGTAGGGCGGTATGACCCGTTTCGCCAGCTCAATGAGCTCAGGGGAAGCCAGCAGTGCGCCGATCCGAGCGCCGGCCAGGGCGTGCGCCTTGGAAAGCGTGCGCAAGATGGCCAGAGTCGAAAAACGATCCAGCCAGCGAGTGAGGCTCGCGGAGCGCGACCACTCGACATAGGCCTCGTCGATCACCACGATGGCCTTGCCGTCGAGCGCCACGCAGAGCGCTTCGAGAGCTTTTACGTCGAGCAGATTCGCCGTCGGATTATTCGGCGAGCATAGAAACACCAGCTTCATATTCGGCTGCCAAGCGGACAACAGCCGTTCGGGGTCCAGGGCCCAGCCCTGCGCTCGGTCGAGAGGAATCTCGACGACGTAGGCACCCT
>JANYLM010000142.1 GCA_025357835.1 Gammaproteobacteria bacterium
ACCCACGCATTGTGCGGGTACAAAGGTGGCTACGGTGAAATCACGTACGAGAACACTAGGGTCACGTATGTGTTTGATTTTTTTTATTTTAATTGGTGCCGCAAAGAGGATTCGAACCCCTGACCCACGCATTACGAATGCGTTGCTCTACCAACTGAGCTATTGCGGCGTTGCAACCCGAAGGGGGCCGCATTCTAACCTGTGGGGCCCACCGACGAAAGACTGCCACCGTCCTTTGCCACCTGGCGCAGGGTCTTGGGCAGGGCGAATATTACATGTTCCGTCCGCCCCGAAAGCTCCTGCGCCACCTCGCCGCCCCATTGGCGAAGCTGGGTAATCACCCCCTGCACGAGGATCTCGGGCGCCGAAGCGCCCGCCGTCACTCCGACGCTCTTGATGCCATCGAACCACTCGCGATGCAGGTCCTCCGGCCCATCCACTAAGTAGCCTGGCTTAGCGTTCTTATCGGCCATTTCACGCAGCCGATTGGAATTAGAACTGGATTTCGAGCCCACCACCACCAGCACCTCACAGCGGCCGATCAAGTTCTTGACGGCGTCCTGGCGATTTTGTGTGGCGTAACAAATGTCCTCCTTCACCGGGGCCTTGAGGCCCGGAAAGCGGGCCCGCAGGGCCGCGACGATGGACGCCGTATCGTCGACCGACAAGGTGGTCTGAGTGACGAAGGCCAGGTGCTCGGGGTTACGAACCACCACGCGCGCCACATCCTCGACCGTCTGTATCAAGTAGATGGCGCCGCCGAGGGTAGCGTCGAATTGCCCTATGGTGCCCTCCACTTCCGGATGTCCGGCGTGGCCGATCAGAAACACCTCGCGCGCCTCGCGCGCATAGCGCGTAATTTCCATATGAACCTTGGTCACCAGCGGGCAGGTGGCGTCAAAAACGTTCAACAAGCGCCGCTGGGCTTCTTGCTGCACCACGCGAGGCACACCATGAGCGCTGAAAATCACGGTGGCGCCGTCCGGCACCTCGTCCAATTCGTCGACGAACCCCGCGCCGATGGTGCGAAGACGGTCCACCACATACTTGTTGTGGACTACTTCGTGCCGTACATAGATGGGAGCGCCGAACAACACCACCGCGCGCTCCACGATGTCGATGGCGCGGTCCACACCGGCGCAGAATCCGCGCGGATTGGCCAAGAAGATTTGCATTAGTTTTTCCGCTTTGCTTCTAGTAAGGCATCCAATAGTAGAAAAGCGGCTCCGACCGTAATGGCCGAATCCGCAGCGTTGAAAGCAGGAAAATACGCTCGATCCCAGTGAAAGTGTATGAAATCGATCACGTACCCCAGCCGAATCCTGTCGATGACATTGCCGAGCGCCCCGCCCAGCACCAGGGCAAGTCCTGCGCTAAGTAAGGCATGCGTGCCGCGCGGCAGCATGAGCAGCCAGACGGTGATGCCGATGCTGACTACGACGGCAAGGCTGATGAATACCCAGCGCTGCCAGCCGGACGCCGAAGCGAGAAAGCTGAAAGCGGCGCCGACATTGTGCATGCGCGTGATGTCGAGAACGGCCAGGACTCTGGTGAACTCGAATTCCAGAAAATGCTGAGCGATATACGCCTTGGAGACTTGGTCAGCCAGAACCACGACGGCCGATAGCAACAGCCATGCCGCAGGTCGACCGCGATTCTTTTCAATGGTCATGCGAATTTACGCTCCTCACCGGGACCCTCGACGTTGACGACACAGCGGGCGCAAAGTTCCGGGTGCCGCGGATCGCCGCCGACATCGCTGCGCAAATGCCAGCATCGCACGCACTTAGGTTGGCTGCTGGGTTTGACCTCGATCCACACCCCGGGTTCGCTGGTCGGAACCGTCGAAGCAGGCGGCGTGTCGGTCTCGACCACGTGCGCCTGACTGGTAATAAGCAAGAATCGCAATTCGTCGCGCAGAGCCGTAAATCGCCCGGCTTGAGCCGCAGGCGCGTAGACCGTGACCTCCGCCTCGAGTGGCGCGCCGATCGAACCCGCCGCTCGCAAGCGCTCCAGGTCGCGCGCCACATCCGCCTTCAGCATGATTAACGCGGGCCAATCGATATTCGGCACACGTTCGGCGCCCGCGGGAAATTGATGCCAGGTGTTCAAGAACACGGACTCATTGCGCTCACCCGGCAGATAGCCCCAAACCTCTTCGGCCGTGAAACTTAAGATGGGCGCCAGCCAGCGCACCATGGCCTGAGCTACATGATACATAGCCGTTTGCGCCGAGCGTCGCGGCACGCTCATGGCGCCCGTGGTGTAGAGCCGATCCTTGATGATGTCTAAATAGAAACCACCGAGTTCAACCACGCAGAAATTGTGAATTTTCTGATAGATGTCATGAAATTCGTAGTTGCGGTATGCAGTGACCACATCGTTCTGCAGCGCAAAGGCCTTGGCCGTAGCCCATTGATCGATGGCCACTAAGTCATCGAAGGCCACCGAATGCTGCGCCGGATCGAAGCCATGCAGGTTGCCCAACAAGAAGCGCAGCGTATTTCGCATACGACGATAAGAGTCCGCCATACGCTTGAGGATTTCATCCGACACGCTCATCTCATTAGCGTAGTCGGTCGCCGCCACCCATAGACGCACCACGTCGGCGCCCAGAGTGCTGGTCAATTTCTGCGGCACTAGGGTGTTGCCGATCGACTTCGACATCTTGCGGCCTTTCTCATCCACCGTGAAGCCATGCGTAAGCACGCCGCGATACGGCGCCCGACCGTACATGGCCACCGAGGTGAGCAGAGAACTGTGGAACCAGCCACGATGCTGGTCCGAGCCTTCCAGATACAGATCGCCCGGCACGGTGATCTCGGGCCGTATTTGCGACACGCAGTGATGCACTACCCCCGAATCGAACCACACGTCCATCACGTCGGTAGCCTTGTCGTAGCGGTCCGCGTCGGGCCCCAACAACACCGCGGCGTCAAGATCGAACCAGGCATCGATGCCATCGCGTTCGACCCGCTTGGCCACCTCCTCGATCAAGGCAGCGGTTCTTGGGTGCAACTCGCCGGATACTTTATCCACGAATAGGGGGATTGGCACTCCCCAGGTTCGTTGTCTCGACACACACCAATCCGGACGGCTTGCGATCATGCTACTGATGCGCTGCTCGCCCCAGCCGGGCATCCAATCAACATGCGATATGGCTTCCAGTGCGCCCTTGCGCAGGCCCGCCTGCTCCATGCTGATGAACCATTGCGGCGTCGCGCGGAAAATCACCGGCGTCTTGTGGCGCCAGCAATGCGGATAGGAATGATGATAAGGCTCATCCTTCAGCAAGCGGCCGTTATCGAGAAGGACTTTGATCACATGTGCATTGGCGTCGAAGACTTGTTCGCCCGCGAACAACGGCGTCGAGGCCAGGAATCGGCCGTCGCCGCCCACGGGATTTTCGATTTCAAGTCCGTAGCGGCGGCCCACGATGTAGTCATCCAAGCCATGTCCGGGCGCCGTATGCACAGCGCCCGTGCCGGCATCGAGAGTGACATGTTCTCCGAGCACCACCGGTACCTGCCGATCATAGAAGGGATGGCGCAACTGCATGTGCTCGAGAGGCGTGCCCTTGACGGTTGCGATCAAGCTCCAGTAGGTAATTCCCAGGGATTTCACGACGGAGTCGATCAATTCGCTGGCCACCACCAATCGCTCAGATGTGCCGCCCAAATCGAATTCGATCAGCGCGTAATCGAACTGCGGGTGTAGCGACACCGCGCGATTCGCCGGCAGCGTCCAAGGAGTCGTGGTCCAAATGGCCAACGACGTCGACACTTCGTCGCCTGCCGCCTCGATCCCGAAACGCTGCGCCAAATCGGCGCAGTCGACCACCGGGAAGCGCACATAGATGCTGGGCGAGGTCTTGTCCTCGTACTCGACTTCCGCCTCCGCCAGCGCCGAGCGGCAATTCAGACACCAGTGCACGGGCTTGTATCCCTTGTACAAATGGCCGTTCTTGATGATGAGGGCGAAGGCGCGTAGTTGTTCGGCCTCGAAACGCGGCAGCATGGTCAGGTAGGGATGATCCCAATCACCGAGCACACCCAGCCGTTTGAAATCGCTGCGCTGCGCGTCGACCTGCTTGTGGGCATATTCCCGGCACGCCGCGCGAAACGACTTGGCGTCGATTTTCTGTCCGACGCGCCCATGGGTCTTCTCTACCTGCATTTCGATGGGCAGCCCATGACAGTCCCAACCTGGAACATAGGGTGCGTCATAGCCGTCTAAGGTGCGCGACTTGACGATGATGTCCTTGAGAATTTTATTGACCGCATGCCCTAAGTGGATTGCGCCGTTCGCGTACGGCGGGCCGTCGGTCAGCACGAACGAGGGCCGACCCTTGGCGGTGCGGCGAATTTTTTCATACAAGCCGCTGCCCTCCCACGCTGCGAGCATTCCAGGCTCGCGGTTCGCAAGATCCGCCTTCATCGGGAAACCCGTGTTCGGTAAATTAATCGTCTGTTTGTAATCAGCCACAATCCACCTTCGACAAGAGATCGCGCGCGCGCGCGCCATCGATATTCATTTGCACCATCATCGCATCCAAGGAATCGAACTTGACCTCATCGCGCAGCTTGGCGACGAACTCAACCTCGATCACGCGGCCGTAAAGCTCGCCTGAAAAATCAAACACATGCACCTCGAGCAAAGGCTCGGTCCCGTTGACCGTAGGCCGCGTGCCGAGACTGGCCACGCCGGGCAGAGGGCGCGATTCGATCCCGTGCGCCCACACCGCCAATATGCCCCACAGCGGCGGTTTGCGGCGCATCAATCGCAGATTCGCGGTAGGGAAGCCCAACGTACGGCCCAAGCGGCGGCCATGCACCACGCGGCCAATCATCCGGTATGGCCGCCCCAGCAACCGCGCGGCGCCCGGGTAATCCGCAAACTCCAAGCGTTCGCGCACCGCCGTGCTGCTCACCCGCACCCCGTCTAAAATGAACGGCGCCATTTGTTCGACGCCGAATCCATGCTCATCACCCGCGAGCCGCAGGCTCCCGATGGTGCCGCAGGCATTGCTGCCGTAGCGAAAATCATCGCCGACCACCACGTGCCGGGCACCCAACTTCTCGACGATCAATTCATCGACAAAGGACCGCGGGGTCATGGCGCGCATGCATTCATCGAAGCGCAAGGTCACCAAGCGATCTACTCCTTGCGCCGCCAGCGCAAGAAACTTTTCCCGCCATCGCGTCAGGCGCGCTGGGGCACCGTCGGGATCGATGAACTCCTTCGAACTCGGCTCAAATACCAACACCGTTGCCGCAGAGTGCAACTCGGCGGCCCGCGCCTTGAGCACGCCGACCATTTGCTGGTGACCCAGATGCACGCCGTCGTAGTTGCCTACGGTCAGAACGCAGCCTCGGTGGCGCCGCGAGATATTATGTAGACCGCGAACTAGTTCCATGGCGAAAGGCCGTGATTATACTCAGGTTTCCCACGATTCAGTGGCCCCACTATAGCAAGCCGAAGGCCTCCGCCCGCCTCCGCGATTGACAAGCGCACAGCCAATCGGCAAGCTACGCGGCTCTTTTGGGGTCCGATTTGGGCCGTGTGTCTTGTAAGGAGTCCGCGCTTGGCGAATACTAAATCTGCTGAAAAAGCTGCCCGACAGTCGACGGTGCATAGAACCCGTAACGACGCGCTCACCTCGCAGCTGCGCAGCGCCATCCGCAAGGCTACTCTGGCGCTGAAGGCCGGCAAGCACGATGAGGCGGCATCCGCCCTCGCCGCCGCGACACCTGTGATCGACAGCATGGTCAACAAGGGCATCATTCACCGCAATAAGGCCGCCCGACATAAGAGCCGCCTCACCAAGCAGGTTCGCGCCCTCGCTAAGTAATCTTAAGGTCGCTGCCTTCAGCAGGGTCGCCTCGACGTTGATCGTTCCGGCTTGACTGGGGCAGGACATTTGTGGGATACCGGCCTCATGCGCTACCCATTCGTCCTGTTCTCCCTATGTGCCGGCGTGCTTTCGCAATCCCTGGCCGCCGAAGCCCCTCAACCGGCCGCTCAGCCGACCGCAGTTTCCACATCGGCACCGGCCACCTTAGCCGGCTCCCCGACGGCGAGCGCCGCCAAACCGACCGAAGCAGTCAAAGACGTTGCCGAAGAGCAGGCCAAGAGGCTGCGTATGAAAGGCTATAAGCCGGAGGTCCGCAACGGCATCACGTTGTTCTGCCGAAAAGAAACCCCGCTCGGCAGTCGGTTCGAAAGCAAGTTCTGCGGAACCGCAGCTGACCTCGATAAAGCCACCACCGATAGCAAGGAGCTTACGCAAGCTGTCCAGAGGGATCGGGGGAATGCGGCGGCCAAGTAGTCGACGAGACGATGCCGGGTGGCTCGCGCTGACTTGTTATACCTAGGCGGCAGAATCCTCATCGATGTCGCCGGCAGCGTCGGCTTGGGGTGTCTCGGAGCGCGGGTGCTCCTCCAGATAGCGCATCACCGCCTGCTTAAGATCGTCCGTGCCGGCACCGGTGGCACCGGAAATGCGCAATACCGGACCCTTCCAACGCAAGCGCCGCACGATTTCTTTGGCACGCCGCTCCGCCTCCGCCGGTTCCAACAGATCGATTTTGTTGATCAGCAGCCAGCGCTCCTTTGCGCCAAGATCGGCTGCGAACTTCTTCAGCTCCGCAACAATGGTGCGCGCATCCTTGACGGGGTCTGCGTCGGGATCCGGCGGTGCGATATCGATGAGGTGCAGCAACACTCGGGTACGCTGCAGATGTTTCAAGAATCGAATGCCGAGACCCGCACCGTCGGCGGCTCCCTCGATCAACCCCGGGATATCCGCCATGACGAAGCTTCGACCAGGGCCCGCCGTGACCACCCCTAGGTTTGGGTACAGGGTGGTGAAGGGATAATCAGCCACCTTCGGGCGGGCCGAAGATACCGCACGAATCAATGTGGACTTGCCAGCATTGGGCAAACCCAGCAATCCCACATCGGCGATCAGCTTCAACTCGAGCATCAACTCGCGCTTTTCTCCGGGTAGCCCCAGTCCTGATTTGCGCGGCGTACGGTTGGTGCTGGATTTAAATCGCGTGTTGCCCCATCCGCCCTTGCCGCCTTTAGCCACCAGCAAAGTCTGCCCTTCGGACGCAAGATCGCCCAACTGCTCTCCGGTATCTCGATCGGAAATCACAGTGCCGACGGGTATGGACACATAGGTATCGTCGCCGCCGTGACCGGTGCAGTCATTGCCGCTGCCGCTCTCGCCGTTCTGGCCCTTGTAGGTTCGCGAAATGCGAAAGTCGGCCAGGGTATTCATCCCCTCGACGGCCGTTAGGTACACGCTGCCGCCGAGGCCGCCATCGCCTCCATCGGGACCGCCAAACGGGGCGAACTTCTCGCGGCGAAAACTCACGCAACCGCGCCCGCCGTTACCGGCTTGGACTTTGAGTTTGGCTTCGTCGACGAATTTCATAACGGACTAACTCAATTGAGCGCGCGGAGCGGCGCACAAAACAAAAAAGGGGGCAGGTTGCCCTACCCCCTTTACGGATCTCAATCTGCGAGCCCGCGAGGCCCGCATGCATCGCTACTTCGTAACGACGTTGACGTAGGTGTGCTGCTCGGCACCCTTGACGCGAAACTCAACGACCCCGTGGGCCTTCGCGAACAGGGTGTGATCCGTGCCGATGCCGACGTTCACACCGGGGCGATACACCGTCCCACGCTGACGGATCAAGATGTTGCCCGCGAGCACGTCCTCACCGCCGAATTTCTTGACGCCCAGACGCTTGGAATGCGAATCGCGACCGTTACGAGTACTGCCGCCAGCTTTTTTATGTGCCATGAGGTATCTCCTGCGAAACTTTAAGCAACGATCTGCGTGATCTTCACATCGGTGTAGGGCTGCCGATGCGTCCCCTCGCGCTTGTAATGCTTGCGGCGGCGGAATTTGACAATGCGCACCTTGTCGCCCTTGCCATGACTCTCGACCGTGGCGACCACCTTGGCTGAACCCACGTAGGGCGCGCCGATGGTGACCGAGGATCCGGCCCCGACCAGCAGCACCTGATTGAATTCGACGCTGGCACCCTGGTCTGCGTCGAGCTTCTCGATACGCACCACGGCACCTTCTTGAACGCGGTACTGTTTACCGCCCGTGGCAATCACGGCATACATTTTGGAACTCCGAGAGCAGCTGAATGGGGCCGCAAAAGAGCCGCGAATTGTACGGGTTGACCGGCCAGAGGTCAAACACACCGAATTATGGTACAGGCCTGAGAGCTCCTGTCCCTGGCTTTACGCTCCCAGTGGGCCGCCCTAGCCAGCGAATTCTTAGGTACCATGGCGCATTCGCTTGAGCGCTTCATGACACTAGAACAGATTCGTGGATTGGTAACTGCTGATTTTGAGGCCGTCGACAGGGTCGTCAAGCAGCGTTTGCATAGTCAGGTAGCGCTGGTCGACCAGGTCGCCACTTACATTATATACGCCGGCGGCAAGCGCCTACGCCCTCTTTTGGTGCTTCTCGCAGCGCGTGCCTGCGGCCACGCCGGCGAGCGGCATATCGACGCCGCCGCCATCATCGAGTTCATCCATACCGCCACTCTGCTGCATGACGACGTTGTCGACGGTTCCTCACTGCGGCGCGGGCGTGAAACCGCCAACGAAGTATTCGGCAATGCCACCAGCGTTTTGGTCGGTGATTTCCTGTATTCGCGCGCCTTTCAAATGATGGTCACGCTCGACCGCATGCGAATCATGCAGATTCTCGCAGACGCTACCAATGCTATCGCCGAGGGGGAGGTTCTCCAGCTGATGAACGCTCGCGATCCGCTCACCACGGAAGCGCGCTACATCGACGTCATTCGCCGCAAGACGGCCTGCTTGTTCGAGGCCGGAGCGCAAATTGCCGCGGTCCTGAGCGACGCACCGCCGGCCATCGAGGCCTCGCTGGCCCGCTACGGCCGGCACATCGGGACGGCATTTCAGCTGGTCGACGACGCGCTCGACTATCAAGCCGACGAAGCCAGCCTGGGAAAACACCTGGGGGACGACCTGGCAGAGGGCAAACCCACACTTCCTCTGATTTATGCAATGCAGCAAGGCAACGACGATCAGCGCGCCATGATCCGCCATGCCATCGAGAACGGCGGCCTGGGTCAATTAGCCGAAATCACTCGCGCCGTTGCAAGCCTCGGAGGGCTTGCGTACACTGCGCGCCTCGCTCAATGCGAGGCAGATCACGCGCTTGCTGCGCTGGCTCCCCTTCCCGAAACCGCTTTCAAAGAAGGTTTGAGCGAACTGGCAAAGTTCGCCGTGGCACGCAAGAACTGATTCGATCGATTCGGGGTGTAGCTCAGCCTGGTAGAGCACTACGTTCGGGACGTAGGAGTCGCAGGTTCAAATCCTGTCACCCCGACCACATGTCCCTGCGGTCCTTACGAGGGCCGCAGCATCCAACTGTTTGTAGGTGGCCCAAAGGCTTCCGCCCTCGCCAGGCGAGAGCTTGATCGGGCCGACCATGCTCTTGAGCATGATCCGCACCTTCTGCGTGGCGCGCGGATCGCCGGCCACGAACGCGTCGACCTGCTTGAGGTAGGCCGCCGCGGCCTTCGGGAGCATGGCCAGCACTTTGGTCCTCTCGCGCTCCACGGGCTGAGCCGCCTTGAGTTCAGTCCGCTTCGCTTCGATTCGGGCGATCGCCGCGGCGAGCTCATCGGGCTCGAGGTCGGCGACGCCGCCCCTCAACCTCTCCAGCCTCGCGTCAAGCTCCTGCAACTCTTTGGGTGCCGCGGCCGCGCGCGCGCCCACCTTGTCGACCTGTGCGGCGAAATCACGCTCCATTTCAACCGCCATTCGCTTAACCATCGCCGGATCGCGCAGCTTGTCTCGAATCGGATCCAGTATCTGACCCTCGATCGAGACCCTGTTGAGGCGGACCGTGTTCGAGCACGCTCCTCCGTTCAAGAAGCTGCTGCAGCCATACGAGTATTTGTCAGCCATCACGTAGTGCGCGCCGCAGGCCTCGCACTTGAGAAGTCCGGAAAGCAGGTACTTGACCTTACCGCCGGTCCGCAGCCGCGAGTCACTGGGATTCACTGGTCGGGTGCGTTGCTGAGCGCTGGCAAATATCTCATCGCTCACAATTCGCAGCGCTTCAATATGATTGACGACCCATTCACTCTGCGGCCGTTTGCGGCGCAGCGTCTTCCCGGTGTCCGGGTCCTTCTCGAATCGCGTGGCGTTCCAACGCATCGCGCCGGTATACAGTGGGTTCAGCAGAATGACGCGCACGCCGTTGCCCATCCAGCCGCTATGACGGCGCGTGGTGCGCTTCCAGGTCGACCCGGGACTGGCTATTCCGCGGGCATTCAACTCACGCGCGATCGCCGCCCATGAGGCGCCGGCGACGAAGCGCTCGAATATCTCGCGAACGATCGGCGCCTGGACGGGATCAAGCGCCAACGTCGTTCCGATCCTTGCCGGGTTGCCATAGGCGTCGAGGCGCGACGGGTCCGTAATTGCCTTCAGACGGTAGCCATACGGGCGGCCGCCGCACCAGCGTCCCTTCAGCGCTTGGCCCTCAAGACCTCGGTGCACTTTTGCGCGCAGATCGTCGAGGAACATCTCGTTCATCAGGCCCTTGAATCCGCGCTGGATCTTGCGGGATTTCGACTGGCTGTCGTAGCCATCGGAGGTCGCTGATGCGGATACCCTGGAATTCCAGCCTCCGCATCATCGTTTCCTGCTCGACGTTGTCGCGCGTCAGGCGGCTCAAGTCATCGACGATGAGAATGTCGAAATCTTTTCGCGCCGCGGCCTGCAGCATGGCGAGATATTGCGGCCGCCGATTGTCGGAACCGCTGATCGCCTCGTCGGCAAACTCCGCGACAATGCTCCACCCTTCCGCATCAGCCCGCTTTCGACAGTTACGAAACTGATCCTCAATGCTGGCAGCGCGCTGCAGATCGCTGCTGAATCGCGCGTAGAGCGCGACCCTCACTTGCGAGACTCCACGTTCTTTAGGTAGCGATCAATCGCAAGACGAATTGAAGCACTGACAGGAACACCCAGCCTCTCCTTGCGCTTCTGCAGGGCTTCATGTTGTTCATGAGTCAAGTACACGAGTACCTGTTTAACGTTGACAGGCTTCTTGGGCAAGGCGATATCCCCCAAAATACCTCACTATTGGCTAATATTATCCGATCTTGCAGTATCGGCAAGCCTGGAACCAGCACTTACGATTATTGTTGAATCCGCGCCCTCAGCAGGCGGTTGACTATGAATTTCTTGGTGCGCCGAAGTGTCAGCCGTCTCGTTCAAGAGCTCTTCGAGTGCGACCGCCGCAAAAATACGGGCGAGTTCATCGAGTTGATCGGGCGGAAACACTTTTGCGTACTAATCGGGTGTGCTTAATGAGTGCGTACAGTTATTGACAGGACTCCAAGGAAGAGAAGAAACCCAACGACGGATCGGCTCCCGGCCAGCGGATGGTCCATTCGCGCTCGCGCGTAACCTCGACCAAGTCGTCGCTTTCGACCCCCACGATCCTTGCGCCTGCCGGGTCTCCGTAAAGCCCGACCGCGTCGCTTTGGGTTTTGTGCAAGCGCACCGGCCGACCCCCGCTGCGCCCCTGAGTACCGACCTGAACGTTGACGTAGGCGCACCAACTGGGTTCCTCTGCTGCCTGCCGAGCTTCTTCAATGACGCCCAGTGAAGCCCGGGACAGGCGGCGCAACTCCCGCCACACCGTGACAGACGGGCCTCCGAAGAACTGAAACTGACGGATCCCGTGAATGGATGCCCAGGCTTCGACCCTTACGCAGGTCTCAATCGTATCTCGCTGGCGCTCACTGTCTTCGTGATCGATGCCGACACCAAACCCGTCGATTCCCTTCGAGATGTATTTAGCGATGTACGACGTGGCGTCACCCTTCGCGGGATCGATTTCGACGCGCCGCACACGATGCGTGCGCGCCCCAGGTTCCTCGGGGGAATCATTCAGTAAAAAATATTTCTCGAATCCCGCGGCGATCGCTACTGCGTCAGCAGCGCGTGCAAACAGGAGTACGTTCCAGTGCGGCGTGCCATCGTGGTGCGGCTCGGCGGTGCGAAGTCCATAAAACACGATGCCCTTCCGTGCCAGGTGAGTGAGCTCTCAAGCATTGCCATTTGTGGTTCAGCCACTGCTGCCCGTGACGGACCGTGGCGCCCTGGTAGCTACGGTTCTTAGTGCCATCCCGGTCTGCGCAATGGAAGCGACTAGGTGTCGTCACCACAAAGAATTGAGCCGAATGGCCGAGCCGGGCGGCATACGTCTCTACACCGCGCACACGGACCATCAGCTCGGAGCGGCGGACAAACGCGTTGCTAGTGCTGCAGGCCGCCAGTTCGCTCAGCGAAAAAGACTGGCCCAGATCGTTGGTTGCGGTTACGCGATCGAGCAACCGCAAGGTCGAAAGCCGCCGCGTGCGATGACCAGGCTATCGGTCCGGTGCAGTAGCCAGTCAGAGCACCGGCCACCAAGAAGCACCGTGATACATGCCCCAGTCCACGGAATCATGCCGAAGTACCAAAGCGACGAAAGGGTGAAGTGGAACTGATCCTGCAGATATTTCGGCATCCAGG
>JANYLM010000044.1 GCA_025357835.1 Gammaproteobacteria bacterium
GCAGCGAGCGCCTATCCTCGCTGAAGCGCCCGGCCAGCACGTTGTCCACGTCCCGCAGCATCGAATTGGGGCTGATATCGGTCAAGAATCCCAGCCGGCCGCGATTGATTCCGAGCAGCGGCACTGAATGCCCGGCTACTAAACGCGCCGCGTACAGAAGCGTGCCGTCCCCGCCGATGGCGACGATGAGATGAGCCCGGGCGGCGAACGCTTGCTCTGGGCAAGGCAGGACGCTATCCGGCTGAAACGCCAGACTCACACTGGGGTCCACCAGGGTGCTGAGGCCTTTGGAGTGGAAGTGAGCGGCGAGGCCGAGCATGCATTCGGCGACGCGCAAGTCCTTGGCATTGCCGACCAGCGCTATGGATTGAAACGAATGGGACATAACCGATCCTTTGTAGCATGACCATGCGCAGCCGGTCACGTCCGTTACCTCTCCGTTTAGGTTGATTCGCTCGACTTGACTTCGGGCGGATACGCTAGGTAGCTCCAAACATGTTATATGGACCTACTATGACAGAAGGCGCCGACGACGGACTCAACGAGCGAGCGCAACTGCTGCTCAAAGCCCTGATCGAGAATTACATTCGCGACGGACAGCCTGTGGGTTCGCGAACCTTGTCGCGCGATTCGGGCTTGAGCCTCTCCTCGGCCACCATTCGCAATGTCATGGCCGATCTGGAGGATCTCGGTTTCGTCGCCTCGCCGCACACCTCGGCCGGGCGCATTCCAACCGACAAGGGCTACCGTTTCTTCGTCGACACACTTCTCAAGCTTAAGCCGCTGCACCACGAGGAGATCGTGGAGATCGAACGCCGTTTAAAGTCAGATGCCGCCAACGGTCGCTCGCTGGTGCAGAGCGTATCGCAGATGCTGTCGAGCGTCAGCCATATGGCGGGCCTCGTGACCCTGCCCAACCCCAACTACGTCGCGCTTTCGCAAATCGAATTCATTGCTCTGTCGGAGAATCGCGCGCTTGCCATCATGGTGATGAACAATCGTGAGGTGCAGAATCGAGTGGTGCAGCTCGATCGCTACTACTCCACCGAGGAGTTGCGGCGCGCCGCCAACTATCTGAATGAGGCGTTCGCCGGGCGCTCGCTGCCGGATGTCCGGGCCCAGCTGGTCGGGCAGCTGCAGGAGACCCGGCAGCACATGAACCAGCTCATGCAGGACGCCATCCAAATGGCGCAGAAAGTCTTCAACACCGAACCTGATGGGCGAGTGGAATATGTCATCGCCGGCGAAACCAATTTGATGGGATTCGCGGAGCTGTCCAATGTCGATCGGCTGCGGCGCCTGTTCGAAGCGTTCAATGAGAAGCACGATATCTTGCGCCTGCTCGATAGCTGTCTGCGGGCCGACGGCATCCAAATATTCATCGGCCAGGAATCGGGCTATCGGATCTTGGACGATATCAGCGTGGTGACGGCGCCCTACATGCTGGACAACCAGGTGGTGGGGGTACTAGGCATCATCGGCCCGACTCGCATGGCCTACGAACGGGTGATTCCAATCGTGGATGTAACGGCAAAACTGCTGGGTTCGGCCTTGAACGCACGCAAATAGCCCCCAATAAGGGCAACCAGCGGCACCCATGCCGCCATTCCTTTGAGGGCTTTGCACGAGTGAACGAAACCAATCATGCCGAGGGCGCGATACCTGAGGATATAGGTCCGGCGGGCGGCGCGGACGCATTGGCCGCGGCCGAGGCCAGGGCCACCGAGAACCGCAACAGCTATCTACGGGCCGTGGCGGAACTGGACAATTTCCGCAAGCGCAGCGAACGCGAGATTGAAAACGCTCGAAAATTTGCCGTCGAACGCTTTGCGCAGGAACTTGTCACCGTCGGTGACGCCTTGGAGGCGGGAATCAGTGCCGGTTCGTCGAATCCCGGCCCTGTATTGCTGGAAGGCGCGCAGGCCACCTTGCGGCAGCTGCATCGAGCCTTCGAGAAGGCGGGTATCAAGATCATCGACCCGGCGGACCAGCCTTTCGATCCGGAGTGGCATGAGGCCATGGCCGTGCAGGAAAGTCCGGACTACCCGTCGAATACGGTACTGTCGGTGATTCAAAAAGGCTATTCCCTGAACGGCCGCCTGCTGCGCGCCGCAAGGGTCATCGTCAGCAAGGCGCCCGGTGGCGAGGGCAATTGAAAAATGCCGGGGTCTCCCCCACTTAAGCGGTCATCGGTTAGGAATTTTTAGAGGGTTTTCACTATGGGTAAAATGATAGGCATCGATCTCGGCACGACCAACTCTTGCGTCGCGATCATGGAGGGCGGCAAGCCCAAGGTCATCGAGAACAGCGAGGGCGACCGCACCACGCCGTCAATCGTTGCCTTCACGAAGGATGGCGAAGTGCTGGTAGGGCAGTCCGCCAAGCGTCAGGCCGTCACCAACCCCGCTAACACAGTCGCCGCGGTCAAGCGTCTCATCGGCCGTAAATTCACCGACGACGTGGTGAAGAAGGACATGAGCATGGTGTCCTACAAGATCATGAAAGCCGACAACGGCGATGCCTGGGTGGAAGCCCAGGGCAAGAAAATGGCGCCTCCCGAGGTTTCGGCGCGCGTCCTCATGAAAATGAAAAAAACCGCCGAAGACTATCTGGGCGAGCCCGTCACCGAAGCCGTCATCACGGTTCCGGCGTACTTCAACGACTCACAGCGTCAGGCGACCAAGGATGCGGGACGCATCGCGGGCTTGAACGTCAAGCGCATCATCAATGAACCCACGGCGGCGGCACTGGCTTACGGCCTGGACAAGGACGGCGGCGATCGCAAAATCGCGGTGTATGACTTGGGCGGCGGTACCTTCGACGTCTCCGTGATCGAAATTGCAGAAGTGGACGGCGAGCGCCAGTTTGAAGTGTTGTCGACCAACGGCGATACCTTCCTCGGCGGCGAGGACTTCGACTTGCGCGTCGTCAACTATCTCGCCGACGAATTCAAGAAGGAAAGCGGCATCGACGTGCGCAAGGACCCTCTCGCCATGCAGCGCCTGAAAGAGGCGGCGGAGAAGGCCAAGATCGAGCTTTCCTCCAGCCAGCAGACGGAAATCAATCTGCCCTACATCACGGCGGATGCGGCGGGACCGAAGCACCTAAACATGAAGCTGACCCGCGCCAAGCTCGAGTCCCTGGTCGAGGACCTGGTGCAGAAAACCATGGAGCCTTGCCGTACCGCGTTGAAGGACGCAGGCCTCTCCATGAAGGACGTGAGCGAGGTCATTCTCGTCGGCGGCCAAACGCGCATGCCCCTGGTGCAGCAGGCGGTGAAGGACTTGTTCGGCAAGGAGCCGCGCAAGGACGTGAATCCCGATGAGGCCGTGGCGGTAGGCGCCGCGATACAGGGCGGCGTGCTGTCCGGCGACGTCAAGGACGTGCTGTTGCTCGACGTGACGCCTCTGTCCTTGGGGATCGAGACCCTGGGCGGCGTCATGACCAAGGTGATCGAGAAGAACACTACCATCCCGACCAAGGCGTCGCAGACGTTCTCTACGGCGGATGACAATCAGACCGGCGTGACCATCCATGTGTTGCAGGGCGAGCGCGAGCGTTCGAGCGACAATAAGTCCTTGGGCCGCTTCGATCTCACCGATATTCCGCCGGCCCCACGCGGCATGCCGCAGATCGAAGTGGCATTCGACATCGACGCCAACGGCATTTTGAATGTGTCGGCGAAGGACGTGAAGACCGGTAAGGAACAGCGCATCGTCATCAAGGCCTCCAGCGGTCTGTCGGAGGCGGAGATCAAGCGCATGGTCGGAGACGCCGAGGCCCATGCCGAGGAGGACAAGAAGTTCCGCGAGCTGGTCGGTGCCCGCAACAAGGCCGATGCCACCGTTCATACGGTGGAGAAGGCGCTCAAGGATGTCGGCGACAAGGCTTCCGACGACGAGAAGAAAGCGGCCAGTGAGGCGGTTGCGGCGGTCAAGGCGGCGATGAGCGGTGATGATCGCGAGGCGATCGAGAGCAAGACCCAGGCGCTCGAGCAGGCATCTGCCGCGCTGCTGCAGAAAATGTACGAGCAGTCGGCGGCAAGCGCCGGCGCCGGTAGCGAAGGTACAGGGCCGGCCGGGCACACCGAAAAGCCCAAAGATGACGTGCTGGATGCTGAGTTCGAGGAAGTTAAGGAAAGCGACCGCAAGAAGGCTTAAGAGCGCGGTCGCTCGGGATTGTGTTGAACTGAACCGCCGGCAGGTGTTGCCGGCGGTTCGCTTTTATGGGCCGTTCCCATAAGGTGAGCAATGGCGAAGCAGGATTATTACAAGCTCCTCGATCTGCCCAGAAGCGCGACCGAAGCGGATATCAAGAAGGCGTATCGCCGCCTCGCCATGAAGTACCATCCGGATCGAAATCCGGACGATCCCGAATCGGAACATAAATTCAAAGAAGCCAAAGAGGCTTACGAGGTGCTGTGCGACGCGCAAAAGCGCGCGGTCTACGACCAGTTCGGGCATGCCGGCCTGGAAGGGGGCCGGGGCGGGGGCTTCAGCGCGGGTGAGGCATTCGGCGACATCTTCGGCGAGATGTTCGGCGATATCTTCTCCGGTGGCCAGCGCGGACGGTCCCAGGTATTTCGCGGCGCCGATTTGCGCTACGAGCTGGAGCTGGATCTCGAGCAGGCGGTGTTCGGTACCGAGACCAAGATTCAGATTCCCTCGCTGGCCGAATGCACGACCTGCAAGGGTTCAGGAGCCGCCAAGGGATCCAGCCCCAAGACCTGCGATACCTGCCACGGTCAGGGCCAGGTCCGAGTGCAGCAGTCGATTTTCACCATTCAGCAGCCCTGTCCGCGCTGCAAGGGCCGCGGCAAGATCATTAGCAATCCCTGCGATACCTGCTTCGGTCAGGGCCGTGTGCGCCAGGAAAAGACCCTGCCCGTTACCGTACCCGCGGGGGTCGATACCGGCGATCGCATTCGCCTAAACGGCGAGGGAGAGGCGGGCCGCAACGGCGGGCCTGCCGGGGACTTGTACGTCGAGGTGCGGGTTCGCGAGCACGCCATCTTCGAGCGCGAAGGCAGTCATTTGTCATGTGAGGTTCCGATCAGCTTCACCACCGCCGCTCTCGGCGGTTCAGTGGAGGTGCCGACCTTGAACGGCGAGGTGATCCTGAAGATACCGACCGAGACTCAGTCCGGGCGCGTGTTTCGTGTGCGCGAAAAAGGCGTGCGCCCGGTGCGCGGCGGTGCTGCCGGGGATTTGTTCTGCCGCGTAGTGATAGAGACTCCGGTAAGCTTGGATGCAGAGCAAAAAGAGCTGCTGAGGCAATTCGAGGCTTCGTTGCAGCAGGGCAGCCATAAGCCGCGCGAACAGACCTTCTTCGACGGCGTCAAGAAATTCTTTACCGGCGCAATCGACTGATTCTATGCACGCCCTGGCAATCTTCGGTATCACGGGGCGCATGGGACAGTCGTTGCTGCATGCCTTGCATGACACACCGGCGTTCCGGTTGAGCGGCGCCATCGCCTCGGCGGCCAGCGGGCGGCTGGGACGGGATGCGGCCGGCGAGGGCCCGCCCACCGGAGTGCTGATCACGGCGGATTCGGGCCTGGGGCTTCAGGGTGCCTCCGTGGCCGTCGATTTCAGCCTGGGCACCTGCGTTACGGCGCATGCTCGTGTCTGCGCCGCCGCCGGCGTGCCTATCCTGATCGGCGCGACCGGATTCGACGCTGCGAGTCGCGATGTTCTGCAGCAGGTGGCCCGGGATATTCCGGTGCTCATCGCCCCCAACACCAGCGTCGGCGTCAGCGCGGTAGCCAAATTGGTGTCGCTGGCTGCTGCTGGGCTGGGGCCTTCCTACGACGTGGAAATCTCCGAGGCCCACCACCGCATGAAACGCGATGCTCCGTCAGGCACCGCACTAGCCCTGGGAGAGGCGGTCGCCCAGGCCCGTGGCGTAGCGCTGCAGGAAGTCGCCATCTACGACCGGACGGGCCTCAGTGGGCCGAGGAAGCCCGGCAGCATAGGCTTCTCGGTGCTTCGCGCCGGGGACATCGTGGGTGAGCATACCGTGACCTTCGCTGCGGCAGGCGAGCGCGTCGAGATCACTCACCGCGCCACCGACCGTATCACCTTCGCACGGGGCGCCCTACGTGCGGCCGAATGGCTGGTCGGACGGCCTGCGGGCCTGTATGGCATGCAGAACGTTCTCGGACTTTGAGAAGAAGCATAGACAGTCAACGCAGGCATCGTTAATATTCGCGCCCGGAAACTGGCAGCGAATTTTAACCCATGAAGCGGGAGGACGTTCTTTAAGAGCGCCTCCCGCTTTGCGCATCTGCGTCACAGCGCCGTAGCGCAAAGCGAGGAACCGGAGTGTCGACACCTGCAGTGCTAGCTCTCGAAGATGGCACCGTGTTCCGTGGCGTCTCAGTAGGCGCAAAAGGCAACACGACTGGTGAAGTAGTTTTCAATACGGCGATGACCGGGTACCAGGAAATCCTGACGGACCCCTCGTACTGCCGGCAGATTGTCACTTTCACATATCCCCATGTCGGCAATACGGGCACCTCGCCGGAGGATCTGGAGTCGGGAGCGGTTTACGCCGCCGGCTTGGTTATACGTGATTTGCCCTTTCTGCACTCGAATTGGCGCGCCACCGAGTCGCTGCAAAGCTTCCTGCTCCGCTGTAAGGTGGTGGCGATAGCGGATATCGATACCCGCAAGCTGACCCGGCTGTTGCGTGACAAGGGCGCGCAGTCAGGATGCATCATGACTGGAGATAAGATCGACGAGACTGCGGCGGTGCGTGCCGCCAAGAAATTTCCCGGTCTGAAGGGCATGGACCTCGCCAAGGTGGTGTCGACCAAGAAGGTTTACCAATGGAATGATGGGTTGATTTGGAAGGCTTCCAGCAAGCCGCCGCGACCGCAGAGCCGTCTACATGTGGTCGCCTATGACTTCGGCATGAAGCGCGACATTCTGCGGATCCTCGCTGATCATGGTTGCCGCATGACGATAGTGCCGGCACAAACTCCGGCAGATCAGGCACTTGCAATGAATCCTGATGGTATTTTCTTAAGTAATGGGCCCGGGGATCCGGAGCCCTGCGACTATGCCATCAAGGCGATTTCACGTTTCCTAGAAACCGATGTGCCGGTGTTCGGCATTTGCCTAGGCCATCAATTGCTGGGGTTGGCCAGCGGCGCAAAGACCCTAAAGATGAAGTTCGGGCATCACGGGGCCAATCATCCAGTTACGGAAATCGACTCCGGCCGAGTGCTGATCTCGAGCCAGAATCATGGTTTCGCGGTGGACGAGGCGACCTTGCCTGCCACGCTGCGCGCGACCCATCGCTCGTT
Organism: Gammaproteobacteria bacterium; assembly: GCA_025357835.1. Lineage (GTDB taxonomy): Bacteria > Pseudomonadota > Gammaproteobacteria > Steroidobacterales > Steroidobacteraceae > Bog-1198. The sequence goes on from JANYLM010000044.1 coordinate 7,310, forward strand.
GTTCGACGGTTCCCTGCAAGGCGTGGCGCGCACCGATCGGCCGGCGTTCGGCTTTCAAGGGCACCCCGAGGCCAGCCCGGGTCCGCATGATCTACGGCTGCTGTTCGAGCACTTCATGTACTTGATGGTGAAGCGCATGCAAGCCAATTCGCGGGGCCGCAATCCCGTCAAACAAAAAACGGCCGAGAGTTAAGTGCCCAAGCGAAGCGATCTTGAAAGTATTCTCATCATCGGCGCGGGACCTATCATAATCGGTCAGGCTTGCGAGTTCGACTATTCCGGAGCTCAAGCGTGTAAGGCCTTGAAAGAAGAGGGTTATCGTGTGGTCCTGGTGAACTCCAATCCAGCCACCATCATGACCGATCCGGAGACCGCGGATTCGACCTATATAGAGCCGATCAACTGGCGCACCATTGCCCGCATCATCGAAAAGGAGCGCCCCAGCGCCCTGCTGCCCACCATGGGCGGGCAGACGGCGTTGAATACCGCGCTGGATCTAGTGCGCGAAGGAGTGCTGGAGAAGTTCAACGTCGAGATGATAGGCGCATCACAGCGCGCCATCGACATGGCGGAGGATCGCGAGTTATTCCGCAAAGCCATGGCCGACATTGGTCTGGAGACGGCGCGCGCGCGAATCGCGCATAGCATGGAAGAGGCTCTGGCGGTGCAATCGGAGATCGGCTTTCCGACTGTCATACGGCCTTCCTTCACCCTGGGCGGCAGCGGCGGGGGAATTGCCTACAACCGTGAGGAATTCGAAGGCATTGTGGCGCGCGGGCTCGATGCTTCACCCACCAATGAGGTGTTGCTCGAGGAATCGGTGCTCGGCTGGAAAGAATACGAAATGGAAGTCGTGCGCGACCGGATAGACAATTGCATCATTGTTTGTTCGATAGAGAACCTCGATCCCATGGGGGTGCATACCGGCGATTCCATCACCGTGGCGCCCGCGCAGACCCTGACGGACCGAGAGTACCAACGCCTGCGCGACGCCTCGATCGCGGTGCTACGCAAGATCGGCGTGGACACTGGCGGCTCCAACGTGCAGTTCGCGATCAATCCCGACGACGGCCGGGTATTGGTCATCGAGATGAATCCGCGGGTGTCGCGCTCCTCGGCGCTGGCATCCAAGGCGACAGGGTTTCCGATCGCGAAGATCGCCGCCAAGCTGGCGGTGGGCTACACGCTGGATGAATTAAGGAACGACATCACCGGGGGTACGACCCCGGCCTCGTTCGAACCCACCATCGACTACGTCGTCACCAAGATCCCACGCTTCACGTTCGAGAAATTCCCGGGCGCGAACTCACGCCTGACTACACAGATGAAATCGGTGGGCGAGGCCATGGCCATCGGCCGAACCTTTCAAGAATCCATGCAGAAGGCGCTGCGCAGCTTGGAGACCGGTTTCGACGGCTTCAACGAGCAGTTGACCCTGCCGTTGACCGATGAGGCGGCCGAGAAGCTCTCCTACGAGCTGCGCTGGCCAGGACCGGACCGGATACTGTACGTGGCCGACGCGTTTCGTGCCGGGTGGACATTGCAGCAGGTCTTCGACCCCACCAAGATCGATCCCTGGTTCCTGGCGCAGATCGAGGATTTGGTGCGCGAGGAAGCGCTGTTGGTCAAGGACGGCATCGACAGCCTGGAGTTGCCGCGCTTGCGGGCGTTGAAGCGCAAGGGCTTCTCCGATTCGCGCCTCGCCAAACTAGTCGGGCGCGATGAGGCGGCGATTCGCAGCCGGCGCCGCAAGCTGGGACTGCACCCCGTGTACAAACGCGTCGACACCTGCGCCGCGGAGTTTGCGACCTCCACGGCCTACCTGTATTCGAGTTACGAAGAGGAGTGCGAAGCGAATCCCAGCAGCCGCCGCAAGATCATGATTCTAGGCGGTGGACCCAATCGCATCGGGCAGGGCATAGAGTTCGACTACTGCTGTGTGCATGCCGCCATGGCGCTGCGCGAGGACGGCTTTGAAACCCTCATGGTGAACTGCAATCCCGAGACTGTCTCGACGGATTACGACACCTCGGATCGCCTGTACTTCGAACCATTGACCTTCGAAGACGTCATGGAGATCATCGAAAAGGAAAAGCCCGAAGGCGTGATCGTGCAGTACGGCGGCCAGACGCCTTTGAAATTGTCGCGGGCGCTCGCCGCGGCGGGTGCGCCCATTATCGGCACAACGCCCGACAGCATCGATGTAGCAGAGGATCGCGAGCGCTTCCAAAAATTAGTGACCGCGTTAAAGCTCAAGCAGCCGGCCAATGCCTCGGCGCGCACCGAAGAGTCTGCCGTGCTGCTGGCGCGGGAAGTCGGGTTCCCGCTGGTGGTGAGGCCGAGCTATGTCTTGGGCGGCCGGGGCATGGAAGTGGTGTTCAACGAAGATGATCTTCGCCAGTACATGATAGACGCCGTGAAGGTGTCGAACGACAGCCCGGTGTTGTTGGATCGCTTTCTGGATCTCGCCGTCGAGGTGGACGTCGACGCGGTGTGCGACGGCGAGGACGTCCTGATCGGCGGCATTATGGAACATATCGAACAGGCCGGCGTGCATTCGGGCGACTCTAGCTGCTCACTGCCGCCGAATGGCTTGTCGCAGGAAATCCAAGACGAACTGCGAGCACAGACGCGCAAGCTCGCCAAGGCACTCAATGTCGTAGGCCTCATGAACATTCAATTCGCCATACAAAGCGGCGTCATCTACATCCTCGAGGTCAACCCGCGAGCCTCGCGAACCGTGCCCTTCGTTTCCAAGGCGACCGGCATTCCACTGGCCAAAGTCGCGGCGCGAGTCATGACGGGTAAGACGCTGGCTACTCAGGGATGCACCACGGAACGCATTCCGCCGTATTTCTCGGTCAAAGAGGCCGTGTTTCCGTTCAACAAGTTTCCCGAGGCCGACCCCATCCTGGGGCCGGAAATGAAGTCCACCGGCGAAGTGATGGGCACTGGACATACCTTCGGGGAGGCGTACGCTAAGGCGCAGGCAGCCTCCGGGGTGATACTGCCCACGCATGGTCTATGCTTCATCAGCGTGCGCGATCGCGACAAGCCCGGCGCGGTGGTACTGGCGCAGATGTTGATTGCGCGCGGCTTTGAGATTGCCGCCACCGGCGGCACGGCCTTGATGCTGGAAGGAGCCGGCGTCGCCTGCCGGCGGGTGAACAAGGTGCGCGAGGGTCGCCCACACGTCGTCGATATGATAAAAAACGACGAAGTGGCCTTGATCGTCAATACCACCGAAGGCAAGCAGGCCGTGCGCGAGTCCCGCTCGATTCGGCGCGAAGCGGTGGCCCGAAAGGTAACCTATTACACGACGGTGGCCGCGGCGCGCGCGACTTGCGACGCGCTCGATCACCTGGGCGACATTGAAGTGAATCGACTGCAGGACTTGCATAAGGAAATGTTGGCGTGAAGCGATCTCCCATGACTCTGCACAGGGTGTTGCCGACGTGAAGCGCACCCCCATGACTTTGCGCGGCGCCGAGCGGCTGCGACTGGAATTGAAACAGCTCAAGAGCGAAGCACGGCCGAATGTCATCAAGGCCATCGCGGAAGCGCGTGCGCACGGCGATTTGAGCGAGAACGCCGAATACCACGCGGCACGCGAACAGCAAAGCTTCATCGAAGGCCGCATCAACGACATCGAAAATCGCCTGTCGAACTCCGAGGTCATCGATGTCACCAAGTTGAGCGCCAGCGGCCGGGTGGTGTTCGGATCGACCATAGAGCTGGTCGACCAGGACGGCGGCAACAAGGTGGTGTATCAGCTGGTCGGCGACGATGAGGCGAATATCAAGCAGGGCCTGCTGTCGGTGTCTTCGCCCATCGCCCGCGCTCTCATTGGCAAAATCGAAGGGGACGCGGTGGACGTGACCACACCGGGCGGCACGCGAAGCTATGAAATCGTGTCCGTGAAGTATGTGTGAGCCTAGTATGTGGAGGTCGTCCGGGCGGCTCGTATCGTGATCCGTAATTTCTTCCGCGTCTTGCTGGTGCTGTGGGCTGGCAGCCTATGGTCGCTGGCGTGGGTTGCCTACACCTTGTTCCACGCGCAAGGCGATCGCCATTTGGCGGGCGTGCTGGTCGGAAAACTATTTAGCGCCGAAACATACGTCGGGTTGGCCGTCGGCGTGATGGCGTTGCTGTTGCCCGGCAGAACGAAATTCGTCGGGGGCTATGTGGCGGCGCTGCTGCTGGCCTGCAACGAGTGGGGGCTGCGACGGGTGATGGATCTGGCGCACGCGCGCGGCGAAGTCTGGGGCCTGGGTTTCGGTGCCTGGCATGGGATATCGGCATTGCTGTACGGCGTGGCGTGCATCGCCTCCCTTTGCGTGATTTGGAGAGGGGATTTTCGGTAGGGCGAGACGCCCCTCAGTCCCTGCTGCGGGTCGGGCTTGACCGCGGATCGTTACACTGCGGCGATTGGCTTGGGTAGCTTGGGTCGACCACGGGGTCGGTATTTGCGTGCGGTAGGACAACCGATAGTCGACCGCTGCCGCCGCCTTAGTCCGGAATTAGGATTTTCGGCAGATCCTTGCGGCGACGGTAGAAGACGCCTACATGGCCGATTCGCTGCACGAGTTCGCTGGCGGTGCGGCTCGCCAGCGTTGCCAGCGCCTCGTTGCGAGCGTCGCGCGCTCCGACCCGGGCCGTTACTTTGACCAGTTCGTGATCGGTCAGGGCGCGATCCAGTTCTGCAACGACGGCGTCCGTCAGCCCGGCGTTGCCGAGCATGACAATGGGGTTCATGGGATGCGCTAGACGGCGCAAATGTTTCTTTTGTTTCTCAGAGAGTGCCATTGCGCGATTATAGTCGTAACCCCAATGCCGAAACGTTCAAAAAGCAGCGCTCGTTGGCTCGCCGAACATGCCAACGACGAATTCGTCAAGCGTGCCCAGAAAGAGGGCTGGCGCTCGCGCGCCGTATTCAAGCTGGCGCAGATTCAGGAGGCCGAGCGGCTGCTGCGCCCGGGAATACGATGCGTCGATTTGGGCGCGGCGCCCGGCGGCTGGAGCCAGTATGCCGCGCGCATCATCGGTGGCTCGAGCCGCATTGTGGCCACGGATATCTTGGCGATGGATGCCATACCCGGCGTCGATTTCGTGCAGGGCGACTTCCGCGAGGCCGGCGTATTGGAGCAGGTCCTGCAGTGCGTCGGCGCCGACAAAGTCGACCTTGTTTTGTCCGATATGGCACCCAACATGGCTGGCATAGATGCCATCGATCAACCCCGTTCCATGTATTTAGCGGAGTTGGCGCTGGAGTTCGCGGATCGCGTACTGGCCCCGGGAGGCGATTTGCTTTTGAAATTGTTTCAAGGCGCCGGATTCGATCAGATCATCAAGGATGCGCGCAGCCGCTATAGCCGGGTGGTGACCAAAAAGCCGAAGGCGTCACGAACTCGCAGCCCTGAGATCTATCTGTTGGCGCGGCAGTTTGGGATGGTGTAAGTTCGGGAGGCCCCTAAAGGGTGCCCCGTGGGAACGACCACCCGGTTTTTTTGTCACTGTATGTGGCTGTAGGTGAAACTTGAACGATTTGACGAAACAAATTCTGCTCTGGGTCGCATTGGCGGTCATTCTACTCGCTATTTTCAGCCAATTCGGCATGCGCACCGGCCAGCCTGCAACAATCGACTATTCGCAGTTCCTCGCCGAAGTGAAGAGCAACAATGTCGATTCGGTCACGCTCAAAGGCGAGATCATCGAAGGCAAACGAAAATCATCCGGTGAGTCCTTCGTTACCTTCAACCCCGAGACCAGTAATACGGCATTGATCGGCCTGATGCAGTCCCAGGGCGTGAAATTCCGCGGCGAGCCGCCGAAGCAGCAGTCGGTGTTCTTGCAGTTGCTCATATCCGCTTTCCCGATATTGATCCTCATTGGCTTCTGGGCCTACTTCATGCGCCAGATGCAGGGCGCTTCCGGTGGGCGGGGCGCGATGTCCTTCGGCAAGAGCCGCGCTCGCCTCCTGGGCGAAGATCAGGTTAACATTACCTTCGCCGATGTCGCAGGCGTCGAGGAAGCCAAACAAGAAGTAGTGGAAATCGTCGACTTCCTGAAAGATCCCGGCAAGTTCCAGAAACTTGGCGGCAAGATCCCGAAGGGCGTGCTCATGGTCGGTTCCCCCGGAACCGGCAAAACGCTGTTGGCGCGAGCCATCGCCGGCGAAGCCAAGGTGCCGTTTTTTACGATTTCCGGGTCGGATTTCGTGGAAATGTTCGTCGGCGTGGGCGCTTCGCGCGTGCGCGACATGTTCGAGCAGGCCAAGAAACATGCCCCTTGCATCATCTTTATCGATGAAATCGACGCGGTTGGCCGACATCGTGGCGCCGGCCTCGGCGGCGGACATGATGAGCGCGAGCAGACGTTGAACCAGCTGCTGGTCGAGATGGACGGCTTCGAAGGCAACGAGGGCATCATTGTCATCGCCGCCACCAACCGTCCCGATGTGCTGGATCCGGCGTTGCTGCGCCCGGGTCGATTCGACCGCCAAGTGGTCGTGCCCTTGCCCGACGTCCGCGGCCGCGAACAGATACTGAAGGTGCACATGCGCAAGGTGCCGCTCGGCGACAACGTCAAGCCATCGGTCATCGCTCGCGGCACGCCGGGATTCTCCGGCGCCGATCTCGCGAATCTGGTGAACGAGGCCGCCCTGTTCGCGGCGCGAGGCAACAAGCGTTCGGTGACGATGGAAGAGTTCGAGCGCGCCAAGGACAAGATCATGATGGGCGCTGAGAGGCGTTCCATGGTCATGACCGAGGAAGAGAAGCGCAACACCGCCTATCACGAATCGGGACACGCCATCGTGGGCTTGAGCGTGCCCGAGCACGACCCTGTGTACAAGGTGACCATCATCCCGCGAGGCAGAGCATTGGGCGTCACCATGTTCCTGCCCGAGAACGATCGCTACAGCACCAGCAAGCGGCAGCTCGAAAGTCGAATTGCCACCCTTTTCGGCGGCCGGGTCGCCGAGGAATTGGTATTCGGTGCCGATGCGGTAACCACGGGAGCGTCCAACGACATCGAACGCGCCACGGAACTGGCGCGCAACATGGTGACGCGCTGGGGCTTGTCAGACCGCCTGGGCCCGCAGACCTACAGCGAGGAGTCGGGCGAAGTATTTCTCGGCCGCAGCGTCACCCAGCACAAGCAGGTGTCGGATGTGACCGCGCACGTAATCGATGAGGAAGTGCGCCGGGTGATCGACAGCAACTATCAGCGGGCCTACAAGATCCTGCAATCCAACATGGATAAATTGCAGACCATGTCGGAGGCCTTGATCAAGTACGAGACGATCGACGAAGAACAGATCAAAGACATAATGGAAGGGCGAGTGCCGCGGCCGCCGCGCGATTGGGACGATACGCCCACGCCGACTCCCCGGGGGCCTTCGGCTGAGAAGCCTGCAGCGCCTTTGGTAAACCCGGCGGGTCAACACTAAGACGAATAGCACTCACTTAGCACAGCGAAGCGTTTGTTCGTCGCTGCCAGCGCCCGACAGAGGGGTAAGTACGCCCCGGGGTGTATCTACCTCTTTCCTGGTTCCAGGTCGCTGATGGATACAAGTCAATTCGACTCCGGCCTTCTGAATTCCGCAGATCGCGAATAATCACAACCAGCCGTGGGTTCATCCCAATTCTATGCAATGGCGTTGTCGACATAGAACGATTGATCTGACGCGGCCCGTTGTCATGGGAATATTGAACGTGACGCCGGATTCCTTCTCCGACGGCAACCGCTATGCGAGCGTCGACGCGGCGCTCGAGCGGGCCGCGCGGATGGTGGAAGAGGGCGCAATTATTATCGATGTGGGTGGGGAATCCACGCGGCCGGGTGCGGCTACGGTGGACGAGGACGTTGAGATCGCGCGCGTCGTGTCGGTCATCGAAGGTATCGCCGCCGCGTCGAATATCGCGATTTCCATCGATACCAGCAAGCCTCGGGTGATGGCCGCGGCGGTAGCGGCGGGGGCCTGCATAGTTAACGATGTGTATGCCCTGCGTGCGCCGGGAGCGCGTTCGTGGGCCGCGGTGACTGAAGTCGGCGTGTGCTTAATGCACATGCAGGGGGAGCCGCGTACGATGCAGCAGCATCCGCATTACGATGACGTGGCGGCGGAGGTGTGCGCGTTTCTGGCGCGCGAACGCAATGCCTGCCTCGAAGCCGGCATCGCGCGGGAGGCCATCGTTCTCGATCCGGGGCTTGGTTTCGGCAAGGGGCTGCAGCATAACTTGACGCTGCTGAAGGAGCTCTCGCGCTTCGCAGGCATTGGTGCACCGCTGCTGGTCGGCGTATCACGGAAGAGTTTCATCGGGCGAATATTGGGGAGAGCTGTCGATGAGCGGTTGTATGGCGGTTTGGGGTTGGCGGCGCTGGCCGTGGCCCAGGGAGCGCGAATCATTCGCACCCACGATGTCGCCCCCGTCGCGGACGCAATCGGCATGGTGAGTGCCGTCCTGCAAGGAATTGACAGTTGAACAGATATTTCGGCACCGATGGCGTGCGCGGCCGGGTCGGCCAGGCGCCGATGACCGTGGATTTTGCTTTGCGACTGGCCAGCGCCGCCGCGCGGGTGCTGGCTCCCGGCGGCGGGCGGGTCCTCATTGGCAAGGACACACGCGTGTCCGGGTATATGTTCGAATCTGCATTGGAGGCGGGATTCGTCGCGGCGGGGGTCGACGTCATGTTGATCGGCCCGCTGCCGACGCCAGGTATCGCGTATATGACGCAACGTCTGGAATGCAGTTTCGGCGTCGTCATCAGCGCCTCGCACAATTCCTACCAGGACAACGGCATCAAATTCTTCGACGCCACCGGCAGCAAGCTGTCGGATGAGACGGAAAAAGAGATCGAATGTCTGCTGGATCTCCCCGTGGTGACGCAAGAATCGCAGCATCTGGGCAAGGCCATACGTATCGACCGTAGTCGAACGCAGTACCAGCAGTTTTGCGCCTCAACCATTCCTGCGGGCATGAATTTACAGGGTTTCAAGATAGTCATCGATTGCGCCAACGGCGCGGGCTACAAGGTGGCGCCGCGAGTGCTCGCCGATCTGGGGGCAGAAATCGTGCCCATCGGCTGCTCGCCGAATGGCCGTAACATCAACGACGGTTGCGGATCGACCGCACCGGAACTTCTGCAGCTTACCGTTCCCGGGGTGCGTGCTCAGCTCGGGATGGCGCTCGACGGGGACGGGGACCGGGTTGTGATGGTGGATGAGCTGGGGCGCTGCGTGGATGGCGACCAATTGCTGTACATCCTGGCGAAGGCTGGGCGCGATCGGGGAGAGCTCAAAGGGCCGGTCGTAGGCACCGTGATGAGCAACCTTGGGTTGGAACATGCCTTGGGCGAATTAGGCATCGACTTTCGCCGTGCGCAAGTCGGCGACCGCCATGTGCTCGCCATGCTCAATGCGGTGGGAGGAACCCTGGGAGGGGAGACTTCCGGACATATTCTCTGTCTAGACAAAACTACCACCGGCGATGGCTTGATCAGCGCCCTGCAGGTACTTCGCGTCATGAAGCAAACTGGCGCCGGATTAGCCGAACTGGCCGCCGGTATGCGCAAGTACCCGCAGGTGCTACTCAATGTGCGTGTTGCCAAGCGCTTCGATCCGCTGCAGGAACCCACCGTGGTGAAAGTGGCCACGGAGGTGGAACGCCGATTCGATGGGCGCGGGCGCATCGTGCTTCGAGCCTCGGGCACTGAGCCCGTGATTCGGGTCATGGTGGAGGGGTATGACGCGGGCCTGGTGAAGAAAGGTGCGCGCGAGATCGCTACGGTGGTCGAGGCCGCCGCCGCGGCGGCACGAGACCCCGGCCCCTAAGGGCTTGCAGTTAGACGGCCGCGCGGCTAATCTTCGCCGCCTTTCCCGCAGGGCAAATGCCCACAGGATCGCCTATGCGTCGTCAGATGGTCGCGGGTAATTGGAAGATGCACGGCTCTCGGGCCGCTAATCAAGCATTGCTCGCCGAATTGGAGATGAGTCTTAAGGCCGAATGGCCGATCGACATCGTGGTTTTTCCGCCTTATGTCTATTTGGGCGACGCGGTCCGCATGCTGGAGGACGGCCGCATCGCCGTGGGCGCGCAGGATGTATGTGCAGAGTCCGGCGGGGCCTTCACGGGTCAGGTGAGTGCCCACATGCTCAAGGATGTGGGCTGCAGCTTTTGTCTCGTTGGGCACTCGGAGCGGCGGCGGTGGTATCACGAGGAAGACGCCTTGGTGGCGCGCAAGTTTGCGGCGGCTTTGGAAGCCGGCCTCACTCCGGTGCTATGCGTCGGGGAAACCCTGGATGAGCGCGAGGCGAAGCAGACCGAGGCGGTAATCGCTCGGCAGCTCGACGCCGTGATCGCGACCCACGGGGTGGGCGGTTTTGCGCGGGCCATTCTCGCCTATGAGCCAGTGTGGGCCATTGGCACGGGGCGCACGGCCTCGCCGGAGCAGGCGCAGGCGGTGCATTCCTTCCTGCGCGATCGTATTCACCTGCAAGATGCTAAGATAGCGCGCCATTTGCGGATACTCTACGGCGGCAGTGTCAAGGCCGGCAATGCCGCTGAACTGTTCTCGATGCCCGACGTGGATGGTGGATTGGTAGGTGGCGCTTCCTTGAGCGCCGAAGAGTTTCAGCAGATTTGCGCGGCTGCGGCCGTTCGCCATTGAGAGATTTCTTATGTTGCGTGGAGTTATTTTGGGTGTGCATGTACTGCTTGCGCTGATGATTATTGGACTCGTGCTGCTGCAGCGGGGCAAGGGCGCGGAGGCGGGGGCGGGTTTCGGATCCGGCGCGTCCGGTACGGTGTTCGGTGCGCGCGGCACCAGCACGTTGTTTTCAAAGCTGACGGCTGTGTTTGCAGCGATGTTCTTTGCCACCAGTTTGACGCTGGCGTACTTAGGCGCACGCCCGACTGCGGAGCCGACCAGTGTATTGGAGCGCGCAGCCCAGGCCGCCGCCGCCACTCAGCCGGCGGTTCCTACGACTCCGTTGAAAAAGTGATACAAGCCGACGTGGCGAAATTGGTAGACGCGCTAGTTTGAGGGGCTAGTGGGGCAACCTGTGCCGGTTCGAGTCCGGCCGTCGGCACCATCACTTTTATGTTTATGTTGCAATCCTTTACGCAATGCAACAGGGGTCGCGCCTGATACAATTATGGTCAATTGACGTGGTCGGACGCTGATGATGCTGCGACAGTACTTACCGATACTGATTTTCATGGGTTTAGCCAGCGTCCTGGGGCTCGCGTTATTCACCATTGGCTGGATTTTGGGTCCTCGCCGTCCGGACGCGGAAAAGCTCTCCCCCTACGAATGTGGTTTCGAGGCATTCGAGGATTCGCGGATGCGCTTCGATGTCCGCTACTACCTGGTTGCCATCATCTTCATCGTGTTCGATTTGGAGATTGCGTTCTTTTTCCCGTGGGCCGTGTCGCTGCGGGTGACCGGCGCCTTCGGCTTGGCTGCAATGCTGATTTTCGCGTTGGTCCTGGTCGTCGCCCTGGTATATGACTATAAAAAAGGGGCGCTTGAATGGGATTAGAAGCCGTGTCCGCCGACAGCAGCACCGTGCGCGGCTTCGAAGTGACCACCGTCGATAAGTTGATCAATTGGGCCCGTACCGGCTCGCTGTGGCCGATGACCTTTGGACTGGCCTGTTGCGCCGTCGAAATGATGCATGCCGGCGCGGCACGTTACGACCTAGATCGTTTCGGCGTGGTGTTTCGGCCCAGCCCTCGCCAGTCCGACGTGATGATCGTGGCCGGAACCTTGGTGAACAAGATGGCGCCGGCCTTGCGCAAGGTTTACGACCAAATGGCTGAGCCGCGCTGGGTGATTTCCATGGGCTCCTGCGCCAACGGCGGCGGCTACTATCATTACTCCTACGCCGTGGTGCGCGGCTGCGATCGTATCGTGCCCGTTGACGTGTACGTTCCAGGTTGCCCGCCCACTGCCGAAGCGCTGCTCTACGGCATCATTCAGCTGCAGAACAAAATCAAGCGTAACAAGGCGATTATCCGATGAGCGTGGATGCAAGCGAGGCGGCGGTGGTCCCCGCCCGCCTAGAGGTTCTTGCGAGCGCTGTCGCGCATGCGATGCCGGATCAATTGCGCCTGGTGCGGAATTCTGCACGCGAATTGACCTACGAGGTGGCACCTGAGCATTTGCTGGATGCGGTGGTGCGGTTGCGCGATGCCGCCGATCTGAAATTCGAAATGTGCATGGACGTGTGCGGCGTGGACTACCTCGAGCACGGCCGCGCTGAGTGGAAAACTCAAGACGCCACCTCGTCGGGTTTCAGCCGCGGCGTTGCGCGGAGCGGGGCCATGGATGCACCTATCGCCGCCGGGCGACGCTTCGCCGTCGTGTACCACCTATTGTCGATCTCGCTCAATCAACGTGTTCGCTTGCGCGTGTTTTGCGCCGACGATGCCGAACCCATGGTGGATTCGGTAACCGGTGTTTGGGCCGGCGCCGATTGGTTCGAACGCGAGACCTTCGACATGTTCGGCATCATGTTCAAGGGGCACCCGGACCTGCGCCGCCTGTTGACCGATTACGGCTTCATTGGGCACCCGTTTCGCAAGGACTTCCCGCTGTCGGGCAATGTCGAAGTCCGCTATGACCCGGAGAAGGGCCGCGTCGTCTACCAACCGGTGACCATCGACCCACGTGTGCTCGTGCCGAAAGTGATTCGCCACGACAATCGCTATGATCCCGCATTGACGAATGCTTCCGTGCCGAACGCCGGGAAGACCAGTGCCTGAAATTCGCAATTACACGATGAACTTCGGGCCCCAGCACCCAGCGGCGCACGGCGTGCTGCGTCTGGTGTTGGAAATGGACGGCGAAGTGATTCAGAAGGCCGACCCGCATATCGGTCTATTGCATCGCGGCACCGAGAAACTCGCCGAGAGCAAGCCTTTCAATCAGTCAATCGGCTACATGGATAGGCTGGACTACGTGTCCATGATGTGCAATGAGCACGCCTATGTCATGGCCATAGAGAAGCTGCTGGGAATTGAGCCGCCGCTGCGCGCGCAATACATCCGCGTGATGTTCGATGAGATCACGCGAATCCTCAATCATCTAATGTGGCTGGGGGCGCATGCCCTGGACATCGGCGCCATGACGGTGTTCCTGTACTGCTTTCGCGAGCGCGAAGATCTGATGGACTGCTATGAGGCGGTATCGGGCACCCGCATGCACGCAACGTACTACCGGCCGGGCGGGGTGTACCGCGATCTGCCGGACGCCATGCCGAAGTACCAGCATTCCGAGTGGCGCAGCAAGAAGGATGTGGATCGTCTCAACGAAAGGCGCTCCGGCGGTTTGTTGGATTTCATCGCCGACTTCACCAAGCGCTTTCCAGCCTGCATCGACGAATACGAAACCCTGCTCACCGATAATCGCATCTGGAAGCAGCGTACGGTGAACATCGGGGTCGTTACACCTGAGCGCGCCATGCAGTTGGGATTCTCCGGTCCAATGCTGCGCGGTTCCGGCATCGAATGGGACTTGCGCAAGAAGCAGCCCTACGATGTGTACGAGCGCATGGATTTCGACATTCCCGTGGGCGTCAACGGAGATTGCTACGATCGCTACCTGGTACGCATCGAGGAATTGCGGCAGTCGACCCGCATCGTCGATCAATGCCTCGCGTGGCTGAAAGTCAACCCGGGTCCCGTCATGATCGATGACCGCAAAGTACGGCCGCCGCGGCGCGAAGAGATGAAAGGCGACATGGAATCGTTGATCCATCATTTTAAGCTTATGACGGAGGGGTACTGCGTGCCCGAAGGCGAGGCGTATGCCGCCGTCGAGGCGCCAAAAGGCGAGCTCGGGGTGTACCTGGTGTCCGATGGCGCCAACAAACCTTATCGCTTGAAGGTGCGCGCGCCGGGGTTTGCGCATCTCGCGTCGCTCGATGAAATGGTGCGAGGGCATATGCTGGCGGACGTGGTGGCGGTCATCGGAACTCAAGACATAGTGTTCGGCGAGATCGATCGATGAGCGTGCAATTATCCGCGCATGTGCGCGAAGAAATCGACCGTTGGGTGGCGAAGTTTCCGCCCGACCGCAAGCGCTCCGCGGTGATTTCCGCCCTGCACGCCGCACAGCATGAGAACAATGGATTCTTGACGACCGAGCTCATGGATGCGGTGGCTGCCTACCTGGGGCTGGCGCCCATTCTGGTGTACGAAGTGGCGACGTTTTATTCCATGTTCGAGACTAAGCCCGTGGGCCGCCATCACGTGTCGGTGTGCACCAATATTTCCTGCATGCTGCGCGGCTCCCAGGAAGTGGTCGATCATGTCGAGAAGAAATTGGGAATCAAGACGGGTGAAAGCACTGCGGATGGACGCATCTATTTGAAGCGCGAAGAGGAATGCCTGGCCGCGTGCACCGGCGCGCCCATGATGATGGTGGACCATGTGTTCTACGAGAACCTGAATCCCGAAAGCATCGATAAGATTCTGGATGAATTGACATGAGCGGAGCTTAAGCGGATGGCTTACGAGCAGAACCTAGTGTTGTTCGAAGCGCTGCAATACGAGCGTCCCTGGACTCTGCAAGGTTACCGCCAATTCGGCGGCTATCAGGCGTGGGAGAAGATCCTGCGCGAGCAAACGCCGCGCGAGAAGATCATCGAGGAGGTCAAGAACTCTGGACTGCGCGGCAGAGGCGGTGCGGCATTCCCCACCGGCGTGAAATGGAGCTTCATGCCGCGCTCCTCGCCGGTGCAGAAGTACGCCGTATGCAATTCGGACGAATCCGAACCCGGCACCTGCCATGACCGCGATATTCTGCGATACAACCCACATTCGGTCATTGAGGGCATGGCCATCGGCGGCTATGCGATGACGGCCACGGTGGGCTATAACTATATTCGCGGCGAATTCTTGGGCGAACCCATCCCGCGCTTTGAAGCCGCGCTGGCCGAAGCCTATGCGGCCGGGTTGCTCGGCAAGAACATTCTCGGTTCGGGCGTGGATTTCGATCTGCACATGTTCATCGGTGCGGGCGCTTATATATGCGGCGAGGAAACGGCACTGCTCGAATCCCTCGAAGGCAAACCGGGAAAGCCGCGTTTCAAGCCGCCGTTTCCGGCAAATTTCGGCTTGTTCGGCAAGCCGACTACCATCAACAACACGCAGAGCTTTGCGACGGTGCCCACCATCATGCGTAAGGGCGCGGCATGGTTTGCCGGCTTAGGCCCTGTCAATTCCGGCGGCACCGCAATCTTCTCTGTTTCGGGCCATGTGACCAAGCCGGGTAATTTCGAGTTACCTATGGGGATTCCTTTTAAAGATCTCATGGACCTTTGCGGCGGCGTCTGGAAAGGACGCAAACTCAAGGCCGTCATTCCGGGGGGGTCATCCTGCATGGTGGTGCCCGCCGAGGTGATGTGGGCCACCAACATGGATTATGACTCGCTGAAGAAGGCCGGCTCATCGTTCGGCACCGGCGCCGTCATCGTCATGGATGAAACCACTTGCATGGTGCGCGCGCTGGAGCGCCTGGCGCGCTTTTACATGTCGGAGTCCTGTGGTCAATGCACGCCCTGCCGCGAAGGCACGGGATGGCTCGACCGCATGCTGAAGCGGATCATCGCGGGCCAGGGCAGGAGCGAGGATCTCGGCCTGTTGCTGGATGTGGCCAATCGCATCGAAGGCCACACCATTTGCGCGCTGGGCGATGCCGCCGCGTGGCCGGTGCAGAGTTTCTTGAAGCACTTCCGGCCTGAGTTTCAATACATGATTGAGCACAAGGGCCGCTCAATCGTCGAAGGCCATGGGGCCGACGCGGCGGCCGTGGCGGCGTAAATATTATGAGCGACGACACGGTCAATATCGAAGTCAATGGTGTGCCGCTGAAGGCCCGTAAGGGGCAGATGATCATGCAGGTCACCGATCCGGCCAATATTTATATTCCGCGATTTTGCTATCACGATAAGCTCACCGTCGCCGCCAATTGCCGCATGTGCCTGGTCGAGGTGGAGAAGGCGCCGAAGCCGATGCCGGCCTGTGCCACGCCCGTGACCGAAGGCATGAAGGTATTCACCAAGTCGCCGAAGGCCGTGGCCGCGCAGCGTGCGACCATGGAATTTCTGTTGATCAATCATCCTCTCGATTGTCCGATTTGCGATCAGGGCGGGGAGTGTGAGCTGCAGGATTTGGCCCTGGGGTATGGGCGGGATATTGCTCGTTTCAGCGAACGCAAGCGAGTGGTCAAGGACAAGAACCTAGGACCGCTGGTGTCGACCGACATGACCCGCTGCATTCATTGCACGCGCTGCATTCGCTTCGGCCAGGAAATCCAGGGTTATCCGCAGATGGGCACGTCTGGCCGCGGCGAAAACATGGAAGTAGGCACGTACATCGAACAAAGCGTCGATCACGAGCTATCGGCCAATATCATCGATCTGTGTCCGGTCGGCGCGCTCAACAACAAACCCTTTCGTTACCACGCCCGCGCCTGGGAGATGACCCAGCACGCCCTGGTATCGCCGCATGACGCTTTCGGCACCAATCTGTATGCGCATGTGCTGCGCGGCAAGTTGATGCGCATGGTGCCGCGCGAAAACGAGGAGATCAACGAAACCTGGATTGCCGATCGCGATCGCTTCGGCTTCGAGGGCATGTATTCCGCGGATCGGGTGTCGCAGCCGATGCTGCGCATCGACGGTGAGCTGCAGGCTGTGGACTGGGAAGTGGCGCTCAACGCGGCGGCGGAGGGCTTGCAGAAAGTGGCCGCCGCTCACGGCGGCGGCGCCACGGGATTTCTGGCGTCGCCGCTGGCCACCGTCGAGGAGCTGTACTTGCTGGCGCAAATTGCG
Source organism: Gammaproteobacteria bacterium (assembly GCA_025357835.1). Classification (GTDB taxonomy): domain Bacteria; phylum Pseudomonadota; class Gammaproteobacteria; order Steroidobacterales; family Steroidobacteraceae; genus Bog-1198. Next base: position 24,153 of record JANYLM010000044.1, read on the forward strand.
CGTGGACTTGGCAGCGCCAACATCGATCATCGATTGCGTCAGCTGGATTTTCGCGCGCAGGAACACGACGCGGTCTTCCCAAGCTTAGGACTGAGGATCGCCGACATTGAACGCCTCGACGGCGTGCTGGTGATTGGCTCGAACCTGCGGCATGAAGTGCCTTTGCTGGCGCACCGCATCCGCAAGGCCGCGGTGCGGAACGCGGGTGCAAAAGTGGCCTTCCTCAATCCGCGCCGCTTCGACTATATGTTTCCCGTTGCAGCCTATGCCTTGGCGGAAACCGACATGGTCGGCGAGTTGGCGGCGGTGGTGCGCGCGGCCGCGGCGGCCGTCGATAAGCCGGTGCCAGCGGGTGTCGCTGCCGCCGAGGTCAGCGATTCTCATCGGGCGGTGGTCGGCGCGCTCATGAACGGCACGCGCCGTGCGGTCATCCTCGGGACCTTGGCGCAGCGACATCCCGCGTATTCGCAGCTCAAAGCCCTGGCCGCGATGCTGGCGCAGCTGTGCGCCGCCAGCGCCGGCTGCGTTACCGAAGGCGCCAACGCAGCGGGGGCATATCTGGCGGGCGCGGTGCCGCACCGTGAACCGGGTGGTGCACCGGCTGCCGCCGTGGGTCTGTCGGCGCGCGCCATGCTGGAGTCGGCTATGAAGGCCTACGTGCTGTTCGGCGGGATTGACCCAGCGTCCGACTTCGCCGTCGAGGCGCGCGCACTGGGGGCGGCGGATTTGGTGGTCGCAGTCACCACGCATCTGCCCGAGAGCCTGCGCTCGTCCGTGCATGTGGTGCTGCCCATCGGAGCATTCGCCGAGACCTCGGGCACCTTCGTCAGCGCCGAGGGACGCTGGCAGAGCTGGGCAGGGGCCGCGAAATTGCCGGGCGAGAGCCGGCCGGGCTGGAAAGTGTTGCGTGTGCTCGCGAACTTGCTGAACTTGCACGGCGTCGATTACGTGAGCTCGGAGGAAGTACGCGAGGCGTTGAAGGCCCTTTGCGGCAGCCGCATCGACGCGTCCAGCAATGGCGTCCAAGCGGATGGGCGTGGCGGCGCAGGGGTCATTTCGCCGCGAGAGGCGCAGGCGGCTCCCTGGGTGGATGTTCCGCCGTATCAGTGCGACACGCTGGTCCGCGGGTCCGAGGCATTGTCGAAAACCAAGGACGGGCGCATGACCCGCACCGTGATTTGAATGTGGGACTGGAGCCCCATTCGCGACTGGCTGTCGGGCATCATCACGCCGTATTGGACGCTGCCGATGCTGCTCGCCGTGCAGACGCTGATGGTCATGATTTGCATCATTCTCACCATGGCGTTTTACACCTTGGCGGAACGCAAGGTCATCGGTTGGATTCAGGCGCGCAAGGGGCCGAACCGCATCGGCGGTCTGTTGATTCCGGGTTTGGCCCAGCCGTTTGCCGATGTCGTCAAACTCATGTTCAAAGAGATTATTATTCCGGCGGATTCGAACGGATTCCTGTTCCGCTTGGCGCCCTTCCTGGCCTTGGTGCCGTCGCTCGCCATTTGGGCGGTCATTCCCTTTTCTCCGCAACATGCCTTCGCCAATATCGATGCCGGGCTGCTCTATGTTTTGGCGCTCACCTCCATGGGCGTGTACGGCATCATCCTCGCCGGCTGGGCCGCGAACTCTAAGTATGCTTTCTTGGGCGCGATGCGCTCGGCCGCGCAAATTGTCGCCTATGAAATTGCCATGGGCTTCGCCATGGTGGGCGTATTGATGGCGGCCGGTAGCCTCAACATCGGCGACATCATTCAGGCGCAGGCGGGACTGTTCGGCTGGAATTGGACCTGGCTGTTTCCGCTGCTGGTGGTGTACTTCATCTCCGGGGTCGCCGAGACTAATCGCGCCCCATTCGACGTCGCCGAGGGTGAATCGGAGATCGTCGCAGGCTTTCACGTCGACTATTCGGGCATGGCGTTCGCGCTGTTTTTCATCGCCGAATACGTCAATATGATTTTGATTTCGGCGCTGACGGTAATCTTCTTCTTTGGCGGCTGGCTGTCGCCGTTCGACGGCTGGCTGCCGGAGGACTCATGGCTCGCCGCGCCCGGGTTTTTCTGGTTCGGCTTGAAGACTCTGTTCCCCATGTTCACTTTCCTGTGGTTGCGCGCGACATTTCCGCGCTATCGCTACGATCAAATCATGCGCCTGGGCTGGAAGGCCTTGATTCCGGTCACGCTGGTTTGGCTATTGGTTGAGGGCTTCATGGTTTATTTCCATGTCGGGCCGTGGAAGGGGCATCTCTAATGCAAGGCATCCGCAATTTCCTTAAGACCTTCCTGCTCTGGGAGCTATTGCAGGGTCTATGGGTGACCTGGAAGGGGCTGTTTGCGCCCAAGATCACGGTGAACTATCCCGAAGAGAAGACTCCACAGAGCAGTCGCTTTCGCGGCCTGCATGCGCTGCGGCGCTATCCCAACGGCGAGGAGCGCTGCATCGCCTGCAAGCTCTGCGAAGCGGTGTGCCCGGCGCTGGCCATCACCATCGAATCGGACGTGAGCGCCGACGGCACGCGCCGCACCACACGCTACGACATCGATTTGTTCAAGTGCATTTTCTGTGGCTTTTGCGAAGAGGCGTGCCCGGTCGACGCCATCGTGGAAACGCGGCTGCATGAGTACCATATGGAGAATCGCGGCGAGAACATCATGAGCAAGGACAAGTTGCTCGCTATCGGCGAGCGCTACGAAGCCATGATTGCGGCGGATCGCGCCGCCGACGCACGGTATCGCTGATGTTTCCGACCATTCTGTTTTTCACATTCGCCGCCACCCTGATCGCCGCTGCGCTCGGCGTCATCCTGGCCCGCAACCCGGTGTACTCGGCACTGCTCTTGGTGCTGTGCTTCTTCAACAGCGCCGTCATCTGGCTGTTGCTGGACGCGGAGTTCCTGGGGATAGTGCTTGTGCTGGTCTATGTCGGCGCCGTGATGGTGTTGTTCCTGTTCGTGGTCATGATGCTCGATATCAATCTCGCGGAACTGCGCAAGGGATTGGCGAGCTACTGGCCTCTGGCGGTGGCGATTGCGGGCTTCGTGGTGTTCGCGATGATCAACATCATCGTGGTGAAGCACTTGGGCGGCATGAGCATGAGAACGGCGCCGGCGCTGGCCGCCAATTATTCGAACACTCGAGAGCTGGGCACGGCCTTGTTCACTCGCTATGCCTATCCCGCACAGATCGCTGCGGTCATTCTGCTGGTGGCGAGTGTGGCCGCCATCGTGCTGACGCTGCGGCGGCGCACCGGCGGCAAGCCGCAGAACATCGCCCAGCAGGTCGCGGTGCGGGCCAAGGATCGAGTGCGAATTGTCAAAATGGCCTCCGAGAAAAGACCATGATTACGCTTAACTATGTGCTGACTCTGTCCGCGATACTGTTCGCGATTGCGGTCGCCGGAGTGTTCCTGAACCGCCGCAACATCATCGTGCTGCTGATGTGCATTGAGCTCATGCTGCTCGCGGTGAATTTCAATTTCGTGGCGTTCTCGCGTTATCTGGGCGACATCGGCGGCCAGATTTTCGTGTTTTTCATACTGACCGTGGCGGCGGCCGAGGCGGCCATCGGTCTCGCGATTCTGGTCGTCGTGTTCCGCGAACGCCGCAGCATCGAAGTCGAAGATCTCGACACTCTGCAAGGCTGAGGGACACGCACACCATGCAGTCGATTTATCTCACGATCGCGTTGGCGCCGCTGGTGGCGGCCGTCATCGCCGGATTGTTCGGCAAGAGCATCGGCAGGGCAGGCGCGCACAGCATCACCATTTTGGGGGTGGGAATTTCCTGCATCCTGTCGTGCTACGTGCTCTATCAGATCGTGTTTGCAGGGCAGGCGCCGTTCAATGGCGCGGTCTATACCTGGCTGGTCAGCGACGGCGTGACCATGGACGTCGGGTTTTTGATCGACCGCCTTTCCGCGCTGATGATGGTGGTGGTGACCTTCGTGTCGCTGATGGTGCATGTCTACACCATCGGCTACATGCACGATGACGCGGGGTACCAGCGTTTCTTCAGCTACATCTCCTTGTTCACGTTTTCCATGCTAATGCTGGTGATGTCGAACAATTTCGTACAATTGTTCTTTGGCTGGGAAGCCGTGGGCGTGGTGTCGTACTTGTTGATCGGATTCTGGTACACACGGCCGACAGCCATCTTCGCCAACTTGAAGGCCTTCTTGGTCAATCGCGTCGGCGATTTCGGGTTCGTCCTCGGCATTGCCGCCGTGCTGCGCTACACAGGGTCGATGGACTACGCGACGGTGTTTGCACACGCCGATCAAATTGCGGCGGCGCAGATTCATGTCAGCAGCAGCATCGTTTGGCCGGCCATTACCTTTACCTGCATTTGCTTATTCGTCGGCGCAATGGGCAAGTCCGCCCAGGTGCCGCTGCATGTGTGGCTGCCCGATTCCATGGAAGGCCCGACACCGATCTCGGCGTTGATCCACGCCGCGACCATGGTGACGGCAGGCATCTTCATGGTGGCGCGTATGTCGCCACTGTTCGAGTTGTCGGAGACGGCGCTGTCGACGGTGTTGATCATCGGATCGACCACGGCATTCTTCATGGGGCTGCTTGGCATCGTGAACAACGATATCAAGCGAGTGGTTGCCTATTCGACGCTGTCCCAGCTCGGCTACATGACGGTGGCGCTCGGCGTATCGGCCTACAGCGCCGGTATTTTCCATCTCATGACGCATGCCTTCTTCAAGGCCCTGCTGTTCCTGGCGGCAGGCTCGGTGATCATGGCCATGCATCATGAGCAGGATATGCGGAAAATGGGTGGCTTGAAGAAGTACATGCCGATCACCTATTGGACTTGCTTGGTGGGATCGTTAGCGCTGATCGGCTTTCCGGGGTCGTCGGGCTTCTTCTCCAAGGACGCCTTGATCGATGCCGTTCACGAATCGCATCGCACGGGTTCCGGTTACGCCTACTTCTGCGTGCTCACCGGCGTGTTCATTACCGCGCTGTACACCTTCCGTATGTTCTTCATGACCTTTGAGGGTAAGGAGCGTATGGATCACCACACTCAGGAACATCTCCACGAGAGTCCCTGGGTGGTGACGGTGCCGCTGATATTGCTGGCCATTCCCTCGGCGCTGATCGGTTGGTTCGCGGTCAAGCCCGTGCTGTTCGGCGACTATTTCGGCGGAGCCATTCACGTGCTGCCGGCAAACGATGTGCTCGGGCGTGTGGGTGAGGAATTTCACGGCTCCGGCGCCTTTGTGTGGTCGGCATTAACCGCGCTGCCGGTTTGGTTCGCCGCGTTGGGCGTATTCACCGCCTGGGTGTTCTTCCTCAAGAGGCCGGATCTCGCCGATTCCGCGGAACGTCGATTCAAATGGCTGCATACGATATTGGTCAACAAGTATGGGTTCGATTGGTTCAATGAGCATGTGATCATGGTGGCTGCGCGGGCCCTGGGCGGTGGTCTGTGGCGGTTCGGCGATCAGATTGTGATCGACGAGGGTCTGGTCAACGGCAGCGCGCGCACCGTCGGCTGGCTGGGATCCGTGATGCGCTACGCGCAGTCGGGGTACCTGTACCACTACGCGTTTGCGATGATCTTAGGTCTGGCCTCCTTCCTGCTGTGGATTCTATGGCGAACATGATGTCGGGCGGTTACCTTCTGTCGCTGTTGATCTGGCTGCCCATCGTCGGCGGATTCGCCGTGCTGTTTTTTGGCGATCGAGTTCTCGTCGCGAAATGGCTGTCCTTGATCGTCAGCGGGTTGAGTTTGGTGCTGAGCGTGCCCCTGTGGACGTCTTTCAAGACTGGCACCGCGGCTATGCAATTCGTCGAACGCTCGCCGTGGATCTCCACCATTCATTCCGAGTACTACATCGGGGTCGACGGTATTTCCATGCCGTTGATTTTGCTGACCACTTTTACCACCGTGCTCATCGTGATCGCGAGCTGGACGAATGTCGAAAAGCGCGTTGCGCAGTATTTCGCTGCCTTCTTGATACTGGAAGGGCTGATGATCGGCGTGTTCGCGGCGTTGGACGGAGTGCTGTTCTACGTGTTCTGGGAGGCCATGCTCATTCCGATGTTCATCATCATCGGCGTGTGGGGCGGTCCGCGGCGTGTGTACGCCACCATCAAATTCTTCTTGTACACGTTCATCGGCTCGCTGCTGATGTTGGTCGCGCTGATTTACATGTATTTGAAATCGGGGAGCTACGAACTGGCTGTGTTCCAGCACATGCCGCTGACGCTCACCGAGCAGACGTTCATCTTCTTGGCCTTTTTTGCGGCATTCGCGGTCAAGGTGCCGATGTGGCCGGTGCACACCTGGTTGCCCGATGCGCACGTGGAAGCGCCCACCGGCGGCTCGGTGGTGCTGGCGGCCATCATGCTAAAAATGGGCGGGTATGGCTTTCTGAGGTTCTCCCTGCCCATCGCACCCGACGCCAGCCGCGAACTGGATTGGCTCATCATCGGACTGTCGTTGATCGCGGTGGTGTACATCGGTTTCGTGGCACTCGCGCAGCGCGACATGAAGAAGCTGATCGCGTATTCATCGATCGCGCACATGGGCTTTGTTACGCTCGGCATGTTCATCGGTTTCCAGATCGTGGCCGCCACGGGCAGAACCAGCGGCATCTCCATGGGTTTGGACGGCGCCATCGTCCAAATGCTGTCGCATGGCCTGGTGTCTGGCGCGATGTTTCTGTGCGTCGGAGTTATGTACGATCGAGTCCATAGCCGCGAGATCAGCGCCTATGGCGGGGTGATCAATACCATGCCGAAGTTCGCGGCCTTCATGGTGCTGTTTGCCCTCGCGAATTCCGGCCTGCCCGGCACCTCGGGATTCATCGGCGAATTCATGGTGATACTGGCGTCGTTCAAGGCAAACGTCTGGTATGCCTTCCTGGCCGCCACCATCCTAGTTCTAGGTGCGGCCTATACCCTGTGGTTGGTGAAGCGTGTCATCTTCGGCGAAGTCGCCAACGACAAGGTGGCGGCGCTCAAGGATCTCAATGGCCGCGAGTTTCTGGTACTCGGCGTGCTCGCCGCGGCGGTTCTGTTGGTCGGGCTATGGCCCGCGCCGCTGCTCGATGTGATGCGCGCGTCCACGCAGCAATTAGCCCAGCAGCTGCTGGTCTCGAAGATCGCTCCTTAAGGTTCACGCATGAACTCCCTCGCTCAATTCAGTGTCAGCCAGTTCAATGCCGGACTGGTCTATGCATGCCCTGAGATTTTTCTGGGGCTTGCTGCCTGCGCGATTTTGATGCTGGATCTGCTGCTGAATGATGCCCAGCGCCGCTGGACCGGCGTGTTGGCGGTGATTAGTTTGCTTCTAACCACGATCTTGGTGACCCTGCAGCCGGTGGCAGGGAAGATCGTCGCGCTTGGCGGCCTGTTCGAATTGGATCGCATGGCGCAGGTGTTGAAAGTCGTCACTCTGCTGACCGTGGCGGTGGTCTTCGTCTATTCCACCGACTACCTTCAGCGTCGCGCCATTCTCAAAGGCGAGTACTACGTGCTGGGACTGTTCGCCACCTTGGGCGCCATGGTGCTGATTTCCGCGGGTAGCTTGATCACGCTGTATCTGGGTTTGGAATTGATGTCTCTGTGCCTGTACGCGATGGTGGCATTCGACCGGGACTCGGGCGTGGCGGCGGAGTCCGCGATCAAGTACTTCGTACTGGGATCCATGGCATCCGGAACGCTGTTGTACGGCATGTCGATTGTGTATGGGATGACAGGGAACCTAGAGCTCTCCGCCATTGCCGACGCCGTCCATAACGGCTTGGGAGACAATATCGGATTGGTGTTCGGCATTGCCTTCCTCATCGTCGGCGTGGGATTCAAATTCGGCGCGGTACCCTTCCACATGTGGATCCCGGATGTGTATGAGGGTTCGCCGACCTGTGTGACCGTATTCATCGGCACTGCGTCGAAGCTTGCCGCGTTCGCCCTCGCCATGCGTCTGCTGCCGGAGGCATTGGCGGGCTCGCAGGGCGACTGGAGCCAAATGCTGGTGGTGGTCGCGGTGCTGTCCATGGCCGTAGGCAACATCGTCGCCATCGCGCAAAGCAATATCAAGCGCATGCTCGCCTACTCGACGATTTCTCATGTGGGCTATATTTTGCTCGGCATCCTATCGGGCACGGCGCAGGGCTATCAAGCCTCAATGTTCTATATGATCAGTTACGTGATCGTCGCCGCCGGCGCATTCGGCATGATCCTGCTGCTGGCGCGCCAAGGCTTCGAGGCCGACAAGATCGTGGACTTCCGCGGCCTCAATGCACGCAGCCCCTGGTTCGCCGGCATGATGGCGATACTCATGTTCAGCTTGGCGGGCCTGCCGCCCTTCATCGGATTCTGGGCCAAGCTCGGCGTCATCCAGGCCGTACTCGGCGTGAGCTACACGTGGCTCGCTGTGGTGGCGGTGCTGTTCTCCGTGGTGGGCGCATTTTTCTACCTGCGCATCGTGAAGTTGATGTACTTCGACGAACCCACTGACGCGGCGACTATCGGCGGATCGGTACTGATGCGGACCGTACTCAGCGCCAATGCGTTACTTGCGTTTGGGCTGGGAGTGATTCCCGGAACCCTGCTACAGCTCTGTCAGCGAGCCTTGCAATAAGGCTCTGACGGACCAGTAGAGTAGGAGTGCTACGCTCCGCGGCGCTTGCATTAGCGGAACAGCCCGGTACAATGGGCGGCTCTTCCGGTGCGGGGTGGAGCAGTCTGGCAGCTCGTCGGGCTCATAACCCGAAGGTCGTAGGTTCAAATCCTACCCCCGCTACCACTATTATAGGTTATTGATTTATAAGAAAATTCTGCCATATCGAGCAAACCGGCAGATCGAAATCTTGCACCAATCCGGCCGTCTCGCATGAACACGGTTCCGTGCCCACCCAATAACTCGCGCACTAGACTCCGCTCCTCCGCAGCCTGCGCGCTGCTTGCAACGTGCCTTCCCAGATTTCGCACCGCTTCTCGGTAGCGTTCTGCCCCGAGCGAGAAGGCTTCCGGGCTGCGCAGGGCTGGCGACCTAAGAGCGACTGCAATCTTCCTTCGCTTGGTCTCCAGCGCATCGAGAGCGGCTTGCGCGACGTCGGGTGACAGCGTTCCAGCCTTTAACATTGCTCTGAGCTTAGTCTCTTCGGCCTGTAGCCCGTCAGTTCGTCTATCCTTGCCCAGTTCGCGCTCGCGCGTTCCCATATCCTCCCGTAAGGCATCTTGATACGCGTGCTTCGCGATGTCGATCGCCGCAGGAGACAGCAACTCGTTGCCTATGTAGTCAATGATTGCGGCTTCCGCGCGATCTCGCTTCACACGAAGCTTGTTCGAACATGCACTGACGCCGCCGTAGGTGCGGGTTGCGCATTGGTAACAGTACTGGTCGCTAGCAATGAAGCGAGAACCGCAATCCTCACAGAGCAGCAGGCCAGAAAGCAGGGACGTCGCCGGCTTTCCTGACTTCGACGCTTTCGTCCCGTGCGGGCCGATTGACTGCGCGGACTGGCGTGCCTTCACCCGCTGCCATAGCTCGTCAGAAATGATACGCAGCCTCGGGTCCTCTCGCATCACCAATGAAGCAGGATCGGCGGCGATAGGCGTGCGCTTTTTGCTGTTTGCGGCGCCGCGCTTCCACTGCAGGCGACCCCAATTGAGTCGGCCGATATAGCGCTCATTGTTCAGGATCCCGTAACCGCGTTTCGGGTCACCGTGGATCGCAGATCCAACCCATTTTCCGCGCCGCTTCGCATGCTCGCCTGTGTCGGTTCGCTTCCAAGCCGCGCCAGGACTAGGGACATTCTCAGCGTTGAGGTGTTCGGCGATAGAGCGTGACGAGTGGCCCGTTGCATATAAATCGAAGATTCGGAGCACGACAGTAGCTTGGGCCTCAATGATTTCGACCTGGCCGGTCGGGGATTGTGACGCCGGCCGATAGCCGTATGCTCTGCCGCCCGCAGTCTCGCCTTTGATTGCTTTGCCTTCCAAACCGCGACGTGTGCGGTAGGATGCCTCGCGGCGCGCATGTTCGGCGACGGCTTGTTTTATTTGAATTACGAGCCCCCAGCCATCGCGCCGCGTGTCGTCGCCAACGGCGGTCACGCAATGCACGCCAAGGTCCTCAAACTCGGCGGAGCGCGGCCCGAATTCAGCGCGGTTGCGCCACAGCCGTGATATATCCTCCGCCACGATTACACTGAACACTTTGCCGCGCGCGGCCGAGAGTAACGCTTGATATCCAGGCCGGTCCGCCGTTCCGCCGGACATGCCTTTGTCCGCGAACCGCGCGACGATATGGAAGCCGGCCGCGCGGGCGACGCGCTCGCACTCGCGGAACTGGTCGTCGATAGATGCATCGCGTTGTTTGTCGGTACTGTATCGGGCGTATAGCGCTGCTTTCATCGTTTGCCTCGCTTTCCAGGAAGGCGGGCGAGCCGCGTATTGATGTATTCATCCCGATACTTGTTCGGTCGAATCCTGTATTCGGCGAGAATCGTATCCACCGCCTGCCGGAGAATTACCTGCATTGGCACGAGCGTTTTGGCGCTCAGCCTCTTCAAATCCTGGTGCTGGGCGGGTGTCAGGTAGCACGCAATGGGCTTGTAATTGACCGCGGCCATGATTCGTTCCTACGGTAATGTCACCGTATGCTACTTCGAGTCGCACGTAGCCGCAACACTCCAATCTTTGCGAGCCAAATCGCGCGCGATTAACTCAATCAGCCTTATGGCCGTTGCGCTTGGCTTCATGCACGCTGTTGGCGCGGCCGCCGTTCCCTTCTGACGCAGTGAATGCGCTTTGTGCGTGAGCGGGACAAAGAAGTCCCGCTCACGCACAGCGGTGTCGTTGGGGCGTCCCCCGCATCAATTCGAGTTGAGACGGGTCCATGTCGCCTCAATCATCCTTGAGCAACACGGGAATCTCGATCTTTCTTTTCGACCTGGTTCGAGCAGACGTCCGCATCGATCTCCCGCAGGGTGAGGAGAAGTCGAGCGGCAGGAAGTGTTGCCGAGAACTGCGTTCGCGACCCTGATAAGAGCGAGCGATAACTCGCGGCGCGCTTGCCTTGATCGTCAGCTCCCGAGTCATCCAGGTGAGAACATCGGAGCGCAACCAACCGATCCGGCGTCCACGATATTGGCATTCTCTTGGAAATCTGCCGACCAGCGCTAATCCGCAGAGTATCCACGTCGGCCGCCGCGTTAGACGCGCGACATCGTGTGCGCTGAGAATGTCTTGCCATGCGGGCAGTGGTTCGTTCACCCAGCGCGACAGTGCCACGCGGGTGCAGGAAAGGCGCAGTTGGGAGTTGGGGTTGGCATCGCTCAATTCGGTGTTCATGCAATCCTCGTCGCGTAGTTCGTGCAATTCAAAGGCGAGCTGTCACTGGCGAGCAGTGTTGCCTAAGATGCAGGCGAAAAGGATTACAGAGAATCGAGCGAAAAACGGCCTAAACAGCGGAGTGCCAGCGCCTGAACACATCAACGTCACGTCGGCGCTGTAGGGTATCGATGCAAATCCAATACATACCCGGCCGATGGATGGTGATACGAAACGCCTACTCGGGCGACGCAGCCTTCGGCGCACGCCGCCGACA
>JANYLM010000031.1 GCA_025357835.1 Gammaproteobacteria bacterium
AAGATTTGTTCGAACTGATGGGCCAAATGGTCCCGCGGATTCGCCGCTTGCTTGCTCAGCAGCACCTGAAGACCGAGCCGCATATGCCTGGATTGCATGTCGCCGATTTCCTGGTGCGCGGGCGCATCACCTGGGACGACAATGAGGATGGCCGACTACCGATGCTCGTGATCGACGGACGGGAGATTTCATGGGAGCAGTTCGGACGGATGGTGATGGGCTTCGAGGGCTGGCAATTCAAATTCGAGATCCGCGATCGAAGTGAAGAGATTTAATTCATCCCAGAACTTGTATTCGCGATCATTAAGGTCTGCTTGCTGCTATGTCCCAAATAGGCGTGGCGCACTCATTCGCGAGGCGACAATTGCTCAGCGGGTCGGGGCCATGTTGCCCGGCCGCAAATAGCGGCCCTGGGAATCTTGGGTCGTGCACAAAGTCGATATGCCGGCCGGATGGCATGCCCACCCAGCTGCGGGCCCACGGCAACAAGCCAACAGCGGCGCTCGCGTCCAAAGGTAGACAATATACCGCTACCCCCGGATGCTAAAATCAGGGTTGTCCGGTGTGGTCGAAGGATGTTCAACGTGAGCAAGAGATGGAAGGGCAAAACATGCGTGTATTGCACGGTGGAAGGGTCGTCCACTACCCCCGATCACGTGATCGCGCGCGGGTTCTTTCCGGTGGACAAGCGGGACAATCTGCCGCAAGTGCCGGCGTGCGACTCCTGCAACGTCCGAAAATCCAATTTGGAGCATTACCTAAGCGCCGTGCTGCCGTTCGGTTCAACCCACGCCGATGCGTGCGATTTCATGGACAAATTGGTTGCGCCGCGCCTTCGGAATAATCAAAAGCTCGCGCGTGAATTGTCGGCCGGGATAGACAAGACATACGCGTTCATCAACGGTCGCGTGTTGCAGACGGCAATGACGATCCCTATCGACAGCGAGAAAGTGCTCGATCTCTACAAGTTCATCGCCCAGGGGCTCGCATACACCCACTGGAATGTTCTCATGCCCGCGAGCGATGTCGTGTCGCTTGCCGAATTCCTGATTCCCGAGGGCGCTGGATATATGGAAGCGATGCTCAATACGAGTAAGGTTATTTCGACGGGACCGGTGACTCTCGGCGATGGCGTATTCACCTATCAAGGCGTACGTGACCCGGTGCACCAAACCCTCACCGTTTGGCGCATGTCGATGTACAGCGTCATCACCGAGGCAGAAGCCAACGGGCAAAGCATCATGGTTTCAAACGCCTACCTGATGACGGCGCCGTGCGGTCTTAAAGCCGCCACGGATTTGATTGAGGCGTGGAGTCGTCCGGTCGCCGCATGACAAATACAGCCACGGTGGCGCGAGTTCAGAGATACGGGGCGCACGGGTCCGTCGGCGCGGTCAATATGATCGTCGTCATCGAATCCTTGCGCACCGATGATCGGAAAACCGGCCGCGCGCTTCGGGATGACCTCGAAATAATTGCGTTGCCCTACGGGAACAACCTTCAAATCCACTATAAGACCGTTCAAAGCGCCGATGAGGTAGAGTTTTTGTTGCAGGAACTCTACGGGTACGTCAGCTTGTCTGGTCGAGCACCGATCTTGCATATCGAGTGCCACGGCGACGCCGACGGCATACAGCTTGCCGATGGATCGTTGATGTCGTGGAGTCGATTGAAGCCTCTTCTTGTGAACATCAATCTTGCATCGCGCATGAACCTGTTTCTCGTGATGGCCTGCTGCTACGGCGGATATTTTGCGGCAGAGTGCCGATACTCGGAGCCGGTCCCGTTCGCGTGGATACTTGGCCCGGGGAGGGAAATCTACCCGGACCCGTTGCTCGCACTGAGCGGCGCATTTTATGCGGAGCTTCTAAAAACACGCGATGTCACGGAGGCATTGACGGTAGGCGGGGCCGCGAGGCCGTCGGGTATTTCCTATTTCAGCATGTCCGCTGTGGGGGTATTTCGGGTGGCGCTGACGGCGCGCATTAAGGGCGCGGGCTCGGCCGAGTCGCGGGCGCG
>JANYLM010000033.1 GCA_025357835.1 Gammaproteobacteria bacterium
GCGTGCGCAGCCGCCGATCAAGGGCGCCGCGCCGCGCTAGCGGCCTTAGGGCTGCCCCCACCGGCCCACACCAGTCTGGTGCCGAGCGGTGTGTACACGATTCCGGAGATTGCCTGCGTCGGCCTGTCGCAGAGCGAGGCCGCAGCCAAGAAAATCGATCTAGTAGTCGGCCGAGCCGACTTCAGCGAGGTCGCTCGCGCACACATTGTAGGCGAGCCAGTAGGATTCTTGGCATTACTCTGCGAGCGCGGCACGGCCCGAGTGCTCGGTGTTCAAGTGATCGGCGAGGGCGCCACCGAACTCGTTCATCTGGGGCAGGCGGCAGTGGCCACGGGCGCAACCGCCGACTTCTTCATCGAACAAATCTTCAACTTCCCTACCATGTCCGAAGCCTACCGAATCGCCGCATTCGACGTCCTAAAGCAGCGCTCGGTGCCGCACGCCCCGCATCTCAAACTCGCCCACGCAACCGCCTAGCGGCGAACCACCTATAGATTGCGAATCAAGATGTCGCCGAACTCACTGCACTTGACCTCAGTAGCCCCCGGCATCAAGCGCGCGAAATCATAGGTCACAGTCTTCTGAGCAATCGACTTGTCCATGGCGCTGAGAATAGCGTCGGCGGCTTCTAGCCAGCCCATGTAGCGCAGCATCATTTCACCCGACAAGATGACGGATCCGGGATTGACCTTGTCGAGATCCGCATACTTGGGCGCCGTGCCATGCGTGGCTTCGAACACCGCGTGACCGGTCAAGTAGTTGATATTGCCGCCCGGCGCGATGCCGATGCCGCCGACCTGCGCGGCCAGCGCATCCGATAGATAATCGCCGTTGAGGTTCATGGTCGCGACCACGTCGAATTCATCCGGGCGCGTCAGCACTTGCTGCAGGGTGATATCGGCAATCGCGTCCTTGATGATGACCTTGCCCGCCTTCTTGGCGGCGTCCATCTGCGCAATGGCTTCCTTTTCGCCTTTCGCCGCCTTGATGCGCTCCCATTGCTCCCAAGTGAACACGTGCTCCGGGAATTCTCGTTCCGCGAGGCTGTAGCTCCAGTTACGAAACGCACCTTCGGTGAATTTCATGATGTTGCCCTTGTGAACGATGGTCACGCTCTTGCGCTTGTTGGCAATGGCGTAGGCGACCGTGGCGCGGAACAACCGCTCCGTGCCTTGCTTCGACGCGGGCTTCAAGCCTATCCCTGAGCTGTCCGGAAAGCGGATCTTCGCGAATTGCTTCGGAAAATTTTGCTTGAACAAATCGAGGAACTTCTTGCAGTCGGCGGTGCCCGCCTCGAACTCTATGCCGGCGTAAATGTCTTCGGTGTTTTCGCGGAAAATGACCATGTCTACTTTCTCCGGCGTCTTGACCGGAGAGGGCACACCCTTGAACCAACGGACGGGCCGCAAACAGACGTACAAATCCAGCAATTGGCGTAGTGCCACATTGAGTGAGCGAATGCCGCCGCCCACCGGCGTGGTGAGCGGGCCTTTGATGGAGATCAGGTAGTCGCGACAGGCGGCGACGGTTTCGTCCGGCAGCCAAGTGTTGTACGCCTTGTTGGCCTTCTCGCCGGCGAACACCTCCATCCAGTGAATCTTGCGCTTGCCGCCGTAGGCCTTTTGTACCGCGGCGTCGAATACCCGCACGCTGGCGCGCCAGATATCTCGGCCGGTGCCGTCGCCTTCGATGAAAGGAATGATGGGGTGGTCCGGCACATGCAATTTGCCGTTCGAGATCGTAATTTTCTCTCCCCCGGCGGGGGCCTGCACGTTCGCCGGCTTCACTTCTGACATGCCATTCGCTCCTGTAAATTGAGCCGCAATGCTAGCATGCGCCACCGGAGACTAAGCATTGCGCACACTGACCTCAACCCCCGCGAAGGACGGCTTTCGCATGCCCGCAGAGTTCGAACGTCATTCGGGCTGCTGGATGCTGTGGCCGGAGCGCACCGACAATTGGCGCTCCGGGGCGAAGCCGGCGCAGGCGGTATTTGCGGCCATCGCCACTGCCATTGCCGGCGGGGAGCCGGTGACGGTGGGGGTCTCGGCCGCGCAGTTTCAAAATGCGCGCTGCCGATTGCCGAAAGAAGTACGCGTTGTTGAAATCAGCAGCAATGACGCGTGGATACGGGATTGCGGCCCCACCTTCGTCATCGACACCAAGGGGCGGCGGCGCGGCGTGGATTGGACCTTCAACGCCTGGGGCGGTCTGAACGGGGGTTTGTACTTCCCCTGGGACCGCGATGATGAGGTTGCGCAAAAGGTATTGGAACTCGAGGGCGCGGACCGCTACCGCACATCATTCGTGCTCGAGGGCGGTGCCATCCACGTGGACGGCCAGGGCACCTGTTTGACCACCGAAGAGTGTTTGCTCAATCCGAATCGCAATCCCCAGTTCACGAGGTCCGAAGTCGAGGAAATGTTGCGCCGCTACCTCGGTGTAACCCGCATCATTTGGCTGGGCAAGGGCGTGTATCTGGACGAGACCGGCGGCCATATCGACGAGCTTGCCTGCTTCACCGGCCCCGGACAGGTCGCTCTGACTTGGACGTTGGACCGCCAGGATCCGCAATACGAGATTTCCCACGACGCGTACCAGCGCTTGAGAATGGCTCGGGACGCGCGAGGCCGAGAGCTCACCATCCACAAAATCCACCAGCCGGGGCCGCTGTACATGACCGCTGACGAGGCGGGCGGAATCGACTCGCGCGCCGGCAGCCAGCCGCGCAAGGCCGGCGATCGCTTGCCGGCGTCGTATATCAATTTTTACATCGCGAATAAATGCATCGTCATGCCGCTATACGATAAGCGCCATGATGCGGCGGCCGTGGCGAAGCTCAAGCGGCTGTTTCCCACCCGCAAGGTGCTAGGCGTCGCCACCCGCGAAGTGCTGCTCGGCGGGGGTAATATTCATTGCATTACCCAGCAGGTGCCGCGCCCAACGGGCCATTAAGGTGCACAAATGGAACTTTGCTGCGCGCCCGCTCTCGAAAGTCTTTATTCTACGCAGCCTAAATACCATCCCCCCTGCCACCCATACAACAATTGGAAGCCCCGTAGTGCACTCATTGTCCGGTCGATTCGTGCGTCACTCGTTGAGCGCATTGCTGTGCGCCGCCGCGATTCTCGCGGCCGGCTGTCATCATAATAACCGGACCAGCGGATACGGCGTCGCCTGGGTTACCCTGAGCGCTACACCGGGCGATTTCACCAGCTACCGCGTCAATGTGAGTAGCGTGACCTTGACCGGCAAGATCGTCGGGACGGTTACCGCCGTGTCAGCGGTTGAAACCGTCGATTTCACCAAGCTCAAGAACATCGCGGAGCTGTGGAGTACCGCGAACATCCCGAACGACACTTACACGGCGGCCAGCATCGTTCTGGATTACACGAACGCCAATATATTCGTCATGGTAGGCGGCGTGCCTGTAAAGGCGACGGTGGTGGATACCGCGGGCGCTGTCGTGACCCGACAGACGATCAACGTGACGTTCGATTCGGCACACCCCCTGATCGTCACGCCGACCTACGCGTCGACCAGCGCCCAGCGTCTGGCCTTGAATTTCGATCTCGCCGCCTCGAACGTGGTGAACACGGCCGCCAGTCCGCCCACCGTAACCGTCAAGCCATTTTTGACGGTGGCCACCAGCGCGCCCGATACCAAGCCGGTGCGGGTGCGCGGCCCCTTGATCAACTCCAGCGTCAATTTAGGCACTTACACGGTGTATGAGCGGCCTTTCTACGATGAGGCGAACACTCTTGGATCGCTGACGATTTTCAACGATGCGAACACGGTGTACACCATCAATGGCACCACCTACGTGGGCGCCGCAGGCCTGACCGTGCTGTCCCATTCGTCCGCCGGTTCCACCATGACCGCGGCCTACACCACTTACCAGCCGACCGGGAATCCCTCATCGACGGTGACCGCGGCAAAGTTCAATGCAACCTACGTGGTCGCGGGAAGCACCCTTGAGGACTTCTACACTCAAGGCCTCGAAGGTGATGTGGTCGCGCGCAATGGAAATATCTTGACCGTGCAAGGCTCAACCTTGCAGTTCAACAACGGCACGAGCCAATACAACGTTAAAAATGCCATGCTTCTCGTAGGCCCCAGCACCATCGTCACGGCCGAAAACAACACCGCCCTCACTGGCCTTGACTACAACTCGATCTCCGTCGGACAACACGTGATCGCCCGCGGCATCTATTCGCTGCCGGCCTCCGGCGTCGTGACCGTGGATGCCACGGGCGCATCCAGCACCAACACCGGATCGGTGCGTCTGCTGTCGACCGAAATCTCGGGTATTTTCAGGTCCTCGGCTTCCGGCAGTGTGGTGCTGAATCTGCAGAGCATTGAGGACTGGCCGGTCAGCGCCTATAACTTCGCCGGCAACGGCGTCGGCGCCGTGACGCCGGCCACGTATGCTGTGAATACCGGTACCCTCGCCATACCCACCGGTTTGACCCCCGGCGTAGACCGGCTATGGATAGACGGCGTCACCGCGCCGTTTGGGTCCGCACCGCCGGATTTCAATGCGTTTGCCATCAACACTGAGTTGTCCGTCCCAGCGCGCCTGCAAGTCGATTGGATCAGCGCCGGGACAATCACCCCATTCGCCACATTGACGGCCACCGGCTTGACCATCGATACCAGCAACGCGAATTACAGTGCCGGCGTGATCCGCATCGGATCGGAGAGCATCGACCTTAAGACTCTGCCGGCGACTCAAATCGTTCCGACGGTGGTACCCGCCCCAACCGCCGGCCTGCCGGCGGCATTTCTACCCTCTTTTGCCATCGGCAATCTCACAGCGACTGCGGGCACCACCGCCGTTGCCGTGTACAACGCCTTCCCGGATTTCGCGACCCAGTTGCCCAAGTCCATTGTCGCGGCCACACCGGCTCTGCACTTCGTCGCTTCCGGCGTGTACAACCGGGGCAGCAATGTCTTTACTGCCACCAGTATCGACGTCGTGAACTAAACTAGCTCCCCATCATGGGGAAGGTTACTTTACGGCGGGGATTGGTCTGGGCGCTTTGCGCGGGTTGCTTGTGGTTCGCCCCGTCCTGGGCAGGCGCGGAAACTCCGGCGAGCCCCACAGCTGCGAGCCGACCTCGGATATGCCTGGTGCTGTCCGGCGGCGGCGCGCGCGGCATGGCGCATATCGGCGTACTCAAGATCCTCGAGGATCTGCAAATTCCCATCGAGTGCATCGCAGGCACCAGCATGGGGGCCATTGTCGGCGGGTTGTATGCCAGCGGCATGACGGCGCATGAGATCGACGCCACCATGCGCTCGGTCGACTGGCAGGAAGCGTTTCACGATGCTCCGCCGCGGCGCGAACTGGGCTTCAGGCGCAAACAAGACGACCGCAATTTTTTGGTTCGTCTGCCGCTCGGGTTAAAGCACGGCAAAATCCTGCTGCCGAAGGGCTTCATTCAAGGGCAGAAGCTGCAGGAGACTCTGCGCCGGCTGACCCTGCCGTTCAGCAACAGCACTGATTTCGATTTGCTGCCCACCCCATTTCGCGCGGTCGCGACCGATTTGGAAACCGGCGATGCCGTGCTGATGGACAAGGGCGATCTTGCGATCGCCATGCGCGCCAGCATGTCGGCGCCCGGAGTGTTCGCGCCGGTGGAATCGAACGGTCGGCTGCTGGTCGACGGCGGACTGGCGGAGAATCTACCCGTTAACGTGGCGCGCGCCATGCATGCAGACATTCTCATCGTGTCCGACGTGAGCTTCCCCTTGCAGCCCCGAGCAGAACTGAATTCCGCGCTATCGATTTCCAACCAGATGCTGGCGATTCTGGTGCGCAAGGACTCGGACCGCCAGCGGGCCAGCTTAAGTTCGCGGGATGTGTTGATCGAACCCGATCTGGGCGCGGCGGCCGTGACGGAATTTGCCGCCCCCAGCACGGTCATTGCCCGCGGCGAGGCTGCGGCACGTGAGGCCACGCCCGCGCTGTCCGCGTTCACTGTGAGCGATGCGGTGTATCGCGATTACCTGGCGCGGCGCGCGGCTCGCGAACCGGGGTTGCCGCCCATCGAGTTCGTTCGCGTCGACGAACCTTCCAAGCGCTATGAAAAAACCATCCTGGCGCAGATGCAGCCGCTGCTAGGAAAACCTCTGGACCTCGATGAAGTGGCCAAGCACGTCGCGGAGTTGTATGGGCTGGGGAATTTCGAGACCCTCGATTACACGTTGGTCGACCGGCATTCGGGCACCGCTAGCAGCGCGGACACGGCTGAATCCGGTCTCGAAGTCCGAGCGCGGCGCAAATCCTGGGGCCCCAATTACCTGCGCTTCGGCCTGAATCTCGAGGACGATTTTCAGGGCAATAGCCGCTACAACGCGGCGGCGCGGTTCGTATTGACCGAGATGAATGGTCTGGGCGCGGAACTGTTGACGGACGTGCAAATCGGCAGCGATCCTAAGGTCGTCAGCGAGTTCTATCAGCCGCTCAACGAATCGCGAACTTGGTTCGTGGCGCCGAGCGCACGCATAGAGGCGCGCGATCTGGCGATCTACAGCAAAAATCGCGAAGTAGCGGATTTTCGCGACCGCGAGGCGGAAGTGGCTATCGACTTTGGACGCGATCTGGGCAACTGGGGCGAGATCCGCGCAGGGCTGCATCGCACCAACGGCGCGACCCGCGTGCGCTACGGCGATCCGACCCTAGTGGAATCGCAGTACAACAATGGCGAGTACTTCTTCAAGTTCAGTTACGATCGTCTGGACAATATTCATTTCCCGCGCGATGGTCAGACATTCAGTCTGCAGTGGGATGCCAACCGCACCAATCTGGGTGCGGATATCGCGTCGGATCGAGTCCAGGCGGATTGGTTGACGGCGCGTTCGAACGGTCGCAATACGATTCTATTGTGGGCCTCGGCGGGAAGCACCCTGGATGGCCGCTTCA
Source organism: Gammaproteobacteria bacterium (assembly GCA_025357835.1). Taxonomy (GTDB): domain Bacteria; phylum Pseudomonadota; class Gammaproteobacteria; order Steroidobacterales; family Steroidobacteraceae; genus Bog-1198. The sequence continues at coordinate 6,929 of JANYLM010000033.1, forward strand.
AGCCCACCGATTTGCCCGATTTCTATTCCTTGGGCGGATTTTTCAATTTGTCGGGCCTCGCGCCCGGTTCGCTGATCGGCCCCAACTATGCGATGGCCCGCGCAATCTACTTTCGCAAAATCGGCCGCGGCGGCGAGGGGTTTTTCGAGTTTCCCGCCTATCTGGGCATGTCCTTGGAACTCGGCAATACCTGGCAGCACCGCAGCGATATCAATTACAGCTCGGCGCGCAAGGATGCCTCGATATTTCTGGCCTTCGATACCTTTCTCGGGCCCGTTTACCTGGGATCCGGCTACGATCAAGCCGGGACCGCGGCGTTCTATCTGTTTCTGGGGCGTACTTTTTAGGCGCTTGCGCGCCGGTTCTACGGGGGGCCGCTAGAAGTTGCGGCTCTCGGCAAGCTTTTCCACTTTCTCGAACACCAGCGCCGGCTGGTCGCCGATGCGAGAGTACTCATGCTTGCGCGACATGTCTTCCAGGACCCGATCGCGTTCCACCGCCGTGAAAAACCAGTGGGTCTTCTGCCAGTCGCCGCCCAGCAGCTTGGCAAAAGGATCCCCAGGTCGCAGGCGTACCCGGATTCCGTAGGGGCGGGGCAGCACCGGCAAGGTGCGAACCAGATTCTGTGCGTTTGCGATTCCCATGGCGAGCAAAAGATAGCCGAATCATGAGTACGCTGCCAGCTGATTCGCGTGCGATTCACATGCTAGACTCCGCCGCCTTTGTCAGGCGAGCACGGCATGGTCTTAAACTGCGCGCCCGCCGCGTGCGCGGCATTCAACTCGGCCGGACGGCCGAGTTAGTCAGCGCGCAATTGCCTCGAGGAGGACAGTTGATGGCATCGTCTTACACAGCCTCCGACATCGAGGTATTGAGCGGCTTGGACCCGGTTCGCCGGCGCCCGGGTATGTATACCGACACCACGCGGCCGAATCACCTCGCGCACGAGGTCGTCGACAATAGCGTCGACGAAGCACTCGCCGGATATTGCGAAAATATCAACGTCACCGTGTTCAAGGACGGCTCCCTGACAGTCGAGGACGACGGCCGCGGCATGCCGGTCGATATTCACCCTAAGGAGAAGATAAGCGGCGTCGAATTGATCCTGACACGGCTGCACGCCGGCGGAAAATTCAACGACAAAACCTACCAACATTCAGGCGGGTTGCACGGAGTGGGCGTGTCGGTGGTGAATGCGCTGTCGAGGCACCTGGAATGCTGGGTACGCCGCGGCGGCAAGGAATACAACCTAAGCTTTGCGGGCGGCCGGCTCAAGTCCAAGCTCGAGGTCGTGGGCGACGTGCCGAAATCGAAAACCGGCACCACCATTCGGTTCTGGCCGGATCCGCAATACTTCGATACCGATAAATTCGCGATCCCGAAGCTCAAGCAGGTGCTGCGGGCCAAAGCGGTGCTGTGCCCCAATTTGCACGTCACGCTCAGCAACGAATTCACCGGCGAACGCGATGAATGGTTCTACACAGGGGGGCTGCACCAGTATCTGGCGGAGGAACTAGGCAAGGGCGAATGGCTACCCGCCGAGACCTTCTACGGCAAGCGCGACATCGACGGCGGCTCCCTCGATTGGGCGTTCGCCTGGGTACTCGAGTCCGAACACGGTATTACCGAGAGCTATGTCAATCTGATTCCCACGGTGGAGGGCGGCACGCATGTCAACGGCTTGCGGTCGGGCGCCGCCGACGCGGTGCGCGAGTTCTGTGAATTTCGCAATCTCGTGCCGCGCGGCCTGAAGCTGGCGCCCGAAGATGTATGGGACGGCGTGAGCTTCGTGCTGTCCATGAAAATGCGCGAGCCGCAGTTCGCGGGGCAAACCAAGGAAAAGCTCTCGTCCCGAGAATCAGCCGGCATCGTGCAAGGCGTGATCAAAGACGCCTTTGCCCTGTGGCTCAATCAGCATCCGGATCAGGGCGAAAAAATCGCCATGCTGGCGATCGGCAATGCGCAGCAGCGCTTCAAGGACAGCCAGAAAATTGCACGCAAACGCATCGTTGCCGGTCCCGCCCTGCCGGGCAAGCTGGCCGACTGTGTCAGCCAGGACCCGGCACGCGGCGAATTATTCTTGGTGGAGGGTGATTCGGCCGGCGGATCGGCCAAGCAGGCGCGCGATCGGGTGACCCAGGCCATCATGCCTTTGCGCGGCAAAATCTTGAATACCTGGGAAGCCGACACCAGCGAAATCCTGCAATCCCAGGAAGTACACAATATCAGCATAGCGATCGGCGTCGACCCCGCGGCCAACGACCTGTCGGGTTTGCGCTACCACAAGATCTGCATACTGGCGGACGCGGACAGCGACGGGCAGCACATCGCGACTCTGCTGTGCGCCCTGTTTCTGCGCCACTACAGGCCGCTGGTGATGGCCGGCCATGTGTATGTTTGCATGCCGCCGCTGTTTCGGATCGATGCCGGGAAGGAGGTGGTGTATGCGCTGGATGAGGCGGAGCGCGAGAAGGCGCTCAAGCGCATTGCCGCCGAGAATCCCCGCGCCAAGCCGGTGGTGACGCGCTTCAAAGGACTGGGCGAGATGAGCCCGCTGCAATTGCGCGAGACCACTATGGCGCCGCAGACGCGCCGGCTGGTACAGATGACCATCGACGCAAACGACAGTCCCGACGCCATGCTGGACATGCTGCTGGCGAAGAAGCGCTCGGGCGACCGGCGCGAGTGGCTCGAGGCCAAGGGCAATCTGGCGCACCTGTAGCGCTTAACGTTCATAACGCGACGATCATGAAAGACCAAGAACTCAATTTCGAAGGTATCGAGAAGGAGCCACTGAAAGCGTTCGCCGAGCGCGCTTACCTCGATTATTCCATGTACGTCATCCTCGACCGGGCGCTGCCGACCTTAGGCGACGGCTTGAAGCCGGTACAGCGGCGCATCGTCTATGCCATGAGCGAGTTGGGCTTGGCGGCCGGCAACAAGCACAAGAAGTCCGCGCGCACCGTCGGCGATGTGATCGGCAAGTTCCATCCGCACGGCGATTCGGCTTGCTACGAGGCCATGGTGCATATGGCGCAGGATTTCGCCTACCGCTATCCCATCGTGGACGGGCAGGGCAATTGGGGTTCGACGGACGATCCAAAATCCTTCGCTGCCATGCGATACACCGAATCGCGGCTGACGCGCTATGCCCACTTGCTGCTGCAGGAACTCGGTTCCAGCACGGTGGACTGGGCGCCGAACTTCGATGGTTCGATGGACGAGCCCACCATGCTCCCGGCGCGGGTGCCGAATCTTCTGTTAAACGGCGGATCGGGGATCGCGGTCGGCATGGCCACCGACATTCCGCCGCATAATTTGCGCGAAGTGGTCAAGGCCTGCGTGGCGCTGCTCGATGATCCGGACTTGAGCACGCGCAAGATTATGACCCATGTCAAGGGCCCCGACCTGCCGACCGGCGCGGAAATCGTTTCGCCGCGCGAGGATTTGGTGCGGATGTACGACACAGGGTCCGGCAGTTTCAAGGCGCGCGCCACCTACAAGATTGAGGACGGCGAGATCGTGATCGATGCGCTGCCGTTTCAGGTGTCGGGCAGTAAGGTGCAAGAGCAGATCGCCGCGCAGATGCAACAGAAGAAGCTGCCGATGGTCGAGGATCTTCGCGACGAGTCCGACCACGAGAATCCCACCCGGCTGGTCATTGTGCCCAAATCCAATCGCGTGGATAGCGCGGCGCTGATGGCGCATCTGTTCGCCACCACCGATCTGGAGCGCAATTACCGGGTGAATCTCAACGTCATCGCCCTGGACGGGCGGCCGCGAGTGATGCCCCTGAAGGAACTGCTGTTGGAGTGGCTGCAATTCCGCAAGTCCACGGTCACTCGGCGCCTGAGCCATCGCCTCGCGAAATTGAGCGCTAGGCTGCACATCCTCGACGGCATGTTGATCGCCTTCTTGAACCTCGACGAAGTGATTCGGATCGTGCGCACGGAAGACCAGCCCAAGCCGGTGCTCATCAAGCGTTTCAAGCTCTCGGACGAACAGGCAGAAGCCATACTCGACACCAAGCTGCGCCACCTGGCGCGCCTCGAAGAGATGAAAATCCGCGACGAGCAGAATGAGCTCAGCGAGGAGCGCGATGAAATCGAAGGCATATTGAAGAGCAAGGCCAAGCTCACCAAGTTGGTTCGCGAAGAACTCATAAGCGATGCCGAAGAGTACGGCGACGAGAGGCGCACCCGGCTGGTGGAGCGCGAGGCGGCACAGGCCATCGACGAGACCGAGCTTCTCACCAGCGAGCCGACCACGGTCGTGCTGTCCCGACTAGGCTGGGTGCGCGCGGCGAAGGGGCACGACATCGATGTACGCTCCTTGAGCTATAAGACCGGAGACGAATTCCAAGCCGCCGCCCGCGGCCGAAATCTGCAGCAAGCCGTTTTCATCGATTCCACGGGCCGGGCCTACAGCCTGGACGCCCACCAGTTGCCGGCAGCCCGGGGCTACGGCGAGCCGCTGTCGGGCAGCGTCGATCCTCCGGACGGCGCCACTTTCGCCGCGGTGCTGATCGGTGAGCCGGACGATGCCTGGTTGCTGGCGAGCGACGCGGGCTATGGATTCGCCGTGAAATTGCGCGAGCTGTACGCACGCAACAAAAAGGGCAAGTCCATACTCAAGGTGCCCGACAATGCCCGGGTCCTCCCGGCACAGCCCATGGGACAAAAGACGGCGCTCGCCGTATTCGTCAATAACGACGGCGAAGTGCTGGCGCTGCCGACCGCTCAAATCGAAGAGATGAGCTCGGGCAAGGGCCAGAACCTATACGGTATCCCCGGCAAGAAATCCGCGGATCGCGACGAATACCTGGTGGCCATGGCCGTGGTCAACCCAGGCGAGCTGCTGACAATATACAGCGGCAACAGCGCACCAATGAAGCTGAAGTTCGACGAACTCAAACAGTTCTATGACAAAAAAGGCCAGCGCCGTCAGCGATTCTCGCGCGCCTACAAGCAAGTCGATCGGCTCGAGGTGTCGGCGCCCTAGCAGCGGGCGCGCGTTTTATCGGAGGACTCTCCAGTCTAGTGACGATCGCCCGACATCGTCACATCCTCGGGAGCATTCACGAAATACCCCTGGATGAATTCGATGCCAAGTTGCCACAGCACGGCCATGGTGTTGGCGTCTTCGACGCGTTCGGCAACCGTCTCTATGCCTCGGCGTTTCGCGGCTTCGACGAGGCCCTTCACACGCTGCTGCTGGATCTGATTCGTCGACAGCCCCTGCATCAGCGAGCCGTCGACCTTGATGAAATTCATGTCAAGGTCGGCCAGCAGCTTCAAAGGATCGCGGCCGGTGCCGAAGTGCTCCAGAGCAAATCGAAAACCGAGCTTGCGTAGATTCTCCGCCAGTTCCTTGGTCTGCCGCACGTACTGATTGGCGAGATCCTCGGTTACCTGGATACAGATCCGTTTCGCTTCGATTTTGAGCGACTTGAGCTGGGTGTCGAGCCACGCCAGCAAGGTCTTGTCGAGCACCGTATCCTTCGATATGCGCACGAAAATGCAGGTGGCCTTGCGGTTGGCGGCGAAGGACATGGACGCGCCGATCACCCAGCGATCGATGTTCTTCATCAAGTCGTTTCGTTCGGCAGCCGCGATGAATTCCGCGGGCAGAACTTCATTTCCTTGCTCGTCCAGCATGCGCACCAGGACGTCGAACATGCCCTTATCTTCGCCGAGTAGGCTGGCGACGGGCTGTTGCACCAGACGGAAGCGATTCTCCATCAGCGCGCTCTTGATGTGCTTGACCCAGATTTTGTCGTAGGCCTGCACGCGGGTGTCAGTGTCGGACTTGTCGACGGCGTACATTTGATTGCCGCCCAGTTCCCGTCCGCGACGGGTGGCATTGACGGCATCGGTGATGGCCGCTCCAACGTCGGGATTGGTCGACGGCAACAGTCCCAAGCCCACGGTCACTGTGGCCGACAGGGTCTTATCCTCGATCGCAAACATATGATCGTTGACGCGCTTGACGACATTCTCGGCCCAGGTCTCCACGTCGCGAGCCGTGCCGCGTTCCAGCAAGATCAAGAAGCCGTTGCCGCCGAAGCGGCCGCATACATCGGTGGGGGTCAGTTGCGTGCGCAGCAGCTCGGCGAGCTGCGCCATGAAATCTTCGCTCGCGAGCACGCCAATGGCATTCTGGATTTCAATGAACCGGTCCGGCTTGATGTGGGCGAATTGGCGTACGCCGCCCTTCATGCCGAGTGCGCAGCGCTCGCGGACGGCTGCGATCAAGTACCTCTGCTGCAGAAAGCGCGTCGAGGCGTCGTTCTTGACCGCATCGGCGAGCTGAACCTCAAGGTCGTGGTCCTTCTTGTGCATGGCCGAGATGGCGATGCGTATTGCAGGCTCATTTTCGTAGTCGGCCTTGGTCAGCAGCAATTCGAGCGCCAAGCTGGATCCGTCCGACAGCAGCGCCTGCACCCTCAGGCCATGACCCGACCACTTGCCCTGTAAGCAGGCCACCAGCGCGCCTTTGAGAGCGGGATGCGTCTCCTGCTCAAATAGATCCATCAGAGGCATGCCGGTGAGCGCATCGTCGCCCGGGTAGCCAAAGAGCTCCAGCCAGGCGCGGTTCGCATCGACGATAATTCCTTCCTGCACATGCGTGATAGCGTCGGCCGAGCCTTCGAGAAAATTCTGCAGCTGCTCGCGATATTCGCGAGCCGAGGACAGGGTAGTCGAGAGCGCGCGTTCCAGACGATAGGCGCGCAGTTCGCGGGTCGCCACCGATTGTAGGCGGCTGCGGTTGCCCAGAGTCACCACGTCCTGCGCGCCTAGGCGCATGGCCTCGGCGATGGCGGCCTCATCGACTTGCTCGCGCATGATCAACACGGGCATTCCGGGTGCGCTGGCCTGCTTGACCTTCATGAGCGCGCCCAGGTCGATGCCGAGTTCTTCGATGAACGCGATCAGCATTTCGGGATTGATCTGCGTCAGGGCGTCGCCGAGGTCGCGGGCGTCCGGCAGCCACGTGCAATGCACCGGGTGGCCGGCCTTGCGTAGCGTGCTATTGATCGCCTCGACGTGGTCCTGCGACTTCGTCATGACGATCATTGGAACGGCTCCCTGTTCGGTCACGGCTCAATCCTCTCAAAACGGGACCGAAGTGTAACACCAGGGATTTATTGAATCTGGGACCGGCGTCAACCCCTGGGGCGGCCGAGGGCTGACCCAGGGGCCCGCGAAATGGCCAGGAATTGGCTTTAGGTCAGGGGTTGCGGCTATCATACGCGCCCTTCAAGTCCGAGGCCTTCGATGGCGAACTACAGCACGAACGAATTCAAGTCCGGTCTTAAGATTCTGATCGACGGTGACCCTTACGCCATCGTCGAGAACGAAATGGTCAAGCCGGGTAAGGGTCAGGCTTTCAATCGCGTGCGGGTGCGGAACCTGAAAACAGGCCGAACCATCGAGCGCACCTGGAAGTCCGGGGATACGGTGGAAGCGGCCGACGTGGTCGATACGGATATGCAGTACCTATACCGGGAAGGGGATTTTTTCAACTTCATGGTGCCTGAGACGTACGAACAGCTCACGGCATCCAAGGAAGCGGTGGGCGATGGCGCCCAGTGGCTGAAAGACGGCACGGTTTGCGTAGTTACTCTGTGGAATGGCGTGCCGCTGCAAGTGACCCCGCCGGCGCACATGGAACTCAAAGTCATAGAGACCGATCCGGGCGTCCGCGGGGATACAGCGACCGGTGGTTCCAAACCCGCCAAGCTGGAAACCGGCGCGATGGTGCGAGTGCCGCTGTTCATCAACGAAGGCGAGATTCTGCGCATCGACACTCGCACGGGCGAGTACCTGTCGCGCGGCAAGAGCTAATCCCAGCGTAACCACCCCTCTGTGGGTGTTTCCCGCGTCGAACCAGCGGCACTAGCTCGACAGCGGTCAGGCGTTATCGACGGTGAAGGCCATGGCGTCGGCTAGTTGCGGCGCTCCCAAGGCAATTGCGACTAGGCGATCGAAGCCCAGGGCGACTCCGGCGCAATCCGGCATGCCTGCCGCCAGCGCCGCCAGCAAATTTTCATCCAGCGGCGGCTCTGCTTGACCGCGCGCGCGCCGCAGGTCGAGATCATGATTGAAGCGCGCGCGCTGCTCACCACCATTTACCAGTTCATGAAAGCCGTTCGCGAGTTCGACGCCGTTCACGTACAGCTCGAAGCGTGCCGCGATCAGCGGCAGCCCCGGTTTCAATCGGGCCAGCGCAGCCTGGGAGGCGGGATAGTCGCAGATAAAGCAGGGCCGCTCGAATCCTAGCCGGGGGCCGACGATCAGGCCCATCAATAGGTCGAGCTTGGCGTCGCGGTCGAGTTCGGCATGACAGAGGACTCCATGGCGCCGGGCCGCCTCGGTCAGATCGGCGTGGCTTGAGCTATGCGCATCGACACTGGCATGGCGCAATATGGCGGCCGAGTAGCTCAGTCGTTCGGCCGGCTCGAGTCGGCGCGAGGGCGCCAGCAGGCGGCCGACCAGTGCCTCGACCTCGGTCATCAGGGCCGAGTCGTCGAACCCCTGGCGGTACCACTCGATGAGCGTAAACTCCGGGTTGTGCCAGCGGCCGCGTTGTTCGTCGCGAAATACCTTGCATATCTGGTAGATATCGCCGCTGCCCGCCGCGAGCAGGCGTTTCATGGCGTATTCAGGCGAGGTGCAAAGATAGAGGGGCGCCGGCACGCCGGCGACTCGAGTCGCCAACGATTCGATCTGCGGATCGCTCACGGCGGCGGCGCTGAGAATCGGTGTTTCCACTTCGAGCAGGCCGCGCTCGGCGAAGAATCCGCGCGCAGCGGCCAACATCGCGGCGCGGCGTTGCAGAGCGCCGAAGGTCGCCGTCGGGCGCCATGCCTTGCTCATCACATGACCACCGTTTCGATCATTGCAGCATGCCCAGCGACTGCCCCAACCGCACCAGGCTGCCGGCCCGCACCCGCGGCTGCCAGTGCGCGCGATTCGGCTCGAATAGCAAGATGACGGTCGAGCCCATATTGAAGCGGCCGAGTTCCGCACCCTTCGCCAGCGTCGTCGGCGGGCCCGGCACCTTCGTGAGCCTGCGCCGCGCCGCCGGCGTGATATCGCCTGCCCATACGGTGGCCATGCTGCCGACGTTCAGCGCTCCTACGAGCACCAGGGCGAACTGACCGTAGGCCGTCTCAAACAGGGTCAAAACACGTTCATTGCGCGCGAACAAGCCGGGGACATGCTGCGCCGTCACGGCATTGACGCTGAACAGGCGGCCGGGAACGTACACGGTCTCCCGCAGCTCGCCGTGAAGCGGCATGTGGACCCGGTGATAGTTGAAAGGCGCGAGGTAAATCGTCGCGAAGGAGCCGCCTTCGAAACGGCTTGCCCAGGGTTGCGCGGCGAGCAGATCCGCCAATCGATAGTAACGACCCTTGGCCTGCAGCAGCCGGCCGTCATCGATCATTCCCGCTTCACTGACGCAGCCGTCGACCGGGCTCGCGATGGCAGCGGCGTCGCTCGCGACGGGGCGCGCGCCAGGCTTGAGCGCGCGGGTAAAGAATTCGTTGAAGCTGCCGTAGCGATACGGATCGCTTTCGGCGGCTTCGCTCATGTCGACGCGGTAGAGTTTTAGAAAGCCTCGTATGATCAAGTTCTTGAACCATGCAGTGCGCACTCGAGTCGCCGCCAGCACCAGCCGGGAGAGCCCGTGCTGCGGGATTACGTATTGAAACCAGATGAACAGCCTGCCGCCCAAGCCGCCGCTCGTGCCGCCACCGCGACGGTTCGCGTCCGCGCCGTCAACACTCATGAGCGCGCGCTCCGATTGCCAGCGGCGGCAACCACGCGCTGGAAATCACTCTGCAAGGCAGCCACGCTGAACGGGCCGGTCAGAATCGCAGCGATCCGTCCGTCGGGGTTGAGCACAAAGAGGGCGCCGGTGTGATCGACGGTGTAATTGCCGTCGGATGTCGGCTGGATGATTACGCCGACCCCCAGTTTCTTCGCCACCGCCTCGATGCTGGGCTGATCGGCGGCCGTGAGGCCGATGAAGTCGGGATCGAAATACGGCACGTACAGTGCCAATTGCGCGGGCGTGTCCCGTTTTGCATCCACCGACACGAAGATTACTTGCGGCAGCACCGTGGATTTGGCCGCGCGCAGGCGCTTTTGCATCGCGGCCAGGGTGGTGAGCGTCGTCGGGCAGAAATCCGGGCAATTCGTGTAGCCGAAAAAGAGCAGGGACCAGTGACCGCGTAGTTTGGCCGCGCCAAATGTCTGACCGCGCTGGTCGATCAGGCTAAAATCCGGCAGTTCGCGGCTGGGGGTGAGGTAGGTTCCCGTGGTCAATTCCACCGCGGCCGTGCCATGGCGCCACCAATTTGAGGCCGCGACGCCCACGATGGCGACGATACAGACGAGTGCAAAGGACAGGAATTTCATTTGAGCTGACATGCGACGATTATCCCACACAGCCGCCAAAACCGGCGCCGGTACGCGTCGCGCCGCGGCTAAGGCAGGCGCCCGCACGCGCCCTGCCGCGACCAAAGCCGGCGCCCCGGCGCGCCACCGCGACCACGAGATCGCGGTCGATTCGCGTGAAACGGTGGGCGCCGCCATCGAGCGCTGCGCGTGCGCGCTGCGCCGCGCACGCGTTCACTTCGGTCACGGCACCGACAATGCACGGGACGAGGCCGCCGAGCTGGTGTTCTTCGCGGCGGGCATCAGGCATGAATTGGGCAGAAGCGCCTATTCCAAAAAGCTGGCGGCACGCCAGGTCGACCTTATCGACGGGCTTCTGGAACGGCGAAGCGTCGAACGCCTGCCGCTGGCCTATCTGACGCATCGAGCTTTCTTCGCCGGCCTCGAACTGTATGTGGATGAGCGGGTTCTGGTGCCGCGGTCGCCGATCGCCGAACTGGCTCTGCAGCGCTTTCAGCCTTGGGTGACTGCGCGTCGCGTGCGCCGGATTCTGGACATCGGGACAGGCTCGGGCGCGATCGCAGCGGCATGCGCCATGGCGTTTCCCAGGGGACGAGTGGACGCAGTCGACGTGTCCGCAGCCGCACTCCAGGTGGCGCGCCGTAATGTCCGCCGTCTAGGCCTGGAGAAACGCGTCCGAGTACTGCTATCCAATTATTTCGACGCCGTTAAGGGCTGCCGATACGATATCATCGTGAGCAATCCGCCCTATGTCGGGCGGGCGGAAATCGCCAAGCTGCCGCGAGAGTATAGGCATGAACCGCGAATCGGTCTTGCCTCGGGCGCCGATGGCCTTGACTCGGTGCGAGCGATTTTCGCTGCGGCGCGACGGCACCTTGAGCCTGACGGCATCTTGGTGGTGGAAGTCGGCAACACCGAAGACACGCTGATGCGCGTCTTTCCAAAGCTGCCCTTTATCTGGCCGGAGATAGCGATGGGCGGCGGCGGGGTATTCCTGCTGCGGGCAAGGGATTTGGACGCGGCGCGCGACTGAGGACATTGGAAATGGAGAACTAGCACTTGGCGGGCAATACATTCGGCCGGGTTTTCACGGTGACGAGTTTCGGGGAGAGCCATGGCCCGGCGCTCGGTTGCGTCGTGGACGGCTGCCCGCCCGGCTTAGCCCTGAGCGAGTCGGACTTGCAAACCGATGTTGAGCGCCGTCGCCCGGGCACATCTCAGTACACCAGCCAGCGTAGAGAGCCCGATACGGTGCGCATACTGTCTGGCGTGTTCGAGGGCAAAACCACCGGCACGCCGATCGGCCTGCTGGTCGCCAACGAAGATCAGCGTTCGCGCGACTACGAGAAGATCAAGGATCGCTTCCGTCCGGGACATGCGGACTACACCTACCAGCAAAAGTATGGTTTCCGCGATTATCGCGGCGGCGGACGTTCCTCGGCGCGCGAGACCGTCATGCGTGTGGCGGCGGGAGCCATTGCGCGTAAGTATTTGCGCGAGCGGCTGCAGGTCGGTATTTACGGATATCTGGCGCAGATGGGTCCCATGGTGCTGCAGCCGGTGGATCCGGCCAGCGCCTACGAGAATCCATTTTTTTGTCCGGACCCGAGCCGCATCAAGGAACTCGAGGATTTCATCTGGCACATTCGCGAGGCGGGAGACTCCATCGGTGCACGGGTGACGGTGATCGCCCAGGGCGTACCTCCGGGTTGGGGTGAACCCGTGTTCGAGCGGCTCGACGCGGACCTGGCCAGCGCCATGATGGGCATCAACGCCGTGAAGGGCGTGGAGATCGGAGCGGGATTTCGCGCGGTGGAGCAACGCGGCTCGGAACATCGCGACGCTCTTACCCCGCAGGGTTTCAAGAGTAACCATGCCGGCGGCGTGCTCGGCGGTATTTCCTCGGGCCAGGATATCGTGGTGAGCCTTGCGTTGAAGCCGACCTCGAGCATCACACTGCCCGGCGAGACCATCGACATTCACGGCAAGTCCACCGAGGTGGTCACTACCGGGAGGCACGACCCTTGCGTCGGCATCCGTGCTACGCCCATCGCCGAGGCGATGCTGGCGCTGGTACTGATGGATCACTATCTGCGGTTTCGCGCTCAGTGCGGCGAGGTGGTGAGCGCCACCCCGGTCATCACGCATCGATCGGGAAGACGTCAATCATGAATAAGGCGGACGGGTTGCGGATCGCTGTGGTCGGAGTATCGAGCCTGATCGGACAGGCCGTAATCGACGAGCTGCGAGCGCAGAAATTCGCGATTGCCGCGTTGCATGCGCTCGATGACGATCGCAATGTAGGGCGGCCGGTGGCCGACGAGGAGGGCGCGGTAACGGCCAAGACTCCGGCGGTGAGCGACGTCGCGGCATTTGATTTCTCGCGCGTGGATCTGGCCTTCTTTTGCGGGCGGGCGGCGTTGTCTGAGCGCTATGCCGAAGCGGCCGCCGCGCATGCCTGGGTCATCGACGGCTCGGCGGCGTTTCGAACGCGGGCCGACGTGCCTTTGGTGGCGGCCGACATCAACGCCCAGGTGCTGGACGGCGTGGGCGCGCGCGGGCTGATCGCGCTGCCGGGAAGCGCCAGCGTGGCGCTGGCCACAGTGCTGGCGCCGCTGCATGCCCTTGCGGGCCTGGAGCGAGCTGAGGTGGCGACCTATCAGGCGGTGTCGGGCAGCGGCCGCGGGGCCATGGACGAACTGGCCGGGGAGACGGTGGCCATGCTGAGCGGCAAGAAGGCGAAGGGACGTGCCTTTGGCCGGCAGATCGCTTTCAATGTCATTCCTCAGGTGGATACCCTCGAGGCGGATGGTGTGTCGCGCGAAGAGCGCCGCTTATGGCAGGAGTGTCGCCGGTTGCTCGATCTGCCGGATCTGGCCATCAATGCGACCGCGGTGAGGGTGCCGGTGTTCTTCGGGCACAGCCTGGCAGTACACGCCAGCTTTCGGCGCCCCCTGAGCGTGGCCGATGCGGCGCCTGTGTTGCGGTGCGGCAGAGGCCTGAGTCTCATCGAGGCGGATTCGACGGCGGAATTTCCGACTCCGGCCACCTTGGCAAGCGCGCCCGATAAGGTATACGTAGGCCGAGTGCGGGCGGATTTGACTCGTGACCGCGCTCTAAATTTTTGGATCGTGGCCGATAATGTTCGGAAATGTGCGGCGCATAACGCAGTTTCGGTGGCCCATATTTTGGTAAATAGACCCCAGTAAGATATAGTTATTGGCTTATGTAAAAGGCAAGTGAGAATTCGATTCCAAGCTCCTATAGCACAATGAACTTTACCCTCTTGCCTACCAGATTCCTGGGAGTAGAAATGTCTGTGACGATGCCCCGCCTCATGCTGCTGGCGTGCCTGCTGTCCCCTGCCTTTTTGTGGCCGTCCTCGTCTTGGGCGCTGGGGCTGGGTGAGATTCATTTGAATTCGGCGCTCAACGAGCCGATGAACGCCGAGATCGACCTGATCGCGGCCGCTCCGGACGAATTGACCGCTCTGCGCGCGGCTCTGGCGGGCCGTGAGGCATTTACCCGCTATGGCATCGATCGGCCACCCTTCTTGTCGACGCTGACCTTCAAGGTGGGCAAGGGCAAGGATGGCCGAGACGCCTTGTTGGTGCGGTCCACCGACGCCATCCCCGAGCCCTTCGTCACGTTCCTGGTGGAAGTCAATTGGGCGCGCGGCCGACTGATGCGTGAGTACACGGTATTGCTGGACCCGCCGGTGTACACGCCGGGTGAGACGGCGAGTAGCGCCGCGCCAGTCACCGCAGCCACCGTCGCCGCCACTCCCGCTCGTCGGACTGCGCCTGCCGTGACCGCGGCGCCTCCCGCCAGCCACGTTCCGGCGGCCGGCCGGTCCACCGCCGCGTCGGCGTCGGCAACGCCGATCACCGGCACGACCTATCATGTGGGCAGCGGCGACACGCTCACCAAGATTGCACGCAGCTTGCACGCTGATACGCCCGCCAGCATCGATCAAACCATGATGGCGGTGTATCGCGCGAATCCCGATGCCTTCGGCGGGAATATCAATATTATGCGGCGTGGCGCGGTGCTGCGCGTCCCTGGTGCAGATGAAATCGCCGCTTTGAATCAGACCGAAGCCACGAATGACGTGCGCCGGCAAATGAATGCGTGGCGCGGCGACGGCGGCGGCGCGCCCAGCGGCCACTTGCGCCTGGTGACACCGAGCGGCGGCGCGGGTGGCGGTGATTCGAATGCCGCCAAATCGGAAGCACAAGCGCTCAAGGATCGCGTCAAGGACTTGGAAGGGCAGCTCGCCGAGTCGCATCGTTTGATCGATATCCGAAACAGCGAACTCAGCGCCCTGCAGCGCAAGCTCGGCGCGCCGGCTACGACTCCGGCCCCCGTGCCCGCGACGACCAGTACGGCTAAACCCACTCCCGCGCCGGCGGTCACCGCGGCACCGCCGCCCGCAGCTGTGCCGCCTCCGGTGGAAAGCACATCGACCCCGCCACCGGTGCATGCGCCCGCGCCTGTGGTGCAGAAGAAGCCGGTTGTGGCACCCGCGGAGTCGGGATCGTGGATCGATTGGGTGGCGGCCAACTGGTGGGTGCCACTGGCGGTAATCATCGGCTTCATCCTGGTGCTGGTCCTGGCCGCGTGGCGGCGCAGACAGAGCGGTGCTGGCGACCTGAGCAGGATGGAAGCGACCGATGTCGCCGACTTCCGCGATCCGACCGACAAACTCTCCGGCGGGCGCAGGGGCGACGATTCATTCGTGGTCGAGGAATCCGGCGAACACCGACTGCCGGACTTCGACAGCGCGCCCGCCCACTTGGGCGATACGCATTCGGATATCAAATCGCCCGACGACACTATGTCGAGCGAAAGCGCGGTCAACCTCGATCAGGGCGACCCCCTGGCCGAAGCCGATTTTCATATGGCATACGGTCTGTATGACCAAGCCGCCGACCTGGTGCGCATTGCGCTGGAGCGCGAGCCGGACCGGCGCGATCTGCGGCTGAAACTGTTGGAGATTTATTTCGTTTGGGGCAATAAGGATGCATTCCTGCAGACGGCGAAGGGCCTAGAAGCGACGCGCGACCGAGCTCCCGCCGGCGAATGGGACAAGATCGTCATCATGGGCAAGCAGATTTGCCCGGACGAGCCTTTGTTCGCCGCCGTTGCCGGAAGCGGCCGGGGAGCGGGCGCTCTGGTCGATCTGAACCTCGAGGGCGGCGAGAATCGCGTCGATATCGATTTGTTCGGCGATCCAGAGGGCGAGCGCAGCCGCTTGGATCACCCTCTGGCCAAGGAGGGCGACGATGCCGCGGCCACCGGTGAGTCACCGCGCATGCACGCCGGATCGGATCTTGATTTCACCTTGGATACGCCGGAGCGCGGTGCGGACGAATCGCCCACCCGCGAGATGCCGCCGCGCGACGAGCCCACCGTCGAATCCGAATTGATGAATTTCACGGATGCTCCCACCACGGAATCGCCGGTGTTGAAGGTAAACGAGTCGCGCGATCGGCTTTCCTCGAAGTTGGGGTCGGCGAAAATCGATCAAACTGCCGAGGTATCGATCGACGATTTGGGCTTGGATCTCGATCAACTCGAGCAAACCGGCGCGCCGTCGATCAGCAACTCGCAACTCGCAGAGACGGATCATCCTTCCGACGCACCGACTATGGTGGCGGGTCTGGATGAAAAGTCGCGGCGCATGATGGCGGAGGCGGAGGGCCGCTCGCGCGATCGTGATCTGACCGAATTGGAGCGCGAATTGGAAGCCTCGTTCGTCGCCGACTTGGGCTCCGACCATGAAGAAATAAAAACGGCGGTGCTGGGCCCTGAATCTGCACCCACCGTGCAAATGCCCCGCAGTTTCGACGTCGTGGATGGCGAGAAAGTGGATGTAGATTCCACCTCGAAGCTGCGCAATCTGAGTGGCGACAGCATCGACTTGGACCTGGATCGGCTGGCGAGTGCACTGGGAAGCGGCGATACCGTCGAGCAGCCGCGTGCGGAAGAACAGGTATTCTCGAACGAGGTATTCGAGGCCAGTCAGCGCAGTCGCCGCGTCGACTTGGACGTGGGCGAAGTTCTCAACAGCGGCGAGGCACCGACCAATAAGCTGCAGGCCATCTCCACGGCGCGCACCGTCAAGCTCAATGCCGATGATGGCGGGCTGGCTGAGCTGGAGCCGGTGACCATGAGCGAGGTTGGCACCAAGCTGGATCTGGCGCGCGCATACATGGACATGGGCGATCCCGAAGGTGCGCGCAGTATTCTCGAGGAAGTCGTGCAGGAAGGCTCCGCCAGTCAGAAACAGGAAGCGCAGCGCCTGATCGAGACTTTGCCCGGTTAACGTGGATGCCTCTGGAGCCAGGGCCAGGGGCCGCCGGGTCGCCGCCATCGTCGAGTACGACGGTACCGAGTATGCCGGTTGGCAATCGCAGGAGCACTCGGCATCCATACAAGATGCGGTGCAGGCGGCGGTTTCTTTCGTGGCTGGCGAGCCCGTTGTGGTGATCTGTGCCGGCCGCACCGATAGCGGCGTGCACGCGACGGGCCAGGTCATTCATTTCGACACCAACGCCGTGCGCACTCCCCGCGCCTGGGTGCTGGGGGCCAACACCAAGCTCTCACAGGCCATAGCGCTGCAATGGGCCGGGGAAGTCACATTTGGATTTCACGCACGGCACCGGGCGATTCGCCGTATCTACCGCTACTGCATATTGAACCGCAGCGCGCGCTCGGCTCTGCAGCGCACGCGCAGCGCCTGGATTCACCGCCCGCTGGACGCGACGGCCATGCATGCCGCGGCGCAGGTGCTGGTGGGCGAGCATGATTTTTCCGCCTTTCGCTCGGTGGAGTGCCAGTCGAAAACCACGGTAAGGCGCGTCGAGAAGATCGAGGTGAGGCGCGACGGCGACTATCTGTGGCTGGAGATCGCGGCGAACGCGTACTTGCACCACATGGTACGCAATATCGTGGGTACGCTACTCGCCGTGCAGCGAGAAGCCGACCCGGCGGCGGCCATGAGTCGCGTACTGGACGGCGGCAATCGCCGCTTCGCCGGCGCCACGGCCCCGGCCGCCGGCTTGTACCTGTGGCGCGTCGAGTACCCGGCGATTTACGGTATTCCGATGCCTGACCACGGGATGCTGCTGCCGCCCATCGGCCGATATTCGATCAGCGACGCGCCGGCGGGCTGATTGGGCTAGACTAGCTTATGTCCTGGTTCGAGCGAATTGTCCCGTCGCGTATCAAAACCGAGCGCCGCACGCGCTCAGTGCCGGAAGGCTTGTGGACCAAGTGCCCGGCCTGCGATGCCGTGCTGTATCGAGCGGAGATCGAACGCAATCTGCACGTGTGCCCGAAGTGCAGCCATCACATGCGAATCAACGGCCGCGAACGGCTGGCGAAATTCCTCGACACCGGTTCGACCACCGAACTTGCCACCACGGTTGAGCCAGAGGATCCGCTTAAATTCAAGGATTCGAAGCGCTACAAGGATCGCCTCGTCCAGGCGCAGAAGCAGACCGGCGAACGCGATGCACTGATCGTGATGGCGGGAAAATTGGCCGGCTTGGACTTGGTGGCATGCGCCTTCGAGTTCCGCTTTTTGGGCGGCTCAATGGGGTCCGTCGTGGGCGAGAAATTCGTGCGCGCGGTGGAACACAGTCTCGAACATCGCATGCCGCTGGTGTGTTTCGCGGCGAGTGGCGGTGCGCGCATGCAGGAGGCGCTATATTCACTGCTGCATATGGCGAAGACCAGCGCCGCGCTCAAACGCCTCTCGGAAGCGCGGCTGCCGTTCATTTCGGTCATGACCGACCCAACCACCGGCGGTGTTTCCGCCAGCCTCGCTATGTTGGGAGACATCAATATTGGCGAACCGAAGGCCCTGATCGGCTTCGCCGGCCCGCGCGTGATTCAACAGACCGTCCGCGAAACCCTGCCGGAAGGCTTTCAGCGCAGCGAATTTCTACTCGAGCACGGCGCGCTTGACATGATCGTCGATCGGCGTGAGCTGCGCGATCGCATCGGCGCAATGCTGCGCTTACTGACCGGCAAAGAACCCGCCGCCGCAGCATAAAGGCAGCCGGTGGTGCCACGTAGTCTGGAGCAGTGGCTGGCCTATCAATCGCAGGTGCATCCGCAGGCCATTGATCTTGGCCTGGACCGGCTGATGCAGGTGCTTGAACGCCTAGGCTGGCGGCAACCCACGGTTCCGGTGATAACCGTGGCCGGCACCAACGGCAAGGGATCGGTAAGCGGCTATTGCGCAGCCATCATGCGCGCGGCCGGCTACCGAGTCGGCACATTCACCTCGCCGCATCTGCGCGACTACCGCGAGCGGATCGGGATTCATGATCGCTGGGTCAGCGCCGCAGAGCTGGTGTCGGCCTTCGAACGGATCGAGGCCGCACGCGGCGAGGTGGGCCTGACTTTCTTCGAGTTCAATACTCTCGCAGCCCTGTTGGTGTTCGAAGCCGCGAAGCTCGACGCATGGGTTTTAGAGATCGGCATGGGCGGCCGCTTGGACGCCGTCAATGTGGTCGATCCGGATGTCGCCGTGGTGGTCAGCATCGGCTTGGACCATCAAGAATACTTGGGCACCACCCTCGAGGCCATCGGGCGCGAGAAGGCAGGCATTTTTCGCCGGGGCCGTGCGGCCGTACTGGGCAGCCTCGACATGCCCGACGTCGTCGAGAATACGGCGCGCAGCATCGGCGCGCCGCTCAAGCGTCTGGGCGCGGAGTTCAGCTACATCGTTGCGGGCGCCGGCTGGCGCTACCGCGGGACTCGGTGGGACTTGCCGCGCCTGCCTGCGCCTGCACTGGTGGGCGATACGCAATACGCCAATGCGGCCACGGCCATCGCCGCTCTCGAAGAAATCGATGCGCGCTTGGACATTCCAGTCGCGGCGGTGGCGCGGGGTCTGACCCAGGTGCGATTGACCGCACGCTTCCAGGTGATCGCGCCCACGGCGCCCGGCTCACCCACGTGGATATTGGATGTGGCGCACAACCCCGCCGCGGCACGCGTGCTGGCGCGCAACTTGCGCGACCGACCCATCGGTGGTCGGACCCTGGCCGTATGCGGAATCTTGGCCGACAAGGACGCGGCGGGCGTTGTGGCGGAATTGCGCGATTGCGTCCATGCATGGTGGTGCATTCCCACGGAGGGCGAGCGCGGGCGCAGCGGCGCTGCGTTGGCACAGATGATCCGGAGCCAGCTCGGCGCGCCCGTCGAAGCGGCGGATAGCACGTCCGCGGGGTGCGCCGCGGCGTTGGCTCACTCAAAGCCTATGGACCGCATCGTCGTCTTCGGCTCCTTCCACGCGGTAGGGCCCGTACTGGATTGGCTCGAGTCGCATGACTTGCTGCCACCGGCCACGCTTCCCGAATATACTGCGGCCCCCCAACCCACCTACGTTTAAGGCTGTCACTCGCTATGGATCGTCGCGTCAAAGAACGTCTCGTCGGCGCATCGATCTTGGTCGTGCTGTTCGTGTTGATAGTGCCGGAACTGCTGTCGGGTCCCACACCGGGGGGTCCCGTGGGTCCGAGGCTGCCCGTGAGCGCGCCCGAACCGGTTCGCAATGTCACCGTGGATTTGGCCACAGCCAAGCCTCCCGAACCCGAGACGGCAGTGGATGCTGCCGCCGCGTCCAGCGCCACCCCTGCCGGAGACGAAACCGGTGCCCAGCCGACGGCCGTACCCGCGGCGGCGATACGGCGCTCGGTAGTGCCATCGATGTCGCGCAGTTCAGCATTGCAGCGAGCAGCGTCGCCGTCCGCGGCGCCGCCCGCAACGGCGTCGCCGGGAGCCGGCGCGGCCGCGCCGCTTGAATCGCCGCCTTCGGCCCTAATATCGCCTGTAGCGGGGAAGCCGGCGATTACCGGGCACACCTGGGCCATACAGTTGGGCAGCTTCGCCAGTCGCGCTAACGCCGATAAACTGGTGCGCCAAGTCAAGGCGCACGGCTTTGCGGTATACGTGTTATCGAGCGGTTCGGGAGCCTCCCAGCGGCACCGAGTGCGTATCGGCCCCCTGGCGGATCGCAGTGCCGCCACTCAAGCGGCGGCGAAACTGAAGGCACTGGGACATACCGGCAGCGTCGTGCCCCCAGCAGCTTGATTTGGGATTTGTGACGCCCGTTTCACGGCGGCGCCCCGAACGCTCCGGTAGAATGTTGGCATCTTTTACAAATTTACCGGACGGGGTCGCCTCGACCCCGTTGAACTCGGCGCGGAGCGCCTAGATATGACGGCAGCGGATCTCCTACTAGTCGTGGTTTTGTTGGGTTCAACCATCATCGGGTTACTGCGCGGATTCGTCCGCGAAGCAGTGTCCCTGGTTTTTTGGGTGCTCGCCATCTGGGCGGCCTGGAAATTCGGTCCCGTCGTCGAGCCCCACCTGGGCGGCTTGCTCGCCGCTCCCAACGTGGCGCCGTGGGTCGGACGTCTGACTATGTTGGTCCTCGTGCTGTTGGCCGGCTGGATCATCGGCATGCTGCTGAGCTACTTCACCCGCAGCGTGGGCTTGGGTGCCATGGATCGAGTCATCGGTCTGCTGTTCGGCCTGATGCGCGGGATTGTGCTGATGGGGTTGATCATCATCGGCGGCGAGCTGCTGAATTTGAATCACGAAGAGTGGTGGCACCGGTCGAAGCTGGTTCCTTATGGTGAAACGGTCGGCGATTGGCTGCGGGCCATGGTCGGCGAGAAGGGCGAACCTTGGGCCAAGCTCGAGCGCCTGACCGGAGTCAAAGTCAGGCCCTAGCAGGGCGGAGGTCATCATGTGCGGAATCGTCGGAATGGTGGGTGTAACCGCGGTTAATCAACGCATTTATGACGCGTTGACTGTGCTGCAGCACCGCGGCCAGGATGCCGCGGGCATCATGACCTCGGTGAACGGCGAACTGTTCATGCGCAAGGATTCGGGATTGGTGCGGGATGTGTTTCAGCAGAAGCACATGCTCAAACTCAAGGGCAATGTGGGGATCGGACATGTCCGCTACCCCACGGCCGGCGCCGACAGCGCGAACGACGCGCAACCCTTCTATGTGAACTCGCCCTATGGCCTTTGCCTGGGCCACAACGGCAACTTGACCAATGCGCGCGAACTCACCGAGGTGCTGGTGCGCGAAGATCGCCGTCACCTCAATACCGGTTCCGATTCAGAAGTGCTGCTCAATGTGCTGGCGTCCGAGCTGCAGCGCGTCGGTACGCCGCGGGTCACGCCGGCGGATATTTTCGCCGCGGCCAACGCCGTGTACCGTCGATGCCGCGGAGGGTATGCGGTGGTTGCGATGGTGATAGGCCACGGCATAGTGGGATTTCGCGATCCGAACGGGATTCGTCCCTTGGTGATCGGCAAGCGGGATACCAAGAAAGGAGTCGAGTGGATGCTGGCGTCCGAAAGCGTGGCTCTCGATATGCTGGGATTCGAATTGGTGCGCGACGTGGCGCCGGGCGAGGCGGTGTTCATCGACGAGCAAGGCCGCTTCTATGCACAGCAGTGTGTGGCCATGACCCGGCATACGCCCTGTATTTTTGAATATGTGTATTTCGCGCGGCCCGACTCCATTATCGACAATATCTCCGTGTACAAGGCGCGCTTGCGCATGGGTGAGCGTCTGGCCGAGAAAATCCGGCGTGAGCGCCCCGACCACGACATCGATGTGGTCATTCCGATTCCCGATACCAGCCGCACCAGCGCCGTACAGGTCGCGCAGCTGCTGGGTGTCAAGTATCGCGAGGGCTTCATCAAGAATCGCTACATCGGCCGCACCTTCATCATGCCGGGTCAGGAACAGCGCGCGAAGTCGGTGCGCAGCAAACTGAACGCCATCGATCTGGAGTTTCGCGGCAAGAACGTGCTGCTGGTCGACGATTCCATCGTGCGGGGCACCACCTCCGCACAGATCATCGACATGGCGCGCGAAGCGGGCGCCAAGAAGGTATATTTCGCGTCCGCGGCGCCGCCGGTGCGCTATCCGAATGTCTATGGCATCGATATGCCGGACACCTCGGAGTTGGTGGCCGCGGGCCAAACCGACGACGAGGTTCGCAATATCATCGGCGCCGATTGGCTGATCTATCAGGATTTGGAGGATCTGGAACACGCGGTTCGCCATGACAATGCGAAAATCGAGGCTTTCGATACCTCATGCTTCTCCGGTGTATACGTCACGGGCGACGTGACCCCGGAGTATCTGAAGCGCCTGCGGGGAGAGCGCTCCGACGAAGCCAAGCAGCAACGTCGCGACGACGCCGGCCGTGAGCTCAAATCCGTTCGATAACCGCCGGCGCTAGCCTGCGGCGTACTATGCGTTTACTGGTGATCGCAGCGCTCCCCGACCATCAACTGCTGGTCAGGAAGCATGTTGAAATCGAGTGGCCGGACGCGATACTCGTTGAGCATCGGCTGGGCGCCGACAATCCTATCGAGGCGCAGTTCGCCGCGACGGGGTTCGACGCCGCCATCATCGTCGGAGCGCCGCCGGCCGAGGCTGCGGAGGCTCTGACGGCCGTGCTGTTGGCCAAGCCTGAGTTCGCGCCCATCCTGTTGATCCTGCTGCAGGACGCACCCAGCGTCGAGCCCGAGGCCGTCCACGGACTACGTCGTCTCTACGGTCGCAAGATCGATCGCGATCGGCTCATCAGGGCGATCGCAGCCGCCGCGCGCGAGCACAAACAGGCCATCTCCATGTTGCGTTCGCATCCGGATTTCGAACAGCGCTACCGCTTCGGATCGGTGACGATCCGCGGCCATCGCTGCATCCGGCAAGTCGGCAGCGGCGGCATGTGCACGATCTATCTCGCCGAGAGCGAGCGCGCCGGCACTCTCGTGGTGCTCAAGGTGTTCAATCAAGTGCCGGATGTCTCGGAGCGCATCGTCGGCTTCGACCGCTTCCTGCAAGAATATGAAATCGTCGCCGGCTTGACGCACCAGAACATCGTGCGCATTTACGATCTGGGCATCGCCGATGACCATGCCTATATCGCCATGGAACATTTTCCGGCCGGCGATTTACGGAACCGTATGAAGGCCCCGCTGCTGCCGCTGACCGCGCTCACCTTTCTGGAACAAATGGCGAGCGCACTGCAGGCGATTCACTCGGTGGGGGTGCTGCACCGGGACTTGAAACCGGCCAATGTGATGCTGCGCACCGACGGCTCGCTGTGCCTGATCGATTTCGGCTTGGCGAAAGCCAACGAAATGGAGGTGTCGCTGACCGGCACCCGGGAGATCTTCGGCACGCCGTACTATATGAGCCCGGAACAGGGACACGCCGAGGAGATCGATGCGCGCAGCGATTTGTATAGCCTGGGCGTCATGTTCTACGAAATGCTGACGGGCCGCAAACCCTACACCGGCGCGACGGCTATGGAAGTAATTTACAAGCACAAGAAGGCGGATCTGCCGGAGATCGCGCCTCGATTCGCCGACTACAAGCCAGTACTGCTGCGCTTGCTCGCCAAGTCGCCGGCCGACCGCTATCAGTCGGCACCCGAACTGCTCGAGGCGATAGCGGCACTCAAGACCTCCGCATGAGTCAGACGGTGCCGTCCTTCGCGCATCCCTTGCTGCGCGTCGCCACTCCCGCGGCATGGATGAATCAGGCCTGCGCATCGACCAACGTGTTGCTGATCGATCACGCCAATTGCGAGAAGAAGGCGGCGTCGACCGCTCTCGCGCTGATGTTCGCCTATGCGGAAGACCTGGAGCTCACCGATAAATTGTCGCGGCTGGCCCGCGAGGAATTGCGTCACTACGAGCAGGTGGCCAAGCTCATGCGCAGCCTGGGGGTGACGCCGCTGCGGCTGGCTCCCGGCCGCTATGCCGAGCGCATGCGTCGCCTGGTGGCCAAGAGCGAACCGCATCGTGAAGTCGACTTAATGATCTGCGGCGCCTTTATCGAGGCACGCTCCTGCGAGCGTTTCGCAGCGCTGGCGCCGGTCATCGGCGCGCCCTTGGGGGATTTGTTTCAGGGTCTGCACAATGCCGAGGCGCGGCATCACAAGGTGTACATGGATCTCGCGCGGCGTGCCGGCAAGCGGGCAGGGGTTGCTTTGGAGCCCCGGGTCGAAGAGTTTGCCGTGCTCGAGGCGGAGTTGATCACGCTGCCGGACCCGGTGTTTCGGTTTCACTCGGGGCCGCCGTAGTCCGTTTTGGCGGGCGTTGAGGCTATCGAACGGCGGCGAACTAACGCCGGCAGTGCTCAGCGCGGCAGTGACTTCAGCTCGGGCCCGTTCTGATCCCACCGCAACAGACTGCCCTGGTCGTACCAATCGCCAAGCACAATACGGGTGCAGGGCCGGCCATCGACATGCAAGGCGTGGATGGCGGGTCGGTGTGTGTGGCCGTGCAATAGCGTGGCGGTTCCGGCGCCGCGCAGTGCCGACGCGACGCTGTCGGCATTGACGTCGGTGATGGCGTATTCGACTGCGGCGGTGTGCGCCTGGCTGCCTTCGCGCACGGCGCTCGCGAGGGCGCGGCGCGATGCAATGGAGAGTGCGAGAAATTGCCGCTGCCAATCGGCTTGCCGAACTGTTGCGCGCAAGCGCTGGTAGGCGTGGTCATCGGTGCATAACGCATCGCCGTGCATCACCAGCAGGGGTTCGCCATACAGGGTCACGATCAGCGGATCGGGCAGAAGCGTAGCGCCGCTCATGCGGCAGAATTGATCTGCCAGCAAGAAATCACGATTGCCGTGCATGAC
The DNA here is from genome assembly GCA_025357835.1 of Gammaproteobacteria bacterium. Lineage (GTDB taxonomy): Bacteria > Pseudomonadota > Gammaproteobacteria > Steroidobacterales > Steroidobacteraceae > Bog-1198. Next base: position 32,057 of record JANYLM010000033.1, read on the forward strand.
GAAACACGGCACGCCGTGCGAGGTGAGTGAATGCAGCCCCGCGATCGCGGCGGTCTGCGCTGAGTCCGGGGCGTCATCGCCCACCCACGACTCGAACAAGTCGCCGAGAATATATAGGGCGTCGGCGTTTTTGGCCTCGGTCGCTAGAAAGCCCAAAAATTGTTCGGTAATCGCCGGCCGGCTCGCGTCGATGTGCAAATCCGAAATGAAGAGCGCGGCCACGTGCAGCTACTGCCGGCAGCGCCTAGGGAGCCGTAACGCGCTCGATTCGCTCGATGACCACGGGCTGCAGCGGGGCGTCTTCCTTGAAGATTCCACGCGAGCCGGTGGCTACATTGCCTATCTTGTCGACCACATCCATGCCCTGGACCACCTTGGCGAAGACCGCGTAGCCCCACCGCGTCTTGTTGGGGTCGAGAGCCTCATTGTCGAACAGGTTCACGTAGAATTGAGAGTCGCTGCCATGCGGCTCCTGGCTGCGTGCCATGCCCACCGTGCCGCGCTGATTGGTCAGCCCGTTGCCGGATTCGTTGACTACCTTGCTGGGGGCGGCTTTGAGTTTGTAATCCTTATCGTAGCCCCCACCCTGAATGACAAAGTTGCCTATGACGCGATGGAAAATCGTGCCTGAGTAGTGCCCTTGGTCGACATATTTCAGAAAATGCGCCACGGTCAGCGGCGCCCGCTCGGCGTTCAATTCCAGAGTGAAGCTGCCCAGGGAGGTGACCACCCGCACTTGTGGTGAGCCGGCCGGGGTCGAGGCTGCGGCGGCGGGCTTGGATAGCGCCGCGGCGGCAGCAGGCGGTGTGGCCGCGGCGCCGGCCGCAGGACTGGCCGCGGGCGATGCGACTGCGGTGGCCGCCACTGCGGGTGCGGCTTCGGCCGCAAAATTGACGGCGGGATACGCCGCTGAGATCAGTCCGACGATAAGTAGTAGCTGTTTCATGGTCCGTGATTCTACTCGAATAGGTACAATCCTAAAGATATGTCCGTAACCTTAGATTCCTCACCCGTCATCACCCGGTTTGCGCCCAGCCCCACCGGCTCCCTGCACCTGGGTAATGCACGAACGGCTTTTTTCAGCTACCTGTGGGCTCGCAAGAGCGGCGGACGGTTTATTTTGCGCATCGAAGACACCGATGCTGAGCGCAGCCAGCTGCGTTTCCGTGAGGAGCTAATGTCGGAAATGCGGTGGTTGGGATTGGACTGGGACGAGGGGCCCGATATCGGGGGGCCGTCGGCGCCTTATTCCCAGGCCGAGCGCGGCGAATTCTATCGCGGTCTGTTTGCGCAACTGGAGGCAATGGGCGGGGCGTATCCCTGCTACTGCACGTCGGAGGAGCTAGAACTGTCGCGCAAGCTGCAAAGAATGGGGGGCAAGCCGCCGCGCTATGCGGGCACCTGCCGGCATATGACGTCGGCCCAGCTCGCCGAGCGAGAGGCTAGGGGTTTGAAGCCGACGCTGCGATTCGCTGTGTCGAGCGATGCCGTCATCCAATTTACCGATACGGTACATGGGCCGCAACGCTTCGTGTCCAGCGATATCGGGGACTTCATCATTCGCCGCGAGGACGGTACTGCGGCGTTCTTCTTTTGCAATGCCGTCGATGACTCGGGTATGGGGGTCACGCAGGTGCTGCGCGGCGATGATCATCTCACCAATACGCCGCGCCAGTTGATGGTACTGGACGCATTGGGCATGCGCCGCCCCGACTATGGCCATGTGGGATTGTTGGTGGGAGAGGATGGCGCGCCTCTGTCGAAGCGCCATGGCAGCACCAGTGCCCAGGAATTTCGCGCCCGTGGATTCTTACCCGCGGCTCTCTTGAATCATTTGTTCCATCTGGGACATGCCAGCGACGTCGATAGCTGGCTGCCCGCCGCTGACATGCCCGCTCACTTCCGACCAGAACATCTCGGCCGGGCGCCAGCGCGTTTCGACGAGACCCAGTTGGCGCACTGGCAGAAGGAGGGGGTGGAACGGATGTCAGGCGCACAAATCACCGCCTGGTTAGGCTCCGACGACTCGGCCGAGTTCGTCGAACTGGTGCGCCACAATGTGGTGTTGCCCGCCGACGCCGCTCCGTGGCGGGCGGTGGTGCGTGGTGACCTGCCGCCCCTGGGCAAGGACGAGCAGAGCGTCATCGCGGCGGCGGGGCCCGAATTTTTTGCCGCCGCCGCCGCGGCATTCGATCAGTCATCATCGGACCTGAAACAATTGACCAAGATCTTGAAAGAACGCACTGGGCGCAAGGGCGCGGACCTGTTCATGCCCCTCAGAGTCGCCTTGACCGGTCAGGCACACGGCCCCGAACTGGGGCCGCTGCTCAAACTCATGTCGCCGGAAAAGGCCCGCGCCCGCCTCGAGTCCCATGCTCAAAATACATAATTCCCTCACCGGCGTGAAAGAGGAATTCAAACCTCTGAGTGCCAACGAAGTCCGCATGTACGTATGCGGAATGACGAACTACGACTATATCCATGTCGGGCATGCGCGCATGCTGACGGTGTTCGATCTCATCCAGCGTTACCTGCGATCGGTGGGGTATGCGGTCACCTACGTGCGCAATGTCACGGACATCGACGACAAGATCATCGAACGCGCCGCCGCCAACGGCGAGAATTGGGCTGATCTGGCGCGGCGTTTCACGACGGCCATGCATGAGGATTGCGCGACTTTGGAACTGCAAGCGCCCGATCTCGAGCCGCGGGCCACGGAGTACATCGGTCCGATCATCGCCATGACGCAGACCCTGATCGACAAGGGGTATGCCTATGTCGCCGGCAACGGTGATGTCATGTACTCGGTGCGCAAGTTCGCGGCGTACGGGCGGCTCTCAGGCAAGAAAATAGACGACTTGCGCGCCGGCTCGCGTGTGCAGGTAGATGATGCCAAGCTCGATCCCTTGGATTTCGTGCTTTGGAAGCACGCCAAGCCCGGCGAACCCTCCTGGGTCTCGCCTTGGGGAGACGGCCGCCCCGGCTGGCACATCGAATGCTCCGCCATGTCGACCAGCCTGCTCGGCAGCTATTTCGATATCCATGGCGGCGGCGAGGATTTAAAGTTTCCGCACCATGAGAACGAGATCGCACAGTCCTGCGCGGCCTGCGGCACGCCCTTCGTCCACATGTGGATGCACAATGGGTTCGTGCGCGTAAATGACGAGAAAATGTCGAAATCCCTCGGCAATTTCTTCACGGTACGTGAGGTTTTAAAGACGTTACGCGCTCCGGAAGTGCTGAGATTCTTTCTGTTGAGCAGCCATTATCGCGGGCCCATCAATTATTCGACCGCGCAGCTCGCGCAGGCGGACGAGACATTGCTGGGGCTGTACCGCGCCCTCAAGGACGCCGGCGCATCGGGACCGATGGATGAGCAATGGCTAGCCAGGTTCCGGGGCGCCATGGACGACGATTTCAATACTCCCGAGGCGCTGGCGGCCATGCAAGGCGTGGCGCGGGAGCTCAATCAGGCAAAAGCGTCGGGTAATTCGTCGAAAGCGGCCAGCGCGGCGGCGACGCTGCGCGCCATGGGTGCGGTGCTGGGTGTGCTGCAACAGGACCCGGATACGTATTTGAAGCGCAGCGTAGGTGATAAGACGATGTCGGACACCGACGTAGAGGCATTGCTGGCTGCGCGGCAAGCGGCGCGGGCTGCGAAGCTATTCGCGGAGTCCGATCGGATTCGCGAGCAATTGACCGCCGCCGGAATTCTGCTCGAAGACAAGGCGGGCGGCGCCACGCAGTGGCGCCGGGCCTAGGGTGTTAGGAGCGCCGCGACGCCAGAATGCCCACGGCGAGACCCACAACGGCCGCTATTCCGATGACCTGCCAGGGATTGTCACGCACGAAGCCGTCCGTGCGCTTGCCCACATGTTGCGCCTGAGTGCGGATCTGCGACGCCGTATCGGCTGCGGCGCTCTTGGCGGCTACCAGCGCGATTTTAACTTTGGCGCGAATCCGCGCGATTTCGGGGGATTCGATATCCTTTATGGCCTTGGTCAAATCCTCGACGCTGTCCAGAAAATTGTCGACTTGGCCATTGGCGAAGTCGGCGACCTTGCGTGCCGTGGGCGAATCTAGTATGGGTTCCATTAGTGCTCCTGAGGTTGAGTGAATGCGCCGCTTCAGGTGCGGCGACCCATGCTCATTACAAAGCTGATCACTGCGCCGATCAGAAAGACGATGAAGAGTATTTTCGCGATACCGGCGGCGCCGACCGCGATTCCGCCAAAGCCAAACACGGCGGCCACCAAAGCGATGATAAAGAAGACTACAGCATAGTGAAGCATGGTTGCACCTCGAGTGACGAGACAGCATTTCTGCGGGTGCCTGCAGTCTCAGGGAACAAGATTAGGCGCGCAGTCGGAAGGTGTCCTTGTCATCTGTAGGACATAGCTCACGCCCCGTGAGAGCGCCTCGGGCGCGCGTCTTTCTGCGACAATTCGGCCGATGAAGACGCTGCTCATCGTGTATCACTCCATGACCGGCGGGACCCGGCAAATGGCGCAGGCCGCGGCTGCCGGCGCGCGCAGCGAAACGGGGCTGCGAGTGTGCTTGCTGTGCGCCGCGGACGCGCAAGCGGCCGATGTGCTGGATGCAGGCGGTTTTATTTTTGCTACCCCGGAAAATCTGGCGGCCATGTCCGGAAAGATGAAGGATTTCTTCGATCGCACTTACTACGCAGCGCTCGATAAGCTCAGCGGTCGGTCTTACGCCACCCTGATCTGTGCTGGCAGCGACGGCCGTAATGCCGCGCAACAGATCGAACGTATCGCAACCGGCTGGCGGCTGCGGCGTATCGCCGATCCCATCATCATTTGTACGCATGCCCAGACCCCGGAAGAAATTCTGCGGCCAAAGTACATTGCCGAACAGGATCTAAGGTCGTGTGAGGAACTGGGTGCGACGCTGGCGTCGGGCATGACGCTGGGTATTTTCTAAGCACGTCAAAGGTGAATGGCCGTTTCCGCTGCGGGTGCTAGCCGCGACGAACAAACGCCACTAAGCGCTAAGCCAAGTGCCATACCGCTAAGGCTCATGGATCGGCGCGCACGCGCGCGAGATCCTTGGGTGCGGGCGGCAGCCGCTGCGTCTCCAAAGTGGTTTGGTTGATCACAGAAGGGTTGTCACGCAACTTCACATAGAGCGGGCTGCTGGTCGGATGCGGAACGGGTAGCGCGGTTCCTAGGTAGCCGTCGGGAACCTGTACAGGCTGGGTAAAAGCGGAATCGTCGGACACGGAATCGATGAGAAACAGACTCGTGCCTGAAAGTTTGCATGCCAGCTCCGGCGTTGAAGGGCAGGTGAGGTCTTTCAGGACGGGCAAACGCACCAAGTTGCCTAAGGGTTGCCAGTCTCCCGCAATGCCCTTGGCTAAAACTCGAAATTGCAGCGGTCCGAACGCAGAGGCGCCGAACGCCTTGGCCGGAATGAGGGTGGCCACCGCGACTTGCGCATTCTCGAGAGTGATGCCGCCGTTGAGCAAGGTCAAGACCGTCGTGAAGGACTCATCGCCAGTAGCGACCTCTATGTTCTGGTCCCGCGCAAAGGCCGCCGGCCAATAAGTGCGTACCGCGAAGCTAAGGGTCGCGTCCTGTGGAAATTCGCCCGGGTCGGCCAATTGGATATTGCTATCCCTGCTCGAGGGTGATGGTTGCACGCTCTTGCCGATCAGCAGCACTCGGGGGCGCGGCGCATCCACCGAGGCGAGCAGCGGCAGCACCCGCCCGTCTTTCAGTGTGACCTTCGCGGCGATGCTGTGTTCCTGCTTCAGGCCCGCGGCGGCCTGGGTGTCTTGGGCAATCATTGGTAATTCGTCGGCGCCATTGCGAGTTGACAGCTCACCGGGCGCAAAAACGAGATTTCTCATCGATAGGCTGGCGACCTGATCGAGGCGGCTGCCCTGCAGTACTCCCTGCACGTCGCCGGCGTGAATGGCGAAGCCGTTGAAATGGCCCGCTTCGGAAAAGGTTTGCAGCGAAATCGGCTGCGGCTGGGTTGCGCCGTACTGCGTCACCCACAAAGTCATGGCGCCGGGTTTGGTTTCCTGGAGCGGCAATTTTACTTCGAGTTCATTGGGTTTGACCGACTTCCAGTCAACCTTCAGCTCCTTGCCGGCGGGGTCTTTCAGCATGATGGCGTCGACACAACTGACGCTATCCGCCTGCAAGTGGACGGTGTCTTGACGGCCGACCACCAGCGCGTCTTCATCCCCGGCGGCGAGTTCCCAACTCTTCGCATGCGCATTCATCAACAGGAAACTCGGGCCATGGTAGCGTTCAAAGCCCCAATAGCCCTGCAGCGATGCATGCACGCTGTCAGCCAAACCCGCGGAATGCAGCAAAGCGGTATCTACGACGTAACCACCCTGCGCCGCGTCGGCGGCCGCGGGCAGGTCGATGCTGTTGCCGTCGTTTCCAGTCAGGCTCAAGGTCATGTCATGTGCGTAACCGGTCGAAAATATCAAGGGTGCGCCATCGACGGGCAATACCAGCGAGGTTTTGCCGGCGCAGTAAATCTCCTTGGGATTTACCGCATGCAATGGAGGCAACTGGGGCGTTTCCACCGCCGGCAGCGCCGCAACCAACACTGATTGCGGGTTGTGAAAGGAAGGTGCGGTGTTCAGCGTCAGGGCGAGCTTGTCGCCCTGCTGCGAAGCCAGGGCCGGAATATATTGATACTGCGCGGTACGGAAGGAGTCCATGATGCGCGCAATGTCGAATACCGAAGCGATGTAGGGGCTGTAGTAACCGTAGCTCAGTTGCGGCGTGTAGCTCGCCTCCATGGCCAGATCGCTGCCCGGGCCCGAGGTCAGCGCCTCAACGATGGATGTGCTGTGCCCATCGTTCAAAATGAGCGACTCTCGACCCTGCATCAGGCAGGGCGCCTGCAAATCCGCAACACGGTCGAGGCACTTCGGGTCGACTTTGATCGCGAGGCTGCGCGCCAACAGCGGAGCGGCCTCCGACAGCTTGGAGGGATCCGAGGCGTTGAGAACACGGATGGCGGCGAAATAGCGTTCCAAGCGAGAACGGTCCAGTGCCGCCTGGTTCAGGTCTTGCGAGGTGCGCACAAAGGCGCCGGGACGTCCCCGCACTGCGCTGATCAG
>JANYLM010000061.1 GCA_025357835.1 Gammaproteobacteria bacterium
CGGTGCGTATTCGACCAGCCCGAAGGTCGCGCCAAAGATGACCTCCGAGTAGCCATGGGTATCGGTGGAATGGATGTCGCTCTTGATGACCTCGTTGCGCATCAATCCGTCGATCACGTAGGCGGCCTCGCGCTCGGCTGAGCTGATGACGGTAGAATGCCACATGAGGTCGCGCATATCGATGAAGGTGATGACGCTCACGCCTTCTCCTTGCCCAAATATTTGAACGAATAGTTGGCGTTCAAGGAATCGACGGCGACTTCGCATTTCTGCCCGTCGCTCGAGGTGTGCAGCACGTCCTCATCGCGCCGGTACAGGTTGGGCAGATCCATCCGGTCCATGAACCGCACGATGCGATCGTTGGCGCTTTGCACGTTTTCCAGGGAGAAATACCAGTTCACCGCGTTGTCGAGTTCATTCTCGTCGATTTGCTTGGAAATCTGCGCGAGCTTCCGATGCCCGATGTCGCAGCCGTAGCCCATGACGCCGGCGAAGAAGATTTTCGCGGCGGGCTTGGCGCGGTTGTACTTTGATCTGCCAATGCTCGAATTCGGCTAAGAAGTGGGTGGCCTGATCGACGCTCGCCAAGGCCTCCAGGAGCGCGATGTACTTGCGCTCCGGGAAGAAGTATCCCAACGAGAGGCTATCGACCTCCTCGAGTTTGGGAGTTTTGACGTGGAAGGAGCCATTCGGGCGGATTTTAAGGTGCGGATTCTCACCGGATTCCAAGCGCCGGTTGACGTGCTGGTATTGCTCATCCAGGCGCTGGCCGATGGTATTGAGCGTCGCGCGACAGTTGGCCATGCCCTGCAGCTGCGCGCGTTCCAGATAGTCTGCTCTCTTTGCGTCCCAGTCCGCTTTCGGGATCAGATAGTCGTCAAGCGAGCGGTACTTCTCCGAATGTAGCAGGTTCAAAGCACCTGACTTGATGGCCTCGGCAATCTCGACGTACAGCAATATCTTGTAGAGGGAGATAGGAAATTTCCCGCCCCGATCGGTGAGCGCGATGCGTTCGGCGGCGCCGAGGAACTCGACGGGCGAGTGCTTGTCCGGGACGCCAGCCTTGTGCCGGTATTGCGCCAGTGCCTCGAGCAAGGCGGGTTTACTGCAATTGGGCGAAAAACTCAACCTGCCGGACGATGTCGGCCACCCGGTGCTGCAGCTTCAAGGATCGAGCCTCCAGTAGCGCGAGGCGGTCCGGGCCCTCGTGCAGCTTCGCGGCACTTTGTTCGAATGCATCGAACTGCAGTTCCAGTTGCCCGGGTTTCGCATCGGTGGGGTTCAACTCGGAGTCGATGAGCGCGACCTTCTGGCTGTCGGTGAGCCGCTCATCGGCCACGATGCGCTTAATGGCCGAGAGGGTTTCGCGAACATTTTGGCGCAAGGAGTCGACCAGGCTTGAAAACGACTGGTGGCGCTGCTCGCGATCCTCGAAGTACGCCTCCTTCAACTCCTTGTCCACGGTGTTCACTGTCGCCTGCACGGTGTTCAACAGAATATCGATCAGCGTGTCGTTCAATTTGTACGTCTGGTAGACGACGAAGGTGATGAGGTGCAGGTAGCGATCCTCGTCCGAGCGGCGCGAGACCTGCGGGATCTGCGACTTGATGACCGAATAGGCGTAATAGCGGATCGATGCGTAGCTCAACCCCAGTTGCTCGACGACGGGCTGCAGATCGAGATACAACGCCTGGAGCGACTGCTGGTCGATAAGGTTCGCCCTGATTTTGGCGGGCTTCGTCGATTGGAAGGGCTTTTTGAGGAGCGTCAGTCGATACCGCCAGCCATCCTCCTCACCCTCGACCGGGGCCTTCGCGAGGAGCGCGTCGAGCTTCTCTCGTTGCGAAGCCGTCAGGGAACTGTCGATGATGTCGCTCAATGCCTGCTGGCGCTGATCCATGGCCGCGACGATCAGGTTGGCCAGCAAATTGTAGGTGGGTATCTCGATTTTCTGACGCGTCAGCACGTCGATGGCCTCGAGGAGCACCATGCGCGGCCGAATGTGCACGGCCACCAGGCGCGCGATTTCCTCCGTAATCCGTGCCTTTGCTGCCTCATCGAAGGGGCCGTAGCCGAAATGCTCCAGGATCAGCCGTTGATGGCGGGCGTAGGTTTCCTTGTGATACTCGGCAAGGGTCACGTCCTCGGCCGCTACGCCGAGCTGCGCGGCGACGAAGCCGCTATCGGCGGCGTGAACCTGGCGATTGAAGAACTTGTGGCGCGCCTTAAAATAACCCGCCGCGAGTAAGAAGCAGACGCGGTTGGTGGGGGTGCGCAAGGCGGCCGCCGAATCGCTTAAGGTCGCGGGCAGGGAGAAAAATCGCTTGCGTTCGGCGCTGTTGAACACAGGAGGAGCCTCGAAGGCCTCTTCCTCGGAGGCGCTGAAAATCTTCATGCGGGCCATGTGGGACCTCGTTGGCAAAATTGACAACGATAGTCGTTGTTGGCATGATTGCCAACGTGAAAGCAGAACTCCTACAGCGCGAGCGGTTCGAATACGATGACGGTGCGATCCTGGAAATGGTGATCTGGCGGGTGCCTGAGCCGGTGGAGGGCTGCCAGCATCCCTACAAGTACCGATTATTCTATGGCCGAGCGGGCAAAAGGTGGGTGGGCTATGACAATGAGCGCCCGAAGGGCGATCATCGGCACGT
>JANYLM010000068.1 GCA_025357835.1 Gammaproteobacteria bacterium
CTCCCGCCATCGAAATTCTTCTGGACCGTCTCCGGGCCGGCCAATGGGGCCTCGGAGATATTCACCGGTGTCGAGCTCTCTTGGCAGCATTTTCTCGATAACGGCCTGGGCACGCACATGCAGGTAACCCATACCTGGAGCAAGGGCCATGACCCGTCCGGCAATCTTAGCGGCCCGGTCAACGCCGCTCCGCCCACCACCTTTTCCATCAGCCTGATCTACGACAAGGGGCCGTTCAACGCCGACATCAATTGGGACTACACCGCGCGCTACGCCTACAAATGCGCGACATGCACCGAGGTTCCCGGTTGGCCGGTCATCGCCGACCCCTTCTCGTGGGTGACGGCGAGCGCGCACTACCGGATCGGGAAAGGGTTCGAGGTGTACGTCGAGGGCAAGAACCTCACCAATGCCATCGTGCGCAGCTACCTCAACGGCAATCCGTTGTTGCCTTGGGGAAATGGTCAGCTGGTTGGGGAGAGTGCGAGCGGAGTGGATGCCGGCTACAGCGCGTATGGCCGCAGCTTCGTTTTTGGCGCGTCCTACCGATTCTGATGAAAACATGACCAATCGGCTTGCCCGGGCGACTGGCCTATGCCTGCTCTTGTCGATCGCAGGCGCCGCCTGCGCGGGACAGGTTTACACGGTCGCCGACTTCGCGCGGGTGCGCAAATTCGACGCGCATGTGCATGCGAATACGGACGATGACGCATTCCTCAATGTGGCGCGCAAGGACGGGTTTGAACTGCTGTCGATCAATGTCGATTACCCGGACTTTCCGCCTTTACGCGAGCAGGCTCGCGTTGCGCACAAGCTCCGGGCAGCCGATCCCAAACTTTTTCACTTCGCAACCACCTTTTCCATGCAGGACTTCGGCAACAACCGATGGACAGAGCAGACCAATCGGCTGATCGATGCCGAAATTCGCCAAGGCGCACTCGGCGTCAAGGTGTGGAAAAATATCGGTATGGTTGAAAAAGATGCACAAGGTCATCTCATCATGCTGGATGACTCACGTTTCGACGGCGTCATGGCGCATATCGAAGCACGGCATCTTCCTCTGATCGCACACCAAGCAGAACCTAAGAATTGTTGGCTCCCCCTCGAGGCCATGACCACCGAGAATGATCGCAGCTATTTTCGCGACCATCCTAGTTACTACATGTATCTCCACCCTGAGCTGCCAAGCTACGAAAGCCTGATGGCCGCGCGTGACCGCTTTGTCGCGCGCCACCCGAAGCTGCGATTCGTGGGCGCCCACCTGGGCAGTCTCGAATGGAGCGTGGAGAGGTTGGCGAAATTCCTGGACACTTACCCCAACGCACGCGTGGACCTGGCGGCGCGCATGTCCCAGGTTCAGTATCAGTCGACAACCGACTATGCGAAGGTGCGCCGCTTCTTCATCGACTACCAAGATCGCATCCTCTACGGCTCCGACTTGACGGAAAATCCGCTTACCGCCGCGGATCGGGCGCAGAATCCCCCCATCGATTCGACGCGATTTCCCGAGGAGACCGACGAATTTTGGCGGTCGGATTGGGCGTATCTGGCGACGGCGACCGTACAACACGTCGCGGCGATCAATGCCGACGTGAGGGGGATCGCCCTGCCTAGGCGAGTCATCGACAAGGTCTACTACCTCAATGCCAGGCGGGTTTTTGAGCGCGCGAAATGAATACTACGATTGCCAACCGGCCCGAGCGCTCCCGCACCACGACTTACCGAGGAATTCATTGAATGAGATCAAGAGCCTGGTTGGTCTATGCATTGGTGACGACGGGGTCCTGGGGCATCTGGGGTGCATTCACCGGTTTGCCGGCCACTCACGGATTTCCCGAGACTCTGATCTACTGCGTATGGGCTCTGACGCTGATTCCGCCAGCGCTGTTCGCTTTGCGGCGAGTCGGTTGGCGCCTGCAATACGATGCGCGATCCCTAATTTATGGCGCATTGATCGGGCTGCTGGGAGCGGGCGGGCAGATGCTGCTGTTCCACGCGGTCAGGACGGGACCCGCCTACCTCATTTTCCCGGTGATCTCGTTGTCGCCACTGGTCACCGTAGCCATGTCCTTGGCTCTGCTGCACGAACGTACCGGCAAGCTTGGCGCGTTGGGCATTGCGCTGGCCCTGTGTTCGTTGCCCCTGTTCGACTACGCGGGCGGTTCGTCGGCCGGGGCCTACGGGCAGCTTTGGTTTCTGCCAGCGCTCGGCGTGCTGGTCGCTTGGGGGGTGCAGGCCTTCTTTATGAAACTCGCCAATGCGACCATGAATGCTGAGAGCATATTCTTCTATATGACCGTCACGGCCCTTATGCTGGTTCCAGTTGCGCTCGCGATGACGGATTTTTCCACAGCCATCAACTGGGGCATGGACGGGCCCTATTTGGCCGCCGCCACCCAGATTCTCAACTCCGTCGGCGCCTTGTCCCTGGTTTATGCCTTTCGCTTCGGCAAGGCCATTGTCGTCTCGCCTCTGACCAACGCGGGCGCTCCTCTCATCACCGCGTTGCTGTCCATCATGCTTCTGGGTACGGCGCCCACGGGCACGAAGCTGGCCGGCATCGGCCTGGCACTGTTGGCGGCCGTGCTTCTGGCGATCGAACCTGAACCCGCTCCCGCCAATACGCCACGCAAGGAGTATGACTACTCATGATTATCTGTAGAGACAACGCCAATCGACGCGAGGTCATCATCGCGTGAAGCCCCTTCTACACATCATTGCACAGCACAAAGCCGGGCGCTCCGTCGGCATTTATGCTGCTTGTTCGGCCCATCCCCTGGTGATCGAGGCGGCCTTGAATCATGCACGGCGGCGGTCGGGTCTTGCTCTAATCGAGGCCACCTCCAATCAGGTCAACCAGGACGGCGGCTACACCGGCATGCGTCCGGCGGATTTCAGTCGCTTCGTGCTCGCCATCGCCGCGCGGCTGGGAGTGCCGCAGGAGCAGGTGCTGCTGGGCGGCGACCATCTGGGCCCGAATTGCTGGCAGGATTTGGGCGCCGAAGCGGCCATGGTCAAATCGGAACAGCTCATTGCCGACTATGTCGAGGCGGGGTTTCGCAAGATTCACTTGGATTGCTCGATGTCTTGCGCAGACGATCCGATACCACTGACGGACGCCGTAGTGGCGGCGCGCGCGGTGCGCCTGTGCGCGGTGGCCGAGCGAACGTGGCGGCGCGTCGGCGGCGAGGCGCCGGTGTACGTGGTGGGTACCGAGGTACCGGTTCCCGGTGGCGCGCAGGAGGCGTTGGAAGAGCTGGCGTTGACTGAACCTAAGGCCGCGAGCGCGACCATCGACACGCATCGGGACGCGTTCCAGGCCGCGGGATTGCAGCAGGTGTGGCCGCGCGTGATTGGGCTCGTGGTGCAGCCCGGCGTCGAGTTCGATCACCACAAAGTCATTGATTTCCAAGCTCATCGAGCCGCGGACTTGGCCGGCGTTATCGAGACCCAACCGCACATGGTCTACGAAGCTCATTCCACCGACTACCAAACACCGGCTAATCTTCGCGCCCTGGTGCAAGAGCATTTTGCCATTTTGAAAGTGGGTCCGGGGCTGACGTTCGCCATGCGCGAAGCGCTTTGGGCGCTGGACCAAATCGAGCGCGAGTGGCTGGGGCAGGAGCGCTCATCGCTGCTGCGCGAGACGGTTATCAAGGCCATGGCGGCGGTGCCGCGATTCTGGGACAAGTACTACCTGTCCACCGGCCGGCAGCTGGCGCTCGATCAACAGCACAGCTTGAGCGATCGGATCCGCTACTACTGGCCCTTGCCCGCAGTCGAAGCCGCTCTGGTTCGTCTGCTCGCCAATCTGGACGCGAACCCGCCGCCGCTCACCCTGCTGAGTCAGTATCTGCCGCTGCAATACGAAGCCATACGTGCCGGCCGCATGCGCCTGCGCGCGCGCGAACTGGTGTTGCATCATATCGACAAGGTGCTGCAGCAGTATTCGGCGGCCTGCGACGATAAACCGAGCTGAGACGATGCACTACTTGCAACTGGATGAAAAAGCCCTGGAGAGCGCCGGCGCAGTGTGGACGGCTCGCGAGATTGCACAGCAGCCGGGGAGCTGGCTGCGCACTCAGGATTTACTGTGCCAGCATGCGGCGGCGACCGCCGCCTTTCTTGCGCCCTTGCTGGCCAGGCGGGACCTGCGCATCATTCTAACGGGGGCGGGCAGTTCGGCTTTTATCGGTGAGTGTCTCGCGCCCGAGCTATTGCTCAGGCTCGGTCGCCGGGTGGAAGCCATTGCCACCACGGACCTGCTGTCCGGTCCGCGCTGGTATTTGCAGCGTGATGTGCCGACGCTTCTGGTGTCCTTTGGCCGCTCGGGAAGCAGCCCGGAGAGCGTTGCGGTGGTTGAAGTGGCGGAACAGCTGCTCGACGAATGCCATCAATTGGTGTTCACCTGCAATGAGCAGGGGACTCTGTACCAGCGCTGTCGCGAGAGGCGCAACAGCTTGGCGATTCTGATGCCGCCTGAGACGCACGATCAGAGCTTTGCCATGACTTCCAGCTTCACGGCCATGATGCTGGCCGCTTCGCTGGTATTCCGCGGCGCTGCCGCCGGGGGGCAGCGCGTGGCGGATATCGCCCAGGCCACCCAAAATGTGCTGGAAGAACACAATTCCACGCTGCGGACCCTGGCTGCCGAGCGCTTCTCGCGAGTGGTGTACCTGGGGAGCAATGGCTTCAAGGCATTGGCGCGGGAAGCTGCATTGAAATTGCTCGAACTGACCGACGGCAAGGTCATCGCCGCCTTCGATTCGCCGCTGGGTTTTCGCCACGGGCCGAAGACCATAGTCACGGGCGACACGCTGCTGTTCGTGTTCATCTCCAATGATCCCTACACGCGCCGCTACGATCTCGATCTGTTGCGCGAACTGCGCTCCGATGGGCTGGCAGGGCGGGTCATCGCGATCACCGCTCAGGCCGAGGACGAAGTTACCCAGGGCGAATACCTGCACGTGCCGCGGCTTAAGAGTGTCGGCGACGATGATCTGCACTATCCCTACATCGTGTGCGGTCAGCTATATGCCTTTCACCGCGCCCAGTCATTGAGCAACAAGCCCGATCAGCCCAGCAATTCCGGTACGGTGAACCGCGTGGTTCGCGGCGTGACCGTCCATACCTTGTGACGGGATATACCGCCATGTTTGTCGGTGTCGACGCTGGTGGAACCATCACTGCGCTCGTGCTCATCGATCGCGAGGGCAACTGCATCGCGCTTGAATCCTCAGAGGCGCGACCCGAGGTTTTATGAAAATTCGGATTCTCACGCAGATGATATTCCACTCGCTGCTGCTGTGTCTGAGCACACGACTCTATGCGGCCGAGGTTGCCGTGGCGAGCGCCGAGGGAGGCGGTATGCGCATCGACTATGACGCGCGCCTGCATAGCCGGGTGGTGGCGCTGATCGATGGAGCGCAGATACCGATAGGACCGTACTCGGCGTCGGAGACGCTGTCGACCTCGAACGGTGAGCTGCGGGATTTCAAGTTCGACGGCCAAGCTCGCGAGTCTATCGCCGACGCCATCGGCGCCGCGACCCGCTACCGCCTCACCGGCCACAGCGGCACCGTCATGAAGTCGTTGACGGTCACATACTACGACGACTTTCCGCAGCTTGCCGTGATTCAAGTGAGCTATACGAACCAGGGTCGACAGCCTGTGAGCGTCACCGGCTGGGCCAACGGCCGCTATACCTTGTCGGCGTCGCGGAATGGAGGAGAGCTGTGGTCCTATCAAAGTGGCTCGTACGAGAAGCGCCCCGACTGGGTGCTGCCGCTCAAGGTGGGCTTTCAACGCGACAACTACCAGGGAATGAATGCATCCGACTACGGTGGCGGTACACCCATCGTCGATGTCTGGCGCCGAGAAATCGGCATCGCTGTCGGCCACCTCGAACTCCAGCCTAAGCTGGTATCGCTTCCCGTGGGCCGCGCCACATCGGCAGGGGCCACCTTGGCCATGCAGTTTTCGCAGAACCTCAACCTCGATCCGGGCCAGAGCCTAGCGACGTTTCGCAGCTTTGTCGCCGTACATCGCGGCGATCACTTTCGAACCTTGAGTGCGTATCGCCGATACATGGTGCTCCAAGGGGTATCGCTCCCCAAGTCGCCGCCGAGCGCCTATGAGCCCATCTGGTGTGCCTGGGGCTATGGCCGGAATTTCGACGCGGCGCAAATCCTCGCCACGCTTCCCATCGTCAAGAAACTGGGTTTCGGCTGGGTAACGCTCGACGATGGCTGGCAAAAGGTCGTGGGTGATTGGACACCCAATCTACTCAAATACCCGCGCGGTGATGCCGATATGAGGTCACTGGTCGACAGCATTCATGCTGCCGGAATGAAAGCCCAGCTGTGGTGGAGCCCTTTATCGGTCGATCCCGCGAGTCCCGTCGAGCGCCTGCGTCCCGATCAGCTGCTGCGCAATGCAGACGGCTCCACGCGCAACATTAGCTGGTGGAACACGCAGTACCAATGTCCGGCTTATGATCCGGTACGCGCCGATGCGGCGGCCTTCGTGCGCAAGGCGCTGGGGGAGTGGGGATTCGATGGCTTGAAGATCGATGGGCAGCATCTGAACGCCGTGCCGCGCTGCTACAACCCGGAACATCACCATCAAGCACCCGAGGACTCAGTCGAAGGTGTGCCCGGCTTTTTCAAGGCTGTGTGGGATGCTTCCCGCGAGGCCAAGCCGGATGCGGTTGTCGAGATATGTCCCTGCGGCACTACTTATTCGTTCTTCACCATGCCCTATTTGAACATGACGGTTGCCTCCGATCCCGAGAGCTCTTGGCAGGTGCGGCACAAGGGCAAGTCGCTGAAGGCGCTGACCGGCGACGGAGTCGCTTATTTTGGCGATCATGTGGAAATGAGCGAGGGCGGCGAGGATTTTGCATCTACCTTGGGCGTCGGCGGCATCGTCGGCAGTAATTTCGTCTGGCCGGGAGCGCCCGGCAACAAGGACCCGAAGGTTTTGCTGACTCCGGAGCGCGAGCGCCTGTGGGCCTTCTGGTTGAAGATCTATCAGGACAAGCGGCTGGCCGAGGGAGAGTATCTCGGCGCTTTGTACGACATTGGCTTCGATCGTCCCGAGGCGCATGCGATTCGCAAGGACGGCCGGCTGTACTACGCCTTCTTCGCCGACCAGTATCGCGGCAAGGTGCAGCTGCGTGGCCTGCAGGCTGGTCGCTACCGAGTGCATGACTACGAGGCAGATCGGGACCTAGGGATCATTAGCGGTCCCACCGTGGATCTGGCGGTGCAGTTCCAGCGCCATCTCTTGCTGGAGGCCGTCCCAGACGCAGAAACGCCTGCACCGGCTTATTGAGGGCGGGGGTTGGCACGTCGCTTGCTTCTCCCGTTGGTATGAATGCAATACCAGCGGTTTCCCAAGTTCCAGTCAGCAGCAATGTCGCACCGGCAAACGACGCGTCACAGGCAAGCGGCGGGGCGGCGGCCCATTCCGCTGGCCCCAGCGGCAGCAGCCGGGATTTTGCGGCGGCCCTGAGCAGTGCGGACCCTAAACCGACCCGCAAGCCTGTCGCGAGCAAAGCAAACGACAACGGGAAGAGCGGCGGACAATTGCCGGGTCCCGGCAATCTGTCGCCGCCTCCGACGTCGCCCCCGGCACCGACTTTGACATTATCTGCGACAGTGGACGTTGCCGTCGCTACGGCCGCCGCAGCGAGCGGTGCTGCCGCCGTTGCGGCCGCGATTCCGAGTGCTCAGGCTAAGGAGGCCAAGCCTAACTCAGGCGGCAACGTGCCTGGCTCGCGAGGAACGGCCGCTGCCAGCCCGGCAGCCGCGAGCCCTGGAGCGGGATTTGCCCAGGTACTCGGGCTTCCGGTCGCTGATGCGAGTCGGGAGGCTACCGCGACGGCGCAGATTGCTGTGGTGACCCCAGGCCCTGGCGCGGCGCAAGGCGCCGCAGTAGCCGTTGGCGCCTCGGTATCGAGCGCTGCGGCGCGCACCGCCGGCGGTGTCGCCGCAGGCACTGCGGCCGGCCGCGCGGCCAATGTCGCCGCAGGCGCTGCCGCAAAGCCGATGACGGCCGCGTCGGCCAAGGCTGCAAACAATGCGGCGACCTCTGCACCGAGCACCACCGATGGCAACCAGGCCTCAGCGACGAACACCCCTGCATCGACAAACATTGACTCGACTTCGCAGGCAACCACTGCGGCGGCCATGTGGGCTGCCGCGACCAGCGCCGCCTCGGGCGACACTGGTTTTGCGAGAACCGAGAATTCTTCATCGCCTACGGATGGTTCGGCCACTCCGGCCACCGGCAGCGCGGCCCAAGGCATGGGCAGTTCGAACGGCGCCCCCGTGCCGGCGCTTGCAGTCTCGGCTGCCGCTGCCGCCGCGGCGAAAGCCGGCGCGAACGCCCCGGTGGTGACGACCTTCGCCCCTGCAGGCGTGGCGGACAAACGCACATCCAGCAGCGGCGATTCCTCTCTTCCGGCTACGTCCGGCGACAGCGCAGCCGGCGCCGCGCAGCTGAGCGTCAATACCATCGGTGCGGCCGATGCCACCCCGATGCCGAACCTGAAAGTCAATGCGGGCGTGGGGACGCCGGAGTTCGGGCAGGGTCTTGCCGACCGTGTGTCCTGGATGGTCGACCACAATTTGAACGGCGCGAAATTACAGGTAAATCCGCCACAGCTCGGGCCCATCGAGGTGCAAATCGCCGTGCAGGGCAATCACGCGCAGGTCTGGCTCACCAGTCATAGCGCCCTAACACGCGATGCCTTGGAAGCAAGCTCACCGAAATTGCGCGAAATGCTGGGTGCTCAAGGCTTCGGTCAGGTCAGCGTCGACATTTCGCAGCGCTCGTTTCAGGAGCGCTCGGCCCATCCGCAGCCTTATGAGTGGACCCCCGCCGCGAATCACGGCGCGTCCACGGCAACGGCGTCCACGACGGCGGCTTCGCTATCGCGCATCTCGAACGGCGTCGTCGATGCCTATGCCTGAGCGGCTTCCAAGGCCGCTACGGGGCAGGTAGTAGCGCAGTGCCGGCGTGGTGAGCACGTTGCTGAATACCTAGGACCCCATCATCCCCCCGTTGATGGAAATCACCTGGCCGGTGATGTACGCGGCTTCCTCGGAGGCGAGAAAGCCCACCAGACTCGCCACTTCCTGCGCCGTTCCGGCGCGCTTCATCGGCACCATGTCCGCGATGGCGGCAACATCGAAGGCGTCGTCGCCCATGCCGGCGGAAATAATGCCCGGCGCCACGGCGTTGACGGTGATGCCACGGCTCGCCACCTCCAAGCTCAGCGCCTTGGTGGCGGAGTTCAGCGCTCCCTTGGCCGCGGCATAGTTCACTTGGCCGCGATTCCCGGCCAAGGCGGTGACCGACGATATGCTGATGACGCGGCCCCAACGCGTGCGGATCATGGGCAGCATCAGTGGTTGCGTCACGTTATAAAATCCGTTGACCGACAGGTCGATGACGCGATGCCATTGCGCCGGGCTCATTCCCGGGAATACTGCATCGTCATGCACGCCGGCATTGTTCACGAGGACTTGCACCGGTCCATCCTCCAGTAATTTCTCCACCGCCGTGCGCGTCGCGGCCGCATCGGTCAGATCGAAATGTACGGCGGCGGCCGCGCCGCCGGCCGCCACGATGTCGCCGGCAATCGCGGCCGCGGCCGCGGTGCCGCGGTGCGCATGTACGTAGACGAAGTGACCGGCGGCGCCGAGGCGCCGGCAGATGGCCCCGCCGATGCCGCCGCTGCCGCCTGTCACGAGAGCTCGAGTCGCCGTTTTGTTCACTACATTTCTCCGCGAGATACGCCGGCTCTATTTTTTTTTGCGTCAAAAACCACTGTCGCGCGGCCGCTCAAGAGCGGCTGCGACTCCGCGGCCACCGCAAATTCGTACAGCGCCGAGCTGAGATCGCCGGCTACGAGCCGCGCGTCGCAAATCAGATCACCTGCAATGTCGTCGAGCCGCGGCACATGCAACCGGACGTTGCGCAGACTTGCAAGAAAGCCGGCCTGCGGTCGAGTGTCCGTTGCGGTGCCGTCGGGCGACACGGCGCGGCCGCCGGTTCCACCATGGGCGAGTGCGCCGCCGACCAGCGCGCCATGCACGGCCATGGCTTGCGCAGCGTATTCTATCCCGCAGGCGCTCCCCAGTCTTCCGTGCGAGCGCAGTGGATTGTTGCGCAAGCGGTGAGTGCCGCTGCGGCAGCGGATATGCTGCGCGTTCCATTCGATGACCTCATCGAGCAGACACATGCGGCCGTGGTGGGGAATGTTCCTTTCGATCCAGCTACGATCTAGGCGCATGGTTCTATTTGCACTGCCATGCGCGATACGTCGAGATACTCGAGAACCGCTCTGCCGCTGCTTCGCGCGGCCAGCAGGCGCAGCATCGGGAGCGCGCGAGCCGCGGGAGACGCGCAGCGCAATGCCTCAAGGGCAGGGTCCGCGAATCTATCGAAGCGCAGGTCGCTGAGCGCGACGTCCACTCTAGCTATGGAAGACGCGCGTCTTTGCGGCGTCAGCAGCAGCGCGGCACCAAAGGCATCGGGGATGGGGCGCTTGGCATGCAGAGGCTGCGGATACTCGCCGTCGTAGGCGACCAGCAGAACGGGCACTTCATCGACGACGACTTGGGTCATCGCCTCCAAGAGCCCCGCGGTGAAGCTCGCATCAAATGCGCACAGCACATTCGATGCCGCCATGGCACCGGTGCCTATGCTCCAATAGCCTGCGGCCGCGTTGTGCACCGAATTGGCGAAGCGTGTCGGCGATATTTCGCGGCCCGCGAGCGACAGGGCCTGGCAAAGCTCATGACAGTTGTGTCCGTCCCCGCCGGAGGAAGAGAACACACTGACCAGTTCCGCGGGACCCTCACCGGCCTGCGACGTGGCTTCCAGCGCCACGGCCAAGGCCAGTTTGACGACGCGGCCGACGCGCCGGCGCTCGGTGGCCGCCAAAATCGTCGGCATGGGCAGCACGGTGGCCGCCGGCTGGTACGCCGCTTGACCCGATAGCACGGCCGCTGTCTCGGGCCAATTGACCAAGCCCGGCCCCAGGACTCCGAGGCCGCTGATATAAGCCGACAGGGTCATGCTGCTCGACCGAAAATCAGGCTGCAATTCGTGCCGCCAAAACCGAAGGAATTGGAGAGTACGCGCGCAATCGGGGCGCGGCGATTGTCTCGAATATAGTGGACCATGAGATTCGGGTCGGTGTGGGTCGTGTGTACTCCGCCGGGCATGAGCCCATGCTTAATGGCGAGGGCGCTTATGACCGCCTCCAAGGCCCCGGCCGCGCCTAGGGTGTGGCCAGTGGCGCCCTTGGTCGAACTGCAAGGCGTGGTCGGGCCGAATATGCCGGCCACCGCTCTGCTTTCGGAGCGATCGTTGCTGGGTGTTCCGGTGCCGTGCAGATTGATGTAATCGATGTCGCTGGGCTCGAGCGCGGCAGCCTTGAGCGCGGCCTGCATCGCGCGGCGGGCGCCGCGACCTTCTGGGTGCGGTGCCGACATATGGTATGCATCACTGGATTCGCCGATGCCGAGCAGCAGCACGGAGTCGCCATCGACGTTGTCGGGCACGCGTTCGAGAAGCGCGAATGCCGCCGCCTCTCCGATGGAGATGCCATCGCGCGCCACATCGAAGGGGCGGCAGGGCGCCGGCGATGAAAGCTGCAAGGAGTGAAAACCATACAGGGTGGTGAGGCACAGTGAATCCACTCCGCCCACCAAGGCCGCATCGATGAGGCCGGCTTCGAGCATGCGCCGCGCCGATCCGAATACCTTGGCGCTGGATGCACATGCGCAGGAAACGGCGACGGCGGGTCCCTCTAAATGGCAACGCTGACGAAGGTAATCGGCCACAGAAAATGAGTTGTGGGTCGGAGCGTAGTCAAAGCTCGAGGGCAGGGCGCCGCTCACGGGGTCACGCTCGCGATAGGCAAGCTCGGTCTGCAAAATGCCCGCCGTGCTGGTTCCCAAGAACACTCCCACGCGCCGCCGGCCCCAGCGCATCGCAGCCTGCTGCACGGCCTCGAAGAAGTCGTCTTGCCGCAAGCCCAGCTCGGCCAGCCGGTTATTTCGACACTCGAATTTGTGCAAATTCTCGGGCAGCCGTACAGCATCGACACCTTGCACCTCGCCGATGTGGGTGTTGATGTCCACGGTTTCAAAATCGCAGTGCTTAAGGCCGCTGCGTTGCCGCAGCAGACTATCCAGGGTCGCAGTCACACCCGTGCCGATGCAGCTGCTCGCCGTGATGTGACTGAGTAGTAGCGGTCTCATGGCCACAGTCTACAACGCCGAGCGCAAGGTGACGGGCCGCAACCGCTTCGCGGCCAGTGCGTCGAGCAGGCGCGGTAGAACCTCGAGGATCACCGGTTTGCCGTTGCTGCTGCGAGCTGCGTTGCCATCGTGCAGCAGCAGGATGTCGCCGTCCTGCAGGGAATTTGCCAGACGGCGGTACACGGTGTCCGCATTCGCATTGACGGTATCGAAGCCGCGACGTGTCCAGCTCGCGAGGCGCAACTGCAATCGGGCCAGGATGGGGTCGAGAAAGGGATTGCGCAGGCCCGCGGGCGCGCGAAAAAACTGCGGACGACTCCCGGTGACTTGCAGAATGCTGTCTTGAGCGCGCGAAATCTCCGCAGCCATGCCGCCCGGTCCCAGCAGCGAGAAGTTATGTCGATGGCGGTGGCTATGATTCTCTATGTGGTGACCGCGGCTCACGATTTCGCGCGCCAGGTCGGAGTAGCGCTCGACACGAACGCCCACGCAAAAGAAGGTGGCATGCGCGCGGTGCTCGGCCAGTTGCGACAGAACTTGCGGAGTTACATCGGGATCGGGACCGTCGTCGATGGTAATTGCCACTCCGGCTGCCACTCCACTGTGCGCGGGCAGGCGGCTCCAGTTCGGTCCCAGCAGTTGGCTGCGCGGCCAAAGTCCGGCCGCGGCCACGCTCAGGTGATTCGCCGCCACGGCGCCCAGTGCCCAAGGCCAGACATGTGGGCGCGCCAGCGCGGCGGCGGCCGCTCCCACATGCACTGCGGCGGAGGCATACAGCAGCGGCAGCGGCGACCAAGGCCGTGATGCACCTTCTCCGTCGTTGTTACCCTGTTGCGGCGAGTCCGGTTCGGGGGCGTCCTGGTGGGTCATGCGAAGCGCGAGTCCAAAAAATTCTCCCAAAGGCGTACCCAAGTTGACCATTCGTGACCGCCGGGGATCACATCGATGGAGTCGGCCGGCAGCGTGGCCGCCAATAGCGCATGAGCCGCCGCAAAGCGATCGTCACGCCCGAATCCTAAGTACAGCGACAGCGAATCCGCACGACGGTTCTTGATGTACTGCCATATTCGGCGCTCCTCGTCGAATTGCGCAAGTTCGCCCGGCTGCCATGCAGCAAGTTCCGGCGCATGCGATAATTCGGTGATCAAAATGCGATTGCCCAGATAGGGAGCGAGCAGGCACAACCCGTCGATTTCACCGGGATATGAAGCGGCGTAATCCAGCGCAAACATGCCGCCCACGGAGATGCCTCCCAACCAAATTGATACGCCCGCGGCGCGCGCCGGCAAGACGCTATCGGTGCGCAGCTGTCGCAGCGCGCTGCGATCGCCGACATGCGTCAATTCCAGATCAATGAATACCAGATCGAGGGCCGCCTGCCGCGCACGCACTGCCGCCGCGAAACCGGCGGTCAAGAAATCCTGCGCGGCATGGTAGGCACCGGGCAACCACAGCATGCGCATAGGAGCAACGGCCGTAGCGAGAGCGGGCACGGAAATGCTACGCACGCGGTGTTTCCGGAGGCGACGGGCCGCAGTACGCTAGGCCGGGACGGAATTCGTCGGGACGTGCTGAGGCAGGGCGCGTCGGGTCAGGGGGCGATGGGCCGGGGCGCGCAAATACTGCAGCGAACAGCAGCGCCAGAAAAGCGCCCGGCGCCACCGTGGTACCCAACGCCACCAGCACCGGCACTTGTGAGAAGGAAAGAAGGCCAAACCCGATCACCGTGCTGGCGTTGGCGATAGCCAAAGAGGCCAGGGTCAGGGATTCGCTGCCGGCCTCGTGCAGATTGGTTTGTCGATCAAAGAACAGGGCATAATTGGAACCGACGGCGACGATGAGCAGCATGCCCACCAAGTGCAGAATGGTGAATTGCACTCCGCTCAACGCGAGCCCCGCAGCCACTGTGAGCACAGCCAGCAGCAACGGCGCCAGAACGCGAGCGAGCCGCAGGGCCGACCGCAGGGCGATTAGTAGCAGCACGACGATGGCTAGCACGCCCGCTAGCGAGAAACGGATCGCCTCGGACAAATAGCCGGCATACAAGGAATCGGACTCCGCTTTGAGATCGAGCACTTGCGCCTCGGCGAGTTGCGCATTGTGCAGAGCCGCGACCACTCTAGCGGTGTCGACCCCCCGGTCGGAGGCCGAGCCGTGCAGCGGCAGCAGCGCATTCCAGCGATCCTTTTGATGCAGGATGAGGGCGTCGAAACCGGCGCGCAGCGACGTTCCGTGCAGATCTTGCGGCCCGATCAGCGGTGCGTGGCGCGCCGCTTCGACATCGCTCAAGAAGGGCTGCAGGCGTTCGCGGCGAAGACTCAAGTCGGCTGTGGCTTGCCGCAAGTTGTCGAATAGCTGCGGCGCGTCGGGCAAGCTGCCGCGGCGTGCCTCCTGAGTTGCCGCGCTCGGCAGATAGTTCGCCGGACTGTCGAAGCCGCCGATTACTCCAGCATTCACCAATGGCTCGAGCGCCCGCGCCGCGCGTTCGGCCCCCCCGAGTGCGGAATCGAGCGTCGGGCCTGAGACGATCACCAGTTCGCGCACATCGGCGGCGCCCAGGTCGCTGCGTAACTTGGCGTCATAACTTTGCTCCCGGGCGGATACCGGGCTTAGCGCCGCGAGTTCGCGGTTCCAGAGCGTATTTTCGTGCCGATGCAAAACGGCCAGAGCCAGCGCCGCAAGCACTAGACCCAACGCCGCGAGACCCAGGCTCGGAAGCTGCCGCAGCGGACGCAGCAGCCGTGCGATGCGAGTGCCCAGTGGCGCTACATTGTGGATGACGAATCCGCTCGGCAGCAAAGCCGGCAGTACGTAGCGTGTGACCAACGCGGCCGCGGCCAAGCCGCTGATAGAGTACAGGCCGAGTTGCGCCAGGCCGGGAAAACCGGAGGGAAGCAGCGAGGCGAAGCCGCATACCGAAGTCAGCATGCCGAGGCGGATGGTGGGCCACCACGCTCGTTGCCAGTCGGTCGACGCCGCGCCGCCCAGCCGCGGGCGATGCGACTGGACGAAGAAGTAAATCGAATAGTCTACCGATTCGCCGATCAAGGTAATGCCGAAGCCCAAGGTAACACCGTGGACCGCGCCGAAACCCGACGCAACGGCGGCGATCCCGATCAGCGCCCCGCTCACCACGGGCGCGAGGCCCAGCGCCAGCGCCGGCAACGATCGATACACGGCGAATAATAGCGTCACCACCAGTATGCTGCTGGCAATCGACAAGCGCACGGCGGCGCGTTCGATCTTGGCGCGCGCAGCGACGGCAAACACGCCGGGCCCGCTCAATTTCAATTGCACAGCGCTTGCGCCGCTCCCCGGCGCCTCGCGCTGGGCGGCCGCAAATGCGCCGCGGATCGCCTCGATGGCGCGTTCCTGCGCATCGATATCGGAGCCGCCCGCCGCGGTTTGCGCCACCATCAGGGCACGCGCACCGTCGCCGGAAACCCACACTCCGTCGCTCGTTGTCGGCGAGGGCGTGCGCTGCAGTTGATCGACGAGGTGCAGCATCTCGCCCGTAGGGTCGTTCGGCAGCAGCGACTTGAGCATGAGTCCGGCGGGCGATGCCAGATCATCGATCGTGTCCTCGATGGCAGCATGCAGGCCCGACGCCGAAAAGCGCGCCGTAGACACCGAGTTGCTCAATAGATAGCGATGCTGGAGGAGGAACTCGCGATCGCGCTCGGCCGTCACCGGCTCGCCGTTGTTGATACTAGAGAATTGGCGGTCGCCGCGCAGCCGGCTCGCGGTCAGGGCGGACAGTCGCGTCCGAGCGCCGGCGTCGCCCCGTTCGAGCGCTAGCAGAATCAGGCGCGAGGCAGGGCCATCGCGCAGTTGATCCACCAATAGTTGTTGCACGGCAGTTGGTTTGGCGGGCAGGAACGCCGACAGGTCCGTGATGTAGTGGGCGCGCGCCACGATAATGGACGCCCCTGCCACGCAACAGAGCCAGAGCGCCGCTATCGACAAGCGCCGCCGGTTCATGGCGAGGCGGGCGCGCGCAGGGTCATCAGTGAGCGATCACCATCGGCCTGGCGAATTTCAATTTTCCGCAATTGGTCTCTCGACCCCTCGATCTGCACCTGTTTCACGGCCCGCGTCAATTGGCGGTCTAAAGGAACGAGAGTCAGACTCCAGCGCACCATGCTGCCTAAGAATTCCAAGTGAAAATTCCGTTCCAGTGCGCTTCGATCGCCCGCCAGGGTGGCGCGGATACTCTCGACGAAGGGCAGAATTTGCGGGTATCGATGCAAATCCAACGCGCGCCGGTGCCCGCCGCGTTCCACGGTTAATACGCCGCCGTCGAGCACCAGGTTTTCGGGGCGCGGCAGCAGGGTGCGCTTTTCCAAGTGATCAGGCGCGTCGTAGCGCAATTCGCCCGAGGATTCGAGTGGCTGATCGAGGATGGCCAGGAACTGCTGATCGATGAACTCGACTCGCCCATGCCGGCGCATCGCGAGCAGGTGCATCACGGCGTCGAGATCGTCCATCGCTGCAGGTGAAGCCGCGTTCGGCACACCGTCCGGCGCCGTGGCCGCCGCCGTGACTGAAACGGCGGCGCCTGCGGAGCTTAAGCCCGCGAGCACCAGCAGCCCCAGAGCAAGCCGCATCATGGCGGAGAGACCTGAGGCGTAGCGCGCCAGAAGTCGTAAAAATTGAACCAGTTGTAGGGATCGCTGCGGCAGTACTGATCGAGTACCGCGGCATAGCGCTCGATCGCCGCACTGACCGCGGCAGCACGGTCCGGGGCGGATGTCGCAGAAAAATCGGCGACCGGAGCGAATACCACATGGTAGTTATTCCCGCCGCGATACAGCCCGGCCATGAAGTACACAGGGCAGCGCAGAATGGCGGCCGCGCGCATCGGACCGGTGGGCAGGTACGCGCGCTCCCCCAGCAAGGTCACCGCTTGCGCCGGCTCAGTCCCCAGGGTGCGATCACCCAGCACGCCGACGAAGGCGCCGCGCTCGAGGCGTTCGGCGATATTGAGCATGGCGTCGATCCGGCCCAAGGAGACAATATCGGGCACCATGCGCGGATTGATGGCGGCGAGGGTGGCGTTGATCTTGCGCGCATTCTCCTCGTACATGGCCATGGCAACTTCTAGTCCGCGCCGGTATCGGCCGAGACTGTGTATCATCTCGAAGCTGCCCATGTGGGCACCCATGAGCATGGCCCCGCGGCCGCTATCCGCCTGCGCCAGCACCCAGGGTTCGCCGTCGAGGGTGATATTGAACAGCTCGAATTGTTCGTTGATTAGATAGACGCGGTCGTGAATGCTGGTGGCAAAACTCAATACTTGACGAAAGCGGTCGCGCGCCCGCGGTGCGCGGCCGAGGGCAAGGCGCAAATAGCGCAAGGAATGACCCCGTGCATTCGGCGCGAACAAGAAGAAATAGACCGCGATCCCGTAGAGCGGAATGCGGCTCAAAGTTCTGCCCAGACGCAGCGAGATGAACGCCATGATGCGCAGCAGCGTGTTACTGCCTCGCTCGCGATGCTTGATCCAATCCGCTCTGGCCCTCGGCTCCATGAGGTTCGCGGACTTGGGGCTCATGACCTGCCGTCCGGGGCTGCCGCTCTGGATTGCGTTGCGCTCGATACGCTGCCACTGGCTATGATCCGCTCCGCGGAGCGAAGGGTGAAGCGAATCAGGTTGCTTTTCGGGGCCTCGTGCTCCAAAAGCAATGCATCGCCGGGGCGTAGGGCGTCGAGAAATTTGACCGCCGTGATATCCCATCGAGTGAGGTCGATACCTCGCTCGCGTTGGAATACCTGCAACACCTCATCGAGCAGGACGGCACCCGGCAAGACCGGAAATCTTGGAAAGTGACCGGCAAACGACGGGTGATCGACCGAAACCTCGATCGCAGTGTGCATGATGCGATGGGCGGACATGCTCATGAGGATTGGTTCGTCGGCAAATGGCGCTTCGCCAGATGCTGCAGTTCCTGTTGCGGCAGCTTGCCCGTGGCGTTGCGCGGCAGGCGCTCGACCATGATCAATGGGCGCGGCAGGAACACCGCATCGATCCGCTGGCGCAATTGCTCGGTCAGCGCGGCGACGCTCAATGTCGGAGCCACCACGACGGCGCCCAGGCGCGCCACGCCGGTGGCGCCAGTGGTGCCATCGCGGAGAAAGAATACGCCATCGGCCACGCCGGGAATGGCATTCAACTGTGCGTTCAAATAACCGAATGAGCTGCGCTTGCCGGCTACGTTGACCAAGTCGGCGGTGCGACCATGCAGTAGGAATTCATCGTCGCCCGTGATCTCGATGACATCCTGCATCGCCGTCAATTGTTCGACGTGACCGCCGTGCGCGAATACTTGGCCGTTCGAGACTTTCAGCCGTACATCCGGCCAGAGCCGCCAGGCAATCGACTCAGCGGTGCGGCGTATGGCGATCTGCCCGGTTTCGGTGGAGCCGTAAATCTCCAGCAGGCTGCTGTGGAATTTTGCCTCGACTTCGCGCGCCAGGTCTTGGCCCAGGGGCGACGTCGCCGAGACCACGAGATCCACGGGCGGCAAGTCGATCTCCGAGGCGAGTAAGGTGCGCAAGTGTACCGGAGTCGTCACCAATGCCCGCGGCTGGGGCACTGCAGCCATCGCGGCCGCGATGTCGGCGGGATAAAAGGGTCGCTCCGCGCTGAAGGAATTGCCGCTCAGCAGTGGCAGCAGTACCGTGGATTCGAAGCCGTACATGTGCTGCGCGGGCACCGTGCCGATCAGCACATGCGATCCGCCGTCCAACAGGCCCAGGCGACCGGCGGCATCGCGCACGCAGCGCGCCAGCTTGCCCCAAGTCTTCTTGTAAGGCAGCGGCATTCCGGTCGATCCGGACGTAAACACGATGGCAGCGAGCTGCGCCACCGGAATTCTTGGTACTGCCCGCGCCACGTCGTCGGCGGGCCGTTCCTCGTGATAGTAGTGTTTGGGCAGCGCGACGTCGCAGCGCTGGTCGTCGGTCAAACAGAACGCGTCCGGCGCGAAATTTGCTAACTGAGCTATCACTTCGGGGGTGTGCGTCGACGGCAATAGGCTGACACGTCCCGTCATGAGGCAAGCCGCGAGCCCCACCGTGAAGCGGTAGCGATCGGCGCACATGTTTAGTACATGATTGCCGGCGGGCAAGCTGCGGCCCAACAGAGTGGCTTCGGCCAGGAAACGTTGCATGGTGACCGGCACGCCCGCTCGGTAGGCAACTACCGTCGTGGGTTTGCTATGCGTCAGTAGAGCTACCGTGTCCATCTTAGGAGGCGCGAGTGGATCTCGCGAAATAAACCTTTACCGCGGCGAGTATGCCGCGGCGCTGCCCCTGCGGCAGGGCGCGCCGCCTTACGGCATATTCGGCCACGAACAGCAGTCCCATCAGCGGAATGACGCAGAAGTTGGCGAACAGCGACCAAATGCGCAGCGGCGCGCAACAGTACAGGCCGAATGTGGCCGCAGTGATCAAGACGAAGAACAGCGCCCACACAGCCGTGACGCGGCGTGTGTAGAGCACCTCTTGCGGCGAGAGGGGCCCATGTAATTTGTCCGCGAGTTGCGTGCACACTGCCACCCGATGTCCGCGTAGGGATTGGCCGAAACTGACGGCCATGAGGCTGTAAAACCCGCTCTCTTGCAGCAGATAAACCAGCGGGAAATTCTTCTCCAGCAGCGGCCAGTAGTGATGCAGTAGCAGGGCCGTGCCCGCGCCGGCCGGCAGTACCGCCCAGCGAGGCAAGCCGCGCCAGATCAGAAGTAGACCGATCATCAGCACCGGCGCCAAGGCCAGAGCCACCGCCAAATCGCGAGTCTTTGCGACCGAATTGCCGTAGTGGGCGAGCGCTGCGTACGCAATAAGGAGTACGAGTATCGCAGCCAGCTGCAGTCTACGCCGCCCGCGCATCGCTACTTCGCCCTGTGTGCCGCAATGTACTCTGCTAGGTGCCTCAGGGAGCGGAAGATCTGCTGGTTCTCCTGACTGTCGGCGCGCAATTGAACGCCGTACTGCTTGGAGACTATCAGCGCCACCTCCAAGATATCGATAGAGTCGAGCCCCAATCCCTCGCCGTACAATGGCGCCTCGGGGTCGATATCCTGCGGTTCGACGTCCAAGTTCAGGGCTTGGACGAACAGGGTGGCAATTTCCCGCTGCAGACCGACATCGGTCAGGGGCGCCGGCTGTTGCTTGAGCGACGCGTTGTCGGACATAGGCTAGGCTTTCGATTGGGGTGCTAAGTTGCGGGCATTATATAGGTGCGGGCCTAAGCGGCAACCCGCGGGCCAAGCGGGGACCTTAGCCCCAGTTCGGGCGCTCGGCAGGTCAGTTTGTCCGGCTGTACGGCCTACCGGCCTCAGGGCTGGCCGGGCGGCGGATTGACCGGCGAGGCCCGGCGCCGCGCCATCAATAATGGCAGGCGCAGGGCGAATCCCAGAAATAGCCTACAGTGCATCCATGTCAGCAAGGCATTGTCGCGCCAGTAGTTGAAGTGGGATACCCCACCCTCCTCGGGGCGAAAGTAGCGTACCGGGGCGGGGAGATTGATGGGGCGTACACCGCGCCAGCATAGGCGCACCACCGCTTCCACGTCGAAGTCGAAGCGCCGCATCCAGGGCTGCCGACGCATCACGGTAATTAAAGCGTCGATGGGATACACGCGAAAGCCATACAAGGAGTCGTGGATACCGGCCCACAGAGTCTCGAGGTTGGCCCACCAATTCGAGATTCGGCGGCCCTTGACCCTGATCCCCGGTGCGCTGGCATCGAATACCGGGCGGCCCAGCACCATGGCATCCGGTTCGGCCAACGATGTCCGCATGAATGCCCCAATACACTCGGCAGGATGCTGGCCGTCGGAATCCATGGTCAGCGCGTGAGTGAACCCCTGGGCTTGCGCCTCGCGCAGTCCAAACAGCACAGCGGCACCCTTGCCGCGATTCTTCGCCAGCACGAATACTCGCAAGCCGGGCTCCGCCGCAGCCATGGCCAATAAATTTTGCGCGGATTGATCGGTGCTGCCGTCGACCACTACCCAGACCGGAGTCCATTGATCGAGTGCGCCGCGCACCGTGGCAATCACCTTGGGGCCGGGGTTGTAACTTGGGATGAGCACCAAGTGAGTCTTAGAGGGCGGCGGCTTGGCGGATTTGTTAGACACCCGGGCGTCCATGCCTCAGGCGTGCTTCAGCCAACGCGATTGCAGAGCACCCTTGAGCTGCTGCCGGTAGTACCGATCGAGTTCGGCTGTAAATGCCGGGACGTCCGATGGCGGGTCGAAGCGCTTGCCCAGCCGGACTCGGTAGACGATGGGCAATTCAGGCCGGCGGAATAGCGGCCAACCCTTGCTCAAGAAGGGTGAATCGGTCTCTATCACCAGGGTCTGCACCGGCACATGAGCGTGTTTCGAGATCAGACCCACGCTCCCGACCAAGGAATTTATCGGCGCCTGAGTGGTGCGTGTGCCCTCGGGGAACAACAATAGGACTCCGCCGTTGCGCAAATGGGCCACCGACTCCTTGACCATGTGACGCGACGAGTCATTGCGAACATAGCGTGCGAGACGCGAACCGGCGCCGAGAAACACATTGCGCATGAGTGCCGATTTCATCACGCATACGATGTTCGGATGACGAGTCAGAATTAGCAGCGCATCGATCAGGCAGGGATGATTGGGTGCCAAGATTACCGGGGGGCCTTCCTTAAGCGAGTCGATGTCGCGCAAATCCAATCGATAGGTGCCGGTGACGGACAGAGACCAGGCATAGAGGCGAAAACCCACCATGATGCCGCCGCGCCCGACCGCAGTGCCGATGCGTTGCGGAAGAATGTAATACATGGGCAGCGCAAACACCGACCAGCTCAGGCAGATGAGCCCCAGCAGCGTCAGCGAACTATAGAGTGCGAAATACTCATAGATGATTTTCAGAGGACGCAGCATGGGTGCGGGTGCTCAATCGGGTACTTCGACCATTTGCGACGACCGGCTGATTATCCATGAAATACCTATCCCACCGGACACGTAGCTTTTGCGCTGCACCAGGGGACTGTCGACAAAGGTTGCGCCGTATAAGGTGTCATAACGCACGTAGGCACCCACCCAAAACCGCGGAAAACGTTTCGATAAGGCGGAAATGAACTGAGTTCCGGCGTAACCGCTGTCCGCCTTGTAGACGGGGCGAGTTGCAGTCGCATATTGAGGCGCAACCGAATAGAAGTAGTCATGATAGCGGCGCTCGGCGAACAGCGGGCCGGTCAAGATGCCGAGATTCCAGCCCTCGAATCCCAAGGGATTCTTGATGTCGAGAGCCAGCCGCGGACTGAACGTCCATCCGATGATTTTGGGCGACGCTTCAACCGTCAGCGCGGCACGCACCGGCATGCGCAAATCGAGTTTCACTCCGGCGTCCTTACTGCGCATCAGGTGCAAATCGAACGAAGGTCCCAGCTCCACCGTGGACTTAAGGTCAGGCATGCCGCTGCGTTCGTGGTCGTTGCGCACCGGGGTGGTTGCGTCGAAACTGAGATTCAGCTCGAAACGATCTTGATTGAACAAGGTGCCGCGTATGCCGTCGCGGTTCGCCTTCAAGAACTTGCCGTTGTACAAGAGATAAGGAAGCGGCAGGGGATAGGCGTGAACCGTATCGGAACCCCGGTAGTCGTCAAACGCGATGGCGCCCAGCCCAAGCCCGAATTCGTAAAGTGGTTCCTCCTTGGCCTGGGCGCAGTGCGTCCAGCATGCGGCCGCAAGCAGCGCGGCCGCGCATCGCAGGTAATTACCGTGAAGCATAGGCGTCGCAGCCGAAGCGCGGGTCATTTGTTGGTTGGCGAGATGGGCTCGGGCATAATAAATCAGCCTTTCGATGTGCGTCGGGATAGCCCGTGCGAATGCCGCCAGTCTATCGTGCCGACAAACTCGGGTCCAACGTCTGTAAGATAGCAAGCCATGCACATCTTGATTGTTGAAGATGACGAAGTTGCGCGCGATTACCTGGCCAAGGCGCTGCGCGAGGTGGGACACACGGTCGATGTCGCGGGGAACGGCCTCGAGGGGCTGCATTTGGCGTCCTCCCTGGCCGTCGATCTGGCCATCGTCGATCGCATGCTGCCGAAGCTCGATGGACTCGCCTTGGTGCAATCGCTGCGCGCCACGGGACGCAAGATGCCGGTCCTAATATTGAGTGCGCTCGGCGACGTTGACGATCGCATCACCGGACTTCGCGCCGGCGGCGATGACTACCTGACCAAGCCATACCACATGGCGGAGTTGCTGGCGCGTATCGATGCGCTCGCCAGGCGCGGCGAGAGCGGCAGCGCGGAAGCCAACACCAAGCTGAAGCTGGCGGACCTGGAGCTGGACCGGATGACCCGCCGGGTCATGCGCAATGGCAAAAAAATCGAACTCACGGCGCGCGAATTCCAATTGCTGGAGTTCATGATGCGCCACAGCGGGCAAGTGGTGACGCGCACCATGCTGCTCGAGGGTGTGTGGGACTATCATTTCGACCCGCAGACCAATGTGATCGACGTGCATATCAGCCGTCTGCGCCAGGCCATCGACAAAGACTTCGACAAACCCCTGTTGCACACGGTTCGTGGCGCGGGGTACAGCCTGCGCGAAGACGAATAGCGCGCCGACGTGGGACTCGATCAACGGTTTCTAGGCGTACTCGATACTTCGCCGTTCCGTATCGCCATCGTCTACTCCATTGTGTTCGCCTGCGGCGCCGCGGCGCTCTTGGGCGCGGTTAATTTCGCCGTCTCGCGGGTGGTCGACGGCAGCACCGACAATCTAATCGAAGCGGAAGTGCAGGGCTTGCGCGAGCAAATGCTGGTCCTGTCGCGCAACGATTTTATCGAGTTGATCGAACAACGCTCGCAGGAGCAGGACGTGCGCGGCGCGGTGTACTTGATGGTGGATCCGCAGCTGCGCCCCGTCGCCGGCAATGTGCCGGCTTGGCCGACGCTCGATGCCGGCGCAGGCAAGTGGTTTCTGTTCAAAGTATCGGTGCCCTTCGGCGACGAAACGCGGGAGCACGAAATGCGCGCGCAGCGTTTCCCACTGCCCGGCGGTTACCGAATGTTGGTGGGGCATGACGTGCAGGAGCGGCAGGACGTCAAGAGCCTGATGATGCGCGGCCTAATCGCCGCGGTGGTGCTGACGTTGCTGATGGGACTGGGCGGCGGCTTTTGGATGGGCCGGCGTATTCTGGCGCAGGCGGGCGCCATCTCGGCGGTAGCCACCCAGATCATGCGCGGCGACCTTTCGCAGCGGCTGCCGGTTCGCGACGCCGACGATGAAATAAATACCCTGGCCCGCGAAATCAACACCATGCTCGACAAGATCGAGCAACTCACGTTAGGGATGCGCACGGTGCTCGACAGCGCCGCGCACGATTTACGCACGCCGCTCAACCGCCTGCAATCCACTGCCGAGGCTGCGATGACCCAACTCGTACCCGGCTCGGCCGAGAGACGCGTTCTTGAAGGAGTATCCACCGAAGTTGATCACATGCGCAGCACCTTGGACGCTCTGCTGCGCATTGCGCTCGCCGAAACGGGCACGGTGGCACGGGAACCGGTGGATCTGTCGGAATTGGTCGCCAGCGTGGTCGAATTGTACGCGCCGGTCAGCGAGGAGCGCGGCATCATATTGGAGAGCAGCGTCTCGACGGGCGCGCAGGTTCTGGGCAGTCGGCAGTTGCTGGCTCAAGCGCTGGCGAATCTGCTCGACAATGCCATCAAGTTCACTCCCGACGGCGGGCGTATCCGGGTGCAGTTGCGCGGCTCGGCTAGCGAACCGGAAATAATCGTCGAAGACAACGGGCCGGGAATACCAGCGGATAAACGCGAGATCGTTCTGGGCCGCCGCGTGCGCTTGGACGAGGCGCGCAAATTTCCCGGTTCGGGGCTGGGGTTATCGCTGGTGGCAGCGGTGACCAAATTGCACGGCGCGCGCCTGGTGCTGGATGACGCAGGGCCGGGCCTGCGGGTGTCGCTGAAGTTCTGACGGAACCGCGACAAGGCGACCAATTCGAACGGCGCTCTCCACCTCCTCAAGAGAGCTGACGACGGCCTGTACCAATCGCTTGCGTTTGGCCATAGACAAAATCTATCGATCTGATCTAAAGAATTGATTGGCTGCACGGTTGCTAGCTGACTACCGTGACTCCCGATGCTGTTCGGTGCAGTGGGGAGGTAAGTTCCATGAATAAAGCCAGATATTTGATCTCATCGAGGGATACTCAATGCATAAAACACTAACGATGTTACTTCTCTCCTGCGCGATTGCTGCATCGTCGCTGACCCTAACTGGTGTAGCCGGTGCCGAGGGTGCACCCAGGGCGAACCAATTCTGGTGGCCAGACAGGCTGGATCTCAGCCCGTTGCGGCAGCACGCTGCGGAATCAGATCCGCTGGACCGGGGGTTCGACTACGCGAAGGCGTTCACGAGCCTCGATCTCAATGCCGTCAAGCAGGACATCAAAAAGGTCCTCACGACGTCGCAGGCTTGGTGGCCGGCAGACTTCGGAAACTACGGACCGTTCTTCATCCGGATGGCCTGGCACGGCGCAGGCACGTACCGAACGATCGACGGCCGCGGCGGCGCCGACGGCGCTCAACAACGGTTCGAGCCGCTCAACAGCTGGCCTGATAACGGTAACCTCGATAAGGCACGGCGCTTGCTCTGGCCGATCAAGCAGAAATATGGCCAAAATATTTCCTGGGGCGACCTGATGGTCCTGACCGGCAATGTCGCGCTGGAATCCATGGGCTTCGAGACCTTCGGTTTTGGCGGTGGGCGCACCGACGACTGGGAGCCCGACCTGGTTTACTGGGGACCAGAAAAGAAGTTTCTCGCCGACGAGCGCTATACGGGCGATCGACAACTGGAGAAGCCGCTCGGTGCCGTCCAGATGGGTCTGATTTACGTGAATCCGGAGGGACCTAACGGCAACCCGGATCCGCTGGCGGCCGCGAAGGGCATTCGCGAGACCTTCGGTCGCATGGCAATGAACGACGAGGAGACCGTGGCGCTGATCGCCGGCGGGCATACCTTTGGTAAGGCGCATGGCGCACATGATCCCTCCAAGTGCTTGGGGCCCGCCCCTGCTGCTGCCGGCATCGACCAACAAGGCCTCGGCTGGGAAAACAAATGCGGTAAGGGCAATTCCGGCGATACCATAACCAGCGGTTTGGAAGGCGCATGGTCCTCCAACCCGATTGCGTTTACGACCCAGTATCTCGATAACCTGTTCGCGTTTGAGTGGGTGCAAACCAAGAGCCCCGCCGGTGCGATTCAGTGGATTCCGGCCAACAGCCAGGCAGCGAACCTCGTTCCCGATGCGCATGATCCGACGCAGCGGCACGCTCCGTTCATGTTCACGACGGACCTTTCACTCAAGTTCGACCCGAGCTATCGGAAGATCGCGATGCGCTTCCACGATCACCCGGAGGATTTCAAACTCGCGTTCGCCAAGGCTTGGTTCAAGCTGACTCATCGCGACATGGGGCCGCGTGCTCGCTATCTCGGCCCCGAGGTTCCACTCGAGGCCCTGCTTTGGCAGGATCCCCTGCCCCCCGTCGATCATCCGCTGGTCGATGCGACGGACATTGCGCGGCTTAAAGCCAAGCTCTTCGCCTCAGGGTTGTCCGGATCTGAACTGGTCCGTACTGCCTGGGCGTCGGCTGCCACTTTCCGCGGCACCGACCAGCGCGGTGGCGCGAACGGAGCGCGCATTCGCTTGGCTCCGCAGAAGGATTGGGAAGTCAACAATCCGAAGGAACTCGCAAAAGTGCTGCAGCGTCTGGAGGGAGTGCAGAAGGACTTTAACAGCGCCCACTCAGGCGGTAAGCAGGTATCGCTGGCCGATCTGATCGTGCTGGGCGGTGGCGCTGCCGTCGAACAGGCCGCGAAGAAGGCCGGATACGAGGTGCAGGTTCCCTTCACGCCGGGACGCTCGGATGCATTGCAAGCGCAGACCGATGTGGTGTCATTTTCTGTGCTGGAACCGACCTCGGACGGGTTCCGGAACTATTTCGGTAACGGTCAGCGCAGATCGCCGGCGGAAATGCTCGTCGATCGAGCGAGCCTATTGACGTTGACTGTCCCTGAAATGACCGTTTTGGTCGGCGGCATGCGGGCCCTGGACGCCAATGCCGGACAAGCCAAACACGGTGTATTGACCGATCAGCCCGGAACGTTGAACAACGCGTTCTTTGTCAGCTTGCTTGATATGTCGACCACGTGGACCAAGTCGCCCGCGGCCGATGGCATTTACGAGGGTCGCGATCGTGGGACTGGCAAGTTCAAGTGGACGGCTACGTCGGTTGACCTCATTTTCGGGTCGAACTCCGAGCTGCGGGCGGTAGCGGAAGTCTATGCGGCGGATGACGCGCGCGAGAAGTTCGTGCGGGACTTTGTCAAGGCGTGGGCCAAGGTGATGAACCTCGACCGCTTCGACTTGAAGAAAGCCATGCTCGCCAAGGAGTGAAACGGAACTGAGGATGGGGGGCGATGCGTGGTGGGATGATAACAGCTCGTTTAGGCCAGTTTTTCCTTGCCGGCGATCGGTGTCGTGGTTGCTGGGATCATCGCTACGCGGAGCTGGCCGCGTCCGTCCTGCTTAGCATGGTAGCAAGCTCGATCGGCGGCTTCGAACCACTCGACTTCGCTGGCAAATTGCGGCCCGATCATGGCCAAACCGACACTCGCACCAATCGTGTAGGTGGCCCCCTCCCATACCACTTCCAATGGATTTAAGGCTTGCAGAATTTTGGCGGCGACGGCATGAATACGCGCGGGCGGACACTGCGGAAGAATGATTGCCATTTCATCGCCGCCTAGGCGCGCGACGATATCGGACCGCCGCGCGATCAGGCGCAGCACTTCCCCGACACGGCGCAATATCGCATCTCCCGCCGCATGACCGCCGGTGTCGTTCACGGCTTTGAACCGATCGAGGTCGATGGCAAGCACCGCGGCAGACAGATCCAGTTGCGCGGCGCGATCGAAGCTTTCTTTTAAACGTAGCTGAAACGCAAATCGGTTCAACAATCCGGTCAAGGCATCGTGACTCGCCCGATGATTCAATTCTTGGGCAAGTGCGACGTCGGCACTCGCATCTTGAAGCACTACCACAATTCCGGTGACGAACCCTTGAGCTTCGAGAACGGGCGAGACCACGTCCTTCACGTAACACGCGACCCCATCCGGTCGGTGCAGCACGCAGGCGGTCTCTCGTCGAAACGCCTTAGCGTGCAAGCGGCTTTGTGCCACCAGGTCGGGGGCTGCTTTGGAGGTGCGCGGGTCGGTTAAGGAGATGACCTCATCCAATCGACGGCTTACAAGATCGGCGAGCACTTGTCCCAGCAGCGTCTCGCCGGCGGGGTTGATGTAGGTGATGCGGGTGTCGGCGTCCGTGGTAATGACGGCATCCGTGATGGAACTTAGGGTGATTCGCAAGCGCTCGCGTTCTTCGGCAAGCTTTTCTTCCGCGAGGCGCCGCGCCTGCAGGCTCTCAATTTGCGCAATTAAGTTCAGCGGCTGGCCTTCCTCATTACGCAGCAGTGACACCGCCACGTGGGTCCAAATCCAATGGCCGTCTCTATGGCGAAAACGTCGCTCGATATCGTAGAAATGAATCTCCCCGGACAATAGCCGTTGCCAGCGCGCCGCGCTCGACGTCCACTCGCCCGCCTCCGAGGGACCTCCCGGCGGCAGAGCTCGAAACTCCTCGGCGCTAAACCCAAGCATAGTCTGCAGGGCGAGGTTGGTATAGCCCCAAACGCCGTTCAAATCTGCGATGAGCATGCCGATTGGCGAATGGTCCATTGATTCCCGAAAGCGACGTTCGCTTGAGTTGAGCTTAAGCACGGCGGCGCGGCGCCCATCCGTCCCCAAGCCCACCGCAATTGGCGGTAAAATCGTTGCCAAGAGCGCGATCAACGGCAGTTCTTCTAAGGAGGATGCTACCGGCGCGCTTTCGAGTCCCGCGGGTCTCACGCCGAAAGACCACAGCGCCGCAATCGTCAGCCCGATGAAGAGACTCAGCAGCGATGCACCGAAGCCCCCCACTCGAAATGCCGCGATTAAGAGCAGCATGCCGATCACGACGAAGGGAAACTTCACGTAACGAATCGACAGCCAGCAGCCCAATAAAAGGATGAGCAAGGTCGCGAGATTTTGTGCAAGGTACTTCCCGCTGACCAAGTGACGCATCGACTTGAAACTAAAAAGAATGATCGGCGGACCGATTAGACACGCGCCCGCAGTGCGCGAGGCCCACCATTGCAAAGTTCCGTGGGTGAATGCCACTCCGTAGCTTGCCTCGAGGGCGGCGCCGGCGGCCACAGCACTTAAGCCCGGGATGGCGATACCGAACAGGGCGGTCATCAACGCAGCCTGCTCGATGCTGATATTGGGATAAGGCAATCGTATGAGGGAGCGAAAAGCCCACACTGTCAAGGCGATCTCTGCGCCGTTGATACAGGAAAAGATAAGAGAAATCGGCCAATCGCGGTGCGCCACCGTCACATTCACCAGTGTGCACGCTGCAAATAACACGGCCCCGGTGCTTACCCAACGCACTTTGGGCAGTCGGATGAGCACGGCCGCCGCGACAGCGGACGCCGGCCAGATCAGGGCGATGCCCCCATTCACCCGAGTCATGACGATCGCGCCCGCTGCCACGAAAAAAAATGTGGCGCCGAGGATAAGCTCGATGCCAGCCACAGGGGAGTAAAAACCGCCGCAGAATGGTGGACGCCGAATAAGACTTAGCACGTTAAACGAATCACTTTTAGCTGCGAATGGCGCCCCCACGTACCCCTAAGGGCCGACCCACCGATGCATGCAGCCCCCGCGTCATTGCGTGGACGACCTTTGCATACTAGGTTAAGCCCGTCTCGAAAAACGCGACACGATTGGCAGATGCGTATGCGATGAGCTGCCTAGCCGTAAGTCAATATCCCTCTATGGGAAGGCTCGAATTCGCTGGCGCAATGGAGGAGGCCTTGGGCCCGAAATCTTCTGCGGCCGCTCTGCTGTTTGCCGACCTTCTGACGCCACCGAGCGCCAACCGAATGTCTTGCCGTTAACGAGATCGAAGTGGTGCTGGTGGTCGCGGCTAAGGTTCGGCGCATTTACGGTCAAGCATCGGCAGGGGCGAACTATTTCAGAATCTAGGGGTGGCGGAAGCGTCAATTTATCGACGACAAGCTGCCGCATCGCGCTGGGACATTTATTCCCTATTGTGTAAGCTATTGAATTTCTTAAAGAAGGATCGCTAGCCGGCTTTTGGCACAGAACTTGCTCAATTCTTCGTTGCGGCATGTGACCGCGACAGGAATCAACATGGCCGACGCAGCTGACGAAGCTCCTCCCCCCCCGCCGCAGAAATCAGGCGGCTTCATGGGCACTCTTATCAATGGGATCGGCATCTTTGCGCTGACCCTGGTCGCCGTCGTGGTCGGCGGCTTCATTAACGCAAAGCTGCACCCGCTTCCCGACATGCAATTGGACAAGGACGGCAAGATCAAGGCCATCGTGTCCGTGGCCGCCGCCGCTCATGGCGGGGAAGGCGAGGCCGGCAAGGCGGCGGTTTACTTCGCCATCGACCCGCCGCTGGTGGTCAATTTCGAAGACTCTTCCGCGGTGCGCTTCCTGCAAATCACTATGGAAGTGATGGCCCACGACCCCAAGGCAATAGAGAGCGTACAGAAGAACATCCCCTTGGTTCGCAACAACCTACTGCTGCTCATGAGCAATCGCAATTACCAATCGCTAATGTCGCGCGAAGGTAAGGAAAAGCTACGGCAGGAAGCGCTCGCCGAAGTACGCGCCGTGCAGAAGAAGCAAGGCGGTTCGGAGGTGGATGATGTGCTGTTTACCAGCTTCGTGGTGCAGTAGTGGCAGAGGAAGCGCCTCGCGCCACCATTTCCGACGAAGAGGTGTCGGCCTTACTCGAGAAAAGCGCTCCTGATGCGGTGCGACCCTATGATTTTACGGCGCAGCGCATCAATCGCATGCAGTTGCCGCTGTTGGAGGTCGTCTGTAAGAGCTTCGCCGAGCGCGCGGGCGCATCTCTAGCCGCTCTGTTGGGCCGCGACGCCAGCATGCAATTCACTTCATTGGAATCGTCGAAGAGTGCGGACTTGCAGGCGGCGCTGCCCGTACCGGCGCCTCTTGCGGTGGTCCGACTCAAACCGCTGCCCGGCTTTGCTTTCGTCAGTGTCGAACCGAGCTTGCTGCTGACCTTGTTGGATGGCTTCTTCGGTGGATCGGGCCGAGCCACCGATCCTCAGGCAGCCGTCGCTCCAGCCGCGCAGCGTTTTCTTGCGCTGCTGCTGCGTAGCTTCGCCGCGGACCTCACTGCCGCGTGGGCGCCGGTGACGCCGCTGGAGTTGGAGCTCGTGAAGCAGGAGACCAACCCGCGACTGGTGCAGCTGGGTGCGCCGAACGCAGCGCTTCTGGTGGCCAGATTCACGGTGGAATTCGCGGCGCGCAGCGGCCGCATCGATTGGTTGCTGCCGGAAGACTTGCTCGCGCCTGTGCGCGAGGTGCTGGCCGCGGATGGCAGCCAAACATCGGTGCGCAAGCAGGAAGCATGGGCTCCCGTACTCAGCGCCGCGTTGCAGGACGCCCAACTCGATACCCGTGCGATTCTGGCCCAGGCGCAAATCAGCTTGCGCGAACTGGTGCGACTGTCGCCCGGCGACATCATTCCCATCGAACCGCCGCAGCAGGTCACTTTGCTGGCGGGCGATGTACCGGTGTATCACGGGCGGTTCGGCGTCTCGCAGGGCCATAACGCACTCAAGATTCTTTCAGGAGCCTCCACATGAGCATGTCCGATCCGAATCATGCCGCCGTCTCACGCGCGCAATTTGGCGAATTAGGCCCCACTGCAGCCGCCGCCGGCGGCCAGGAAATGAACCTGAATCTAATCCTCGACGTCGCGGTCACGTTGGCGCTGGAGGTCGGGCGCGCGCGCATGTCGGTGCGCGACTTACTGCAACTGGCGCCCGGCGCGGTCGTCGAGCTCGATCGCCTTGCCGGCGAACCCCTTGATGTACTGGTTAACGGCGTGCGCATCGCACGCGGTGAGGTGGTGGTGGTCAATGAGAAGTTCGGTATCCGCTTGACCGATGTCGTGAGCGCGACGGAAAGGATGGAGCACGCTCGATGACGGGAATTGCGCAACCCAGCTCGCCATTGTCCGTGGGCAGCTTGACGCAGCTTACCTTGAGCCTGGTCGCCATCATCGCGCTGATCTTGGCCATTGGCTGGGCGTTGAAGCGGCTCAAATTGGCCGGTCCCCGTGGTTCGGGTCAGATTGCGGTCGTCGATGAGCTTACGTTAAGCGCGAGAGATCGCATCGTATTGATTCGCGTCGGGGAATCGCAGGTGCTGCTGGGGATAGGCGCCTCGGGCTTAGTGCCGTTGACGCCCCTGGCTGCGCCCATCGTGCTCAAGGCAGGCGCCCAAACCCCAGCATTCGCCGAGCGTCTGCGC
Source organism: Gammaproteobacteria bacterium (assembly GCA_025357835.1). Lineage (GTDB taxonomy): Bacteria > Pseudomonadota > Gammaproteobacteria > Steroidobacterales > Steroidobacteraceae > Bog-1198. The sequence continues at coordinate 32,779 of JANYLM010000068.1, forward strand.
GATATGATGAAACGGCCGGACGGTTCCGCATGAATCGAAGAGCGATCCTGGCGCTGTTGGCGATGCTGACTCTGTTGCCTCTGGATGCGGCAATGGCCCAGAGTGCGCTGCCGGCCGTGGCCATCAAGACGGCGGCCGACGGCGCGCAGACCTACTCGCTCACCTTCCAGGTGCTCATCCTGATGACGGTGCTGACGCTGCTACCGGCGATTCTGCTAGCGATGACGGCATTCACCCGCATCATCATCGTGCTGTCGATTCTGCGGCAGGCGCTCGGCATGGCGACCACCCCGTCGAACCAGATTCTCACGGGCCTAGCGTTGTTCATGACTTTTTTCGTCATGAGCGCGACCATCGAGCAGTCCTATGCGAACGGCATCAAGCCCTATCTGGACGGTCAAATGGCCGGCGAAGTGGCGCTGGATCGCACGATTGCTCCGCTGAAGAAATTCATGCTGGCGCAAACTCGCGAAAACGACCTGCAATTGTTCACCAAGCTGTCGGGAAAGACGCCATTTGCCACTCCGGACGATGTGCCCCTCAGCGTTTTGATCCCGACTTTCATGACCAGTGAACTGAAAACCGCTTTCCAGATCGGGTTCATGGTGTTCATTCCTTTCTTGGTCATCGACTTGGTCGTCGCCAGCGTGCTGATGTCCATGGGCATGATGATGCTGTCGCCCGTGCTGGTGTCGCTGCCGTTCAAGATCATGTTATTTGTAGTGGTGGACGGATGGACGCTGCTGATGGGCACGCTGGCCGCAAGTTTTCACCAATGACGCCCGAAAACGTCATGGATCTGGCGCACCGCATGCTGCTGGTGACCACTCTGATCGCCGCGCCGCTGCTGTTAATCGCGCTCATCGCGGGCTTGATCATCGGCATGTTTCAGGCGGCGACACAAATAAACGAATCCACCTTGAGCTTCATTCCGAAGCTGCTGCTGCTGGTGCTCACCCTGTTCGTCGCCGGCCCTTGGATTCTGCGTGTGCTCAGCGATTTCACGCATGATCTGTACACCAGTATCCCGACCATGATCGGCTAGCCCATGCAACCCGTGACCCTCAATGCCGCCGATGTGTCTCTGTGGGTGGGCCGGCTGTGGTGGCCTGCGCTGCGGGTGGGCGGATTCGTCCTGACGGCGCCGATCGGCAGCGAAACCGTCATACCGGGCAAGGTCAAAATCATCTTGTCCTTGTCGCTGGCATTCTTGATGGCGCCGTTGGTGCAGGTGCCGGCCGCTCTGACGATCTTCTCCGGCGCCGGGTTGCTTGCCGCCGTACAGGAAATGCTGATAGGCGTCGCCATCGGCCTGGTGGTGCAACTGACTTTCGAAGCGCTGACATTCGCGGGGCAAACCATCTCGCTGACCATGGGCTTGGGTTTCGCGACCCTGGTCGATCCGCAACGCGGCGCGAATACCACGGTGGTCGGTCAGATGTTCATGATAGTCGGCTTGCTTACCTACCTAGCAATCAACGGGCACTTGGTCCTGCTCGGTGCCTTGGCCGAGAGTTTCCAGACGCTGCCGATCGGCGTCGCTCACGTCGACAAACAATTCCTGATGTCTTTGGTTCTGTGGGGAGCGCAAGTATTCGAGTCCGGGCTGTTGATCGCTCTGCCGGCGGTGATCGCGCTGGTGATCGTCAATCTGGCGCTGGGCGTGGTCACCCGCGCGGCACCGCAGCTCAATCTCTTCGGAATCGGCTTCACCATCACCCTGCTGTGCGGGTTCTTCGTGCTCATCGTCGGCCTCGACGGCATCATGGTGGGCATCTCCAGTCTCATTAACAGCGCGCTCAAGGCGGTCAGCGAACTCGTCGGCCCGTCCGTCGCGGGAGTTCATTGATGGCCGCTGAAGCCGAGTCGGGCGGCGAACGCACCGAAGAGCCTTCGCAACGGCGCCTGGATGACGCGCGCAAGCGCGGCCAGGTGCCACGCTCGCGTGAGCTGACCATTTTCGCCACCATGATGGGCGGCAGCGCGACGCTGGTGGCCTGCGGCAGCTCATTATCGACGCGGCTGGCGGAGATGATGCGTCACGGGCTAGTCATCGATCCGCAAAGGCTGCGCGATAGCGACGGCATGATGAGTGCGCTGGGCGAGGCTTGTATGAGCGCGCTTATCGCTCTACTGCCGCTGTTCGGCGCTTTGATCGTCTTGGTATTGCTGGCATCTCTGCTGCTCGGCGGCTGGAATTTCAGCTTGGAAGCGCTGGCGCCGGATTTCACGCGCCTGAGTCCACTCGCCGGCATGAAGCGCCTATTCGGTTTGCGCGGAGCTTCCGAACTCGGCAAGGCGCTGTTGAAATTGGCCGTGGTCGGGGGTGTTTGCGCAGCCATCGTTTCGTGGACCTTCCGCGATGTGCTGGCCCTGGCGCACATGGAGCCGCGCGCGGCGATTGGCCGCGGCGCTGGGCTGCTGAGCTGGTCGTTCGTGTGGTTATGCGCGTCGCTGGCCGTCGTGGCCCTGGTCGACGTCCCCCTGCAGCTGTATCAGTTCAAGCAGTCGCTGCGCATGACGCGGCAGGAATTGCGCGACGAAGCCAAGGAATCGGACGGCCGCCCGGAGACCAAGCAGCGCATACGGCAACTGCAACAGACCATGGCGCGCCGGCGCATGATGCACAAAGTGCCCACGGCCGACGTGGTGATCGTCAATCCCACCCACTTCGCGGTGGCTCTGAAGTACGATTCGGACAAAATGCGCGCGCCACTCGTGCTCGCGAAGGGCGTGGATCTGGTTGCGCAGAATATTCGGCGCATCGCCGAGGAACATCGCGTACCGGTGTTCGAATCGCCGAAACTGGCGCGCGCGCTGTATCGGTCCACCGATTTGAACAAGGAGATCCCCGCCGGCCTGTACGTGGCAGTGGCGCAGGTGCTGTCCTATATATTCCGGGTCCGCCGTTTGAACCCGACCTTGGCCGCCAGGGTGGCGCGCCCGAATCCGCAAGTTAGCGGCGAGTTCGACGACGCATGAACGCGCGCGCCGCAGTAGCGACCTTCGGCGAATTCGCGCGCAACGGCTTGGGAGTGCCGCTGCTGGTCATGGTGATCCTCGCCATGATGGTGCTGCCGTTGCCGGCGTTCCTGCTGGACATTTTCTTCACATTCAATATTTCCCTGTCCATCATGATCTTGCTGGCGGTGATCTATGTGCGGCGGGCGCTGGAGTTCGCGACCTTTCCCACGGTGCTGTTGGGCGCGACATTGCTGCGCCTCGGCCTCAACGTCGCCTCGACGCGCATCGTGCTGATCAACGGACATACCGGATCGCACGCCGCCGGCCACGTCATTGCGGCGTTCGGCGAGTTCGTGGTCGGCGGTAACTACGCCGTGGGCATGGTCGTATTCACGGTGCTGGTGATCATCAATTTCGTGGTGATCACGAAGGGCGCCGGCCGCATCTCCGAAGTCAGCGCACGCTTTACCTTGGACGCCATGCCCGGCCGGCAGATGGCGATTGACGCTGATTTGAACGCCGGCATCATTACCCAGGCGGAGGCCATCGCTCGCCGGCAGGAAGTGCGCGAGGAAGCCGACTTCTACGGCGCCATGGACGGCGCGAGCAAGTTCGTGCGCGGCGACGCCATCGCCGGCATCCTGATCGTGTTCATCAATTTGTTCGGCGGCACCATCATCGGGGCGGCCCAGCACGGCATGTCGCTCGCCGATGCCGGCCGCACCTATGCGCTGCTCACCATCGGCGACGGGCTGGTCGCGCAGATTCCGGCGCTGCTGTTGTCAGTGGCGGTTGCCATTCTGGTGACGCGCGTTTCTCGCGCACACGACATGAGCCAGCAGATCATGGCGCAGGTATTGGGTCAGCCCAAGGCCCTGGGAGTGACCAGCGGCATACTGACTCTGCTGGGCATCATTCCGGGCATGCCGAATCTGGTGTTCTTGGGGATGGCGGCAGTGTGCGCATTCGGGGCGTATTTTCTGAGCAAGCAGAAGGCCGCCGGGGTGGCTGCGGCCGCCGCTCCGGTCGCGGCCGCGGCCGCGGCGGTCCCCGCCGAGCAGCGTGAATTATCCTGGGATGATGTGGAGGCGGTCGATCTGATCGGTCTCGAGGTCGGCTACCGGCTGATCCCGCTGGTGGATCGCAATCAGGGCGGCGAATTGATGGGGCGCATCAAGGGCGTACGCAAGAAGCTGTCGGAGGAACTGGGCTTCTTGGTGCAAGCCGTGCACATTCGCGACAATTTGGAACTTGGGCCGAATTCATATCGCATCACCATTCTCGGCGCGCCGGTGGGCGAGTCCGAGGTCTTCCCCGACCGTGAGCTTGCCATCAATCCGGGGCAGGTGTCGGGAACCTTGCCGGGCTCCGCGACCAAGGACCCTGCCTTTGGTTTGGACGCGATTTGGGTAGAGAAGTCGCGGCGCGAGCAAGCCCAGGCTCAGGGCTATACGGTGGTGGATGCCAGCAGCGTCATCGCCACTCACTTGAGCCATTTGTTGCAATCCCATGCGCACGAACTCCTCGGCCACGAGGAAGTGCAGCAATTGCTCAGCCGCTTGGGCAAGACCGCGCCGAAATTAATCGAGGATCTGGTGCCTAAGCTGCTGCCCATGAGCGTCGTCGTGAAAGTGCTGCAATACCTGCTGCTGGAGCGAGTGCCGATCCGAAACCTGCGCACAATCTGCGAGACGCTGGCGGAGCTCGCACCGAAAACCCAGGACGCAGTGGCGCTGGTGGCGGCCGTGCGTATTGCCCTCGGCCGCAGCATCGTGCAGAACATCGGCGGACTGCGCCAGGAATTGCCGGTCATCACTCTTGATGCGGCGCTCGAGCAAGTGCTGCAGGACTCGATGGGATCCGGTGGCGACGCCTCTCCGGGGTTTGAACCCGGTCTCGCCGACAGAATCCAGACCGCGCTGGCCGACAATACTCGACGCCAGGAAGCGGCGGGCGAACCCGCGGTGCTGCTGGTCGCGCCGAAAATCAGGCCCTGGATAGCACGCCTGATGCGCCACTCAACTCCGTCGCTGGCAGTGCTTGCCTACAACGAGATACCGGAAAATCGCCGCATCCGGGTAATTGCTGCGATTGGTCGATGAATTTGCTTGATTCGTGGAGGTTGATATGAAGATAAAACGTTACACGGCGGCGAGCATGCGCGCGGCTCTGGCGCTGGTGCGCGCAGAGCAGGGGCCCGATGCCGTTATTCTCTCCAGCCGCCGCGGTGAGGATGGCATCGAGGTCATTGCCGCCGTGGACTACGACGAGGCTTTGTTCGCCGACGCGAACCGGCAGCGCGCTCCGGCGGCTGACACCTCACGTGAACCGGCGCCGATCATCCGGCCCGCGGCAGTTGTCGCACCGGTGCGAACACCCGCCGTTGCGCGGTCCGCCGTGGCCGCTACGGAGCCCGGTCTTACGGCCAGGCCGATGCGCGCAGCCATTCCGCCCCGCAGTGCTGCGCCGGTACCCGCCGGTGCGCCTGCGCGCTCTGCAGCGCCGACCCCGGCAGCCGCCGCTGTGTCGGTGCGCAAGCCCGCTCCGTCGGCGGCGAGCTCGGATGTGGGCTACGGCTCCATGCAGCGCGAATTGCAGGATATGCGCAAGTTGTTAGAGAATGGGCTCGCCGGAATGACGTGGAACGACAAGCGCGTGCGCGAGCCCTTGCAGGCTCGAATCCTGGAAGAACTGTCGGCGATGGGTATTACGCCGGATGTGGCCATGACGCTGGCGGCCCTGGCGCCGCGGCGCACCAACTTGGATAACCCATCGCATATTCCGCTTGCGCTGCTCGTCAAGCACCTGCCCTTAGTCGATGATTCTTCCATCGTCAGCGGCGGAGTGATGGCGGTCGTCGGCCCGACCGGAGCAGGCAAAACGACAACCATCGCCAAACTCGCGGCACGTTGGTGCATGCGGCATGGCAGCCAAGATTTGGCACTGGTCAGCACCGATGGCTATCGAATCGGCGCTCGGGATCAACTCATGACGTATGCGCGCATGCTGGGTGCGCCCATGCATGCCGCGAATAACCGCAACGAATTGGTCCGCGTCCTGGAACGGCTCCGCTCCAAGAAGATGATATTGATCGACACCGCCGGCATGGGGCCACGCGACATCCGGCTTACCGAACAGTTGGCCACGCTGAAGTTCGGGGCGCCGCGCGCTAGAGTTTTGCTGGCCCTTCCCGCACAGTCCGATGTCCAGTCGCTCGACGAGATTGTGTGCGCCTATGTGCGCTTGAAGCCTGCGGGATGCATTCTCACAAAAGTGGACGAGGCGGCAAGTACGGGGGGCGTCATCTCGATGGCGCTGCGCCATAAGTTGAGAATTGCCTATGTATGTGACGGCCAGCGAGTGCCGGAAGACCTGCATGCGGCGCACCAGAAGCGAGTGTGGTTGGTGCGCGCGGCTCTCAGGCCGAAAGAACTCGGTACCGCACCCCCCGACGAGGCCTACTTCGTCCGCAACTTCGGCCGAGCACCCGCCCATGCGTGATACCCGAATGTCATCCGAACGCGCTGCAGCCCTAGCCGATCTCAATTCCTCTCGCCCGGTCAAAGTAATCGCCGTCACCGGCGGTAAGGGAGGCGTGGGCAAAACCACGGTGTCCGCCAATTTAGCGGTGTCGATCGCCGCCCAGGGCCGAGACGTCATGTTGGTCGATGCCGACCTGGGACTGGCCAACGTCGACGTCATACTCGGGCTCCATACTCGGTACCATCTGGGGCATGTGCTTAAGGGCGAATGCTTGCTGGAAGACGCCATCGTCACAGGACCGCATGGCCTACAAATCGTGCCGGCCGCATCCGGCCTGAAGCACATGGTGAATTTGTCGGAGGCTGAGCACGCCGGCATCATCCGCGCATTCAGTGATTTGTATCACCGGGTCGAAGTGCTGGTGGTGGACACGGCGGCGGGATTGCATGACAGCGTCACGACATTTACTCAGGCGGCGCATCATGTGGTCGTGGTGGTCTGCGACGAACCTGCGTCCATCACCGACGCCTACGCCCTGATCAAGGTGTTGAGCCGGGAGCATGGCGTGCAGCGCTTCCAGATTCTGGCGAATCAGACCCGTCGATCGGGGGAGGGGCCTGATCTTTTCCAAAAGATTGCGCGCGTCTGTGATCGATTTCTCAATGTGACGCTGGAGTTTGCGGGTTCCGTACCGTTTGACGATTACCTTCGACGTGCGGTGCAGCGGCAGAGCGCCGTGGTGGATGCGTACCCTGCGTCTATTTCATCTATTGCCCTCAAGAATCTGGCCATGAAGGCCGATAAGTGGTCCGTACCCCAAGGGGCACGAGGTCACCTTGAGTTCTTTGTCGAACGCATGGTAGGGGCCCAGATAGGCCTCTCGACGGTATTGCAATGAGAGCAAACACACAGTACTCGAATACACAGAAACGCGGCCTGAAGCCGATTGCGGACGATCACGTTCCAATCGACCAGGTGCCGCAGCAGGAATTGGTATTAAGACATGCCGACTTGGTCAAACGCATTGCCTACCACCTGGTCAGCCGGATGCCGCCAAACGTGGAAGTCGACGATCTTATCCAATCTGGGATGATCGGCTTGCTGGACGCGGCAAAACACTATTCCGCGAACAAGGGAGCCAATTTCGAAACCTACGCGGGCATTAGGATTCGCGGCGCCATGCTCGACGAGGTGCGCAAATCCGATTGGACTCCTCGCTCCGTGCATCGAAACATGCGCGAGATGGCCGATGTGGTGCGCAAGATCGAAAACGCCAAGGGACAGGATGCAAGTCCCACGGATATTGCCGACGGCCTGGGCGTATCCATCGCGGAGTATCACAAGTTGGTGCAGGACGCGGCCAGCTGCCGGTTGTTCAGTTTCGATCAAATGGGATCGAGCGACGATGAATCGAGCCCGGCGGACCATGCCCGCGACGAGCGGCCAGGCCCCTTCGATCACATTGAGGATGCCGGTTTTCGGGATGCGCTTGGTTCTGCGATTAATGTGTTGCCTGAGCGGGAGAAGCTGGTGCTGTCGCTGTACTACGACGAAGACATGAATTTGCGCGAGATCGGCGAGGTGCTCGAGGTATCCGAGTCGCGCGTCTGCCAGATTCACGGGCAAGCATTGGTGCGTTTGCGCGCTCGGCTCTCGGAGTGGCTGCAACCGAATTAGTCCATGGATATCTTAAGCATCATCGGCATCGTGCTTGCGCTGATTGCGATCATCGGCGGAGCCATCTTGAAAGGCAGCAGTGCCGGTGCCCTGGTCGGCAGCGCGGCGTTCGTCATCGTCGTGGTGGGAACGTTCGCGGCAAGTCTAGTGCAGACTCCATTGGCGACTTTCTTGCGCGCCTGGAAGATCGTGGCCTGGGTATTCAAGCCGCCCGCGAACAATCCGGCCGCGATGATCGAGAAAATAGTCGAGTGGAGCAATATTGCGCGCAAGCAGGGGTTGCTGGGCCTGGAATCCGCGGTGGAATCGGAGAAGGATCAATTCTTGAAAAAGGGCCTGCAGTCCCTGGTTGACGGCGGCGAGCCCGACGCGATCCGCTCCAGCATGGAAATTGAATTGGACACCATGGAACATTTCGATACTCAGGCCGCCAAAGTGTTCGAAGCCATGGGTGTTTACTCCCCGACGCTCGGCATCATCGGCGCCGTCATGGGCTTGATGGCGGTCATGCAGAATCTCAATGACCCCTCGAAGCTCGGCCACGGCATCGCCGCCGCGTTCATCGCCACCATCTACGGCATCGCATTCGCTAACCTGTTGTTCCTTCCCATGGGCAATAAGCTGAAGTCGGTGATTCACGGTCAATCGCAGGTGCGGACCATGGTCATCGAAGGCATCATCGCCATCGCTCAGGGCGAGAATCCGCGCAATATCGAATCGAAGCTGCAAGGGTACTTTCACCACTGATCGGACGCCATGGCTCGCAAGAAGAAGCACGAAGAGCATGTGAACGCGGAGGCTTGGGCTATTCCGTACGGCGACCTCGTGACCTTGCTATTCGCGCTGTTCACGGTGATGTACGCCATGTCGTCGGTCAACGAGGGAAAGTTTCGCGTCCTATCCGATTCAATGATTGCCGCTTTTAACGGCGCACCGAAGAGCATGCGGCCGGTCAACATCGGCGACAAGGAACCCGGCAAGGGCGGCAACAAGCCCTTGGCGGGCATCACGCCCACCGTGTTCATTCAAATGAAGGACGAGAAAACCACGCCGGACGGTAGAGCCGCACCGCGGGACCCGAACAAGACCGAGGGCATGCGCTCGGCGGATCTCCCAGGAGCGCTGATTAGAATGCAGCGCCAGGTGCAGGACGCCATGCAGTCGCTGATCGAAGCCAAATTGGTGACGGTGCGCCGCGAAAACATGTGGCTGGAAATCGAGATCAACGCCGACATTCTGTTTCCCAGCGGCTCAGGGGAATTCGCGCCGGTCGCCGAGCCCGTGCTCGACAAACTCGCGGAGGTCCTCAAGCCCTTTCCCAATCCAATCCGCGTCGAAGGACATACCGACGATCGGCCCATCCGCACCGCCGCGTTCCCATCCAACTGGGAGTTGTCGGCGGCGCGAGCCGCCAGTGTGGTGCATCAATTCACCCGACAGGGCGTCGATCCGCTGCGGCTCGAAATCGTCGGATTCGGAGAATTTCATCCGCGCCAGCCGAACGCTACGAGTGAGGGGCGCAACGCCAATCGTCGCGTCGTCGTCTTGGTGCTGGAGGAGGTAGTGCCGGGCGCGCCAGTGACCGCGAGAGCCACCGAGCACACGCCGCAGACGGCGGCGCCCGGGGTCGACATCGCCGATTCGAGTACCGCCGGCAATCGTCTGCTGTACCGAATGCCGCCCGCAACCCTGGAACAAACGGTGTTGGTGACAGGCCAAGTCAAGCCGCAAGCGAACCAGCAACTGAAAACAGAATGAGCGAGGTCACGCAGTGAGTGAAGTTGACCGCTTAAGCAATTCAGGGCTGTATCCGGCGCTGCCCATCGCGGACCAGCGTCCCTCCAGGCGCGGCTCAGGGCAGCCGCCGCGCGGGGATGAGCATTCGCCGGACAAATCTGCGCCGCAAGTCGAAAATGGCGCGGATCCAGCAGCCCCACGTCCTCCCAAATCTCTCATCGACGAGTACGCGTAAAATATTGACTGACGGCAGCATTGCACCACCAGCATCGGCGCTGCAGACTTGGCGAATGACGTCGGACCCGCGCGATACCGTTGCCAAGAGCCCAATGAGCCGGATTCAGATCGCGGTGGTCGCGATCACGATCGGCCTCAATGCGCTCGATGGGTTCGACGTACTTGCCATCAGCTTTGCCTCGCCGGGGATTGCTCGCGAATGGGGCATCGACCGCGGCGCCTTGGGCATCGTTCTGTCCATGGAGCTGATCGGCATGGGGCTGGGGTCGGTATTCCTGGGCGGCATGGCTGACAGGATTGGACGCCGCCGCACCGTGCTCGGCTGTCTGATCGTCATGGCTTTGGGCATGATCATGGCGACCCGCGCCCGTGGCGTGTACGACCTATCGGTTTGGCGGGTGTTCACTGGCGCCGGCATCGGCGGCATGCTGGCCGCGACCAATGCAATGGCCGCAGAATTCTCCAACGCGCGGCGCCGCAGTCTCAACGTGTCGCTGATGGCGATCGGCTACCCCGCAGGTGCGGCAATCGGCGGGTTGGTGGCGGCGTTGCTGCTCAAGCGCGGCAACTGGCGGGTGGTATTTGAATTCGGCGCGGCCGCGACGGCATCATTCATTCCATTGGTGTTCTGGTTCGTGCCGGAGTCCGTGTCCTGGCTTTGTCAGCGACAACCGGCGGGCGCACTCGCCGCCGTCAACCGCGGCCTGCGCCGGATGGGCTATTCACCGGTTGCGCAGTTACCGCCGATCGCCGTGGAACTGCGCAGGCGCTCGGTGGCGGATATCTTCAGCGCGCGGCTGGTGCGGGGGACGGCGCTGTTGACCATCGGCTATTTCATGCATATCACCACGTTCTATTACATTCTAAAATGGGTGCCGAAGATCGTGGTCGATATGGGTTTTACGCCATCGTCCGCGGCCGGAGTCCTGGTTTGGGCAAACGTCGGCGGGGTCACCGGCGGCGCGGTGCTCGGGCTGCTGTCGCTGCGCTTTAGCCTGAAGCGCCTCACGATGTTCGCGTTGGTGGTGTCTACCTTCATGGTGGGGGTTTTCGGCCGTGGTCAGGCAAATCTTGCGCAGCTGTCGGTGGTTTGCGCGGTCGCAGGCTTTTTCACCACCGCCGGCGTGGTCGGTTTGTATGGGCTGATGGCGCAGGTGTATCCGACTCATGTACGGGCCACGGGTACGGGGTTTACCGTCGGATTCGGGCGGGCTGGCTCGATGCTTGCGCCCATCATCGCCGGCTATTTGTTCCGCGAAGGATATGGCCTCGAGTTCGTCTCCATCGCGATGGGCGCCGGGTCATTGGTCGGCGCGCTTGCGTTAGGATTGCTGCCCTTCAAAGTTGTTCCCGCAGCGGCGACCTAAATGGCTTTTGTCGGTGTGCCGCTCGGGCAGGTCCGCGGCAGCCGTTGTCGACGCGGCCTGCGTCGCTCCGGTAAACTATCCCTTGGCCGCACTGTGCGTGAGGCCGGTGCCCAACAGGGAGTGACGATCGGTCGCAGAGTGTCTGCCGATCGCGCGGACGCCATACCGTCTTTACTACTTCGATCCGATGGCAGGAGTGTCCTATATGGAAATGGATCTGAAAACTGCTGAGTTCATTGTGCCCTGCTCATGAAGCACCTAAATTCCTCGGTGATCGCGGCGGTCTATGTGTTCGCCGCGTCAGCCGCCGCGTCCGTCACACCCACCGCAACCGTTGCTCACCGCGACGTCACGCTTGAAAAAATCATGTCCGATCCTGATTGGATTGGAGCTGCAGTAAGGGACGCCTATTGGGCCGTCGACGGCCGCGCGGTTTATTACTCGGCGAAACGCGCTGGCTCGCCCATCGTGGACCTGCACCGTGTCGATCTTGCAGACCGCAAAGATCGAGTCATTGACCCCGCGGCGATGGCGAGCGCCGATGCCTCGGCGGTATTCGACGGCGCTGGAAAGCGCGCGGCATTTGCCCGCAACGGCGACATTTTTGTTCGCGATGTCGCCGGCGGCCGTCTGCTGCAAATCACGCGCACGCCGCAAAACGAAACGGCTCCGCAATTCTCGGCGGATGGCCGGCGGCTGAGTTTCCGCGTGGACAATGATTGGTTCGTGCATGACTTCGGCACCGGCGTCACGACGCCGGCCGCCGTCGTTAAGACGGAGAAGGATCCGGACGCGGCGCCAAAACCAAATGATTTGCGCGAAATGCAGATGCATACCTTTTCGACCTTGAAGCGACTGCACGACGAATCGGAAATGAGCAAGAAGCATGCGGAAGACTTTCGCATGGGCGACGCAACGCGCGCAGCTGCGCCGTTCTACCTCGGCGAGGATGTCAGCATTCGCGATGCCGAACTGTCGCCGGATGCACACTGGCTGGTCATCGTGACGGCACCTAAATCGGCGGCCAAGGGTTTTGAAGGCAAGCTCACACGCTATGTCACTGAGTCGGGCTACGAGGAGTTCGAGACCGAGCGGGTGCGCGTCGGCCGCAATCCACCGACGGCGCAGTCGTTGCTGCTGCTGAATCTCGTCGATCACACCGTGCATACGCTCGCCTTCGACAATCTGCCCGGGATCGCCGACGATCCCTTGCAGGCGATTCGCGAGGAGAACGCTTTGCCCGGGGCGGGGGTGGACATCGGCGGCGGCACGGATGCGAAGCCGAAGCAGCGCGGTGTGCTGCTGGTGTCGGAAGATCCGGATGGCGGCGCTGGGGGGCTTGCTTGGAGCCGCGATGGCAAGGCGCTCGCCGTGCAGATGCTTTCCATCGACAACAAGGATCGCTGGATCGCTACGGTGGACTTCGCCGAGTACCGGCTTGTTCCGCAGCATCGGCTGAGCGATCCCGCGTGGATAAATTGGACGTTCAACGAGATGGGCTGGCTCAACGACAACCGCACACTTTGGTACGAGTCTGAGCAGAGCGGTTATGCGCATTTGTATACGCAGGCGCAGAACGGCGCGGCGCAAGCACTGACTGCGGGTCGATTCGAGGTATCCGACCCCGTTCTGTCCGCAGACGGCCGCTGGTTTTATGTGTTGAGCAACGCCCAGGCGCCGTATTCATACGATGTCTATCGGGTACCCAGCGGCGGTGGCGAGCTGCAGCGGGTTACGCAACTGCAGGGGCTAGAAAATTTCGCTCTGGACGGGTCCGGCAAACGACTGCTCGTTACCCACTCCACGCCCTATGTCCGTGCGCAAATCGCCGTGCTTGACGCGAACGGGTCAGGCGTTGCGCACGAGTTCACCGATACGCGCAGCGCGGAATATAAATCCATCTCGTGGAACGAGCCGGAGATAATTACCATACCCTCCACGCATTTTGACGGCGTTATTCATGCGAAGGTGTATCGCAATGCGGCCGCGCCTTCGTCGGCGAAGCGTCCGGGCGTCATCTTCATTCATGGGGCGGGGTACATGCAGAACGTACACTTGCGCTATCCCTATTATTTCCGTGAACAAATGTTCAATAGCCGGTTGGCGCAGAAGGGCTATGTGGTGCTCGACCTCGATTATCGCGCGTCCGCGGGATACGGACGAGATTGGCGCACGGCGATCTATCGGCAAATGGGTCACCCAGAACTGGAAGACTTACTCGACGCTAAGAAGTGGCTTGCGGAGCAAGCTTCCGTCGATCCAAAGAGGGTTGGGATCTACGGCGGCTCGTACGGCGGATTTATGACTTTGATGGCTTTGTTCCGGGCGCCGGGGGAATTCGCAGCCGGGGCTGCGCTACGCCCGGTCACGGACTGGATGCAGTACGAACACAACTACACCTCCGCCATACTGAATGACCCGCAAATCGATCCGATCGCCTACGCACGCTCTTCGCCCATGGAATTTGCGGATGGCTTGCGCGATCCGCTGCTCATTTGCCACGGCGTCATCGACGACAATGTATTGTTCGAAGACTCTATGCGCTTGTATCAACGGTTGATCGAATTGCACAAGGACGGCTTTACTATTTCGCCGTATCCTCTCGATCGTCACGGCTTCACGAACGCCGACTCCTGGCTGGATGAATACAAGAGGATTTATCGGCTATTCGAGACGCACCTCGAAGGGCCGAGCTCGGATCGACAGTAGATTCGGTCGTAGTCGCCGATTGTTTCAGCGATGGGTGCGACCCGGTGTCGAGATTGCTCCTGTCCCAAATACAGAGTGCGCTGTAGCGCGGCTCCGTTACCTATCCAAAATCTCCGCGGTGGCGCGTTGCAGAGTTTCAACGCCGTGTAGCTGCTCCTCAGGGGAACCGTGCCATTCGTCGAATAGCCAACGCGCCAAGTGACGAGGTTGTCTGGAAGACCGTCGTCGGCACGTGCAAGGTAGCCGCCGAGCTTGCCGAGTCGGGTCAGGCAAGCGTGCAAGGTGACAGTGCGATGCGTCTATTGTCGTCGCTGAGTGAGCCGGTTCAACATATTGATCTCAAGTGGCGTGAAGGCGATCGCGGGATTGGCGTTATCTAAGTTACAAAAATGTGACGCGCGCCCGGATATTTTTCTTTTCGCGCCCTTCAAAAAAATTCGGCGCCACCCGGGAACGAACATCGCGGCCTGTCTCGAATCGAGGACATCTGTGCCGATTGAAATCCGTCACGTAGCATCGTTCTCTATCGTTGGATTTAGAACGCTTTTAATACATGGATCATCATCACATTTTGGGAACGTACTACCTGCCGGCGATGATGATCATTTCGCTTGCGGCGTGCGGCTGCAGCGGTCAGAGTTCTAATACCGCGAGCGTATCGGGTGCAATCAGCCGCGGCGGTTCGCCTGGCAGCGTCAAGACGCCAGGCAGCGGCACGACGACAGGCGGCACGTCGGGTGGCAGCACATCGGGTGGCAGCACGGCGACCGGTGGCTCCGCAGGCGGCGGTACGCCGAACAACGGCGGTACTTCGGGGAGCGGCGGCGCGACGAGCAGCACCGCGACCGGGTCAGCCGCGCCGAGCCCGCCGCAGGTGGAAAAGTCGATAGCAGGCTGGGTCAGTTGCGATGGGACGTCGGACGACACCGAAGGCGTCGCGCGGGCGTTTGCTGCCGCCAGCCACGCCGCATTTTCGTTGGTGGTGGATTGTCCCGTACGGCTTCATATAGGCACGGATATCGCGCGCCCCATTTTTATCGACACCGGCACGGCGGTGATATTCAACGGCGCCGGCAAGTTCACGGTGGACAATGTGTTCCAGCCGGCCTTTGTCATGGCGAATTCGAACGACATCGTGCTGACCAACTGGAACGTGGAATACGACGCGAGCCTGCCCGTAAACTGGAAGACGGGCGGTTACGAGAATGCGGGGCAATTCGTCGCGTCGGCATCGAATGCTCCGCCGGCCGGGGCCTTTAACGATCTGGTATTGACGAAATGGCTCGCCGCCAATCGAGCGATCGCTTTTGACAGAACGCAGGGCATCGTTAATTCCGTCTGGACTGGGCCGTCGAATACCAGCGCGGTGTTTTTCATCACTGGGGATACGTCCAACGTGACCATAACTGGCATGCGGTTGTATGCGCCGCCGGCCGCCGGCGCAGATCGCTTCGTGCCCATGGCATTCTCGCTGGCCTCGAATTTCAAGAGCAGCCAATCCGTCACTTCGGCAACGCCGCAGACATCGGACAATGTTGCCGTTCCCCATAACCTCACCTTCTCCGACATCGATTTCGACGGAATCTACATGGGGTGGCAGGGCAACGTCCAGAACGCGATATTCGAAAAGATCCGATCCCATCGGTACGCCGACCTTCAGGATGCCAAGGGTGGGAACGTAGGCGGGGTGGGCAAGTGGTTTGCGCCGCCGCACTTGTTTTATCTGAACTATGATGTTGACGGTGATCCCGCGCTAGTCAACAAGAATATTCGGATTCACGATGTGGTGGACGCCGGCCTCCGTTTAGGCACGGCGCGTGACAAGGGAGGCGAGGATACCGTCAGCGGTTATGCGTTATCGATTAAGATCGGCTGTGTCGATTGCAGCGTGGATACGTACACCTCGCATCGACCGGACGGCTTCATGGATGTCCTGGCCTCCAGTGGGCTCACGGTCTCGAATGTCACCGCGAGCTACAATTCGGCGTTCCTCAATAATCTATTCTCCGGCGTGCGCTTTCCGCAAACACCGTACAAGGACGTGACGTTTGATGGCGTCACGTTGACGGATACGGCGCCGGCGTCGGTCCGGATGCCGGTGTCGAGTGCCGAGCAGGCGTCCAACGAAAATTTCGTCTTCAAGAACGTTCGCACGGTCATCAACCGATGGTCGGGCTCGGGATTGCCGACGCCGGTCATGGGCGGGACAGGAAATTCGATTTCGTTGGACGTCTTAATCCTGGGTGCTAATTCGCGCATCGTGATGTCTTCAAGGACGGGATTGGAAGTGACGTTGCAGGCCACTCCGGCGAAAGTAAAGGTCGGCAATGCTTCTACGCTCAAGTGGGTGGCGAAAGGCGCCACCAGTTGTTCGGCGAACGGCGCATGGGGCGGATCAGTGCCCAGCGGCGGTTCACGAGCCGTGACCGCGGACTCGGCCGGCAGCTACGATTACGTATTCTATTGCCAAAATCCCGGCAGTTCGTCGAGCGCGGTATTGCCCATCATCGTCGAGAATTGAGCGGCATCATTGCGATCGGCTGACCCACAGCTAGCCTCCGTGCGCCGCGGCGTCGGCGCAGCGGAGATCCGCCGCTTCAAGCGCAGTGTATTTTTTTCAAATCCATAATTGCCAACGCAAGTGCCGTGGCATGAGTGCGTCCGAGCGCTGGACATACTCGTAGGCAAGCCCGCATAGTCACCCTTTGCCGAGGGTAACAGATGATGGAACAGGCGCGAATATCGGTTTTCGTTGCAGTGGCGCTGCTGGCATCGACTCATGGATCAACACTTCGTGCAGATCCAGTCGGCGGTGCGACGGCAAACCCGGCAACGGCCAGAAAGTCCATCGGGGCGTGGGTATCGTGCACGGGAGTGTCGGACGACACCGAGGGCGTCGCGCGTGCGATTGCTGCTGCCAGACATGCAGCGTTTACGCTGGTGGTGGATTGTCCCGTACGGCTACATATCGGTGTCGACGTCGCGCGCACCATTTTCATCGACAGCGGCACGGCGATTGAATTCGCCGGTGCCGGCAGGTTCACCGTGGACAACGTGTTCCATCCGGCCTTCGTCATCGCGAATTCCAGCGACATCGTATTAACCAACTGGAACGTGGTTTACGACGCGAGCTTGCCCGCGGATTGGAAGATGGGTGGCTACGAAAATGCAGGCAAATTCGTCGCTTCCGGATCGAACGCGCCCCCTGCCGGGGCCTTTAACGATTTGGCTCTGACGAAATGGCTCGCTGCCAATCGAGCGATCATTTTTGACAGGACGCAGGGCATTGTGAATTCCATCTGGGCCGGACCTACGAATACCAGCGCGGTGTTCTTCATCTCCGGAGATACGTCCAACGTGACCGTGACGGGCATGCGGCTGTACGCGCCGCCCAGCGCCGGTGCTGAGCGCTTCGTGCCCATGGCGTTCTCTCTGTCCTGGAATTACAAGAGTAATCAAACCGTCACCTCGGCAACGCCCAAAAACGCTGAGTTTGTGGCGATTCCGCATAACCTGACCTTTTCAGGTATTGATCTCGATGGTACGTACATGGGGTGGCAAGGCGGCGCCCAGAATGTGATCTTCGAGAAAATTCGATCCCATAGGTATAGCGATCTGCAGGATGCCAAGGGTGAAAACGTGGGCGGGGTGGGCAAGTGGTTTGCACCGCCGCACCTCATCTATTTGAACTACGCGGTCGCCGGAGATCCCAGGCTCTTTAATAGGGACATCAGAATACATGATGTGATGGATGCCGGCCCGCGTGTGGGGACGGCGCGCGACAAGGGCGGCGCAGACTCGCTCAGTGGCTATGCCAACTCAATCAAGATTGGCTGCGTCCATTGCAGCGTGGATAACTACTCTTCCAGCCGGCCTGACGGATTCATGGACGTGCTAGCCTCGGATGGATTAGCGGTATCAAACGTCACAGCGGCCTACGATTCTACGTTTCTCAACAATCTGTTCCCGGCTTTGCGTTTCCCCCAACCGCCGTACAAACATGTGTCTTTCACGAACATGGTATTCAAGGACTTGGCGGAGTCCTCGGTGCAGATGCCGATTTCCGCGGCCAACCAAGAGTCCAACGAAGGGATTTCTTTTTCGAACGTCCGCATCGAAGTAAAGCATTGGGCCGGAAAGGGTCTTCCGCTCCCCGCCGTTGCCGGGCACGGAAATGAAATAGGGTTGGACTATTTTTCGACGGCCGAAGATACGCGCATCGTGAGCTCGCAGCGGGGCGGTATCTCGCTGACGTTTCAGGCAACGCCGTCACACGTGAGTCCCGGGGGCTCCACAATACTGACGTGGGCTGCCAAGGGCGCCGACAATTGCTCCGCCGCCGGAGGTTGGAGCGGCAATCTTGGGCCGGGTGGGACGCGCACGGTGCGGGTGGGAGCCGCGGATGGCAGCGAATTTACGCTATCCTGCCAGAACTCGGGGGAGTCGTTAACGTCGACATTGCGCGTTGCGCCGCAGTGAATTGCTCCGGCCGGATTGGATTCATGAATTGCCAGGAGCCATGAATGAAGCACTACGATCCTGCCGACGCAATGCTCGGCGGATTTACCAGCCGAGATGGCACGGTCGAATTCTACAATCGCGTCAACGCTCTGCTGAAACCGGATATCAGGGTTCTCGATATGGGCGCCGGCCGCGGCGCGTGGTATCACACGGAAAAGTCGGAATACAAGCGGCGTCTGCGGGATTTGAAGGGTAAGGTCGGCGAATATATAGGCGCGGACGTGGATCCTGCCGTGCTCGACAATCCGACGACGGATAGGAACGTACTGATAAAAGACGGAATGCTGCCGCTCGGCGACGGAGAAATCGATGTCCTCATTTGCGATTGGGTGCTCGAGCACATCGTCGACGTGGCGTCGTTCCAGCGGGAGGTCGACAGGGTGCTCAAGCCCGGAGGTTTTTTTTGTGCGCGCACGCCCCATTCTATGAGCTATGTGAGTCTTGCTGCGCGCGTGGTGAAAAACTCCTCGCACGTCAAATGGCTCCGCTGGATTCAGCCGCATCGAATGGTGCAGGACGCTTTTCCAACGGCCTATCGATGCAACACTCTCAAAGACGTCGCCGCTTTGTTCGACGGATGGGAGGATTACAGCTACCTGTATACCGCGGAGCCCAGTTACTACTTCGGCCGCAAGAGTATATTTCGCCTCATGAACTTGATGCATAGACTTGCTCCACGCGCCGCGACTGGCAGTTTGTTCATTTTTTTGCGCAAAGCTTGAGCCTACCCTCGCGAAAGTCGGTGCATAATTCCCTCGAATGAGAAAAATTATTAGAGTCGCTATTGCGGCGGCAGTCGGATTGATCGCAGTCGAATTGGTCGCCTCGTACGTTTACTACTGGCACTACCCAGTGGAGTACCGAGGCTTCCGGCCGAGTGGGTCGAAGGCGATCGCCCTGTTGCGCCGTTCCTCAGAAAAGCTGCGGGGCATCCATCACGAAGTTCGGATGTCCATAGACCACGGACCCTTATTCGCTGCGAGCGACCTCCTGGGCTTTACCATGCTGCCGGGGCGGTATCACGTTACCGAGCTCTATGAGGCTCGGAAGCACGTCTTCGATCTCACCGTTACAGCCGGCGGCTGGCGAGCGACTTCATACGCGGCGCCGACAGGCGGGAAACGCCTGTTTATAACCGGCGACTCGGCGTTGTTCGGGTGGGGCGTGGACGACGAAGCAACCGTTCCCTGGCTGATGCAATCCAGGCTGCCCGACTACGATGTCGTGAATTTGTCATTGAACAGTTACTCGACCGTCCATGCGCTCCTGCAATTGCAGCAAGTCACGCCGCAGGTAGGCCCCGACGATATCGTCGTTCTCGAGTACCACCCCGCTTCAAACGCATTCAATGTCGCCGCGCCGGATTTTCTGAAATCCTTCCTCGACGGCTACGAACTGCAACTCGGCGACGCGGAACGGTTGCGGGCGATGGAAGTTCCGTTTGGCACCCTCGACGCGCACGGGGCGTTCACGGTCGGCCGGATCCAACTCTCGTGCGCAACCACGCCGAACAAGCCGGGCTGTATGCACCCGAATGTCGGAACGGCAGTCGCGCAACGAATGACGGAGCTGGCGTTCGACGCGATCATTGCCATGAATATTCGTCATCTATTGGTGGCTATTCTTTCCGGTCCCGATGATGATCCGGTCATCCTGCATTTGCGTTCGCGCGGGGTGGCAATCGCGGACCTTCGTACGGTGGACGGGATGCCGGACGACGCCGATATCATTCCGACCGATTTGCATTCCGGCCCGTTTTGGCATCATCAGGCTTACGCGCTGCTTCTGAAGGCCATGCAGCGGCTCCGCATGGTGAATTGAGTGTATGCATGGTCATTGGAGACCGCGGCACGCATACCGGGACATTTTGTAGTATTTACCAGGCGCGCACTCAGCCGACCCGCTATGTGGGGGTATAGGGTTGGGAGCCTAAAGCCTACAAATTACCCTGCAGTATCGCTATGATCTACTAGCGATTCGCCATGGCTGCCGTTGCTCCAAATTTCGAGCTCTGGCATTTTTTTTACTTGAGCTGCCGAGATGAACCATAACTTATGTGCGAATTTAAAATCACGCGTAGCGCTCAATGGCCATGCTTATGAGGATATTGATCTATAGCTGCAATTTCAGTCCAGAATTGATTGGCGTCGGCAAATACTCAGGTGAGATGGCCGAGTGGCTCGTCGATCAAGGTCATTCGGTGCGAGTCATTGCGGCGCCGCCTTACTATCCCATGTGGAAAGTCGACCCGGCATATCGGCGCCCACGCTATCGCCGCGAGCAATTGCGGGGCGTCGATGTTTGGCGCGCACCCATTTGGGTACCGCGCTCGCCCGGAGGCTTCGCTCGGGTGATCCATCTGCTCTCGTTCGCCGTCACGTCATTTCCCCTTATGCTGCAGCAGATTTCGTGGCGTCCCGAGCTGGTCATTACCGTTGCACCGGCGTTCGTATGTGCACCTGCAGCTTTGCTGATCGCGAAATTGTGCGGGGCGCAGAAATGGTTGCACCTTCAGGATTTCGAAGTAGACCTGGCATTCCAGATGGGTCTGCTCAAGGGCAAGCTGCTGCGGCGCTTGGTTCTGCGCATAGAAAGGGCCGTGCTGAGGCAATTTGACAATGTATCCTCGATATCCAACCGAATGGTGGAGCGGCTGCTCAGCAAGGGTACCGACGTGGCTCGAACCCGATATTTTCCAAATTGGGTCGATATCTCCCGCATCAAACCCTCGTTGAGCGGCGCGCAGTACCGGGCGCAGCTCGGCATCGGCGAGGATTCCCGCGTGGCGCTGTTCTCCGGGTCCATGGGCGGAAAACAAGGACTGATGGTCATACCGGCGGCGGCGAGACTGCTGATTGATCGGCACGACATTGTCTTCGTCGTCTGCGGCGAAGGGGTGATGAAGCTGGAACTCCAGGCCGCGTCGCACGATCTGCCGAATGTGCGCTTTCTGCCGTTGCAGCCCCTCGAGCGCCTCGGGGAGTTGCTGGCCATGGGGGACATCCACCTGCTCCCCCAAAACGCCGGGGCGGCCGATCTAGTGCTGCCTTCCAAGCTGTCGGGAATGCTGGCCAGCGGTCGCCCCGTGATCGCTGCCTGCCACTCGGGGACGGCGATCGACGCGGTGGTGACCCATTGCGGCATGGTGGTTCCCCCGCTGGATGCCGTCGCGCTGGCCGCCGCCATTTGCAAGCTTGTCGACGAGCCGCGGAGGAGACTGGAACTGGGTCGCTGCGCGCGGGCGTACGCCGAATCGAACTTTGAGCGTGACGCGATCCTCCGCGGCGTCTTCGGCCATTTGGACACGGATATGCAGCGGGTGGCGGACGATGCGATCGCGTAAATTTAAGCGTTTTTTATACGTTAGGTGAAATGGAGAGCGTTAATTGATGAAAATGCCTCATGATGAGCTAATACTTCAGGGCCTCTAAAATCGCTATGCAACAGTCTAAAACAATTGCCATACCCGGCCCGGTGCGCCTAGTTGGAGCATTTCGCCGTCAATTTCTGCTGCTGGGCACGCTGGCGGCAATCCTGATGGCTGGCTCTGCGATCAGACCGGCATTTGCGGTCGAGGAGTATCTGCTCACTCCCAGCGATGTCATTAAGGTCAGCGTCTTCAAAAACCCCGACCTGACGGTGGATGCGCGCGTGTCCGAGGCCGGAACGATCGGCTTCCCACTCGTAGGTTCGGTCCCCGTAGCCGGCCTCACTTTGCCGGGCGCCGAGAGGAAAATCGCCCAATTGCTTAAGGACGGAGGATTTGTCCTTAATCCTCAGGTGAATATTCTGCTCACAACCGCCGTCGGCAATCAGGTGGCGGTTCTAGGTCAAGTGAACAGACCAGGGCGCTACCCGATCGAAGGCGCAGGCGGCAATTTGACGGGAATGCTGGCTCAGGCCGGCGGCATCGCGACGACCGGTGCGGACTTGGTTATTGTCACGGGCATGCGCAACGGCAAAGCGTTCAGGAAGGAAATAGACGTGGTCGGCATGTCCTTGAATGGTACGCCGGCCGATGACATTGAGCTTCGCGGCGGTGATACGTTATTCGTCAACCGCTCCCCCATGTTCTACATCTATGGCCAAGTCCAAAGACCGGGCCAGTATCGCTTAGAGAAGGGAATGACCGTGATGCAGGCGCTGGCGGACGGCGGCGGCATGACCGGGAAGGGAACGAGCCGAGGAATCGTCCTGCATCGCCGCGATCCAAGCGGCAAAGTCAAGGAATCGAGCACGTCGCTGGACGACGATGTGCGTGATCAGGATGTTATTTATGTAAAGGAGAGCGTGTTTTGACCCTCTTTGGCACGTCGAGCTAGATGCCGCTACTGAGGGCGCTGTAACCATATGACTTTAAGGCAATTTCTCTTAGTTCTGTACGCTCGCTGGATGCTAGCTATTGGGGTGTTTACTGGCGTAGTGGTCATCGGAGTCGTGATTAGCCTCCTCATGCCGAAGCTCTACACCTCGTCGGCTACAGTCGTTGTCGATACGAAGTCAGATCCCCTGACCACGGCTGTGTACTCGGCTCAGAGTTCCACGGCCTACATCGCGACGCAGGTCGATATCATTTCCAGCGAGCGTGTGGCCGATAGGGTGGTAAAGACCCTCGAATTGGACAAGTCACCCGATTTTATTGCGGCTTGGAAGGACAGCACCAATGGCAAGGGCGACATCGTGGTGTGGATCGGCGCCATCATGCAGAAGGTTGTGGCTGTCACTCCTTCCCGAGATAGCAGCGTGGTCGACATATCCGTCACCTGGACCGACCCGAAGACCGCCGCGGTGCTCGCCAACGCCTTTGCGCAGGCATACATCGACACGAACATCGAGCTGAAAGTTGATCCCGCCAAGCAATATGCCACGTGGTTCAACGAGCGTTCCCGCGCGTTGCGCGCCGATCTGGAGGCCAAGCAGAAGCGGCTGTCCGATTTCCAGGCCGAAACCGGCCTTATGGCCACGACCGATGGACGTTTCGACATCGAGAATGCACGGTTGAACGAACTATCGACCCAGCTGCTCACCATCCAGGCGCTTCGTCAAGACAGTCAGTCTAGGCAACGCCAAGCGGGCGGCGACAGCAATTCGATGGCCGAAGTGCTGCAGAGTCCATTCATCGCTAGTCTCAAGGCGGACCTGTCACGGGCCGAAGCCAAGCTGCAGGACATTGCCACCAATCTCGGCAAGAACCATCCGGACTACCGCACCACCGCAGCGGAGGTCGCCACTCTGCGTGAACGGATCGAGGCCGAAACGGCAAAAATCACCGCCTCGTTCGGCAGCACGACGCAGGTCAATCTAAGGCGCGAAAGCGACATTCGGGCTGCGCTCGAGGCGCAGAAGAAGCGCATGCTGGACCTAACGCACGAGCGTGACCAAGTCTCGGTTTTGCAGAACGACGTGGTCACCGCACAGCGGAATCTCGATGCCGTGACTCAGCGCCTCGCTCAAAGCAGCCTAGAGAGCCAGACTCAGCAGACCGACGTCCTGTTGCTGACCACCGCCGTAGAACCCCTGAGGCGTTCGAGTCCTAAATATATGCTGAACCTTTTAGTGTCGATGTTCCTCGGCGGTGTCCTGGGCGTTTCTGCCGTACTACTGCGTGAATTGACAGATAGGCGAGTTCGCTACTACCAGGACTTGCCCGAATTGTTGGGTGTGCCACTTTTCGCCAGAATCCCAGGTATAAAGCCTGACGGCCGCGGGCCCAACCGCCCAGGGCGTCGCATTGAAGAGCGCGTGGAACCCTCTGCGATATGAATACCATAGTCAATCCAGCCGGTGATGTCGTGCTCACCCGTGACCGGAGCCGGGCGTTCGGCAGCATTCTTGTTGAGCAAGGGCGATTGACCCCGGCGGACGCTGAAGAGATTCAGCGCTATGCGGGAGCGCATGGCATGCGGTTCGGCGAAGCCGCATTGAAATTGAAGCTGCTCACACTGCAAGACATCGATTTCGCGGTGGCCCATCAGTTCAATTATCCGATCCTGCAGCGCGGCGGCCAGGGCGGCGTGGCTGACGACGTGGTCGCCGCCTACAATCCTCAAAGTGAATCCATCGAGCCGCTGCGCGCGCTGCGCAGCCAGCTGACCCTCCGTTGGTTCAACGATGCAACCCATAAGGTGGTCGCAATCACGAGCCCAGGTCGGCGTGAGGGACGTAGCTGGCTTGCGGCGAATCTGGCGGCGGTTTTCGCGCAAATTGGCGAACGCACGTTGCTGATCGACGCAGATATGCGTCACCCCCGTCAGCATGAGTTGTTCAATCTCCCTAACTCGGTGGGATTGTCCGCGCTGCTCACCGGCCGTGCGGGAAAGGAAACGGCGTGCCGCGTACACCCGCATCTGCGGCTTTTCGTCCTCCCCGCCGGCGCCATACCGCCGAATCCTCAGGAATTGCTCGGGAGGCCGGTTTTCGATCTAGTGCTGGAGCGCTTTATCGACCAGTTCGACGTGATTCTGATCGATACGCCCGCCGCGACCGAAACCGCCGATGCGCAGATAGTCGCCGAGCGGGCGGGTGCCGCCCTCATGCTCGCGCGTCTGAATGTGACGCGTCACTCGCAGTTGACAGCAGCCATGGAGAGCTTGACTCAGACGGGCGTCAATGTAATCGGCGGCGTCTTCAATGAATACTAGTCAATAACGATCACGGTGTTGGCTGCTTCACGAGTTACGCAGGATGCGGATCTTTCGATTCTCTATATCGGACACGGAGATGGGACCTCGCTTGATCGTGCAAATGCGCTGCGGCGGCTTGGGCACCGTGTGCAGCATATTGATTTGCGCCATTTATTGCCGCCCACATCGTGGATAGATCGCGTCATATGGAAGTTGGGCGGCCAGTTTTTGAGTCCCTGGGTCTTGCGCGCGTTGCCGGCGAAGTTGAAAAGCGACCGCTACGACCTATGCTATGTGGACAGCGGCGAAATCGTTTCCCCTGGCGTCATCAAGCTGCTCCGACAGCATGCCGGCAAGGTCGTCAATTACAATATCGACGACCCCTTCGGCAGGCGCGATATCGCACGTTTTTCCGCCTATCGGCTCAGCGTTCCCTTCTATGATCTGTGCGTCGTCGTCCGTTCTGAGAATGTAGAGGAGGCGGAACGATTGGGGGCGAGAGATGTCCTGCGTTTGTTCAGATCGTCGGACGAGGTCGCGCATGCCCCGCGCCTCGTCACCCAGGAAGCCGCCGCGCGCTGGTGTTCCGAGGTCCTGTTTCTCGGCACCTGGTTTCCCGAGCGGGGTCCGTTTTTGGTCGACCTGATTAATCTTGGCGTGCCGCTCACGATTCGCGGCGCCAATTGGCAGAAAGCGCGGGAGTGGCCGGTGCTGAAGCGCTATTTCAAGGGCGGTCAATTGCAAGGCGACGATTATGCCCTTGCGCTGCAGTGTGCAAAAGTCAATTTGGGACTGCTTTCCAAGGGTAATCGTGATCTTCACACGACCCGATCGTTGGAAATTCCCGCCCTTGGTGCCCTACTTTGCGCCGAGCGCACCGCAGAACATCTGGCGATGTATCGGGAGGGGGAGGAGGCTCTGTTCTGGAGTTCCGCGGAGGAATGCGCGAAAGTCTGCCTCGACGCATTGCGCGACGATGAGCGCCGGCAGCGTATTGCAGCGGCCGGACATTCACGCAGCATCGTCAATGGCTATCACAACGAGAACGCCATGCGAGTAATAGTTGACCGAGCGTTTGCCAAGCCCTGATCCGCCCGCGCACTTTGCCATGACCGTTAGAAACTTCATTTTCAATTCTTTGATCGCTCTGACAATCTTGGCGGTCCTGGTGCAATGCGCTATTAGCCTCACCATTGAGAACATCGCCTCCAGCTGCATCATTCTGACGTCCTCATTGACGCTATTGCTTTATCTTCGGAACACGACGGCGCTTCAATTCCATCCGCTGTCGTCCATTGCCATTTTCGGATTTTGCTGCACTACCCAGCTCGGCGCGTTGTTCGTCCAGACGGCCGCGCGTACGCCAGTGGCCTTCTCTTTGTACAGCCCGCTGTATACGTTCGGCACGCTGGCGTTCTATCAGGCAATCGCGCTCTTGATGCATATTGCGTTCCGATTCTTCTCAGTAAAGAAATCCACGAATTTTGGCCTATTTAGAAGTGTGTTGAATTGGGCTGGAATCTACAGGACTCCCAGTTTCGGGACGCTCTGGTACATGGGGGTCGCGGGCTTGCCCACGATCCTGTTCTGGCGTTACGAGGGCACTCTGGGCAAGATCGCCGCGGGTTTTAGTTTCCTCGCGTGGGCGCCGTTCCTCATACCGATTTACGCGCGGGAAATCGGCGAAACCTACTGCAACATCCGGCTAAACAGATTGTTGCTGGTGCTTTATACGGGGATATTCGCACTGCTCGGTCTCGCTATCAACGCGCGCGGAATCATGTTTTCCGGCATTGCCACGATTGCCCTTCTCTATCTGCTCCGAGCCATGCGAAGCAACGCACCGGTGACGGGCCGCGGTATGAAGCGCATCGCCGTGCTGGCGCTGGCGCTGTTGGCCATCTCGGGACCAGTCTCGGATCTCACCACGGCGATGGTCATCGCCAGGCAGGTGCGGGGCAAGGTCTCCGCCGGCACCATGATTCGCACGACGCTTCGTGTCTGGCGGCAACCGCGCGTGATCGCGGCGTACAGGGCGGACCAGGCGGAGGCTTCCCGATTCAGCGCCTACGACGAGCACTACATTGCCAACCCGATGCTGGCGAGGCTCGTGGAAACCAAGTATTACGACACAGCATTTCATTTCGCGAGCACATTGACGACCGAGCAGGCCAAGGCCCGACTGCGCGATATTTCGGTAAAATTCGCCTGGGCCGGATTGCCGACACCGGTGCTTCATGCGCTCGGCTATAAAATCGACAAGCGCGACCTGGATTTCTCGATGGGCGATTACCTGGCCTATTTGAGCCGTGGCATTCCCTTGGGCGGACGGAAGACAGGAAATATCTTCGCCCACGGGATTGCCCTGTTCGGTCCGTTATTTCCATTCTTGTACGCTTTGATCTGCCTAGGCCTCTACGGCTTGATGGACCTGCTCACCATCCGGCCCGCGAAGGGAGCGGCGACGCTGTCCGCACTGGGAATGCTGCAGGTTTGGACGTTCTTTGTGTCCGGAATTACCTCTGAGTCGGTGAACAAGGTATTGCAACTGTTCGTTCGAAATTTCGCGCAAACGCTGCTGATATACGTCTTGATGTACGCGCCGGCGCGGCTGCTGATGCGGCCCGAGCGGCCGCCGATCCGGGATTCGGCGGCGTGGCAGCGGGCGTGAGCGGGCCTACCGTAAAATGCGAGCGGTCCGCCGGCCCGGACGCGATTCTGACACCTATGAAACTGGTTCTTCTATGTCATCCGATGTTTTCTCAATCGCAGAGCATGCCGCGTTTTGCCGGCATGCTGAAAGCAGCGTACCAAACCCGCGGTCATACGGTGGAGGTATGGTCGCCGTCGGCAACCGTGTTCAATTGGGTGCCGAGGGGGCAATTGTCAAAGTGGGCCGGTTACATCGATCAATACCTGTTGTTTCCCAAGGCGATGCGCAAGGCGGTCAAGCGCG
The DNA here is from genome assembly GCA_025357835.1 of Gammaproteobacteria bacterium. Classification (GTDB taxonomy): domain Bacteria; phylum Pseudomonadota; class Gammaproteobacteria; order Steroidobacterales; family Steroidobacteraceae; genus Bog-1198. The sequence continues at coordinate 61,053 of JANYLM010000068.1, forward strand.
CATCGCAGGACACTTTGTTCGTCTTTTGTGACCAGGCGTTGGGTCCTTGGGTGCCCCTGGTCGGCAACAGGCCGCATGTCGTACACGTTCACGATCTGCTTGCCCTGCGGTCAGCATTGAGCGACATTCCTGAAAATCCAACGTCGGCCAGCGGCCGTATCTATCAGCGGTACATACGCAACGGATTCAGGAAGGCTCGCCATTTCATTTCGGTCTCGAAGAAGACTCGCGAGGATTTGAACCGCTTCGGCGGCGTGAAGGCTGAGACGTCGGAAGTCGTCTACAACGGAATGAATTTTCCCTATGCGCCGTTGGCGCGCCGCGAGGCGGCCGACATCCTGGCGAGAGCGGGGGTCGCCCTGCCGGAGTCCGGAATTATCCTGCATGTCGGTGGTGGGCAGTGGTACAAGAACCTGCCGGGCGTGATCGCGATCTATGCCGAATACGCCGCGCGGATCAGCGACCCGCTGCCGCTGTGTTGCGTGAGCCCGCAAAGCGTGACCGTGACGAAACTGCTGACGAAGGTTCCCAGCAACGGCAGAGTGGTGTTTGTGAAGAGTCTCGAGAGCGTCACCCTACAGGCTTTGTATTCCGTGGCGCGAGTCTTCCTCTTCCCGAGCCTGGCGGAAGGGTTTGGCTGGCCTTTGGTCGAGGCGCAGGCCTGCGGCTGCCCCGTGATTACGACCGATGAATCACCTATGAGCGAGGTGGCGGGGCCGGCGGCACGCTATCTGCCGCGGCTGCAGTCGTTTGCGGATATCGGGCCGTGGGCGCGGCTGGGCGCGGACGTCCTGCAAGAACTGATCAACGAGAGTCCGGCGGTACAGGCGCAACGCCGGGAAGCTGGCTTGTCGTGGGCAAAGCGTTTCGATGAGGACACAACTATCGACGGATATCTCGCTATTTACGCGAGGGTGCTGCACGGCTTTCTTGCTGCGAGCGATGCTTTTCCCGCACGCAAACGCAGCGTGGAAGTATGAAGCTGCTGCACGTCATCGCGAGCGCCAATCCGAGCACCGGCGGCCCGCTGGAGGGTGTGCGTCAGCGAGGCGTCCACCTGCAGCAGGACGGGCACATAGTGGAGATAGTGACATTGGACGATCCGAAGGAGAGCTTTCTGAAGGAGTTCCCCCTAACCGTGCATGCACTGGGTCCCACGCCGGCCGGATACGGCTACAACAGCCGGCTCGCGCCGTGGTTGACGGTGAACGCGAAACGATTCGATGCCGTGATCATCAATGGCCTTTGGCAGTACCACAGCTTCGGCGCTTGGCGCGCGCTGCGAAAAACCGCGGTTCCGTATTTCGTCTTCACACACGGCATGCTCGATCCCTGGTTCAGGCGCACGTACCCGCTCAAGCATCTGAAAAAGTGGCTGTACTGGCCCTGGGCAGAGTATCGCGTGCTGCGCGATGCGCGGGCGGTTCTCTTTACCAGCGAAGAGGAGCGCTTGCTGGCAAGACAGTCGTTCTGGCTGTATCGCGCCAATGAGCACGTGATCGCTTATGGCACGGCTGCGCCGCCCGAGAATGGCGCGCCGCTGCGAGAACGGTTCCTCGAGGCGAATCCGCAGCTGCGGGCACGACGCATCCTGTTGTTTCTCAGCCGCATTCACGTCAAGAAGGGATGCGACCTGCTGATCCGTGCGTTCGCGGCCGTTGCCCCGACGGACCCCGCGTTGCACCTGATCGTCGCGGGCCCGGATCAAACGGGATGGGGGGAGGAACTGCAGGATCTCGCAAAGCATCTCGGCGTGAGCGACCGCGTCACCTGGCCCGGCATGTTGCGTGGCGATCTGAAGTGGGGTGCCTTCTACAGCGCGGAAGTTTTTATTCTGCCATCGCATCAGGAGAATTTCGGCATCGCGGTGGCCGAAGCGCTGGGTTGCGCAGTTCCCGTATTGATCTCCGACAAGGTCAACATCTGGCGCGAGGTCCAATCGCAAGACGCCGGCATGGTTGCCCCCGATACGGCCGAAGGAACTCTCAAGCTGCTGCGGGCCTGGCTCGCGCTTACTCCGGAGAAGCGGCTCGCTATGGGACGGAACGCCCGGGACCTCTTCGAGCGTCGATTTACCGCCGACGCGATGGCCAGTGGCCTGCTGGACGTCGTTATGCGATATCCGTCACAGTCCGGGGCCGGTCATGTCTGAACTATGCTGTGACGCCGGGCAGAATTGTACGGATGATGCATGATAAGACCTATATGCGTTGCTCTTGCGTGGGCGAATTGCGCGGTGCGAGCAATGTTGGTAGAGGGACTCTTATGCGCGGCGATCTGACAGAGGAATACCGTACATTGCTGGCGGGCAAGGTCACCCTGCCCAAAAGCGTCGAGGAATTGCGTTCCGGCTATAGGAATTCGCTGCCGTTTCCTCATCTCGTCATCGACAACTTATTTCCCGAAGTCGTACTCGACTCGGTGCTATCCGAGATGGCGCACATGCGACGCGAGCAATGGTCGAGCATCGAAAATGACACGCGGGAGAGAACATCAAGAATGCGTTCAGCGGCCGAGATGGGTCCGGCAGGAAGCCAGCTCATCAACACGGTTCATTCCGCCGCCTTCCTATACTTACTCGCGGAGATTACCGGCGTCGAGCAGTTGCTGCCCGATCCATACCTGCAAGGCGCCGGCTATGCACTCATGCGGCGCGGCGACTATTTCAACGTGCATGCCGATCGAAATGTGGCCTACGACACCGGACTGACTCGCCGCCTGGCCATGATCATCTTCCTAAACAAGTCCTGGAATCGCGAATATCACGGCCAGCTCGAACTTTGGAGCGATGACGGCAAGCGCTGCGACGTGAGCATCGACCCGCTGTTCAACAGGAGCGTGATCTTTGAGGTTGAATATCCGAACTTCCACGGAGTCCCAACACCGCTGGAATGCCCGGCCGATCGTACACGGCAATCGTTCATCGCCTATTACCATACGGTCGGGGTGAAGGTAAAGCCCAACCTCAAGCCGCATTCTTCCGTATTCGCGCCGCGCTATTACGGCACCAATCGTGTGACCCTGAGGTCCATCGTCAGGGACGTGACGCCGCCGCTGCTCATCCGAGCGATCCGCAGATTGGGCAAATTCGGCTGATGGGCGGATGCAGTCGGCGTGCCAAGAATCGCGTTCTTTGAGCGCGTGCTAGGATTGCCGCATGTCCTGCGAGCTCGTAACCAGTGGGTGGTACGCCACCGATCAGACCCGAAGTTATGTGACTGCCGGAGATGACCTCATCCGCGGGCCCGGGTTCCGGCCGCTCTGGTGGCGCTCTTTGGACACCTACGTCGAACCGGAGCACGTGTTCATCGTCGACTCCGCGTCGCCGGTCAAGCCCGGTGACGCTGCCCACACGGCGACGAGGTTCCAACATCTGGAGCTGTTAATCAACCCGGGGCACTCGCAGAATTGCACGACCCATTACTGCGGCGCGATGGCCGCCATCATGCTCGGACTGCAATACGCACTTTTCAACGACGTGGACATGGTCTTGTACATCGAGCAGGACGCCCTCGTTTACGGTGCGGGCATCGTAGCGAAGGTGAAGAAGGCTCTTCGGCGCAAGGATCTCGTCTTCGGCGCGAGCAGCATGCTGGACGTGCAGCAGAGTTTTTTCGCCGCGAGCAAGAAGGGAATACGGCATTTCCTGAGCGCTCTGAATGCGATCAACTATTCAGACAAGCAGATAGCGCCCGAACACAAGTTCATGTTCGCGGCTTCTCGATTCGTGCCGCCGGCCGTCCTCGCGCTGGCCGAATACACGGAGGTGCCAAAGCTGCGGCGGGCCGGACTAACGCTGTTCAATCTGGCCTGCGCGATGTCAAAGAACTACGAATTGTTGCCGTTCGGCTATGGACGCGAACGACCGATCAACTTCAACGACGACACGTTCTACTTTCAGCACGGGGACGCTGCGGAAGTGCAGCAATATAGGAAACTGACCGGCTTCTAGCGCGTCAGCGCCATGATAAATTTCTTGCCCAAGCCGCGCATCCGTGTCACCGCTAGTTCCGGCAATCGGCGTAGAAATGCAAGCGCGAGTAGGGCGCTCGCGGCCACTGAAGCCGCCATCGTCGGCAGCGTTGCCCTCGGCACATAAAGCATTAGAAAGATTGCGGCGGTGGTAACCCCGATTGAGGTCAACGCCATTCCAAATAATTGCCAAGGATAGCGCAGACCATTTTCATCGAGCCATTTTGCGGCAAAGTATACTGCGAGAACCGTGCCTGCCAACTCTGCCAGCAAGAGGGCCGTTGCTGCGCCGACAAGCCCGAAGGCATGCGTTATGGACATTATTCCGCCAACCGCAACAACGCTCACTAGTATAGAGATCCACAGTTGTACCTTAAGTAGGTTATTGCCCTGGAGGACCGCTACGGCGGGGCGCGCTATCGAGAAAATAAGCAGCGCAATGGAGAATAGCCCGAACAATGCCGGGTTAAATTCGATTTTGCCGCGTGTCCAAATATGGAAGATCATCGGCATCAACCATTGAAAAATCACAAGGACTGGCGCCAACAACAGAACCGTAGAAAACCAGACAAAGCCAATCGAGGCGTTTGTGCGCTCGGCATCTCTTTCACGAAGAAACCGCATGATTTCGGGCATGATCGGGTTTGTTATAGTTCCTATCCCTTGTAATGATAGGTTGCTCAGCGTGCGCATCGTCGAAAATGCAGTCATCTGAGTGACGCCGACAATAGCGCCGAGAAACACGCGCACACCCTGCTGGCGTGAAATATCCAGTATTGAACTCAAGGATATTGCGAGGGAGTACCAAAAATTTCTTCTCCCGACCCTTATGTCGGGTCTTACAGGGCTGAGGCCATAACGCTGGAACAAGCGCCACATATCGAGGTGGATTGGAATATTGGCGAGAATTCCAGCTACAACTATACATATAACGGTTTCCAATAAATTCGCACCAAGGGCAACGACGACGGCTGATGTCAGCGCTTGGCCTATCGCGAGGAACGTGGTCCACCATGCCATGCGGGCAAAATGGCCATAGGGAGCGACCGCACGACTCGCCAGTCCGCCGCTGGATCCCAGTAATGAATAGAACGAGTAGATCACCAGCGACCAAACCGCCTGGTGCATGATTTCCTTTCCCATCGCCCTGGTTGGATCGAAAAGGGTGCCGATATAGCCGACGTGGATCAAAAGCAAAAGTATCAAAAGCTCCAGGATCGCAATGAGAATCACGAACGGCAGGGCGGAATAGAACAATAGGCGAAGATCTTTCGACCTGCCGTCCCCAACTTTGAGGAATTCGAACCCAACAAAATTTTGATGACCGGTACTGAGCAACGACGAGATCGTGATCAAGGTTTGAATGATGAGCCAACAGCCATACTCTTCAACGGTCCAATGACCCAGGAAGATCGGAACCAAGAGAATTTGTGTAACGAGGGTAAGGACTATCCTGGACCAGGAGGCGGCACTGGCGGACAGAAAGCGGTTTAAGGAGCTCATTTAAGTAAACGGCAGCGCAAAATATTGGGCCGCATCGGGCAGCCGTAAAGTCCTTACGAGGACGAGTCCAATCGTTTGTCGCAACGTCGAAAGAGACAATCGACTTCTATTAGCGATAATGGATCCATCAGGTGATAGTTGACGGGGTGAATTTGAGCGGGAACAAACCCCGCATCGGCCATGTACTCAATCGCTTCATGTACGGCCCAGGTGCCTTTGTAGAGATGAATGATCGGCAGTTCCATTATAACTCCTTTCATCATGGACAGGCCCTTAACGGCGCCCTCCAAGACCCGTCGTTCGTAGCCTTGCGTGTCAATCTTCAGCAATATGTTTCCGGACGGGTTCGGAAGCACGTCATCCAGTCTTTTAATTTCGATCTTTTCTTCGCGCATGGCCGCCGCAGCCGGATCGTGCAGTACGGCGACGTCGTTCATTGGCAATATCGAACTGTACGTTGACGCTGCCGCGATATTTATCGTCGAGGTCTCCGAGCGTGCACCGAGGGCAAAGTGGTGGGCTACCCAATTGCCATCTGCTCTCGCCGTGGTTTCCAAGGATTTGAATACGGACTCAACGGGTTCGAACGAAACGATCTTCCCGCGATAGCCCTTCGCGCGTAGGAGTTTGCCGAACTGCCCCACATTCGCTCCTACGTCCACCACGACATCAATGTGGCGATCCTGCAAGAACGCAACTAGATCCGGCTGATTTCGGACTCGCACGATATCGACGCCAAGCCTTCTTAGGCTGCGTCTAATAAATTGCTTCATATATCTTTCCTGAGGTGATTGGCGAAGGGCTGGCGTAATATGTAAAGTCTACGTGCACCCTAAGCGCTGGAATTGAAGGCTGCAATGGCAATGCAAGAGGATCTAGGGATTGAGGCCGTCGGGGGCACCCAAGCATTGTGGGAAAACGCTGACAGAATGGGTTTCACAGCGGAAATGGGCTGTGAGGTAGTATGAGAATTAAGGGGGCAGCGACGGTCGTATTTAACACTGTGTCCGCACCCAGGCGCAACGCATAAAGTGTTGCATCGTACAATGAATGGGTAACAGGCGGCGAGAGGCGATTGTGCGTCACGGTAATCAAATTTGCATCACGGGAATCATTTAGTGCCGATATTTATTGCAAGGTGTTGCGGCGTTATCTGTTGCGCCATTGGGTTCGCCGGCAAGGCTGCCGCTGCGGTTGCCCCGCCGCCGCTGCAGCCTATCGACGGCGACAGTTATGGTTTCTACGTTGCCGACCAGTTTCAATACGACAGCAATCTGTACCGTCTCCCTGCCAATTTCGGCAGCATTGCCACCTTGGTATCGCCGCGCGCTTCGCGTGCGGATGAGATCAACAGCGTGTCGGTGGGGGGCGACGGTCAAGTGGCGTTGGGGCGACAGAGGTTCACGCTGAACTTGCGTGCGGACAACAATCGCTTTGGACACAACCGTGATCTGAACAACACGTCCGGATACGCGAACCTGTTCTGGAACTGGCAGGTTGGCAGTCACCTGTCGGGTCTACTGCAGGCCGACTATAACCACGCGCTGGCCAGCTTCGGCGAAACACGCACTTTCGGGCGGGATCTCGTCGACTCCACCCACGTGTTCGGCAATGGACGGTATCAGATCGGCCCCCGCTGGTCGCTCTACGCGGGCGCGAGCAATACGAACTTGAGCCACAGTGCGCCGCAAACTAGGTTCAATAATTTTCACCTCAAGGAGGCCGATTTAGGAATCGAGTTGGCGACCAACGTTAACAATACCTTCAGCCTGCAGTACCGGCATGCCGACGGACGGTTTCCATCGAGCAACTTGTTCACCCTGAACAATGTTTCGTTTACGCCTAGTTATCTGGAGGATTCCACTCGCTTCATCGTGAGGTACGCGTTCACGGACAAGACGCAACTGGATGCCAATGCGGGCTACTACAAGCGGAAGTTCACGGAGACGCAGGTGGGCAATATCTCGGGAAATTTTTGGCGTGCGACGTTGACCTGGCTGCCGACCGAGAAGACTCAACTCTTGTTCGCTGGCTGGCATGAGCTGCATGCCTATCTGGTCACCGAATCGGATTATTTCGTGTCGCAAGGCGGCAGCGTCACGGCCGTATGGAACGTCACGGAAAAATTGAAATTGGATTTTCCGCTGTCCTATGAAAAGCAAAATTACATTCGGCAGAGCTTCAGCGTGCAGACGCTGGGCCCGTTGAATGCCACGCTCGCCACGGAGCAGGTCGACCTCAATTACTCGCCGCGAAGTTCGTGGATTTTGAGCTTGTCTCTCATCCATCAGCACCGCAATGCCACTCTGAACTTCTTTCGGTTCGACGACCAATTGGCCACTGCAGGAGTGGTGTACAAAATCCACTGATGTGATAGGTGGTCATCGACGTGTGCTGTGCCGTACGGTTTATTTAGGCCGTCAAGCAGATGTGCGATCTTGGTTTTCGACGCCCAGTTCCCGCACCTTCAAGACAATCATGTATTCATAAATTGACTGCAGGGCCGCGTAACGCAAGCCCGCGCGCCCGTCTAGAAAGCCCCTTTTTACGACGTATAGAATGAGAAACTTCACCAGCGGGCGCAGGGGCAACCGGTAAAAAAGCTCCTTTTGATGAAAGCGTCTGTCGTGGAAGTCCTTGGCGGTGAAGGCGCCGAGGACCGAAAAAGGAGTGTGTCGACGTCGGTTCTCGATTATCTGCGCCGCCTCCAGCGAACTATACGAATTGTGGCGGTCGAGCCAATGAGTGACGCCCTTGCTGAACGGAAAATGATCGAGATATCCCGGCATCGATCCCACGGGACCATTGGCAATAGAGACTGGATTCACCAGCCGTTCGTAGGTAATTTTTGCGGGCTTGAAGAGCCGCAGATAGAAGGGCGAGGCCTGCACGTGCTTCAACCAGGTTCCCATGAAAAAGTCGCGCCGTTGGATGCGAAAGGCAACGCAATCCCCGGGTGCCGCAGTAACGCGAGCGACGGATGAGGCCAAGTCCGAGGTGACTCTTTCGTCGGCGTCCAGCAGCAACACCCACTCATGTTTGAACGGAATATTTCTCAAGCTCCAATTTCGATGCGCCGCTTCATCTCCGCCGAACACCTGGTTCGAACCGGGGTAAGTTCGAACCTCGACTTTGGCCCCGTAGCGGCGTGCAACGTCGCATGTAGCATCAGTGCTGCCCGAATCCAATACGTGGAGATCGTCGCTCCACGACGCCGATTCGAGGCATCCGGCAAGATCCTTCGCTTCATTCTTGGTGAGTATCAGGACTGAGACGTCAGGCATGCGCATTCACGTTTAGGCCGGGAACTCGCGCGCCTTGATCCGCCGGCATGGGTTGCCGGCCCACACAGTCCACGGCTCAACGAGAGACCTTGTCACCACGGATTTCGCGCCCACCACGGCGCCATCCGCAATGCAAACGCCGGGAGCGACATAGACGCCCGCCGCTATCCACACCTGTGCACCGATTTGTATCGGGGCGTAAGTCAGCGGCATGTCGCTCTTGTTGTAGTCATGGGATCCCGTGCAGAGGTACGTATATTGCGACACCACCGTCATGCGGCCGATATCTATGGGGGCAAAATTGTAGAGGTTGACGTGCTCCCCGATGGCGACATATTCGTGCAAACGAAGATTCCACGGAGCGAGAACCCGTAGACCAGGAAGCAAAGTGCAATGAGGGCCGATGTTCGCGCCCATTGCTCGCAGCGCCATAACTCGAAGAGGGCTGCACACCTTTGGCAACCAGCGCACCAGTGGTTCGATGAGGTAAGTCCAAATTCCGCGTCGCAGCTTATATCGTAGAGGCCATCGGGTTTTACTCTGGGACAGATCAATCGAGCCTTGAGGAACCGCGATGATCGCCTTGAGTTCGAGGAAAGCGCGAAGACCAAATTCACCGTACTCACGTCCGTTGCCGGACATATTAAATTCGCCGAAGGGGGGCCGCATGTCGGACTCGGCGCCGTTCAACGTGACCTGGCTGGCGCGAATCCGGCGTGCGACCTGATTCGCGCGGGCGATGTCCTTGGACCAGACGTAGGCGGCGAGGCCATACGGTGTGTCGTTTGCCATCGCGATCGCCTCTTCCTCGGTTCGGTAGGGCAGGATGCCTAAAACAGGACCGAAGATTTCCTCGCGTGCGATGGTCATTTTGTTGCCGACGTCGGAAAAAATGGTCGGCTTGACGAAGTATCCCTTATTCAACCCCGCGGGCCTTCCCACCCCTCCGGTCACGAGGTTCGCTCCTTCCGCTATGCCTTTCTCAATGACGGCTTCGACTCGGTCGAAATGCCCTTTGGACACCACTGGGCCCATCGCCGTCTCTTGGGACGAGGGGTCGCCAATCACTACGCCTTCCGCCACGCGCTTGGCGATCGACACGACGTTGGCCATTGCGGATTCCGGCACCAGCATGCGCGTCGGCGCGTGGCTGGACTGCCCGGAATTCTGCAGAACTTGCAGCACGCTCTGCGTCACCGCTTTTTCGAAATCGGCATCCTCCAGCAACACCGCCGGGGATTTGCCGCCGAGTTCCTGATGCACGCGCTTGACGGAAACGGCGGCCTGCCGCGCAACCTCGATGCCGGCCACGGTCGAGCCGGTGAAAGACACCATGTCCACGTCAGGGTGCGCGCACAACGCGGCGCCCACCAGTTTGCCGTCGCCGTTGATGAGGTTGAACACGCCAGGCGGTACTCCTGCCTCGTGCAGCACTTTCGCCCAGAGAATCGCACTGAATGGAGAATGTTTCGACGGCTTCAAGATCATGGTGCAGCCGGCCGCGAGCGCAGGAACCACTTTGGCCGCCACCTGATTCATCGGCCAATTCCACGGCGTGATGAGCGCGCAGACACCGACCGGCTCCTGGAGCAGCCGAGTGGTCCCCTGAAGGTCCTCGAACTTGAAGGTCTTCAAGAGTTCAATCATCGCGCCGATATGGCTTACGACGCTACGAGTCTGTGGACCCTTCGCCAGATTGAGGGGAGCACCCATTTCAGCGCAAATGGCGAGCGCAATCTCGTCGTAGTGCGCCTTGTAGGCGGCCAGCACGCGTTCCAAGAGCGCAAGCCGCTCGGCAGGGGTGGTATGCGAATAACCCTCGAACGCGCGACGGGCAGCCGCTACCGCGCGCTCCACGTCTTTCGGTCCTCCCATCGAGATGGATCCGGCGACGGCTTCGGTCGCCGGATTGATCACGCTGAATTCCTTTGGCACGGCGGGATCCACCCAGGCGCCGTCGATGTAGAACTGCCGATTGTCGTAGATCATCAAGTTCCCAGTAAAAAAAGCACCGATACTCGCTGAATATCATTCTAACCGGGGACGCGCACGGCCGGGTGACGCACCATCGAGCGTATGGTGGCCGCCTTCACGACAGCCGCAACCGCTCTCCGTACCCGGTCATGTCCATGGAGCCGCGGCCTATCGGTGGGTCCTGCTGGTAGGAGCGAACCGCACACCCCAATAGAACGCACCGGTGAGATGCGGGTGTCGTTTTCCTGATCGTCGGGTAACGGCCGGGTGATGCGGCGTAGGGTCCATCGGTACGGTCTATTATCTTCAGATGTATTTTAAAACATATCGTAAGATAGTGATATCGCGCGACAGCGTCAAGCCTCATAGTCCCCCTCTCGCGTTGCGGGCAAATAATAGTCAGGGTCGCATCGAGCCTTGAATTCGGCGCGAAGCGCAGGGGTAGTGCGGCAAGAACACATTGACACTATGCGACTCGCCCCGCAAAATACGCGGCTCATTTTGAGGAGGGGTACCCAAGCGGCCAACGGGGGCAGACTGTAAATCTGCTGGCTTATGCCTTCGTAGGTTCGAATCCTACCCCCTCCACCAACTGGGAAGAGGGTTCGGTGCCATTGGCCTTTGGCTTATAGCGGAGTGCGGGTGTAGTTCAATGGTAGAACGTCAGCCTTCCAAGCTGATCACGTGGGTTCGATTCCCATCACCCGCTCCAAATGGATGCGGCCCACGTAGCTCAGTTGGTAGAGCACGTCCTTGGTAAGGACGAGGTCAACGGTTCGATCCCGTTCGTGGGCTCCAGTTTTTATTATTTAAGAGGTACTTGCCGTGTCGAAGGGGAAGTTTGAGCGAACGAAGCCGCACGTGAACGTGGGGACGATTGGACATGTAGATCATGGCAAGACGACCTTAACGGCGGCGTTAACGAAGGTGATGGCGGAGAAGTATGGCGGGGAGTTCAAAGCCTACGACCAGATTGACAAGGCACCGGAGGAGCGAGCGCGCGGGATCACGATAGCGACGGCGCACGTGGAGTATCAGAGCGAGGCGCGCCACTACGCGCACGTGGACTGTCCTGGGCACGCGGATTACGTGAAGAACATGATCACGGGGGCGGCGCAGATGGACGGGGCGATTTTGGTGGTTTCGGCGGCCGATGGGCCGATGCCGCAGACGCGCGAGCACATATTGCTGGCCCGTCAGGTGGGAGTGCCGTACATCGTGGTGTATTTGAACAAGGCGGACATGGTGGATGACGCGGAGTTGCTCGAGCTGGTGGAGCTTGAGGTGCGCGATCTGTTGACCTTGTACAAATTCCCTGGGGATAAGACCCCGATCATCACGGGATCGGCGTTAAAGGCGCTCGAAGGGGATGATTCGGACATTGGGGTGCCCTCGGTGGTGAAGCTGGTGAAGGCGCTCGATGAGTACATTCCGGTGCCGAAGCGGGCAGTGGAGGGGGCGTTTTTGATGCCGGTGGAAGATGTGTTCTCGATAGCGGGCCGCGGCACGGTGGTGACGGGTCGAATCGAGCGCGGGATCGTGAAGATCAACGATGAGGTGGAGATCGTTGGCATCCGTCCGACGACCAAGACCACCTGCACGGGCGTGGAGATGTTCCGCAAGCTCTTGGATGAGGGGCAGGCGGGGGACAACGTCGGGGTGCTGCTGCGGGGAACTAAGCGCGAGGAAGTGGAGCGCGGGCAGGTATTGTGCAAGCCC
>JANYLM010000073.1 GCA_025357835.1 Gammaproteobacteria bacterium
TACCGAGCTTGCGGGCCTCATGAATGGCGATCTGCTCGTGGCCGACGTCGATCACGAACAGAGCATCGGGCAGCGCCGTCATCTCGCGAATGCCGCCCAAGCTGCGCAGCAGCTTGTCCATCTCTCGGCGCAGCATCTGGGCTTCCTTCTTGCCGCGTCGATCCAGCGCGCCGCTCTTCGCCATCTCGTCCAATTCGTTGAGCCGCTTGATGGACTGCCGAATGGTCTTGAAATTGGTCAGCATGCCGCCCAGCCAGCGCTGATTCACGTAGGGCATGCTGCAGCGAGCAGCTTCCTTCTGCACCGCGTCGCGTGCCGATCGCTTGGTGCCGACGAACAGCACCTTGCCGCCCTCTGCTGCCACACCCTTGATGAAAGCCGCCGCCTGCGCATACAGAGGCTGGGTCTTTTCCAGGTTGATGATGTGGATTTTGTTACGTTCGCCGAAGATGAAGGGAGCCATCTTGGGGTTCCAGAAGCGAGTTTGATGTCCAAAATGGACGCCCGCTTCCAGCATTTGTCGCATGGACACACTGGTCATAAATACTCCTGGTTGGGTTGAGCCTCCGCGTATCCCAATCGGCAACCCGTCAGAGCGTTGAAATTGAAGCCTAGGCTTCAATTATCAGTGTTCCGCCGGGCACCCAGTCGATTGTGACGACACGCGTGCGGGGTTGTTAAAAATAGCCGCGCTTTATACCATGAACATCCGTTAGAAACAAAATCTGCCGTCCTATGACCGTGACCATCAAAACCCCCGCCGAACAGGACAAGATGCGCGCCGCCGGGCGGCTGGCTGCCAGCGTGCTGGATATGATCGAGCCCTTCGTGCAGCCGGGCGCCAGCACCGAGGAACTCGACAAGCGCTGCCACGATTACATCGTGGACACGCTCAAGTCCATCCCGGCCAACCTCAACTACCGGGGCTTTCCGAAGACGATTTGCACCTCGGTGAACCATGTCGTATGTCATGGAATTCCCGGCGACAAGCGCCTGAAGAGCGGCGACATCATCAATATCGACGTAACCGTGATTCACGACGGCTTTCATGGCGACACCAGCCGCATGTACTTCGTCGGGAACGCGGCGGTAATCGCCCGTCGCCTCACGGCCGCATGCCATGAGGCCATGTGGCGCGGCATCCGGGTGGTCAAGCCGGGGATTCGGCTGGGCGACATCGGGCATGCCATCCAGAGCTTTGCCGAGAGCAATAATTTCTCAGTGGTGCGCGAATACTGCGGACACGGCATCGGTCGCATCTATCACGAGGACCCGCAGGTGCTGCACTACGGCAAACCCGGCACGGGCCTCGAACTGGCGGCCGGAATGACCTTTACCATCGAACCCATGATTAATGCCGGCCGCCGGGATGTGCGCCTGCTTAGCGACGGCTGGACCGTGGTCACCAAAGATCAATCGCTGTCGGCGCAGTGGGAACACACGATTTTGGTCACGGACTTAGGTTTTGAGGTACTCACCCTGGGCGCGAGCGTGGAGCTGCCCGCCGCCGCGGCGGCCTCTTGAACGCCCACGGCAAGTTTCTCGATCAAACCGCCGACTGGCCCTATTTGGGGACCGTACCCCAGGCCCTGCAAGAAGGCCAGTTCTCCCCGATTGTCTTCCGCCAAGTCCTGGATCGCGGCACCGAGCTTTTGCAGGATCGCTTCTCCACCGATGAAGCCATCGAGGACCTGGTTCGCGACCGAGCGCGCTTGGTGGACATTGCCCTGCGCGCCGCCTGGGTGCGCCATGCCGGCAAATTTGCCGACGATCTGGCGCTGGTGTCGGTGGGCGGCTACGGGCGCGGCGAACTGCACCCTAGTTCCGACATCGACATCATGGTGCTGCTGCCGAAGAGCGATTCCGCGGACTGGCAGCCGGATATCGAAAAGTTTCTAACCTTTCTCTGGGATATCGGTCTCGAGGTCGGCCACAGCGTGCGCTCCATCGACGACTGCCAGCGGGAGAGCCTCGCCGACATCAGCGTCGCGACCACCCTATTCGAAGCGCGGCTGCTGGCCGGGCCCGAATCACTGTTCGCCGGCATGCGCCGCGCGCTGGCGCACGACCGCCTTTGGTCCTCGCAGGACTTCTTCGAGGCCAAGGTCAAGGAACAGATCGAGCGGCATCATCGCTACTTCGATACGGCCTACAATCTAGAACCTAACGTCAAGTCTAGCCCCGGGGGCCTGCGCGACATTCAAACCATAGGGTGGGTGGCGAAACGCCATTTCGGCACTGATACCCTCGACGAGCTGGTTGCGCACGGCTTCCTCACTCGCGAGGAATTGCGCAAGCTCAAAGCAGGTCAGTCGTTTCTCTGGAGGGTTCGCTTCGGACTGCATGTGCTGACCGGACGGCGCGAAGACAGGCTGCTATTCGACTATCAGATCAAGCTCGCGAAAATGTTCGGCTACGAAGACGCCAGCTTCACCCTGGCCGTCGAACAGCTGATGCAGAAGTACTACCGCACCGTCATGGACGTCAGCCTGCTGAACGAAATGCTGCTACAGCTGTTTCGCGAAGCCATCCTGACGCCGGGCGGCTCGCCGCTGCCCATCAATGCGCGATTTCAGATTCGCAACGACTACTTGGAGGTGACGCATGCGGAAGTCTTCGCGCGCTACCCTTCCGCCCTGCTAGAGCTGTTCGTGCTCTTGCAGCAGCACCCCGAATTGCGCGGCGTGCGTGCCGAGACCATTAGGTTGATCGGCACACATGTCTGGCTCATCGATGAAGAGTTTCGGCAAAACCCGCGCCATCATCGTCTGTTCATTGAAATTCTCTGCGCCCCCGTCGGAGTGACGCACGAGCTGCGCCGCATGAATTTGTACGGCGTGCTCGGGCGCTACATCCCCTCGTTCGGGCGCGTAGTCGGACGCATGCAGTACGATTTATTCCATGCGTACACCGTGGACGCGCACACCCTGTTCGTGGTCAGCAATCTGCGGCGCCTGGCCATGCCCAAATTCAACGACGAATTTCCGGCTTTGAGTCAAATCATGCAGTCCCTGCCGCGCCAGGAAATCGCCTATCTTGCGGCGTTGTTTCACGACATCGCAAAGGGCCGCGGCGGCGATCACTCGGAGCTGGGGGCGGTGGATGCCGAGGCGTTCTGCCTCGAACAGGGACTCGGCCGCTACGAGGCGCGGCTGGTGGCATGGCTGGTCAGGAACCATTTGATCCTGTCCATCACCGCGCAGAAGAAAGACATCAGCGATCCGGACATCATTCATGATTTCGCGCGCCGCGTGGGTGATCAGGCGCATTTGGATTATCTCTATGTATTGACCGTCTCGGACGTGCGCGGCACCAACCCGAAGCTGTGGAATGCGTGGAAAGCGCGGCTGTTCGAAGAATTCTACGAACGGACTAAGCGCGCCCTGCGCCGCGGACTCGAGACACCGCTCGACCAAGAAGAATTGATTCGCGAAACCCAGGAACAGGCTCAGGCCAAGATGCCCGAGGTTCCGCTGGAACAGGTCTCGCAAGTCTGGTCGCAGTGGACCGAAGCTTATTTCCTGCGCTACACGCCGGAGGAAATCGCCTGGCATACGACTCTGCTCGCTGACCGTCACCTCCACGACGACACACCCCTGGTCGCGATTCGGCAATTGACGGATCGCGGCGGCACCGTCGTGCTCACCTATACGCCGCGGCACCTGCACAGCTTTGCGCGCACCACGGCCGTTCTCGACCAAATGGGATTGAATGTCGTCGATGCACGGCTGATTTCCAGCGCCAATGGCTTCAGCCTGGAAACCTACGTGGTGCTCGAGGACAACGGCGCCGTCATCGCCGAAACCGCGCGCATTCGGGAAATCGAACGGGGTTTGTGGAGCAACTTGCAGCAGCCCGAGGATTCGCCGGCGACGGTGACTCGCCGCGCGCCGCGCCAGGTGCGCATGTTCTCGACCC
>JANYLM010000082.1 GCA_025357835.1 Gammaproteobacteria bacterium
GTTTCGCCTTAAGTTCGCGCCTGAGTTGCTCCAGCTCGTCCATCAGCTCGAGCGCCAGCGCAACACCGGGTAGATTGAGTTCCAGATCTCTTTCGAGGCGCAGCGCGAGGCGGGTGCGGCGCAAGGCCGTGCCGCTAAAATGCCACTCGGTGGTGTTGATTTCGACCACATTGAGCACCCCTTCTTCGACGAATTCCACGATGTGCCGCTCGTCGATCGCACACATGCGGCTCAAATCGGCGACGGTGAGCAGCGCAGCTTCCTCGAATATGGCACCGGTGAACATCTGATCTTGCGGTGAAGTCATAATTACACTCCCAAATTCGCGCGGGGATTGAAGGGTAGCGCGGCGGCCATGGCCGCGTAGGCGGCTTTGGCCTTATCGTCGGTGGCGGCCGGCAGCGCAATTTGCAGAACGACGTAAAAGTCGCCGGGCGGGCTGGCGGGTACGCCCCGGCCCTTCAGACGCAATTTACTGCCGGCGTGCGCGGCCGCGGGAATCTTCAAGTCCACGTTCCCTGTCGGGGTCGGTGTTTTTACCGTCGCGCCCAGCGCTGCTTCCCAAGGAGCTATCGGTAGGTCGAGATACAAATCCCTGCCATCGATTCTGTACAGGGGATGCGGCTGGAATTCGACTTCGATGAATAAATCGCCGGGCGTTCCCTCGCCAGGAGGACGAGCGCCCTGGCCCGCCAATCGAATGTGCTGACCGCCGAGGATGCCCTTGGGTACTTGCACATTGAGCACCCGCTCTTTCGTTGCCACCCTGCCGCCGGAATCAATCTCCGGCACCCGCAAGGTGATCTGCCGAGCGCCGCCGAGCAGTGTGGCATCCAGATCGAGCAGCACTTTGGCATGATGGTCTTCGCCGCGTCCCGGGTGGAAAGCGCTGCGGCGGTTGCCCGATCCTGCCCGCGCATGTGCGCCGAACAGTGACTCGAAGAAGTCGCTAAAGTTCGAATCGTGGGCGCCCGCACCGCTGAACTCAAAGCCGGCGTCCCAATCCGGCGGCGGTCGAAACTCTTCGCCGGCGGGATGTCCCTGCCCTAATTGATCGTAGGCGGCGCGCTTCTCGGGGCTTTTGAGTACTTCGTAGGCCTCGCCCACTTCCTTGAAGCGCGCTTCGGCGTCCGTTTCCTTGCTGACATCTGGGTGATACTTGCGGGCCAGCTTGCGGTAGGCTTGCTTGATCTGAGCCTCGGTGGCATCGCGCGCCACCCCCATGACCTTGTAGTAGTCCTTGAACTGCATTCGTACCTGCCAATGCACAGCAATCGCGGTGTGTCGCCAAGGATACTATGCGTTAGGCACAACTGATCAATAATCCAGTGTAGGCAATTTCCTACTTTACGGCCGACGCGCCAGGGTTACAGTTGATAGGCCACTGTCAGGAGCAAGCCTTCAGCGATATCGCGCCACAATCCGGGCGCGCGGTTGTCGAAGGGCTGCGCCTCGGGAATCAAGGCTTGAATCCACTCCGCCAGCCAGACGATTTCGCTTGCCCCGTAGAAGACCACGGCGCATTCATAGTTGAGCAGAAGGCTGCGCGAATCGAGATTGACCGATCCGCAAATAGCGAGAGACTCGTCGAAGACCACGGCCTTGGCGTGGATCATGTAGGGCAGTAGGTGTATGCCAGCGCCGGCATTGCCGAGGGCGCGCAAAGCCCGATTGCGCGCGAAATCCGCCAAGCGATGATTCGAGATGCCGGGAATGCACAAGTCGATCTTCACGCCGCGCCGCGCCGCCAAGCGCAGCGCCGTTTCCAGTGCGGCGTCGGGGACGAAGTAGGGGGTCACGGCGAGGATGCGCTCACGGGCGTGGAAGCAGGCGTCGATCAATAGTGCCTGCACGGTGTCTTCGGCCTGGTCCGGACCGCTGGGCAGAAACTGGGCTCGGCCGCCGCTAGGCGGCGGTTCGGAAGTCGCACCAGCCTGTATAGCGGCGGCTTTTGTAGCTATGGGCGCGGGCCTGCCGCCAGCGGCGACCCAATCGGCCTCGAATTGCGACGCGGCGGCCGCGGCCACCGGCCCCAGCAAATCAAAGCTCAAATCGCGCCACGGCTTAGCACCTTCGAGGCCGGTGAAATATTCCGCGGCGATGTTTCTGCCACCCGCCCACAGGCGTGCGCCGTCGGCGATGGCCAATTTGCGGTGATTGCGCAAATTTCTCGGGCCCTGAGTCTTGCGGGCGAACAAGGGACTGAAAATCGCCGTCTCAATGCCGGCGCCGCCCAATTGTTTGAAGCAGCGCCGCGGCAACTGCAGTGCACCGACGCCGTCTATGAGCAATCTCACCTGCACCCCGGACCGCGCACGCTCCATCATGATCTGCATCGCCTCCCGACCAAATGCGTCGTTGCCGAGAATGTAGGTGCAGATATCCAGCCGCCGGGTCGCACCTGCCATGGTGGCGAATAGGGCACCGGCGGAATCATCGCCATCGCGATGCAAACGAACCGAAGCGGGAGCGCACGGCGCCAGCCCGAAACTCTCGATCAGATCTTCCGCCCAATGCACGCAGTGCGAGCCGATTCCGCTCCACGGAAGTACCTTGCGCGGCAGCTTGCGGCGGCCGAACAGGAGATAGGTAGGTAAGGCCAGATAGGGCACCGCAATCATTCCCAGAACCCACGCGATGGCGATGGATGGCGGGCGACGCTCGCGTTCCACGCGCGTGGTCAAAACATAGGTGAGCACACTGATCACGATGACCAGCGAATGCAGCGTGATTCGAGGAAACCAGGCGTTCACCGGTACGTACTCACCCGCGCTCTAGCTGCCGCAGTACGGTGGGCACAAGATCCGGCAGGTCTTCCGCTATCAGACCGGGGCCGAAGCATGCGGCCGCCGCGCCATGCACCCAGACACCGGCCGCGGCCGCCGCGAAGGCATCCATGCCCTGTGCGAGTAGACCCAGAATCAATCCGCCGAGTACATCGCCGGAACCGGCGGTGGCCAGGGTTGCGGGGGCATTGCTATTGATGACTGCGCGGCCGTCGGGGGCGGCAACGACCGTGTCCGCACCCTTCAGCACGATGACCGCGCCGCTGCGCCGCGCGGCCGCGCGAGCACGGCTGAGCTTGTCGCCCGGGACGTCGAATACCCGCGCGAACTCGCCCTCGTGCGGCGTCATGACAACGGGGCCGCGTATGGCTCGCTGCAGGTCAGCCGTTCTGGAGGCGAAGACGCTGATGGCATCCGCATCCAGCAGTACTGGCCGAGCCGTATTCAAGAACTCGAGCGCGGTGTTGCGGGTGGAGTCATTGACTCCCGCGCCGGGTCCGATAAGGAATGCCGTGAAGCGCGAGTCCGATAGCAGGCGTGCCAGATCGCCGTCCCGCGCCAGCGGCTGCACCATGATGCTGGTGAGCGTCGCGGCGTACAGCGTGAAGGCCGCTTCCGGTACCGCGATGGTCGTGAGACCCGCACCGATGCGCGCAGCGGCGCGTGCCGCCATTCGTGCCGCGCCCGTCATGGGATAGCCACCGCAGAGCAGCGCGTGACCCCGCGAGTACTTGTTTCCCGAAGACTTCGCTTGCGGCAATTGCGCCCGCCACAGCACTGGATCGTTCTCCCAGGCGTCGACGGACAGCGATTCGAGCGCGGAGGCGGGAATGCCGATATCCACGACCACGATGTCTCCGCACAGTTCTCGGCCAGGCAATAATACATGGCCGGGTTTCTTGCGCGCGAACGTGACGGTGCAAACCGCCGGCGCCGCGCCCAGGCTCTCGCCCGTGTCGCCCATCACTCCGCTCGGTACATCGACCGCGACCAGTGGTAAGCCGAGTTGCGCAACTGCGGCCAGCGTGGCGACGATTAGCGGATCCAAGCGGCGGCTCAAGCCGGAGCCGAATAGGGCATCGACGACCAGCGCTGCGCCCTCGAGCACGGTAGGGGTGACGTTTTCGATGCCGCCCTGCCAGCGCATGGCGTAGGTTCGGGCCTCGCCCCTGAGTTCTTCCTTAGATCCCAGCAAGGCGATGCGCACCGGCCAGCCGGATTGAGCGAGGGCCATTCCTGCGACGAAGCCGTCGCCGCCGTTATTTCCAGGGCCGCACAGGATGGTGACGGGCCGCGGCGACCAACGGCGGGTAATCTCTTGCGCGACGGCGTGCCCGGCATTTTGCATCAGCAGGCATGCCGGCGTGCCTGCGGCTACCGCCGCACGGTCGGCCTCGGTCATTTGCGCGACGCTGAGCAAGGCGTTTTGAATTGGGCGTGCGTCGCCCATCAAGCCGTGGCTCCTTGCGGCGCATCGAGGCACACCAGGAGCTTGCCGAAATTACGGCCTTCCAATAGTCCGAGGAAGGCTTGCGGCGCATTTTCTAGTCCATGCACGACATCTTCGCGGTACTTGATGCGACCCTCACGCAGCCACGCCTGCATCGATGCAAAGAATTCTCCGAATCGATCGCCATAGTCATCGTAAATGATGAAGCCGCGCAGGGTGATTCGCTTGACGAGAATAGATCGCATCAAGGTCGGTGCCCAATCGGCTTCGGCCGGCTTGGCGTCGGCGCCGTAATGAGCAATGAGACCGCACACCGGAATTCGCGCATGTGCATTCAGCAGCGGCACCACAGCGCGGAATATCTTGCCGCCGACATTTTCGAAATACACGTCGATGCCTCGGGGGCAGGCAGCCGCCAGAAGCTCCTGCAGGGCCGGCGAGCGATGATCAACGCAGGCATCGAACCCTAATTCGTTGACGGCCCAGCGGCATTTTTCGGCGCCGCCGGCGACACCCACTACGCGGCAGCCCTTCAATTTGGCGATTTGCCCCACGATCGAGCCCACCGCTCCGGTCGCCGCGGCGACGACCACGGTTTCTCCCGGCACGGGCTTACCTATGTCGAGTAATCCCATGTAGGCCGTGAACCCCGTCATGCCTAGAACGCCCAGAGCCCAGGAGAGGCGTGGCAAGCCGGCGGGCAATGCGCTAAGGCCGCGACCGTCGGAAATCGCGTACTCTTGCCAGCCGCTCTGCGCCAGGACCAGATCGCCGGCCCTAAAGGCAGGGTTCAGCGAAGCTTCGACGCGCGAAACCGTTTGTCCCGTCATGACGCCGCCCACTGCTACCGGCGGCGCATAGGAGGCAGTATCGTTCATTCGGCCGCGCATATAGGGGTCCAGCGACAGCCACAGCGAGCGCAGCAACACTTCGCCTGGCGACAGATCCGGGATCTGCTCTTGTTCCAGGCGAAATGATGCCGGGGTTGCCGAGGCCTGCGGGCGTTCCGCCAGTACGATGCGGCGGTTCACCGCTGCTTTATTCAAGTTTGCCGCTCCTTAAGTCTCAGCCCAAAGTACCGGCTATGGCACCGACAAGAGCGGTTATCGCCATAGCGAGCGCGCTCCAAAACGCCACGCGCAGCGCGCCCGTGCGCATATCGGCGCCCCCAACCTTGGCCGACCAGCCGCCGAGGAGCAGCAGGCAGAGGAGCGAGACGACCACGATGGAAACCATCCGCAAGGGCTGCGGCGCCAGTGCCGCCACAAACAGGGGAAGAACGGCGCCGGCGGCAAAACTGGCGGCGGATGCCAGCGCGGCCTGCAAAGGGCGCGCTCGGGAGCCGGCGGATAATCCCAATTCATCGCGGGCATGCGAACCTAGGGCATCGTGCTCCATGAGCTGTGCGGCAACTTGCGCGGCCAGTTTGGCATCGAGCCCACGGCGCACGTAAATCTCAGTCAATTCACGGCGCTCACCCGCGTAGTCGAGCTCGAGTTCGACACGTTCCTGTGCCAGGGCAGCAGCCTCGGTGTCCGCTTGCGAATGCACGGAAACGTATTCCCCGGTGGCCATCGACATGGCTCCCGCGACCAGCGCGGCCGTTCCGGTGAGCAAGATGGTGCTCTGTGAGGCGTGTGCGGCGGCAACGCCCAGAATCAAACTGGAGGTCGACACGATGCCGTCATTCGCGCCCAAGACACTGGCCCGTAGCCATCCGACCCCGCCCAAGCTGTGGCGTTCATGACTGCGTGGACGCATGATTAACCTCTATGTTATGAGCGGATCGACCGTATCGTCGCTGCGTCGGCGCTAGGCCCTGCCGGTCTTCGGTCCCAGGAAGTACCAAAGTATAAATCCGAGCACGGGCAGGACGATTACCAGGACCGTCCAGAGAACCTTCTTTCCCGTATCCGCGCTGCTTTGAAAGATATTGACGATGGCCCAGACATCGGCAATCAGGACAATAAGACCGAACAGACCTTGGTACTGCATTTCCTAATCCTCGCTGTTATTGTGGAGGCGCTACGCTACACCCTTGTAAGCCCGTCGCGAACGCAAATAGTGTGCTCTTCGCCGGGCGTCTGTGTCGATCTGGCATTTGCCCGCCGCCTCTGGCCAGCTTAGCGTGGGCAGTAATCATTCACATGCCCAACTTGTCGTGCCGGCGATCAACGGCTGTACAGACAATCGGTGGCCGAATCTGCGGCGCACGATGGTGCCCTTGTTCGGTGCGATTTGGGGGTCGCCATGGGCGCGCAGCTCGCGCGCAGGCTCACGAGCCCATCATCCGCCTTCGATTTACCGATCACCGACATGAAGCGCATACCGAAGCACGCGATGTGGCCGCTCGCCGTGCGCGCCGCCGTCGTATACGAGCGTCTTCAGGGATATTATCGGTATCTAAACGGCGCGATTCAATTGTCGGTATAAAACTGCCGCAGCCGGTGCAGGTCGACAATGACGTCGTAGCGCCGGTCGATCGGCAGCTTAGAGCCCGAAGAAAAATCATAGCGAGAGTCGAGATTCGCGATCTCGGGATGCAAGTCGTGCATCGCGCGCATAAACATCTCCTTCGGCACCCACTCGGAGTTCGATGACAGCGAACCGAATTCGTCATGATAGATGGTGCCGGTCGAAAGGTCCGCCGGTGTCGAAGCGATGGCAAAGATGCGCGGACGCGGGCCTTCCAGGTGGACGCGCTTTGCGCCGGCCATGATCAACTGCCATTCATTGCCCTGGGGCACCGCGATCAACGCATAGACATGGTGTTGCGCGGTGAAGAAACCGATCGAAACGACTACGGCGGCCAAAACTCTCCGCCCTCCCGGGCCCCAGCTTTCAGTCAGCGCGCGGATCGACGCCACCAGGAAGCACAACAGCACCGCGGACATGGCCAGTATGGTGCGATAGGTTGCATACCGTTCCGAGGCGATCAAGCTGACGGCGCAGGCAAACACAGGCAAGCCCAACAGCGCCGTCAACCAAACGATGCCGCGCGACCGTCCGTAGCGGCGCCACTCAACACAGGTGCCCGCGATCAACAGCGCGCCGACCACGGCGGCGCAGCCGAAGTACAGCGCATGGTCGCGATGGTTGTTGTCATTCAACACAAACAGGCTGAGCGCATTCGGCATGGTCTCCTGCAGAAACCAAGCAGTCTTCTCCCCCCAGTGGTGCTCGAACGCAATCCGTCCAGATTTGGCGAAGACCCGCGTCGCATACAAAAGGGTCATCACGCAGTAGGCCAAGCCCAGCGTGCCGACCACGAATCCCAGATGCATCCCGGCCCAGCGTGCGGTTTGGGCCAGGGTGCGGTGGCGCTGCGCGATCAGCGCGCCGGCCAGAGGTACCACATAGAACAAGGCGCTCGGCTGATAAATGAGCGCGCTGACCACCATGAGCCCGATGGCCACCGTCCACTGCACCACGGCTCGACCGCGACCGACGCTGGTGCCGATGCTCAGCGCGCCCTCGACAGTGAAGAAGGCGGCGAAGGCCAGGAGCGCGCTCGCCGCGTACGGCCAGCCGATAGCCCACGCCGCAATCACCTGCGCGGATGGGATCAAGGAGAACCCCACCGCGAAACTCAGACTGCTGCCGAACGACCAGCCCAGGGCACGCAGGCCGCGAAAACTGACCAAGGCAATCGCGCCCAGCAACAGCGAGGATGTGAGGCGCAGCCATTGCAGATCTTGCACGGTGTCGGTCTGGCCATAGGTCGCTTGCAACAGCCAGCCGTAGATGGGTCGCGCATGCGATGCGCAAAATCTAATGACAGTGGCCGGCTCCTCATGTGCCTCGCGTAAATTCGAGTAGTCGTCGCGCAATCCGA
Organism: Gammaproteobacteria bacterium; assembly: GCA_025357835.1. Classification (GTDB taxonomy): domain Bacteria; phylum Pseudomonadota; class Gammaproteobacteria; order Steroidobacterales; family Steroidobacteraceae; genus Bog-1198. Next base: position 8,072 of record JANYLM010000082.1, read on the forward strand.
AATCGTGGAAAGTCGCCGGCCAATAGGTAACCAAGGGCACGAGAAACAGCGCTGCGGTGAGCAGCCAGGCGCGTAGGCCCAAAGCTGCACGGCGTTCAACCGCGACACCAGGGTGTGCTACGGGAACCGAGGTTGACGGCGCGATTGACGGTTCGGTTACGATGTTTTCGGGTGGCGACATAGAATTGGCGGCATTTTAGCCATACCACGCGCCAAAAAGCCGTGCGGAAACCGCAAAAAATACGTTAAATATCTGTTAACTAGACGAATATCGACGGGCGGGCCCCTAAGCGGCGACGCATAGATTCTTGCCGGCGTTTTTGGCGCGATACAGGGCCGCGTCGGCGCGATCAAAGGCCGCTTCAGGAGCGTCATCCGGGTTCAGTTCGGTGACCCCACAGGAGACCGTGACGCGCACCGGCGTCCCGCGAAAATGAAATCGCAGACCTTCGACCGTGGTGCGCAGCTGATTGGCGACATTCACTGCCTCCGCGAGCTTAAGGCCGCGCAATAGAACAGCGAACTCTTCGCCCCCGATGCGTGCGACAAAGTCGCTGCCGCGCAGGGCCGTCTTGAAGCATTCGGCGACGGCTTGCAGTACCCGGTCGCCCGCCCGATGCCCGAAGCTGTCATTGATGAATTTGAAGCTGTCTATGTCCCATAGGAGCAAGCCCGCGGGCGCTCCTCCCTGCGCGCGCAGCGCATTTTCTTGAGTGAAATGCTCGTCGAAGAATTTCCTGTTGGCGACGCCGGTCAATGGGTCGAGCCGCGCGCCGTGCTTTTCCCTATCCAGTTTGCAATGCAGTTCTTGAGTTTCACGCTCGAGGTCGGCGATGCGCTCGCGCATGTGCTCGGCGCGGCCGTTATATTCCACCATGCGAGTGGCTTCGCGAGCGCGAAAGGCGCAGACCTGTTCGGCAACCAATTCGAGGCGTGCGCTGACGGCGGAGCGCAACAGCCCCAATTCGGCGGCTCCGCTGACTTCGTCGCTGAGGTCGCGAACATGCGACATCACGGTGTCGTTGAGCGATTGGCTGTCGTCGAAGCGGCTGCGGCTCGCGCTGTTCGATTCCCACAGGTAGTTCGCCATTTCCTCGAGGCGCTTGGTCACCTCCGAAAGCACCGCGGCCGCCTGCAGTCGCTCGTGCGCCAGCGATTGGCCGCGCTCATGAATCAGATCCGCGGCGCGCGCCACCACGGTGGCCAATGCCTGATCGGTTTCGGCGCTGGCCAGTTCGGCGGCCAGGCTATTGAGTGTCGAATGATCGGTTTCATCCATCTTCAGGCGTTCGAGCAATGCGGCGACTGCGGCGCAGGTTGACTTCCAGCGTTCGGGCTTTGCGACAAGAGCGAGGCGGGGCGGCAACGGCACCACGAGTTGCAGTACCGGGGATGTGGCGTCGACCGCCACCACGGCGCTGGTCAATGATTCGGCCAGCCGCTCTAGCTCCTGTGCGTCCGCATTGCGCCGATTTGCGGCTGCGAGCGCCTGCAATTCGTCGTCGAGCTTCGGATCCACACCCATGCCCGCCGCGCATAGGCGACCGATCAGGCGCCGCAGCACTTGCTCGACATCTCGCCAGCGCTTCTCCTCGACTTCCATCTCCAGAAGCGAAGTGCGGTATTTCTGTTTCCATTCGGCGGTTTCGGGCACGGTATTGGCTTCGCGTAATTTGCTGAGGATATCGGCGCGAATGTACCAAGCTTTAGCTGCCGTGGGCGCTCCACATAGCCGTTTCTTGATGTAGGTCCCATCGCTGCCTGCGCCCTTCGCGATAGGCTTTTACGGAAGGAAGCCGCAAACTATGGTGTCCAAGCCCGCATTTTTGATCTCAACCCTGCTGTGGGCCGCAGCCGCTGCGGCGCACTCGCAAATATATACCTATGTCGACTCGAACGGACAGCGGCATTACACGGATGTCCCGGACAACAATCGGTATCGATTGCTGATCTTGTCGCCGCAGGATAGGACGGCGAGCGGCGATCGTTACGACTCGATGCTGCTGGCAAAGGCCAGTCAGTACGATTCCATCATCGAGAAAGCGGCGATCTCAGCGTCCGTTGAGCCGAATCTATTGCGAGCTGTGATCGTCGTGGAGTCGGGGTTCAATTCTCGCGCGGTCTCGAAGCGAGGGGCGGTGGGGCTGATGCAGTTGATGCCGGCGACGGCAATTCGCTTCGGCGTTTCGAACCCCTATGATCCGCGCGAGAACGTGCATGCGGGGGCGCGATATTTGAAATTTCTCATGGATCGCTTCGGGCAGGACGTGAGGCTCGCGCTCGCGGCATACAATGCGGGCGAAGAAGCGGTCGAGCGCAATGGCGGCCAAATACCGCCTTTTACGGAAACCATGGCCTACGTGCCGCGGGTGCTCAAGATCTACCGGATGCTTCGCGAGCAACCGCGCGCGACGTGACGGCGCGCGCGGCCTCCGACCGCGAGGCGCTTTACAGCTTGCGGACCCCCGGCTCCTCCTTCGCGGCAATTCCCGCCACTTCGAAGTGAGCGCCGCGCAGCAGCTTATTGACGCCGATAAAGGCCCGTGCCGGATAGTGGCCGTGAAAGTACGTGCGGTACACGGCGTTGAACTTATCGTACAGTTCCAGATCCGTGCAGTAGACCGTCACCGAGACGAGGTCGTCGGCTTTCAGTGATGCCTGGTCGAGAGTGTGCTTTACCGCATCCATGACCAAGCGCGCCTCGGTATCAACATTGGCCGCGGCTTGTCCGGTGGCCGTGTCGATTCCAAGGTGTCCCGCCACATAAAACGTCTCGCCCACCATGACTCCGGTGCTGAACGGCGCGGCGGGACCTGTGCCGGCGGCCGGCGGCACCACATAATTGCGCTCCGTATCGGCGGCGTTGCTCGAGACGGCGCATAGGGCGGCGAGGGAAACGGCTAGCGCTAGCTTTCGCATTTGGATTTCCTCTGATGTTGATGTGGGTATTTGGGCGGATAGAGGCGAATACAGTACGACATTGCTCCAGTGCCATATATAGTGTTAGAAGCTATTGGCAAATAATTGCCATGCTGCCCGAGCACGCAGATCAGTATCACATCTGACTGATGTTGGAGGCGAGCCCATGATTGGGGATGACGCTGAGCGGCGGTTTTCAATTCGCGAAGCAGAACCGCGCGAGGTGCCGGCGACTGCGCGGGACCGTCTGCCGACCTCACTGACCTACAGGGCGGCGGTTGGGTTCATCGTCTTGTATGCAGGTCTCATATACTGGGGTTCCGCCCTCCGGACCAACCCGCTTGCGGTGACTACGTTGTGGCCTGCGGACGGCCTGTTGTTCTCGACATTGCTGCTGCTCCGCAAGCGCGACTGGCCGTGGATCCTTCTGCTGGGAAACCCGGTCAATGTCCTCGTCAACTGGCTGACGCCCGGGCCGTTTTATCTCGAATCCGCCATCTGGTATGCGGTCTCGCACACACTCAACGGTGCAATCGGCGCGGCATTGGCGCAGCGCTGGGCTCGTGACTTGTGTTCTCAGCGGGACGCTGTGGCGTTCTATCTGGCTGGCGCCATCTGCTGTGTAGTCAGCACGCCCGTCGGTTTGTTCACATTTCTGCCACACCAGCCACAGGCGAACCTGTTCAGCATTTGGTGGAGCTGGTGGGCCGGACACTTCCTGGGCATTGTGACTTTCGCGCCGATTGTATTCGTGTGGATAGCGCACTGGCACAGACCGCAAGGTGAGTATGATTTGCGGCTGTGGCGGCACTTTGCGGTTCCCGGCGCTGCGCTGATCGGGGTGACCGTGTGGATCTTCGGCTCGACGACGGTCGCCTCGGATTTCGGCGCAAGCCTCTCGTTTGCCGTATTTCCGATATTAGTCCTCATCGCCTTGCTGAATCCGCCGCGTTGGACCCTGATCGGTTCCACAACCTTGGTCGTGTTGGCGGTGGTCTTGACGGACCGCGGCCTCGGGCCGTTCGCCGGCGCCGCGAGCCCGCTTGCCGGTGTGTTGTCCCTGCAGATCTTCCTTGCGCTCGCGGCGACTATGACGTTCATGATATCTCTGGCGGCGGAGGAGAACCGCGCACTGCTCGTCGCCGTCACGCTCAGCAAGGGGCGCTATCAGCGCGAGGCAACTCTGCTGCGCGGCGAGATTCAGCGTCGCGAGACGCTCGAGGCGAAGCTGCACGCAAGCGAGGTGCGCTTGCGCACCATCATCGACACGGAGCCCGGCTGCGTGAAAGTCGTAGGCCAAGACGGCGGCTTGCTGGAGATGAATGCCGCGGGCATCGCCATGCTGGAGGCGGCATCTTTCGAGGAAGCACGCGCATACGGCCTTGCAAATTTCATATGCGCGGACCACCAGGCAGCCTTCGCGGCTTTGCACGGGCGCGTCATCGGCGGCAAGCAAGGTGAGCTGGATTTCGAGTTGGTCGGCTTGCGTGGCACCCGCCGCTGGGTCCATATCTCTGCGGCGCCCATGTTCGATGTCACGCTGGGCGAAACGGTGTTGGTGGGAATCACGACCGATGTCACCGAACGCAAGCGCAGCGTCGAACAGCTTCGTGCCTTGAATGAAGAGCTTGGAAAACGCGTCCTCGCACGCACCGCCGCGCTGAAAGAGCGCGAGGTAATGCTTCAGGAAATTCATCATCGAGTGAAGAATAATCTGCAGGTGGTAGCCAGCCTCATCAACATGCAGGGCCGTTCGCTGGTGAGCGACTCGACGCGGATGGCGTTGCAGCAATGCCGCTCTCGCGTGGAAACGATGGCGCAAATTCACGAGATGCTCTATCAATCCAAGGACTATGCGCGCGTACCGTTCGCAAGATACGCCAGGGATCTGGCGACGCGCGTGCTAAGTGCATCGGGCACTGCGTCGACCTCCATTATTCTAGATTTTCAGTTGGAAGATCTCTCGTTGGCGGTCGACAAGGCGATTCCTTGTGGGCTCATCTTGAACGAGCTGGTCGCCAACTCGATCAAGCATGCTTTCCCTAAGGCAGTGAGCGGCAAGATCTGTATCGAGCTGCGGCGCTTGGCCGATCGTAAAATCCTGCTATCCGTGAGCGACAACGGAATCGGTATCGCGGCGGAGTATGAGCCCGAAAAATCCAGCTCGCTGGGCGTGCAGCTCGTGATTACCCTGGTGGAGCAACTGGATGCCAATCTTGAGATCGTTCGTCAGCCAGGCGCAACTTTTCGAATCACATTTCCCCTGGAGTCCTGAGGCATGAACGCGCACCTACCGCCTGCCATACTCATCGTCGAGGACGAACGAATAGTGGCCAAGGATCTGCAGCGTACCCTGGCCGATATGGGCTACGACGCCTTTGCCATCGCATCCTCAGCCGAGGAAGCGGTAGCCCGCGCTTCCCTAAGGCGCCCCGACGTCGTGCTGGTGGACATCAGAATCAAAGGCGAAGAGGACGGGATACAGACAGCGGAGATTCTCAAGAAGAAATTTAAAGTTATTATCATTTTCCTGACTGCGCATGCCGACGAGGCGACGATCGATCGGGCGAAGAGGACTGAGCCGCACGGCTACCTTGTCAAGCCGGTGAAGGACGCGGAGCTGCGGAGCATGATCGAAATCTCCCTCTACCAGGTGGAACTCGAGCGAGCTCGGGAGCAGTTGCGAGCCAGCGAACACCGGCTTCACGTCATTACCGACAATGTGCCTATATCCATCGGCTACTTTGATCGGGAGGGGCGGGTGCAGTTCGCAAACCGGGCATTCCGCGAACTGGTGGCGTACAAAGACGATGCGCTCGGCGTGCCGGTGAAGGCTTTTTTGGGCGACTCGCTGTACAAGGATTCCTACCCTCCGCGCCAGCGGGCCTTAGCGGGCGAGCAGGTGCGCTTTGTGGCGCATTTGGAGCGGAACGGTACATCCCGAACGCACGAGGTCACTTACATACCGGATCTTGATGCCAGTGGCTTCGTGGTCGGAGTCTACGGCCTTGGCTACGACGTCACCGAGCGCGAGCGGCTGAGCGCCGAATTGCGGCAGGCGCGCACCGACTTGGAGACCATCCTGAATAACGTGCCGGCCAGCATCACCTCCTGGCGCGTCGATCTGACGAATCGCTTCGCGAATAAGGCGGCCGAAGCGCAGTTCGGCATACCGTCAGGCCGTGCGTCCGGCATGCATGTGCGGCAGATCTTGGGAGAGGATCGATACCGCATGGCCCTGCCCGCGATACGGGCCGCGCTGCACGGGGTACGGGGCTCGCATGACACCGTGGATCGACGCGCCGATGAGCTCGTGCATTGCAGTCATGACGCCTATGTTCCCGAGATCAAAGACGATGCAGTCATCGGGCTGTATGCTTTGTCCGTAGATATTACGGAGCTACGTAGATCGCACGAACAAATATGCAACTTGACTCGACGCCTCGAGACAGTGCGCGAGGAGGAGCGGCGCGCGGTGGCCGTGTCGCTCCACGACGGCATTGCTCAGGATCTGTTCGCCATGAAGCTTGGGCTCGATCACCTCGAAACACTCGCCAAAAGACGCGCCGGCATCAGGAAGGTATGCAAGGAGCTCACGCTGGCCGTCATTAAATGTATGGAAGTCACTCGGCAATTGGCCAACGACTTGCGTCCCGTGGCGCTAGCCTACTCTCCGGTGTCCACGGTGATCACGGATCATGCGCGACATTTTGGGGAACGCTCGAGCCTCAGGGTAAACGTAACCGAGGGGGCGGAATTTCCAGATCTTGATGAAGCGACTCAGCTTTTATTGTTTCGGGCTGCCCAGGAAGCGCTGACCAACGTCGCGCGGCATGCACGCGCCAGTGCGGTCGAAATCACCCTGCGGGCGGACAACGGGCGCATTACCATGGAGATCGCCGATGACGGCATCGGCATCACCGACTCGTCGATGGAAAAGACCCATTCCTTGGGGCTTTTGGGGCTGCGGGAACGTTTTGCGACGCTTGGCGGCGGTCTCGCGGCGCAACGCAGGGAACCGACTGGTACGACGTTCACGGTGTACCTGCCCATGCCCATCCATGCACCCACTCACGCCGCGTGATTGCCAATTGATTGGGCGTTGATTTCGCTGCCGACCGTCCCCATTGGGGTCAAGTGAGTGACAGCGGAGCGAGTATTGACCTTTCCATCCCCAGAATTCGACCGCGATACGGACCCCGAGCAAGCCTCAGCCATGGTTTTTCGCGGGTCGAAATTGCTCTGCCGGGAATACAGCTTGGTGCTAGAAGCAAGGGGCATAGAACATGAGGTAGGAGAGAGCGAGGACTGCTGGGTGTTGAGGGTGGCGCTGCCCCTGGTTCACGGAGCGCATGAGGAGATCAGCCGTTATTCAGCGGAACGCAGCGCGCCGCGCAGCATTCCAAACCAGGTAGAGCCGTTCTCCGGCGCCGCGATCGGCGTCGTAGGCTACGTGCTGATTCTATTGCTTACGGCTTACTGCGCCGGTATTGGCTTGTTCGGCGCCGACTGGCTGTCCTTGGGCGCGCTTGACGCCGGAGCCGGACGCGAGTGGTGGCGGGCATTGACGGCACTGACCTTACACGTAGACCAGGAGCATCTACTCGGCAATCTGCTGTTTGGCGTACTCGCGGGGATGGCCGCAGGTCGATTGCTGGGGCCCGGTGTGGCCTGGGCGAGCATTCTGGGCGCGGCGGCGCTGGCCAACTACGCGGAAATACTCATTGCGCCGGTCACGCATCGCGCGGTCGGCGCTTCCACCGCCGTGTTTGCGGCGCTGGGGCTGCTCGCGGGTTTGGCGTGGCGGCAGAGGCTCACGCTGCGCGAGCGGCGCTGGTATCGTTGGGCGCCCCTTATTGCAGGCGTCTGTTTATTGACCTTGTTGGGTGCAGGTAGCGCACACGTGGATGTGCTTGGACACGCGCTCGGGTTTCTCTTCGGTATTGGCGTCGGTTGGTTCTATGCGCGCGCAGACATGCCCCGCAATCGCGGTCGGCGCCTGCAGATCGCCGCGGGCGCCGCGGCCGTGGCCTTGGTATGCGTGGCGTGGCTGTTGGCCTTGGTCCGCGGCATTTAGCCGTTCGGCCTGCGCCGCAGCGGGCGCTACCGACTCCTCAGGTTTTCGCGGCCACGCCTCCCGGGGTGAGCTTGTCGATTGCCTGCGGCAGAATCTGGGATAGCTTGGCAGCCATGTCCTCGGGCGACATACCCACCTTGGCGGCGAGCTGCTTCACGGTGTCGGAACCAAATGCCTGATGCACCTGGTCGGGCGTGATGGGTTGATTGGCGCCGGTCCCCACCCACGAGCGCACCGTGCCGCCGAGTCCTTGTTGTTCCAACTGCGCGACGATCCCCTGAATCCCGCCATGTTTTTCGATCAAGCCATTGACCACGGTCGCCATTTCGGCGCCGACTACTCCACCCAGCAATCCGTCCAACAGGCCCATGTGAGGTACTCCTTTAGGTTAATCGCTAGCCACGTTTCGCGAGCAAGTCGCGAATTTCTTCCAGCAGCAGTTCCGATTTAGGCGGCGGTGCGGGCGCGGCCGGCGCAGCGGGGGCCGGTTTCTTGAGTCTATTGATACCCTTGATCACGAAGAACAGCACCAGCGCGATGATGATGAAATCGAATATCGTCTGTGCGAAAGCGCCGTACTTGATCAACACATCCTTGCCGGTGGGATCCTTGCCCAGAGCCACCGCCAAATCCGAGAAATTTACGCCGCCTGCGAACTTGCCCAGAGTCGGCATGAAGATGTCGCCGACCAACGAGGACACGATTTTTCCGAAGGCCGCGCCGATTATGACGCCAACCGCCAAGTCGACCACGTTGCCCTTCATCGCAAATTCTTTGAATTCTGAACTCAATCCCACGGCAATCTCCTTTTTGTCGAGCAGTGTTCGATCTACTTAGTGCAATGACCCGAAGACTTTTTTCAGCAAGCTGCTGGCTTGACCCAGAGGGTCCTTGCGTATGGCGCGCTCTTCGTCCGCCATCATCACGAACAGACCGTCGAGGGTTTTATCCGTCACATAGGACTGTAGTGTCGCGTCCTCGGGTTTGAGCAGGCCCAGCGCAACGCCCTTTTTAGCCAGGGCATCGTAACTTTGACCCAGTTTCACTTTTTCGGTTGCGCGGCCGATGATGGGAGCGAATTTGGCTTTGAGCGGTGTAGAGGTGGCTTGTTTGAAATACTGCGTCGCCGCATCATCGCCGCCGGTCAATATCTGTTTGGCATCCTCGACGCTCATCTGTTTCAGTGCCTGCTTCAGCAGGACTTTGCTCTCCGGCACCGCCGCCTCCGCAGCACGGTTCATTGAAGTGACCAGCTCATCCATCTGATCGCCCACGCCGAGCATGCGCATCATGCTTTCCGCCTTCGCGAGTTTCGGCGGTAAATCTATTTTAACTTTGGGGTTCTTCAAAAATCCGTCGGTGACACTGAGCTTTTCGACCGCGTTGTTGATCCCCTGATCGAGCGCCTTCTTCAAGCCGGCGGATGCATCGGCGTTCGACAGTGAGCTCAGCTCGAGGCCGAATGCGCTGCCGTCCAAGGCGCCGCAGCCGAACGCCGTCAAAATAAAGCCGCTGACGAGGAGTTTTATTGTCATCCGGGTGATTCCAATAGAGGGGGGTGGGAGCTACTCAACTATGCGCCATGTTTCCGCCGCTACGCCAGCATTGTTTATGACCTAAGGCCCGCGGCAGCACCGGACTTGCTATTAAAATTGCCAGTGCAGGCGCACCGCCACGACCGAGGCCGGTCCGCGGTCGCGATTGAACCCCGGGTGGTTGATCCATTGGTAGTCGAAGCTCAGCTGCGCAGCCTTAAGGACGGCGAGCGAATAATATGTTTCGATGATTTGCTCGGGACCGGGATGGGGCAGCCGTCCATCGCCCACCAGTAGACCAAGCCCGCCAGCGTTCAGATAACGCGCGCGCGCGGCGGATATGTCGTTGTCGATCGCCGCCACACCCAGCCTGTCATCGGCGCGATGCCATCCCATCCCTTGCAACGACAGTCCCACGGACACAGTCCGGTCGATATCCGTGAAATCATACGATTCCACATTGCCTGCGGCCTTGCCGAGACGCGCAAAGGCTCCAAGATGAGCCGTCAGTTGCTGTTCCAGGTTCACGCTTACGCCGATGCGATCCCGATAGCGGCGAACCGCGGCAATGTCGACCGCCATCGCGGTGCTATGGGCGAGCTTTACGGCGTCATCGAGCAGCCCCATCCGACCGCGGCTGTCGAAGACAGTGAGGGCCAGTCGGCCGGGGAGGGCGGCGAGTTCATGACGCTTTTCTAGTTCCACGACGGCCTGAGACTCGTGAAATCCAGGATCGAGATGCACGCTGTTAGGCAGGGTTGATAAGTCGAACAGGCCTCCGCGCAGCGTCCAGCCACCCTGGTACCATTCGATGGCTGCTCCCGCGGTGTAACCCCAGGCGTCCGCTGCGTAGTCGAAAGTTCCGGCGTCGATGGCCGCCCAATTCAAGAAGTCGATGCGCGGGTCGTGGGCGAATTGATTCATATCAAAAACGTCCCCGACGCTGAATTTTCCGATGGTGATGACCACTCGGTTTGCGCTGCGAAAGCCGCTCAACTGGTTGGCCGCCGCGTCCAGCCCCAAGCGGGTGCCGTCCAGATTCAGAGTCTGGCGCAGAAACAAGCGCGGCAGGCGCAGATAGGGTTGATTCTTGCCGATCTTGTAGGCCTCGCCACTCGGAAAGCCCGCAACACCCAGAGTGTTGTTCAGACCGAACCCCTGGTCGATTTCGCCGTTGATCCAGCCCTCCGCTCCCGTCCAGAGCCGCGTGCCCAAGTACACGGTGGTATCGATGGTCTCGGCGCCGCGACCGGGCGACAAGCTATTGGTCCCGGCGTAAGGGGCGTCGAATCTCGACGCTTCCTGTTCCACATAAGTGAATTGCCCGTGGACTGCAAAGGTCTGGCCAATGGGTTCCTCGGATGCCGCCGCGGCCGCACTCACCGCAGCAGATAGCACCATCGTCATGACTGCGAACACGGAGAAACATGGGTCGCGCGCAATCGCGTTCGGTCGCGGGGACATCAGAGGTTTCACCACGCACACCGCCATTCGCCGAAGCTTTGAAAAAGCATCGCTGCTGCGCGGCGTTTAGGCCGCGTGTTTTGTTACTTCAACAGTAATATGCGAAAGGGATTTAAAATCCTCGAGCCGCTCCCGATAGAAGGTGCAGTCACGAGACTTGTCCGTAAGCACGGAAATAACGGCCCCCAGGTGTCCCGGTCCCAGGCGCCACAGGTGCAGGTCGACCAGCCGGTCGCCGTCCGACTCGATGGTTTCACGCAGCTTTGCCGTCATTTTCTCATCGGGATTCATGTCGAGCAGGATACGCCCCGTGTCGCGCACCAAACCGACCGACCAGTTCGCGATGACGAGGGCGCCGATAATGCCGGCGAGCGGGTCCATCCACATCCAGCCGAAGCTGCGCGCCAGAAGCAGCCCCGTGATTGCGAGCACCGATACGGCGGCATCGGCGATTACGTGTATGTAGGCGGAGCGGATATTGTTGTCGCGATGCGCCGAGCTGGAATGGCCGGCATGGGCCGCGTGTGCGTGCGAATGTTCTGCGAACGCCACTTCGTGTGGGCCATCGGGGAGATGCAGCAGCGCCTTGAATTCGTGCGGCTCCGGAATTTCCTCGAACGATTCCCAGTAGCGGCCGCGACTTGCAAAAGCAAACGACTGGCGTGTGCCATCCGGTCTGACCGTCTCCACGCGCAGTGCAGCTGCATCAATGGCGGCCGGGGTTGCGCCGAATACCAGCCGAAAGCGCGGTGGCGCATCGTGCTCGAATATGGATAGTTCGACGGCGCCCTGAGCGGTGGCAATCGCCCTGCGTTCGCTCGCATGGTCATGTTCGGAGTGATCATCGGCATGACCGTGACTGTGGCCATGATGTTCGCCGCCGCTCAATAGCCACGCGCTGACGATATTAACGACCAGGCCGACCACGGCAATGGGGATTGCCTCGGCAAAACGGATGGGAATGGGCGAGAGAAACCGCGAAATAGCTTCATAGCAGATAAGCACGGCAATCATCGCGAGGACGATGGCGCTGCTAAAACCTGCCAGATCGCCGAGTTTGCCGGTGCCGAACACGAAACGCGCATCATGCGCGTGCCGGCGTGCGTAGGTATAGGCCAGTGCCGCGATCAGCATGGCGGCTGCGTGCGTCGACATGTGCAGGCCATCGGCCACCAGCGCCAACGAGCCGTACACGCTGCCGCCGACGATCTCTACCAGCATCATCATGCTGCATAGGACAATCACGGCCCAGGTCTTGCGTTCATTCTGCTCGTGACCCGTCCCGAGAAAAACGTGGTGGTGTCCATCCGATTCCATCGGAGTAGCTGTATTTGCCATTAGAGGTACTTGGTGACTCCCTGAAACTCTTTGATTAAATCCCTGAACTCACGCGGCAGCGCCTCGGAAGTCTCTTCCATGCAGTGATGAATGTGATCCTTGATGAGCACTTTCTTGGCGTTACCGATGGCCTTCTCGACCGCGTGAAGCTGCTGCGCCAGTTCCATGCAGGGCCGGCCGGCCTCCAGCATGTCGATCACGGCCGCAAGGTGCCCTTGGGCTCGTTTTAGCCGTTTGGCAATCTCGGGAAACTTGTGCATTATTTATAATCCATTGTGGCGTATCCTATCCCCCTAGACAGGATAATGGAAGTCATGCGATCGCGCCGGAGGGCGGCAGTGAGACCGCAGTGGCGGCGCGCATACGCCACCACTGCGGCGTCCGCGGGATGGTAGGCATTCTCCACGGACACAATGGCGCGGCCGAAGCCCGGGTGCCTATCTCGCAAGTAACTCGCTAACGCCTGCTTAGTCTGCGCGGGCCCTATCACCAGAATTTCATGCACACCCGCGAGCGCAAGTGCGACCTGATGGTCTATTGTATGTCGGCACGAGCAATGCGCACATGCGCATAGGTAGGTGTTAGTCCTTCTTAAGATGCAGCTGATGCCGAGCGTAAATTGAACGCAAAGGTAACGAGCCCATGCCCAACGTATTGACGATCAATGGTGGTTCTTCGAGCATTCGCTTCGCCATCTTTGCAGCGGGCCGGCCGATGGTCCGACTGCTGCAGGGGAGAATTGAGCGCATCGGCGGCCCCGTCGCCCGTCTTACAGTCGAACACGGCGAACGAGTGCCAACCTTGATAGAGGTCGAGATCAAGGATCGGATTTCGGCGATCGGCTTTCTGATAGACTGGTTAGAATCGCAGCCATTGTTCAAGACTATCGAGGGTGTGGGGCACCGGGTGGTGCATGGCCTGATGCACACCAAGCCCGAGCTAGTCACGACGAAGCTGTTGGTCGAACTGAAGCACATCATCCCCTTCGATCCCGAGCACCTGCCGCGCGAAATTGAACTGATCGAGGCACTGCGGCTGCGCCACGCTGAACTGCCGCAAGTCGTGTGCTTCGACACCGCGTTTCATCGAACCATGCCGCTCGTAGCCACGCAATTGCCGATTCCGCGCCGCTACGCGGCGAAGGGCGTGCAGCGCTATGGCTTTCATGGCCTGTCTTATACCTATCTGATGCAGGAGTTGGCGCGTCTGGGCGATCCCGCGGCCGCGCGCGGTCGAGTGATCCTGGCGCATTTGGGCAGTGGTGCGAGCCTTGCGGCGGTGCGGGCCGGCTCGTGCATCGATACCAGCATGGGCTTTACGCCGACGGCGGGATTGGTCATGGGCACTAGATCGGGGGATTTGGACCCCGGGCTCATGAGCTATCTGACGCTGACCGAGTCGATGACCGCGACGCAATTTCAAATCATGACTAATCACGAGTCGGGCTTGCTCGGGCTCTCCGAGAGCAGCGCCGATGTCCGGGACTTGCTGGATCGAGAAGCTAGCGATCCGCGTGCAGCCGAGGCACTGGCACTGTTCTGCTACCAGGCGAAGAAATGGATTGGATCGTTCGCCGCGGCCCTCGGCGGCTTGGATACTTTGGTATTTGCCGGCGGCATAGGCGAGAACGCGGCGCCGGTGCGCGAACGCATCTGCGACGGAATGGATTTTCTGGGAATCGACATCGATGAAAACGCCAACCGCCGTCACGCGCAGCGCATTTCCACCGACACGGGCTCGGTTGCCGTGCGCGTGATTCGCACGGATGAGGAATCCGTGATCGCAACGGCCGTTATCCAGCTGCTGGGCTTTGAATCGAAACAGGAGATATAGATCATGCAGCAACAGGCCATTACTCCGGCGCTCGACGCGGATGTCGCGCGGAAAATAGACGCCTACTGGCGGGCGGCGAATTACTTGTCCGTGGGCCAGATTTATCTCTGCGACAATCCGCTGTTGAAGGAGCCGTTGGCGCTTGCGCACATCAAACGCATGTTGCTGGGGCATTGGGGAACGACGCCGGGACAGAATTTCATTTACACGCATTTGAATCGCATCATCAAAAAGTACGATGTGGACATGATCTACATGTCGGGTCCGGGGCATGGCGGTCCGGCCGTTGTGGGCAGCACCTATCTTGAGGGTACGTACAGCGAGGTCTATTCCAACATCAGTCAGGATGAGGCCGGCCTGAAGCGGCTGTTTACCCAGTTCTCCTTTCCCGGTGGTATTCCAAGCCATGCCTCAGCGGACTGCCCGGGTTCGATTCACGAGGGCGGCGAACTCGGCTATTCGCTGAGTCATGCCTTCGGTGCGGTATTCGACAATCCCTCGCTGGTGGTGGCCTGTGTGATCGGCGACGGTGAAGCGGAGACCGGGCCGCTTGCCACCTCCTGGCATTCCAACAAGTTCCTTAATCCCGCCAGCGATGGTGCGGTACTCCCGATCCTGCATTTGAATGGTTACAAGATCGCCAATCCCGCGATTCTGGCCCGCATCCCTCGCGAAGAATTGGAGCAACTGCTGCGCGGCTACGGCTGGACGCCGTACTTCGTCGAGGGTCATGAGCCAACGCCCATGCACCAGGCGATGGCTGCGACTCTGGATACCGTCATGGAGCAGATTCGACGGATTCAGGCGGACGCGCGCGTCCATGACAAGAAAGAGCGCCCGCGTTGGCCCATGATCGTATTCAGTTCGCCCAAGGGCTGGACCGGGCCGAAGACAATCGACGGTAAGGCAAACGAAGGCACCTTCAGGTCGCATCAAGTGCCCTTGTCCGATCCTGCGAAGAATCCCGAGCATCTGCGGCAGTTGGAAAGCTGGCTGCGCAGTTATAGGCCCGAGGAATTGTTCGACGACCGGGGTCGCCTGAGACCGGAATTGGCGGCTCTGGCACCCAGCGGTGTGCGGCGCATGGGTGCGAACCCCAACGCCAATGGGGGCATGCTGCTGCGTGACTTGCGGATGCCGGACTTCGCCGACTACGCGGTGGAGGTTCCCAAACCAGGTGTCCTGGGTATCGGCGATACGCATGTGTTGGGACGGTTTTTGCGCGATGTGCTGAAGTTGAACGCCGAGCAGCGCAATTTTCGCCTCTTCGGCCCGGACGAAACTCTGTCTAATGGTCTTGAGGCGGCGTTCGAAGTGACCAATCGCCAGTGGCTGGCAGCCACTACCGACAGCGATGAGTTCCTGGCGCGCAGCGGCCAGGTCATGGAGATGCTGAGCGAGCACCAATGCCAAGGTTGGCTCGAGGGATATCTGCTCACCGGAAGGCACGGCCTGTTCAATTGCTACGAAGCCTTCATTCATATCGTCGACTCGATGTTCAATCAGCACGCCAAATGGTTGAAGGTCACGGCGGGGCTGGCGTGGCGGCGCAAGATCGCATCGCTGAATTACCTACTGAGCTCGCATGTCTGGCGACAGGACCACAATGGCTTCACTCACCAAGACCCCGGCTTCCTCGACCATGTGGTGAACAAGAAGGCCGAGATCGTGCGCGTGTACCTCCCGCCCGACGCCAATTGCTTGCTGTCGGTGATGGATCATTGCTTGCGAAGCCGCCACTACGTCAATGTAGTGGTGGCGGGAAAGCATCCGGCTCCGCAATGGCTGACCATGGAAGCGGCCGTCAAACATTGCAGCGAAGGTATTGGGATCTGGCAATGGGCCAGCAACGATCAGCGCAACGAGCCGGATCTGGTCATGGCCTGCGCTGGCGATGTGCCGACGCTCGAGACGCTGGCGGCGGTGTCCATCCTTCGCGCGCAATTCCCGGAGCTAAAGGTGCGAGTGGTCAACGTCGTCGATCTCATGAAGCTGCAGCCACCGTCAGAGCACCCACACGGTTTGAGCGACAGCGAGTTCGACTCGCTGTTCACCAGGGATAAGCCGGTCATCTTCGCTTTCCACGGCTATCCCTGGCTGATTCACCGCCTGACTTACCGCCGCCACAACCACAAGAATCTGCATGTGCGCGGGTATAAGGAAGAGGGCACCATCACTACCGCCTTCGATATGACGGTATTGAACGATTTGGATCGTTTCCACTTGGTCATGGATGCCATCAGCCGCTTGCCGCAGACGGGCAGCCCAGGCGTATATCTGAAGCAGCAACTGCGGGATAAATTGATCGAGCACAAATGCTACATCGACCGCTACGGGCAAGACATGCCGGAAATCAGGGACTGGGTGTGGCCTGATTAGCGGAGTAGCAATGCACGGGCTTGTCGATCGGAATTTACAACCGGTTCCAGCCACGGCGTGAAGTATGTTGAGTCCCTTAGTGAAAATTCGAGCGCGACGTAATGAGAATCAATCAGCGGTTGGTTGGGGCGGCGGTTATTCTGTTCTCCCTGGGATACGCATCACGCGCTGCGGCGCAAACGGACGAGATTCAGGTCTATGACGCCGCGATTGCCGCGCCCGGCGTTTTCAATTTAACTTGGCACAATAATTTTATTTCCAGCGGCAGCAACACGCCCGGCTTTCCCGGCGCCATCGTGCCGGACAAGTCATTGAATGGGGTCAGCGAATGGGCCTAGGGCGTCGCGCCTTGGTTCGAAGCCGGAGTGTATTTCCCGCTGTATTCGATTACTCGCGACAACGGCGTTGCGTACAACGGCCTCAAGCTGCGGGCCCTGTTCGTCTCCCCCGACGCGGCGGATCGGGAATTTGTACCTGCTACCCGCGTTGCCGTAAAAGTTTCCGATGCCATTAAGCTGGCGCTTGAGGAGTACGACGACTTCGGCCGCATAAGGCATTTTCTTGCGGCGTCCAAGCAATCGCACCAATTGTTCTCCGTGGTCGACATACACACTCGCTGGCTCGCCATTGAAGCGGGATTGGGCGCCGGTCTGTCGGCGGCTTCGGAGCATCGCGTTTTCAAACTTATTTTGATCAAGGATCTTTGATAGCGGGTGTGGCGAGATCGAGTTCTATTGACATAGTGTCAATAACTATCTATCGTTCAGATATGTCCTATATTGCCCAGCGGCGCGGAGAGGAAAAGGAGCGCCGGCGCGCCGAGATTCTCGATGCCGCGGAAGCCTTGTATGCCAAGCAGGGTTGGGAGAGCTTGACGGTTGACCAAGTGGCGCGTAGTGCGCGGCTGTCGCGTGCCCTGGTGTATGTGTACTTCCGCGACAAAGAAGACCTGTTGTTCGCCATCGGCGAGCGCGCCATGGGCCTAGTCCGGGATCGTTTTATCCAAGCCGCCGCGGGCCATGTGTTGGGCATAGACAAGGTCGAGGCAATCGGCCGGGCTTATATGGGATATGCCTATGAATTTCCTCATTATTTCGACTTCTGCACGCGCTTTCAGGCACATTCCGTCGCCATTGATCCGGGGTCGCACGAGGGTGCCTGCCGCGCAGCCGGGGATGAGACCATCGCTACCGTTGTGCAGGCCATCGAGGCCGGTATGCGCGACGGCAGCGTGCGCCCGGATATCGGTGAGCCGGTAATGTTCGCGGTTACCCTCTGGGCATTCACGCACGGCCTCATTCAATTGGCCATGGCCAAAGGCAACGAATTGGCGAGGTATGGGGTCGCCATTCCCGCCTTCGGCGACTATGCCTTGGGACTGATACGCGAGATCGCCCAGAGCACTCCTGCCTCCAACAAAAGTTGATTTTTTTGACCTGAAATTGACACATGTCTAGTTTATATACAAGTGACTAGGAGCAACTGCGATTCTAGGCGCGCCACGACCACGCCCTCGCATCGCCTGTAAGGAGTTAACATGATTTTGACCGCCCTGATTTTCCGTGCCCCCCGACGCTCGCTGTCCGCTGCATCCTTGGCGGCCTTCGCGGTGTTGGCGCTCGGCGCCTGCAACCACCCGGCGCCACCCGCAGCGGCGCCCGCGATAGTGTTGGCGTTGCCCGTGCTGTCCTCTTTAGGTTCCGGTGCTGGCGACGGCATTCGCTATCCCGCGGACGCCGCCGCGCGTTACTCGAACGCCATGTCCTTCCGTGTGGCCGGAAAGCTGATCGAACGCAAAGTTCGGCTCGGCGATTTAGTTCATAAGGGACAGATTGTGGCGCGGCTCGATGCCGTCGATGCAGACAAGCAGGCAGTCAGCGCGCAGGCGACGCTCGATGCCGCCGAACACCGGCTGGCCTTCGCGAAACAGCAGCTCGACCGCGACCAAGCACAGTTCGCACAGAACCTGATCGCCGCCAATCAGCTGGAACAAACGCAGGATGCCTACGCAGCGGCCCTGGCCGGACGCGAGCAGTCGGCGGCGCAGCGGGTGATGGCGCGGAACACTCTGCAATATAACGCGTTGATAGCCGACCACGACGGTGTAATCACCAGTGAAAATGCGGATACCGGTCAAGTCGTATCCGCCGGTCAGGCCGTCTACGGGCTCGCCTGGACGGGGGACATCGACATTAACCTGGACGCCGCTGCCGGCGACCTGGGCCGAATTGTCGTCGGCCAAACCGCGCGCGTCACATTTGCGGCACTGCCGGGACATAACTTCCAGGCGAGGGTGCGCGAAGTGGCGCCCGCGGCCGATCCGCAAAGCCGCACCTATCGCGTCAAACTGACCCTGAACCAACCCACGGACGCGGTGCGAATCGGCATGACCGGCGAGGCGACACTGTCGCACGTGGCGGCCGGCAGCACGGCCGATGCGCCCATTTTTAAGGTCCCGGCCACCGCCATTTTTCACCATGGCAGCGACCCGGCGGTCTGGGTGATTCGTCCCAATGATTCGACGTTGGAGTTGCGGCCCGTGACCGTTCGCAGTTACGGCGAGCGCAGCAGCCTGGTCGCGGGCGGGTTGAAGGATGGCGACAATGTGGTGCTGGCCGGTGTGCATACCGTTTATGCCGGTCAGCGGGTGACCCAGGTGAAGCCCTTGTTCAACGGCGAAAGCGAAGGCGTCGCGCAATGAGCCCGGATCATCCAGACAGTCACAGCTTCAATTTATCGAGCTGGACGTTGCGGCATCAGTCGCTGATAATATTCATTCTGGCGTTGGTGACTCTGTTTGGTGTGTTGTCTTATCGCAGGTTGGCGCAGTCCGAAGACCCGCCGTTTACTTTCAAAGTCATGGTAATCCGGACGCTCTGGCCCGGTGCCACCGCGCGCCAGGTTCAGGAGGAAGTAACCGATCGAATCGCCCGCAAGCTGCAGGAGACTCCGGACGTCGATTTTCTACGCAGCTATTCACGGCCGGGCGAGTCGACGCTGTTCTTTACTATCAAGGATGCGGCGCCGCCGTCCCAGGTCCCGGACACCTGGTACCAGGTCCGCAAGAAAGTCGGCGACATCGCCTATACGCTGCCCGCGGGAGTGCAGGGGCCTTACTTCAACGACGAGTTCGGCGACGTGTATACCGATCTTTATGCGCTGCAAGGCGATGGCTACTCGCCCGCGCAGTTGCACGACTACGCCGAGCGTTTGCGCACCGAGTTGCTGGGCGTCCAGGACGTCAACAAGGTCGACTTTATCGGCGATCAAGAGCAGCGCGTCTATATCGAAATCCCCAATGCGCAGCTCGCGAAACTGGGCCTGACGCCGCAGCAGATCGCCGATGCAGTCGATGCGCAAAATTCGGTGTCCGGCGCCGGGCTGTTCACCACTGTCGATGATAGAGTTTATGTCAGGCCGAGCGGCCAGTTCCAAGACGTGGACAAGCTGGCGGATACCCTCATTCGAGTGAACGGCCGGAGTATTCGCCTCGGCGACATTGCGTCCATCACTCGCGGGTACACGGACCCCGCAAGCCAGTATATGCGCTTCGGCGGTCAGGCCGTGCTGGGGATGGGCGTCACGATGGCGGCCTCGGGCGACGTCATTGCGCTTGGCAAGAGGCTGGGCGTGGAAACGGCGCGCTTGCGCGCGTCGCTTCCCGCCGGACTCAAGCTTACCGAAGTGGCCAGCATGCCCCATGCGGTCGGGCATTCGATCGACGATTTTGTCGAGGCTGTGGCCGAGGCGATCGCCATCGTGCTGGTGGTCAGCTTAATCAGCCTCGGCTTTCGCACCGGTATGGTGGTGGTGATCTCCATACCATTAGTGCTGGCGGCGACCGCGCTGTGCATGTATCTGTTCCACATCGGCCTGCACAAGGTGTCGCTGGGTACACTGATCCTTGCGCTCGGGCTATTGGTCGACGACGCGATAATCGCGGTCGAGACCATGGCGGTGAAACTCGAACAAGGCTACGACCGTTTGCGTGCGGCCGCATTCGCCTACACCAGCACCGCCTTTCCAATGCTCACCGGCACTCTGGTCACGGTAGCGGGTTTTCTGCCGATCGCGCTTGCCAAGTCGGCAACCGGCGAGTACACGCGCTCCATATTCGAAGTGTCGGCGATTGCACTGCTGTTGTCGTGGTTGGCCGCGGTCATCGTGATTCCGCTGCTCGGCTACCGCATCCTGTCCGAACATCCGACGCGCCGTGCGTTCGGATTTCACCGCGATGCGGAAGCATTCTCCACTGTGGTGCCCACCGAGCACCACGATATTTACGACACTAAATTTTACCGCCGGCTGCGCGGCTGGATCGGCTGGTGCGTCGACCGCCGCGGATTGGTGCTGGGCGTGACGCTGGCGCTGTTCGTGGTGGGGCTTGCGGGGTTCAAGCTCGTACCCCAGCAGTTCTTCCCCAGTTCGGATCGCCCCGAGCTATTGGTCGACCTGCGATTGCCGGAAGGCGCCTCGCTGGCCGCCACCATGCGCGAGGCGCAGCGCTTCGAGTCCACGCTGGCCAAGCGCCCGGAAATAGATCACTACATAGATTTCGTCGGCGCCGGCGCGCCGCGCTTCTACCTGCCGCTGGATCAGCAGCTCGCGGCGCCTAACTTTGCCCAATTCGTCGTGACGGCGAACAGCGTCAAGGACCGCGAAAAGCTGGCCACGGCTCTCACGCTAGTGCTGCGCACCGAATACTCATCGGTTCGTACTCGGATCAGCCGCCTGGAGAATGGACCGCCCATCGGCTTTCCGGTGCAGTTTCGGGTCAGCGGACCGGAGATCGTTACGGTACGGCGGCTATCGGAAGAAGTTGCCTTGGCTCTGCGCGCCAATGCGGACACCGCCAACGTGCAGTTCGACTGGGACGAGCCAGCGGAGCGCTCGGTGCACTTTGAAGTCGATCAGACCAAGGCCCGTCAGCTCAATATCTCATCGCAGGATATCGCGAACTATCTGCAGATGTCGCTGACCGGCTTTACTATCACGCAGTTCCGTGAGCGCGACAAGCTCATCGGCGTAGACCTGCGCGCGCCGCAACGCGACCGCGTTGACCCCTCGCAAATCGAACGTCTGGCCATTTCATCGCAGAGCGGGACGGCGGTGCCGCTGGCGGCTCTTGGCCGTTTCACCTACGGACTGGAATACGGAGTGGTCTGGGAGCGCAATCGGCAGCCGACGATTACCGTGCAAGCCGACGTGCAGCAGGGTGCGCAGGGAATAGACGTGACGACGCGGGTCGACACGGCGCTCGCCACGCTGCGCCAGCGGTTGCCCGTGGGCTACCGAATCGAGATCGGTGGAGCCGTCGAGGAGAACGCAAAGGCGCAGGGTTCGATCAATGCGCAAATGCCGCTGCTGGTGGTAGCCGTGTTGGTGCTGCTGATGGTTCAGCTGCAGAGTTTTAGCCGCGTACTGATGGTGGTGCTCACGGCGCCGCTGGGCTTGATCGGGGTGGTGGCGGCCCTACTGCTGTTCCGCATGCCGTTCGGATTTGTGGCCATGCTCGGAACCATCGCTATGTTCGGGATCATCATGCGCAATTCAGTAATCCTCGTGGACCAAATCGAACAGGACATCCGCATGGGACACAGCCCTTTCGAAGCGGTGATCGGTGCAACGGTGCGGCGTTTCCGCCCCATCACGCTGACCGCGGCGGCGGCGGTCCTCGCGCTCATTCCACTGCTAAGTAGTAATTTCTTCGGTCCTATGGCTACCGCGCTGATGGGCGGTATCACAGTGGCGACCGTGCTGACGTTGTTCTACCTGCCGGCGCTGTACGCGCTGTGGTTCCGTGTTCGGCGGGACGAGATTACGCAGGGGGTGACGGTATGATGACGCAAATCGATCCGGCGGGAGGCACACCGCTGGCCTTCATCAGGGTGGCGTTCCTCAGTGTGGGCGTGGCTGGGTGCGGCGCGTTCGGGCCGGATCGCGAGCCGCCGCGGATGCCCTCGCCCGGGCACTACGCGGCGGACGTTCAGCCGGCGCAACTACCTCTGGCCGACGGCGTTGCGCAGCAGTTGACGAACGCTGGGAGACCCATCGCTCAGTGGTGGACCCTTTATCAGTCGGATGCACTGAATGCCTTGGTGGAGGAGGGGCTGGACAAGAGCCCCTCGCTGGCCGCCGCGCAGAGTACGCTGCAGGCGGCGCGTGAAGGTCTGCGTGTGCAGATCGGCCAGTCGGTGATACCCAGCGTCGATGCGGGCTTCAGCCCGACGCGTCAACGGGCGCTCGGCATCCCAACTTTACCGCAGCAGACCTTCCTCGAAAACATATTCGCCGCGGAAGTGAAGACCTCGTACACCTTCGATTTCTTCGGCGCGGCGGTGCTCGCGGATCGCGCCCTGGCGCGGCAGGTCCAGCTGCAGGCCTACCAGCTCGAATCGACTCGGCGCGCGCTCGCCACCAATATCGTCGTGGCGACCATCAACGCGGCCTCGCTGCAGGAACAAGTTGCCGCAACCGAACGATTGGTCGCGCTGGGCGAACAGCGTGCCCGGCAAACGACGGCGCGTTACGCGCTCGGCAGCGCATCGCACGACGAAATGCTGGCTGCGGAACAGGATGCCGCCAATGCGGCGGCATCGCTGCCGACACTGCGGGCACAGGCGCTTGCGGTACGCCACGCGCAGGCTGTGTTGTTGGGACGCACGCCGGATCGGGCGCCTGTCCCCTTGTCGTTAGGAGAGCTGCATCTGCCCGATCATGTGCCCGTCTCGGTTCCGACCGATCTGCTGCATCAGCGGCCCGACATTCTAGCGGCGGAGGCGACCGTGCGGGCGACGGCGGATGAGGCCGGCGCGGCGACGGCATCGATGTTCCCATCGTTAACCCTGTCGGCGTCGTATGGCCGTGGGGGCTTCGATTGGTCGACCTTCACCTCGCCCGCAGGAGTGATTTGGAGCGTGGCTGCGAGCTTGACCCAGCCGCTGTTTCACGGCGGCGCGCTGGTCGCTCGCAAGCATCAGTACGCAGCCACTTACGATGCCGCTGTGGCGCAGTACAAACAGACCGTGCTGGCAGCGTTTAAGAATGTTGCGGATACTCTGGTGTCGCTCGATGAGGACGCTAACACACTGGTCCAGGTCGAGCGCGCCGCGGCCGCGGCCGGCGCCGCGCAACGCGACACCGAGTCACGATACACGCTTGGAGCGACGACGTTTTATGCCACGCTGACCGCGGGGCAGCAGTATCAAATCGCCAGTGTTCAGTACACTCGCGCGCGTGCGGCGCGGCTTGCCGACACCGCGGCGTTATTTGAATCCATAGGAAATCCGCCGCCGAGTCGGCCGAGGACGAGTATCGCCACCGCCGCGATGGCGAAGGGCGCAGTAAACAGGTAATAAAGCTGCTGCGGTGACCAGCCATGCTCGAGGAGACCGCCGCTCGCAAGCGGCGCCAGGATGGCGCCGAAACGGCCGATGCCGATCGCCCATCCCATGCCGGTCGCGCGCACCGCAGTCGGATACAAGGGTGGGCCAACGGCGTAGAGGCCAGCCATCGCGGCATTCACTATGCTGCCGAGCAGCAAGGCTGTCCACAAGGAGGCGTCGAGCCTGGTCATCGCCAATCCAAACGTGGCGCTGAGCACGGCGCTGCCGATGAGCACGCCCATGAGGAGCCGGAGTGCGTCGGCGCGCGCAACGGCCACAGAGAACAGTGCGCAGCCGGCAATGCCGCCGAGATTCAGCAGTACGCCCCCCGTCATGCCTTGCTTCGCACTGAGGCCCGCCGCGGTCAAGAGTCGGGGCGTCCAGCTAACGATGAAATAGAAACCGGCCATCGTACAAAAAAATGCGACCCACAGGAGTCCGGTCGTGCGCGTCATCAGCAGCGCGAGCTGTGAGCCCAGCGTGGCAGCTCGACCTGTCGCGGCCATCTGTTCGGGCAGCGCTGCTATCTCTGGCCGGCGCATCGAGGCCAGCAGTGCGTTCACGGATCGCAGTGCAGACGGCGGCCGCCGCATGATCAGAAAATCGAGCGACTCTGGAAGGCGCCGCCAGGCGAGCGGCAGCAACAGTAGCGACATCGCCCCGCCGATCGCGAATGCGGAACGCCAGCCGTAGCGGGGAATGGCCAGCGCAGTCAGCGCGCCACCGATCGTCGCGCCGATTGAATAACCGGTGGCGTACACCGCCAGGGCCGTGGCGCGCCAGCGATCCGGGGAATATTCGCAGACGACCACCGCGACGCTCGCAATCGTGCCGCCGATGCCGATTCCGGTCAGCACTCGCAGGACCAATAGAGTGAAGAAGCCAGGCGCGGCCGCGGAGCACAGCATGCCAAGCCCGGCGAGTGCGACCGATAGCAGAACAATGACCCTGCGTCCCCAGCGGTCGGCGCATGGTCCGAGCGTCAGGGAGCCAAGCCCCATCCCAACGAGCCCCGCGCTCAGCAGCGCGCCGAGCTGGCCGTCCAGCAGCCGCCAATCTGCCTTGACGCCCGAGGCAGCGAACGACATGCAGAGAATGTCGAAGCCGTCCAGCATGTTGAGACCGACGCAAACCGCGATGGCCACAACCTGAAAAGAGTTCATCGGTCCTTTTCCGATGGAGTCGCGCAGAGGTGCCGGCTGCGTCTCCGCACGGCAGGTCATGCGCCGAAAACCAGTGGGAATTCAGGTGCGTCGAACGGAGCGCCGTCTGCCAGTGTGAGATGTGGAAAGGGTGGCGAGCCTGAAGCGCCGCGGCGTACAAAGCGAGCGTCTGAGCCGACCCATCGCGACGAGAATACTCGCCGAACCGCCGCCGACGTATTCGCCGGGGCGCCGTGGATGGTACGGAAATCGAACGCCACGGTGTCTCCCGGCTCCATATCCCAGGCACGGATGGTGAGATGTTCTCGCTGTGCGTCGATGTCCGGTATCTCTTCAAAATCATCGGTTGCATACAACGACGTACCGTCGAACCGCTTCGGGCGGTAGCCGGAGGCATTCCAACGGTGCGAACCCGCAACGCACTCCAGCGACATGTACTTGGCCACGGGATCGAGCGGGGTCCAGAAACTGACGCTGCTGCCCTCAACGCAGTAGTATGGCTGGTCCTGATGCCATGGCGTGACCGTGCTGTTTCCCGCCGCTTTGACAAGTACGTGGTCGTGGAAGAATCGTGAGGTCGTCGAGCCCATCAAGCGAGCAGCGAGCGATGCGGCCGGCGAGTCAAAAATGAAGGCGCGAAACGCCGCAATTCGCTGCCAATTACAATAATCTTGAAAGAACGGCGCTGAGCCATCCTTGGGTTGGTAGGACCGCTCAAGGGGGCTCGGATGCGCCATGACCTGCGCCACACCTTGCGCCAATGCGGCGACCCTATCCCGGAATACCCCGCGCAGTACTACTACGCCGTTTTTTTGGAAATCCTCGATCGCTGCGTCCGAAATAATCATCTTACTGCAGCCTTCTCGCCCGCGGCGCGTCTGTCGTTCCACACCATAGTGAATCAATGATCGATCAATAAACCGGCTCATATCAGAGTAGTCACTAGAGTTTGCCTTGTCAAACAAATTATATGTATGTATAAACTCGCAGTCGGCAGCACGCGACCGAAGCTTCGATCAACGCAGACCAAAGAGACTGAACATGCACAGCCGACTTCCCCGCCATCATCGCTTAGCACTCAGCACGTTGCTCGCCTTGGGTGTCAGTTGCGTCACGGCATTCACGTTCGCGGCCGAGACATATACGCCGATCGTTCCGACAATGGGCGATCAGGCCGTGACGCTTAACGGCCATGACTTGACCATCGAGCAAATCGTGAGTGTGGCCCGTTACGGGGCGAAGGTGGCGCTAGGCGCCGATGCCCGGCAACGCGAGGCGGATAACTATGGCCTGTTGCTTGAGGCGGCGGCGGAGGGAGTGTCGGTCTACTGGTTCAATCGTGGCACCGGCGACCAGAGAGAGACGGTGCTTTTTGCCGGCGATGCAATGGCGACTGAAAACAGACCTAAAGTTGAACAGGAGCAGGCGGATAGTTTTCGCCGCGGTGCCCGGGCGGGGTTCGGTCCCGAAGTCGCAGAGGAAGAGGTCGTTCGTGCCATGATGGTCGTGCGGGCGAATGCAATGAGCTACAACGCGCCAAGCCCCCAGGTCAGTCAGATGCTGCTTGACCTACTGAACAAGCGCATCACGCCGGTGGTGCAGTCGCGCGGTACGTTGGGTGAAGGGGATCTTGCACAGTTGGGCAACGTCGCCGGAACGATGGTAGGTGCGGGTGAGGCTTACTATCAGGGCGTGCGGATGCCGGCCGCGCAAGCCCTGGGGCGGGCCGGATTGAAGCCCATCCAACCCTTTGGGGCAGACGAAAATGCGCTCACGAGCAGCGACGCTTACGCCACCGGGCAGGCGGCGCTGTTGGTGAACGATGCCCGTCTCGCCCTCGAGTGGGCCGATTTGATCTATGCCATGGACCTCAATGGCATGAATAGCAGCATCACTCCGCTCAGCGCCGTCGTGCAGCGTGACAGACCCGGAAAGTGGCTGAATTGGGACGCTGCCCGCGTGCTTGACATGATCAGAGGTAGCTATCTTTTCGACGCCGACCCTAAGCGCATTATTCAGGATCCGGAGAGCTTGAGAGCTTCATCCATACGTCAGGCCGCCGCTTGGGAGGAGTGGTCCGCATTGAAAGATGCCGTCGTGTTCCAGGCGAATTCCTCCGATCACAATCCGGCCGTGCGCGTGGGCTTGGGACCGCAGGATTCCTGGGAGCTAGCAACGCCGCAGATGATGCAGTATTACGTGAAGGGCGGGGTACTAAGTCACGGACTGCATGGCTACATCGTCTCGAACGCGAACTGGGACCCCTACCCGATGGCCAACAAGCTCGAGAACTTCGTAATAGCACTGGCCAACATGGACATTGCGGTCATGCTTCGGATCGAGCGATTCCGCAACCCATTCTTTACCGTGGTGGCCGCCTCAGATGTGTTGACCGGCCTACCGAGCGAAGACAATGGGTATACGCCGGTTGACTTGCAGCAGGAGATCCAGAGCTTGATGAATCCGGTGGCGCCGTTTGGCAGCGCACTGGAGTCCACGGTCGAGGATCTGCAAGCTCAGACACGCGTCAAGGTGCAGCGCGCTCGGGCTGCCGTGGCTACCACTCTGGATTTGCTGGGGCTTGATCTACTGAGAGCGAGTCTTTGGTTGGATGTGCGCAAGGCACAGGAACCCAAGCGATCTTTCGGGCCGGCGCCGACAGCGGCGTGGGTCGCCCTGCGCAAGGCGGTGCCGCTCAAGGTGGATCCCGCGCGCGTGTCGGCGGAGTCGAACGAGAGGCGGGCCGCAGCATTCGTGAAGGTGACCCCGGCAGCTACGTTCTACGCTCGCATCAGCTCCCCGGAAACGGACCGCTGATCCGCGGCAATGGCATTTATGTCAACCGTCAAACAAGCCGTCAAGCTGCCTCTGTACGAGCAACTCCAGCGCTATGTCATCGACCGCATCGTGTCGGGGAAATGGCTGCAAGGGCACCGGATGCCCACGGAGTTCGAATTCGTTACTCAATTTGGCATGAGCCGTCCGACGGTGCATCGAGCGCTGCACGACCTGATGCAAAAAAGACTGATTGTCCGAACGCCGGGAGCGGGTACATTCGTCGCGGAAGTCCGCCCGCAACTCGACCTCCTGGAGCTGCACAATATCGCCGACGACATCCGGCGGCGTGGGCACACTCACTCAAATGAAGTGCATGTCATGCACGAAGCGGAGGCGACTCACGAAGTGGCGGCAGCGATCGGGATGCGGGCCGGCAACCCGGTGTATCATTCCGTGGTCGTGCATTTTGACGGCTCATGGCCGGTGCAGCTCGAGGATCGATTCGTCAATCCCGAATTCGCACCTAGGTATCTGAAGCAGGACTTCAGCAACATCACGACGAACGCGTACCTCATGTCGATGGGGCCGCTCGACCGGGTGGAGCACACGGTCGAAGCGATTCGACCGCCGCCACGCACCCAGAAATTGCTGCGCATCCCCAAGGACGAGCCCTGCCTGTTCTTGCGCCGCCGAACGTGGTCTAGGGGATTGGTTGCCTCCTACGCGCTTCTCACGCATCCCGGAAGCCGCTATCGCCTCGGGGCGCGCTTCGATCCACTGCCTGCGCCGTCGCCATCACTAATCGGCCGCCGAAAGCCGGCGCGAAAGCGGGGCTCGGCAAAGAAGCAGTAGCCGCCGAGCTGTGTCCCGAG
Organism: Gammaproteobacteria bacterium; assembly: GCA_025357835.1. GTDB lineage: Bacteria > Pseudomonadota > Gammaproteobacteria > Steroidobacterales > Steroidobacteraceae > Bog-1198. The sequence continues at coordinate 36,815 of JANYLM010000082.1, forward strand.
TTCGGAGACCTGACTGCTTGGCGGGAGATAGGCGAACCGAAAGGGATGCTCAACCGATAATAGTAGCGCCGTGGCAGTGTTCCGACTGAACGCGCCACCATGCGGCCGTCAGGAGATCCGCATGGTGCTGGGTGAACACGGCGCTGAGCGCCGGCGGAATGCACAGGAAAGGCAGCCATTGTTCCGGGAACACATCGTGCGGCCCGTAGTGAAACCAGGGCTCGGCGCTGGTTTCCTCTTCTTCGCAGCTTGCCTGAGGTAGATCGCGGAACACGCAATCGGTCACCAGACAGATTTCGTCGTAGTCGTAGAAGATCACGCGGCCGTGGCTGGTCACACCGAAATTCTTCAGCAACAAGTCGCCGGGAAACACATTGCTGGCGGCCAAGTCGCGCAGGGCATCGCCGTAGTCAACGATGGCGGACTCGGCTGCGGCGGGCTCGGCCTCGCGTAGGAATAAATTCAGCGGCCGCAGGCGGCGCTCGATGTAGCAGTGTTCGACGATCAAATCCTCGCCTTCGATCCGGCAGCTTTCGCTAGCCTCGTTCAAAAGTTCCTCGACCAAGGCAGGCATGAAGCGTGCGCGCGGCAGCCGCAGGCGCTTGAACTCCTGCGCGTCGACCAGGCGCCCGGCGCGGTCATGCCGGAACACGAATTGGTAGCGATCGATTACATCCTCGCGTGTGCTGGTCTTGGGTGGCCCGAAGCGGTCGCGAATCACCTTGAACACCAGATCGTGGGAGGGCAGGGTGAACACTATCATTACCAGGCCGCGCTCACCCGGGGCATGCACGAAACTGTCGATGGATTTATCCAGGTGCCTATGCAGCGCAAAGTAGCGCTCCGTCTTGCCTTGTTTTGCACGGCCGAGCACTGTGTACAGCTCGTCGATGGATTTGCGCGGCATGAAGGAGCGCAGCAGAGTGATCGCCGCACTGACCACCGGCAGATCGACGTGAAAATAGGAACGTGCGTAGCCGAACAGTGAACCCACATCGGCAAGCGACAAAATGACGGCATCGACCCGCACCCCTTGGGACGAGTTGGTGAAGGCCAGAACAAGGGGTGTTATGGAACCATCGCCGATCAGGCGCCCGACGGCAAAGGCCTGCATGCCACGATAGAACACGGGTTCGATCAGCTCGATGGACTCTGGGTGGCCGCTGTGCCGCCCGCTCTGGAAGTAGCGGCCGATTTCCGCGCTGATGCGATGCACCGCTGCATCCGGATCGCCGATTGCCGCACCGAAGGGTAAATCGGTGAGGATTTCGCGCACGGCCGTCGGCAATGAGCCGCCCACTCGATAAACGCGAATCGGCACCGCGCCGGAAGCGCGGCCCACGCTGGTTGCGCAAAATTCCACATCGGGGTTGACGCCTACCGTGCCGAATAGATCGCGCGTCATCGAGTTGAAAAATGTACGGTAGAAGTCGCTGTCGGGCCGCCGCGCGACGATCATCTCGTAGGCGCGCTTGATGTCGGTCCAGAAAGCCACATCGGTGCGCTTCGACTGCAGTTGGGCTGCGAGCGCCGCCACACCGCGCGCTACCCGCTGCTCGTAGAGCTCGATGCGGGCTACCGCATCGAGCTGCGCCGTCTGCCAATCCTCCGCTAGAAAGTTCAGCGCCGAGCGCCGCGTTATTCGCCCGAATTCCTCATTGTAAAGGCGAAAATGTTCCGCGATCAGCGCGGCGTGATCTTTCGCAGTGACGCCGTCCTTCGTCGCGGTGGAAGTGACGGCGGCACTCATGCGCACGCTCCCCTAAGATGCCGCGCGCTGCGGGCCCGATTTCACCGGGGAGGTGAATTGCTCCGTCTCGGTGCTGCCGGCCATAGCGCCGGTGGAATGCTTCCCTAAGCTGATCGCGGTTTGCACGGCATCGAAGTAGCCGGTGCCGACGAAGGCCTGGTGCTTGGCCGCCCGGTAGCCGGCGCCCTCCTGGCCGAACTCGCGCTGTTGCAGTTGGGAGTAGCCCAGCATGCCGTCGGCCCGATAGGCCGATGCCAGTTCGAACATGGACAGATTCAAGGCGTGCCAGCCGGCCAGCGTTATGAATTGGAAGCGATAGCCCATGGCCGCGAGATCTTCGCGCCATCGCTTCATCGACGCCGCGTCGAGCTTGGCCTGCCAGTTGAATGAGGGCGAGCAATTATAGGCCAGCAGTTTGCCGGGAAATTTGGCGTGAATGGCATCGGCAAAGCGCTTGGCTTCGGCCATGTCGGGTTTGGACGTCTCGCACCACAATAGATCTGCATACGGTGCGTAGGATAGGCCGCGATCGATGGCCTGTTCAATGCCAGCCTTGACGTAGAAGAAGCCCTCGGTGGAGCGTTGACCGGTCAGGAAACGTGCGTCGCGCGCATCGTGATCCGTGAGCAGCAGGTCGGCGGCGTCGGCATCGGTGCGGGCGATGATCACCGTGGGCACGTCGAGTACATCGGCAGCCAGACGCGCGGCCACCAGCTTGTTGATGGCCTCGGCGGTTGAGACTAGGACCTTGCCGCCGAGGTGTCCGCATTTCTTGGCGGAAGACAACTGATCTTCAAAGTGCACGCCAGCCGCGCCGGCGCGGATCAACGCCTTGGTCAACTCGAAGGCATTGAGATTGCCGCCGAAACCGGCTTCGGCATCGGCGATGATGGGGACCACCCAGTCGATGTCGGATTTACCTTCCAGGTGATGAATTTGGTCGGTTCGCAGCAACGTGTTGTTGATGCGCTCCACCATTTTCGGCACCGAGTCGACGGGGTACAGACTCTGGTCCGGGTACACTTCGCCAGCGGTATTGGCGTCACCGGCGACTTGCCAACCTGAGCAGTAAATCGCTTTTAAGCCCGCTTGCACCGTTTGAATGGCCTGATTTCCCGTCATGCAGCCCAGGCCCGCGATCACGGGTTCGCTGTGCAGCTGGCGCCAGAATTTCTCGGCGCCCAATCGCGCCAGCGAGTATTCGATGTGCACTGAACCGCGCAAACGCGCCACGTCGGCGGTGCTGTAAGGGCGTTGTATGCCGGACCAACGGTGGATCGATTTGTCGCTCAATTCAATTCTCCTAGGGTGCAAATAACACGCCCGCTTGCGTGTCGGGAAGCCGGCAGTTTAAAGTACGTGGAGCGCGTATTTACACATTAGAAATTTGACAGTGTGAATTTCACCACGGTGCGACATGGCAGGATTGATCAGGCAGGGGCATTTTCTCGGTACTAAGCTGCGCTCGCTGCGTAAGCGCAATGGCCTGACCTTGGATGAGCTCTCTGCCCGCTGCGTGCAAATCGACGCGGCGGGGGCCCCTTCGGTGTCCTACTTGAGCATGGTGGAGACGGGTAAACGCATGCCCTCGGCCAACATGCTGCAGATGCTTGCTGGGATCTTCAGCAAGGAAGCCCGCTGGTTTCTCGACGAGAACACGGAGGTGGAGGCTGCCCCGGCACAGCGCCAACGGGGAGGCCTGGAGGCCATGCCTCTGGAGCCTGCATTTCTGTTTTCGCATGAGCTGCTCCAAAACGCCCTGCCGGAGCTGCTATCGCAAACCGGCACCACCGGCCGGCAATTCGCACAATTGCTTATACGCGTCTGGCAGGAGACTCGCCACAATAATTTCCCCGACATCGAGCGCGCGGCCGAGGCTTGCGGACAGCGTGAGATGCCGCTGACACTGGACGCCGTAATGGCGATTTGCAAGCGGCATGGTCTGGAGGTGCAATGGTTCGACGGCGATGCCCGCAAGCCGAGCGGGGCGCTGGTTCGGTCTCAATTCGAAGCGCCCGGAAAGGTGCTGATCAACAAGCGCTTGCGCAATCAAGAGGAAAGGCTGAAGTACGAACTGGCGTTCTTCATCGGCCACAAGATTTTGCACAATGGCGATGGTGCCATTTCGCCGCACAGCGCCATTCAATCGGCGGACGGCGAACTATCCGGCTCCGCCGCCGGCATGGGTGCACAGGATGTGCTGTATGCCTGGCGCGATTTCGAATGCAGTTTTTTCGCCGGGGCACTTCTGTGCCCGCGCGTGCCGTTTCGGCGCTTCTTGATTCGCGAGGCGCACAGCGTCGCCGCCTGCCATAAATTGGGGGTGACGCCGGCGCTAGTCATGCGCCGCATGACCGCCGTTTCGCCATACCGGCATTGGCATTACTTCGACGCTTACGCGCCAGGCTACCTGCGCGCGGTGTATCGGGGCAACGGCATCCCCTTGCCTTGGGGCAATATGAGTCTGGTGTCCGATCCCTGTCCGCGGTGGGCGGTGTTTCGCCTATTGCAAAGCACTCCGGCCTCACCGCCGACGCAGAAGCCGAAGTCGCAGATTTCGGTAATGCAGGATGGCAAACGTGCGCGTCTGTACTGCTGCCATTCATTGGTTACCCGCGACGCATTGGACGAAGTGCATGTTCTGTCCGTGGGCGTGGATCTGCTGCCGGCGCTCGATGCCCAGGGCTATGACGGCGAGCAGATGGTTGCCGCGGTGGCGGAAGCCTGCCGGCAGGGGGGCGGCGACGGAGTGATTCCGGAGCGAGCTGCCGCCGCGATTCGCGCCGCCTCGCAGGTGCTCAACATCGCGTGGCTCGCCGAGGCGCTGGACTCGCCTGCCAGCGTCATCTGCCCGCGCAGCGGCGCCTGTCCGCGGCAGCCGCAGGGCTGCGTGTAACGCGCTCGGGGAAGCGCGACTCTAAAGAACACGCCGATCTGCCTTCAAGAGACACTAGAGATAAAGAATATGGTGCAAGGTAAATGGAATATCACGATCAAGACCCCGATGGGTGATAAATCGGGGGTGCTCGAACTCAAGGCCGATGGGACGGTTTTGACAGGATCGCTGTCCGACGGCGAGCACCATGCCGCGATCAGCGATGGCGAGGTGGTGGGCAACAAGCTCAGCTGGTCGGCCAAGATAACCAAACCTGTGCGCATGAGATTCAAATTTACCGCCACCGTCGAGGCCGACCGCATTACCGGCGATGCCAAACACCTGCTGGGCAAGGCGACGTTCACCGGCACTCGTGCCTGATCGACGCGGGCGCACACCCTGGGTCGCCGCCACTGCGCGAACCTAGGCGGCCAATGATTGCAGACTTGGCCACACCCATTATTCCGAACTCGATATCGCTCGCGATGCGCGTCGAGCGCTACGTGAATGTTGCGTGGCAACAGAAGACTGACGATCCGGCAATCCCCTAATCTTCGATTGAAACCCATCGCGATGCAGAAATTGCCCAATTGAAGCGCGGCCGCTCCGTATATTGATGAGTGTCGCAGTTCTCCGCCCGCTCGCTAGTGGAGTTGCCCGCAAAGCTCGTAAGCTACAGCTTCGCTGCGGGGAGCCGATACTTCTTGTGGACCATGCACATTCTGAAACGCCTATTGGGACGCGTCGACGGTCCGCTGCTGCACGGGGTGCTGGCGGGAAGTGTCATCATGTTGATTTCGTCTCTCGGGTTGTTGTACCTGGGACATTCAGCGCGGGAGGCACAGCTGGACGCCGTGCGCACCGAGCTCGTGCAGCTCGCGCGTGTTGCTGCGACGCTGGTCGATGGTGATAGGCACCGGCTGATCAAGTCGCAAGCACAGGCCGGCAGCCCCGATCATTTGTACCTGCTGGCACCGCTCGCCAAATTTCACAAAGCCACTTCTGACATCATCTATGTCTACACGGCCATTCTGGACAAGAATCGAATCTATTTCGTCCTGGGCACTGACTATCTGTACCACGTCGAAGGCGACAGCGAGCGGCCCGATCCCATTATGGCGCCGCATGACACCTTGGATCCGACGCTGCGCCGCGCGCTCGAGCGGCACGAGGTGGCCGTCAACCAGGAGCCGGTGAAGGAGGCTGTGCGCAGCTATATGAGCGCGTACGCACCGTTCTTCGATTCGACGGGCGGCTTTGTCGGAGTCATCGGTGTCGACATGTGGGTGCGCGATTTCGACGCGCGCATCGGCGCGATTCGCCGCGCCGGCATCGGCGCATTTGCCGCGGTCGCCATGCTGTCGGTGCTCGCCGGCTTCGTGGTAATTCGACTCAGCCGGATCGCTTCGCAGGCGCGGCGGCGCGATCTAGTCATTCAAGCGCGGCTGGCCGATGCGAAACAGCAGGCCGAGGTCCACGCGCAACGAGCCGAGGCGGCGTCGAAAGCGAAGAGCGATTTTCTCGCCATGATGAGTCACGAAATTCGCACGCCCATGAACGGGGTGCTGGGTTTCGCGAACTTGCTACTCGAAACGCCGCTCAATGACGAACAGCGGGAATTTGCCCAGACGGTGCAGCGCTCGGGCGATGCATTACTCACCATCATCAACGATGTGCTCGACTACTCGAAGATCGAAGCGGGCCGAATGACCGTCGAGAACATCGACTTCGATCTGTGCTCGGTATGCGATGAGGTACGAAAGATTCTGCGGTCGGCAATCACCGAGCGTGGGCTGACCATGACTCTGTCCTACGATACGACGCTGCCCAGAGTTATAAAAGGAGATCCAGTTCGCCTACGGCAAGTCGTGCTCAATTTGGCGGCCAATGCCGTTAAATTCACCGAGACCGGCCTGGTTCGCATCGAGGTATCTCGCCTCGACGAAGCCCAGGTCAGGATCAGCGTGATCGACAGCGGTATCGGAATATCTCAGCGGCAATTGAATCGAATGTTCGAGCGCTTCACTCAAGCCGACCCGTCGACGACGCGGCGCTATGGCGGCACGGGATTGGGCCTTGCGATCAGCAAGACGCTGGTGGAACTCATGGGCGGCACCATCGGTGTACATAGCCAACCCGGCATTGGGTCCACGTTCTGGTTCACGCTGCCGCTCGCGCCGGCCTCACAAGCGCAGAAAGAAACCGACGGGTCGGCGTCAGCGGCGCCCCAGGCGATGCCGGCACTGGCGGCAGAGTCGGGGCTAGCCCCAACGGCCAAGTTGGCATCAGCGCCAGGGTTGGCGGCAGCACCCGGGATGACGACGATACCCGTGTTGGTCGACGCAGTCGCATCGACCGCTCAGGGAACGGCCCGGCGCGGCCAGGGCCGCCTGCTGTTGGTCGAGGATAATTTCGTCAATGAAAGGGTGGCCGTTTACATGCTGGCCAAGCTCGGGCATCAAGTGGATGTGGCCAAACACGGGCGAGAGGCCATCGACATCCTCGGCAAGTCCCGCTACGACCTCGTCCTCATGGATTGCCAGATGCCGGAAATGGATGGATTCGAAGCAACGCGCATCATTCGCGATGCCGCCTCGGCGGTTCTCGATCATGAGATTCCGGTGATCGCAATGACCGCGAATGCTTTCCCCGAAGACCGTGCGCGCGCGCTCGCCTGCGGCATGAACGATTTTCTGGCCAAACCCGTTGATCGGTCGGTTCTCGCGACCATGCTCGAAAAGTGGCTGAAGCCTGCGGTAGAACAAGCATCGCGCGCCGTCGTCGGCTAGCGTTCAAGCCCTCTCATTGAATTCACCGGTGACGTTGTCCCTGACTGATTCGCAGTGCGCGATGGCGGCGTGGTGCGGGGGATGCGCGGCCATTTCGCGATTTATATCGCACTGTGAAATCTCTTTCCCGTCCTCGCCGATGAACAGCTTGCCAAGGTCTTGCAACTTCGGCTGTCCGTCGAGGAAAAGAATGCGTTTGACCAATCGGTCCGCATGCTTCACGATTCAAAACAGCGTTCCCCGCGATTTGTGTACGTGGACCCGCTGCTTCCTGCGTCCCGCCGCCAGCATGCATAATGTGGGCATCGACTCGCTTCGTCATTAGATGAGATGTGCAATGAAGATTTTTTCCTGGAACGTCAACGGCATTCGCGCGGTGCTCAAGAAGGAATTGTTTCATCCATTTCTCGAAGAATATCGGCCCGATATCGTCTGTTTGCAAGAGACCAAGGCCGAGCGCGGTCAGTTCGAGATCGATTTGCCGGGTTATCGTGAGTACTGGAATTCCGCTGTGAAGAAGGGCTACTCGGGCACGGCGATTTTCTCCAAGCAGGAACCTCTGTCTGTCGTTAACGGATTTCCTCGCGAATTCGCGAAGCGCTTCGCCTTCGCCGACGAATTGCAGCGAGATAGCGCCGAGGAAGGCCGGGTCATGACGGCGGAATTTCAAAAATACTACGTGGTGACGGTTTATACGCCGAACGCCAAGGACGACCTTAGCCGCCTGGGCCTGCGTTTCAAGCACTGGGATCCGGCTTTTCTCGCCTATTGCAAGCAATTGGAAAAGCACAAGCCGGTCATTTTTTGCGGCGATCTCAATGTAGCGCACACCGAACTCGATTTGGCCAATCCTAAGCCGAATCGCGGCAAGAAGGGCTTCACCGACGAAGAGCGCAAGGGATTTCAGAATTTCGTGGATGCGGGTTTCGTCGATACCTTTCGACTGTTCACTCAGGGCAATGGACATTACTCGTGGTGGAGTCATTTCGCCAATTCGCGGGCGCGTAATATCGGGTGGAGAATCGACTACGTTCTCGTTTCGCCGCAGTTGCGCGATGCGGTGAAGAGTGCTGCGATTCACCCCACCGTCATGGGCAGCGACCATTGCCCAGTCAGCATTACGCTCAGTGCCTAGAGTCGTGGGCGCGCAGTGGCGAGGCAGGCATCTTTCGGCGGTACTATTCGATCTCGACGGCACGCTGCTGGACACGGTGGCGGATATTGCGCTGGCACTCAACCGGGCCATGGCCGGGCACGGTTGCCGGCCTTTGGCCGAGAGCGAGGTCAGCCGCATGATCGGCCGCGGCGCGCCGATTCTGATTGAGCGCGCCGCGGCTGCGCAGGGCTTGGAATTAGACGAAGCGAATCAGGACATTCTGGTCGAGCGCTTCTTTCACTACTATGGCGAGCTGGAGAAATCGAATGATGACCGCGCGCAGCCATATCCGGGCGCCGTTGCATCGCTACGCGCCCTGCATGATGCGGGAGTGCGCAGCGCCGTGGTCACCAACAACCAGCAGCGCTTCGCCGACGCGCTGCTGAATCGTTTAGGGCTCGCCAGTTGGGTCGATATCGTGGTCGGCGGCGACACCTGCGCGCGCCGCACACCGGATCCCCAGCCCTTGCAGATTCGGAGGCCCCCCGCGGCGGCCTGATTGAACCGAACTCTACCAATACAGGAGTTGGCATGAGAAAAATACTAGTGCTCGCGACGGCGGTCTGTTGCGCGGCGCCGGCTTTCGCGGCAGAGCCGCCCAGCCGTTTTGGCGTCGACGCGCCGGAACTCGCGCGGCTCGGTACTCTGGCGGTGGGGTTCAAGACTCTGCACGTGGTCCAGCATGGACAAATCGATGCATTGGCTGTCGATGCGGCCAAGGGGGCCGCCCCCTTGGTGGACCGCGCCCTCGAGGTGGACCTCTGGTATCCGGCGCGGCCGGCGCCGGGCGCACGCCCCGTGATGTATACGGCCAGCCTGCCCTCCGAACCGCCTGCGCCCGAGGCGCATTTTTCCATTCCCGGTATCGCTGTGCGCGACGCGCCGCCGTCCGGAACGGACCATCCCTTGGTGGTCGTCTCGCATGGTTACAGCAACGATCCGCGCGCCATGACATGGTTGACCGAGAACCTTGCATCGAAAGGCTACGTTGTGGCCGCCATACGCCATGAGGATCCGCCGATCACTGATCGCACGCGATTCGCGCAGCTCCTGATGCGCCGACCCCTCGACATCGCCTTCGTTGCACAGACCCTGCAGAACAAGCTTGCCGCCGAACACATGATAGATCCAGCGCGAACGGCGTTGGTGGGTTACTCCATGGGCGGCTATGGCGTTCTGACCGCCGCGGGGGCGACGCTCGACCCCGACGGCGGCACTGTCAAATGGGTGCCCGGTGGATTGATGCTGCCATATGCGCGCGGGGGTGCGCTGCGCGACACGCTCAAGGTTAAAGGGCTGCGTGCGGTGGTGGCGATTTCGCCCGCCGGGGGCGGTTCGCTGGCATCTTGGGGAGCGGAGGGATTGCGCGCGGTTACGGCGCCGCTGCTGCTCATTGCCGGCAATGAGGATAGGACGGTCGACTACGCCAGCGGGGCGCGCGCAATTTTCGACACGGCGAGCGGCGCGGATCGGTATCTGCTGACCTTCAAGGGTGGTGGACACGCGATGGGCTTGAACCCTGTCCCGGACTCCATGCGGCAAAAGCTTTGGGATCAGGATTGGTTCGAGGATCCGGTGTGGCGTAAGGAGCGCCTCAACGCCATCAACGCGCATTTCATCACGGCGTTCCTGGACCTGTATGTCAACGGCGACGAGAGTCGCGCCGCCTTTCTCAATGTTCAAGTAGGCGAATCGTCCGACGGTGTGTGGCCGGCCACTAAGCCTCCGGCTAGCTATGATGTCTACAGTCCCGGTGGTCCGGGCATCACCCTGTGGAAGGGCTTTCAGCGCAACCATGCGGTAGGCTTGGAACTGCTGCAGGCGCGATCGACGCCGTGACCTCGAGTCCACGACGACGCGCGTCACACTCTTGGCCCCCTTTGTTAGGGTAATACCTGAGGTTGCTCTTGAGAGATGACCTTCATCACGTCACTTTGTCCGTGAACGTGACAAGAATGCGGCATATGAGGTGCTGCACTGCGGCTTAACGTCGGCCCGATATGCAAAAAGTCAATAAATTCGCGCTGAACGCAGCAATTTTGCTGACCGCCGCCTGGGCATGCCAAGCGGTTGCGGAGTCGACTTTTGCCGATCAGCTGGAGATGCTCGAGTGGTCGGATCCGGAGCGTGCTGCGCAGATCATCGACGCGGCACCCCCTTTGTCCGCGGACTCGGTGGCATCGGAAATCGAGATGCTCGAGATCCGTGCCATGGTCTACGCAGACGGCACCCGAGACGAGGATGTTCAACGCATCGTGCAGCGGCTCGATGACATCGCAAGCTCGGGCGATGCCTCGGCGGTCCGGGCCGGCCGATTCGTTCGAGCCTATTCAGCGCGCCAGCACAGCCAGTTCGCGACAGCTGGAGCCGAGCTAAAGGGCATCGACATCAGATCGATTCCTTCGGATTCCGAGCGCTATAGGGTTTTGATGCTGCGCGGTCATGTACTGCGCGTTCTCGGGCAGGACGAGGCGGCGCTGCCGTTTTTGGAGCAGGCCTTGGATCTTGCGAACAAGATTCACGATGATCTGCGAACCGTGCATGCCATGCTTGCGCTGGTCGGAATCTACACGGACAGCGGCAATTTCGATCGAGCCACAGCCCAGTTGGACTCGGCGCGCGGTCTCGCCAATCGCCTGCATGACGAGACGGCGCTGGTGGAGACCGAAGAGCGCGAAGCCGACATAGCTGATCGTCGCGGGGATCGAACCGCGGAACGGCGTGCCTCCGTGGCGGGGCTGGAGCATGCGAAGCGCGCGGGAAGCAGCAAATGGCTGATATTGGCGCTGCTCAATCTCGGCGATTCTTATTTGAAGGCGCGGGATTTCGCCGAATCGCTCAAATACTCCAAGGCAGCAGTGCCGATCATGCAGCGCACGAATCAGCGTGACGACATGCAAGTAACCTTATTCAATGAGGGTTTGGCGTACATCGGACTCGGCAGCATCAAGGCGGGAGAGAAGTTGGCGGAAAGTGCCATAGCCGAAGCGCTTGCCGGCAGCAACCTGTTGGACGAGAAGGAATTGCTGCGGGAATACGCTGATGCGCTGGAACACGCAGGCTACCTGATGATGGCGATTCAGGTCTATCACCGCTACGACGAGATCAGCGAGAAGTTCATGACGAACACGCGACAGCGCGCATTCCTCGAGCTCTCGGCGCAATTCGACGATGAGCGAAAAGCGCGCGAGCTCGAGCTTCTGCGGCGTGACAATGCACTCAAAGCCTCCGAAATGCGCGGACAGCGCCTGCAGCAACAATTGATCCTCGCGGCCGCGCTGTTCATCGCATTCATCTGCGCTGCCCTGGTTTGGGCATTCGCCCGAGTGAGCAAGGCCAACGAGCGGCTGCGATTCAGCAGCGAACATGATCCACTGACGGGGCTGTCGAATCGCCGCTATTTCAATGAGCGCGTGCTCGCGGTCGACGGCGGCCGCCCGGTCGGAGGGTGCGTGCTGTTGGCGGACCTCGATCACTTCAAGCGCATCAACGATACCTACGGTCACCCGGCCGGCGATGCAGTGCTGGCGGCGCTGAGTCAGAGGCTGTCCGCGGCGCTGCGCGACAACGATAAGCTCGTTCGGTGGGGCGGCGAAGAGTTTCTGGCCGTGCTCGGTCCCATGACGCCGGCGCAGGCGGATCACACCGCTCAAAGGCTGCTGCAGGCGGTGCGCCGCGAGCCCGTCCTATGGAATGGGCAGATGATCCGCTGTACTATTTCCATCGGTTACGCGTGTTTCCCGATAGCGGGCTCGGCCACCGATATTTCGCTCGATAGCGCTATCAGCTTGGTGGACAAAGCGCTGTACGTGGCGAAACGCCGGGGCCGGGACCGTGCCTGCCTCATCAAAGTCGTGAGCGCCCGCGACGAGAAGGAATTGACGAGCATCAGCACTGAGTTCGAATCCGCCACGTCCGATAGCAGAGTCCAGTTGGTGGAGATTCTGGGCGCAGCGGCTTAAGTGAACTAACGCCGGCGCGCGCTCCATTGCCGGACCGAAGGTGGGTAAATTACCGGCTGCCGGGTTATAGTCGAACCCAAGTGTAGGGAAGTCGGGAGCCATATGAACCCAACGGACTGCCTCGCGCATGCCAGAGAGCCGGCCACGGGATCATCTTGGAATCTATTTGATCTCGTGGGAAGCGGCGTAGCCGTGACCATGCCCGACGGAGCTTTGGAGTTTTGCAACGCCTCGTTATTGCGGCTGCTCTCGCAAAGCGCGACTGCGCTGGTGGGATCGTCGGTATTCAAGCTCTTGGATGGTGGCCCGAACGGCGCTTTGGAAAAGCTGCATCGGGTGGCGCTGACGACCAATGACGAGTTACGCGCCCGTGTTCGCAGTTTCAGCGGTACCTTCGTTGCGAGTGCGGTCATGCGCCGGCTGGACCGGCATGACGGTCAGCGCGTCATCTGGTCGTTCGTGGATGAAACCGGTAGTGGACCCGACCCGGAACTTGCCCTATGGGGCACGGAGATCGGTCTATGGGATTGGGATGTCGTACATGACCGGCTGACATGGATCAACGACTGGTGCGAACACTCGCAGTTGGCGGCTTTCTCCGGCAGCGGCCACGAGCAATTGTGGGAGTCGCGGGTGCATCCCGAGGACGTGAAGACCTATCGAGAAGCGTGGATCGAGCATTTGCAAGGCCGCTCGCCACCCTATGATGTCGAGTATCGGCTGCGCAATAGCAGCGATGCCTGGGTTTGGATTCACGAGCGCGGCCACGTCGTCGAGCGCGATGCAGCCGGGCAAGCGTTGCGCATGGTAGGACTTTGCCTCGATGTGGATGAGCGCCACCATTCAGCCCATGCCCTGCTGCGCAGTGAATCGCGATTGGCGCAGGCTGTTTGGGGAACCAGTGTCGGGCTGTGGGAGCACGAGATCGGCACCGACTCGCTGCATTGGTGGAACGATTGGTGTGTCGGCATCGACCTGGATCCGTGCGACGGCGCGAATCACACGGCGCGCTGGAACGAGTGTGTTCACCCCGAAGATTTCTTGCCCTTCATCGGGAAATACGCAGCGCTGATAGACGGGCGATGCGATATCTATGAAGTGGAATATCGGGTCCGTACCCGAGCGGGCAACTGGCGTTGGATCATGAGCCGGTCGCGTGCGACTGCGCGCGATGATATGGGGCGCGCCGTCAGGATTGCGGGAGTGCTGGTCGACATAGACGCGCGCAAGCGCATGGAACTCGCACTGCGCGATAGCGAGGCGCGTCTCGAAGCGGCGATATGGGGCGCCGACCTGGGGCTCTGGGACTGGAAACTCGAAGACGACTCGCTTCTATGGTTGTCGGATTGGCCGACCCGATATGGAATCGATGCTGCCGTTCGCAGGGTTCGGCGTGACGAGTGGATCGATCGGGTGCATCCTCTCGATCGGCAAAAATACGCGGCCGAGGACCACGCGCTCATATACGACGGCAGTAATGCCGCCGAGAGCGACTATCGGATTCAGTCGTCGTCGGGCGATTGGCGTTGGGTGAATGTGCGCACTAGGGTCATAGAGCGCAACGCCGGTGGGCAAGCGATGCGAATCGTGGGCGCCTGTATCGACGTCGACTCGCGCCGCCGGGCGGAGCAGATGTTGCGCACTCAGGCGATGATTTTGGAAACCATGCGCGAGGGCGTCGTGCTCGTCACTCTCAACGGGCGCATAGATTTCACCAACCCCGCATTCGATCGCATGTTTGGCCGAACGTCGGAGCAGCTGGTGGGCATTTCGGTGCTGGATCTGCTCAACGGTCGGCAAGGTCAATCGCCGCTGGTGACACTGGAAGGGTTGCTAGAGCTACATAACCGCGGCGCAAAGCGCGACATGCTGTTTTCCCGGCCGGACGGCAGCCAATTCGCGGGCGAGGTATTGTCCGCGGAAGTCGAGTTGAGCGGCGAGAAAAGGATCCTGGTCGTGGTGCAGGACGTTTCGGAACGCAAGCAATTGGAATCGGAAATCATCGAAATCGCCAATCGAGAGCGGCGGCGCCTGGGCGCGGATTTGCATGACGGCCTAGGTCAAGAGTTGACGGGCATTTCGCTGATGCTGCGCAGCCTGGTGAAGCGGGCTGCGCCTGCGGCGTTTGACGCTGCTCCGCAACTCAACGAGATCATCGCTCTCGTCAATCACGCCATTCAGAGCGCCCGCAAGATGGCGCTCGGCATATCGCCTGTAACGCTCGAGCGAGGCGGCTTGTTGCCCGCGTTGCAAACCCTCATTGGCTGGTCCCGGCATAGCTATAACATCGACGTGCGCCTGCGTGTGTCGATCAGATTTCCACTGGCACTAGGAGAATCCGCCGCCGCTCATCTCTACTTGATCGTGCAGGAGGCGATAAACAACGCCGTTAGGCACGGCCGCGCCCGATCGATAGTGGTGACCCTGCGCACCAGCCGAACTTGGGTATCCCTGTCGATTGCGGACGATGGCGTGGGCATTGCCGAGGCTCCGGCGCGGGGCGCCGGGATGGGACTCAAGCTTATGGAGTATCGTTCTGCCGTGATCGGCGGAAGCTTAGTGATTAAAAGGCTGTCGGACGGGGGTACCCGAATTCACAGTGTATGCCCGCAGGGTACCGGAGCGACGACGTTCCGCCAGGGTAGCGGTGCGCAGTTAGTTGCTGGACGAATGCAATAGTACTGCCCTAGGCGGCGTCGTGAAAAATCATTCCCAGAGTGCGGCGCAGTCCGCGACGCACCTGCGAAACTCCGTGGCGGACTTGGACCCGCGCCGTGCCGCGAAGGCTTTTGACGGGCCGCTCCTTGACCGGGATTACGCCAAACGCACCCTGAGCGAGCGGCAGCACAATCGGTGTCGATTGCCGACGGGAACGCTGTTCAACGAAAATCAATTCGCCGCCGTCGAAATCGATGCGGGGGCGATCGAGCAATAGTATCGCCTGTAGAGGAAAGTGAATTTCGCCGTACAGATCCTGGTGCAGGCAGTTGTAGTCGCCGGGGCCGTAACGCAGCATTAGCGGAGTGGGGCGGGTCTGGCCGGCGGCCGCACAACGCGCGACCGCCGAATCGTGATTCGCCGGCCAGCCCGCGGCTCGCCCCAATCGTACGTCCCAAGCGTTCGCGACCGGCGCTAGCCGCTCATAGAGAGCGCGCCGCAGCGAAGCCACCAGGTCAGGTAACGGGCGCGCGAAATACTTGTACTCGCCTCTCCCGAATCCATGGCGCGCCATGGTCACCGTGGAGCGAAACGTTTCTTCGCCCGCTATGTAAAGCTGCGCGAGCTGCGCGCATGTGGCCGCATCGATCAACGGTGCGGTGATGAAGAATCCCTCGCGATCGAGGCCTTCTCGAATCGTTTCGGATTCGAGTGCGGCAACCGCATCGATGAGAGGCCTGGTCGCGTTAACGGGCAGTGCCGATTCGGCAGCAATCATTGGACGTTCCGAGCGCGCTCTTGATCAATCAAGACGCGCTTGCGATCTATCCCCCATCGGTAGCCGCCCAGTCCTCCATCCCCACGCAGTACGCGGTGACAGGGCACCAGCACCGCGACGCGGTTTGCGGCACAGGCCGAGGCCGCCGCGCGAACCGCCCGCGGAGAGTTAACTCCGGCAGCGAGTTCCGTATAGCTCACGAGACTTCCCTCGGGCACTAGCAGCAGGAAACGCCAGACCCGAATCTGGAACGCCGTGCCGCGTAGGTCAAGCGGCAGTTCGGGCCTAGGCGCGTCGCCGGCGATATGGGCCTCAAACGCTTGAATCCACGCGTCCAGCTCGCTCGAATCGACCATGCGTGAAGGGATGTGCGATGCATTCGGAAATTCCCTCTGCAGTTGTACTATCAGGGATTCCTGATTCTCCCCGAATTGCGCAAAGCACACGCCGCGGTCCGTTGCCGCCATCAGCAGCGGTCCCATTGCCGTGTCGCGGCCGGCATAGGCGATAGACTCGCCGGCACCTCCGCGCCGATATGCGGATGGGGTCATGCCGAGGTTGCGCGGCGCGTGGCTGTAGATTCGGCTCGTGGATTCGAAGCCGGCGTCGGTGATGGCGTCGAGCACACTCTTGCCGGATTTCAATCCGCCTTTCAGGTGCCGCAGACGCACGGCATCCTGGTACATCTTGGGCGACACGCCGAGCACGGCCTTGAAGGTGCGCTGCAGGTGAGCGGAAGACAGATGCGCCTGCTTGGCGAGATGGGCCAGAGGCAGGCTTTCGGCGGCATTCCGTTCGATGTATCCAGCAAGGGCTTGAATCAGCCGCGTGGTGCGGCCGTCGGCGATACGGGGCGTGGATTTTAGGCGGCCGGTCATGTCGTTCTTGATATTCCCATGGGTAAACCATATCGGCACCCAGAATCGGAGGCACTCCGGTTCTTGTTGTCATTCATGGGAGGGCGCTTATCGCGCCGACTTCATCCGTGGCGACCGGCTGCGGCGCAGCAATGTTAGCGCCAGAACCGCCGACCCAAGCATTAGAAACAGGCTGACCGCGTTCAGCACTGGAGTCGCACCTTCGCGCATGCGTCCATACATCATCACCGTCAGCGGCGTGTCGGCGCCGACCAACATCAGGGTGGTGTTGAAGTCCGCGAAGGACATGAGGAATGAGATGGCTGCCGAGCCCAACAGAGCAGGCCGTAGATACGGCAAAAGAATGGTGCGGAACACGGCCGCTTTGGAGGCGCCGAGATTCAGTGCGGCTTCCTCCAGAGTGCGGTCGAATCGGCGCAAGCGGGCGCTGATCGTGAGGGTCGCGATGGTTGCAATGTATGAGAATTGACCGAGTACGACCAGTGGCAGGCCCGGCCGCAGAAAATCGAGTTCCAGGCCGAAGCTGTCGTCCGCGAAATCCGCGATGCGGCTTGCAAAGGCGAGGATGGAAATACCGAGGATGACCCCGGGGATCACCAAGGGCGCCAGCATCAAGATCGACAAGACCTGCTTGCCGCGGAACTGTCCGCGCTCGATGAGAAATGCATTTGTCATTCCGACCAACGCCGACAGCGCGGTGACGCCAACGGCGACGATGCAGCTGGTCCAGATGCTACCCAGCAATTCGCTGTCGGCGAAAAGGCCGATGCGCCCTTGCGCCGCATTGCCGAGAAACCAATCGAGGGTAAAGCCATGCCAGGGCGGTGCGGGGTAGGGTGCATTGTTGAAGGCGAATACCGCGACCACCGCCAACGGAAGAAATAAGAAGGCGAGAAACGCGATCAAGTACGCCGCCGTGGCGCCGCGTAACCAGAGGGGCCGTGGCAGGGAGGGAATCATGTGCGTCTCATGACGTCGCCAAACCGCTGCCCACTGATTCGCAAGCCCATCATTACCAGGGCCGTCGACAGCCCGAGCAGCAGAAAGCCGAAGGCGGCGCCCTGTTCCCAATTGAAGCGAGTAATGAACTGAGTATAGATCTGTTCGGTAAACCACTGAGAGTTTTTGCCGCCGAGCAGGGTCGGAGTCAGGTAATTGCCCAGGGTCAGCATGAACACCACGATGCAGCCGGCGGTGATGCCGGGCGCGGCGTGCGGAATCACTATGCGGCGCAAAATGGCAAACCCGCCGGCGCCGAGATCGTAGGCAGCTTCGATCAAGGAGTTATCGAGGCTCTCCAGGCTCGACACCAGTGGCACCACCATGAACAGCAATGAGGTGTACACCAGACCCACCAGGATGGTGGCGTCCCGATACAACAGCTCCACGGGCATTGCCGTCAGACCCAGCTTCACCAGCATGGCCGGCAGCACGCCCGACTCCCTGAGCAATATCATCCATCCTAGAGTGCGCACGGTCTCGCTGACCCAAAATGGAATGAGACAAATGATGAACAGCAGGGACCCGGCGCGGCCGCGCGCCAGTTTTGCAATAATCCAGGCAATGGGAAATGCCAGCGCCAGCGTCAAGAACGTGGCAATCACGGACATGGCAGCGGTGCGCAGGAACACATGCCAGTAAAGGGGTTCCGCGAAGAAAGTCTTATACTGCGCCAGGCTGGCTGTGTACTGACGGGGTCCGATCCGTTCGCGGAAGGACAGTACGGCAAGATCGACATGCGGCAATATGATCAGGGCGCCGAGCCAGAGCAGGGCCGGCGCCAGCAACAGGCCGAGCGCTAGGCGCCCGTGCCAGCGCGGATCCAAAGCCGAATTACGCATCCTGTCCCGCCGCACCGGCGCGCGCCGCAAAGCATACCGCCCGGGAGGGATCGAAACTGAACGCAACTTTCTCTTGCGGCTTCAGGTCAGAAAACTGCCCGGTTTGGGGCAGGGCGATCCGAAACTCGCGGCGAGTTCTTGCTTCCTGCAACAGAACCGCGGAATTCGCCCCATCGAATAGCACGCTCTGCACTTCCCCTGCATGCTGTGGATGCTGGGGCGGCAATTCAGATGCGTTGCGCGCCAGGATGGCAACTTCGGGGCGCACAAATACCTCGACGGCGTCACCCGCTGCTATCGCACCGGTCGTGAGCGCGCGCACGATCCAACCGTCGGCGGTAGCGATTTCCGCGATTTCGCCGTCCGCCTGGGTGGTGCGGCCCACGATCCGGTTATTGGCGCCTACAAAGCCCGCCACGAAGGGCGTTTGCGGCCGGTAGTACAAGTCTTGCGGAGTACCCAATTGTTCGAATCGGCCGTGACTCATCACGCCCACATGATCGGACAGCACCAGCGCTTCGGACTGATCGTGGGTGATATAGACGAAGGTGGTGCCGAAGGACGCCTGCAATTGCTTGAGCTCAATTTTCATGTGCTCGCGCAGTTTCAGATCCAGCGCCCCCAAGGGTTCGTCCAGCAGCAGCAATGTCGGCTCCAGAACCAGGCTGCGCGCGATGGCCACCCGCTGCCGCTGGCCGCCCGACAGCTCGTCGACGCGTTTATCCGCGGCATTGCCCAATCCCACCCTTTCGAGCATGGCGGTGCTGCGTTTCACTCTGTCGGCCCGGCCCACGCCGCGCCGCGCGAGTCCGAATGCCACGTTTTCACCCACGGACATCATGGGGAAGAGAGCTAGTTGCTGAAACACCATGTTCACAGGCCGCCGATTCGGCGCGACGTCGCGCATGCTTCGGCCGCCAATGGCGATATCGCCGCCATCCGGTGCGATGAAACCCGCGATCATGCGCAGCAGCGTGGTCTTGCCGCAGCCGGACGGGCCCAGAATCGAAAAAAAGCTGCCGCGCTCGACCGAGAACGACAGTGAGTCCACGGCCACGTGATCCGCGAAACGCTTGACCACGGCGTCCGCCACGAGATCCGGCGTACTCAATTGGCGGCCTTCACGCGGTCGAGCACTCGGCCTTCCATTTCTTCCAGACCGGGCGGTATGGCCGGATACCAATGAATACCTTTCAAATCGCCATTGGGAAAGGCAGCGGCGAATTGTGCCTTCAGGCGCGGATCGATAAGCGGCGTGGTGTTCATGGCTGCGGAGAAACTGCCCACGGACTTGATCACTCGCGCGGCGTTTTCCGGCCGCATGGTGAAATTGATCCAGGCATAGGCCGCGGCGTCGTTGCGTCCCCGCGCCGGCAGCGCGAAGGTGTCGAGCCAGCCGAGAGCGCCGGAGCGGGGCACGATGAATTGAATGTCCGGATCGCTGCGGTTGAGCGTCCAGCCGCCGGTGTCCCACATCATGGCGGCCACGACCTCACCCGAGCGAATGCCGTTGAGCAACTGATCCTTATTGTCGTAAAAGAACTTGAAACTCGCCTTGCAGGCGGTGAGCGTCGCGCCGACCTGATCCATGAGTGCACCATAGGCTTTGGGATCACCGTACAGGGCGAACGGATCCTTGCCTGCGGCGAACGCAAACGCCATCAGCGTCGGGCGCCTCAGGCGAACGGCGGTCTTGCCTTTGAGGTCAGGCCTGCACAGGTCGGGATAATCGGCAATCTTGGTGCGCTTGGAGTTGACCACGAGGCCGTCGGTGCCCCATAGGTACGGCAGTCCATAGGTCTTGCCGTCGAGAGTGGTGTTTTTGCGCACGATATTCAAAAACTCAGGTTGGAACTGCTCCAGCTTGAGCTTGGTGAGATCGAACGGCTTGTAGATCCCGAATTCGCGCTGCGCGGCCAGAATGCGATCCTGAGAAGGCTGCGCAAGGTCGTAACCTGCGCCCCCCGTCGCACGCAACTTCGAGATCATTTCCTCGTTGTTCGACAGGGTCAATTCCACGTCGATGCCGGTTTCTTTTTTAAATGCGGCGATCAGGTCGGCAGGTACATAATCGGCCCAGCTAATGATGCGCAGCTTCTGGCCGTCGGCCTGGGCGCTGCCTATCCCTAAGCTCAGAGCGAGCACGAACGAGGCTATCAAGATGTTTTTCATCGACGCTCCCATGATCCCTGGCCCATCTTACCGAATCCCCGGCAAGCAAGGGAGCCGGCGACAGGGCATAATCACCGATTCATGGCACGCGGCAAAACAGCTTTTCTGTTCGATCTCGACGGCACTCTCATCGACAGCGTGTACCAGCATGTACTGGCCTGGAAGTCTTCTTTAGATCAGGAGGGCATTCCGCTGTCGGTATGGCGCATCCATCGCAAGATCGGCATGAGCGGCGGATTGTTTGCAAACATACTGCTGCGCGAGACGGGGTTCGACAACACACCGGAGCGCCTGGAACGCCTGCGTGTCCGCCATGCCGAAGCCTACCGAGCATTGTCAGCCAGTGTGCAGCCGCTGCCCGGGGCGCGCGAACTGCTTGATTACCTGACTGCGCAGGGCACGCCCTGGGCAATCGCGACCAGCGGGCGTATGGAAACGGCCGGACACAATCTCGCGGCGCTCGGGGTCGATCCGGCTAAAGTGCCGGTGGTCACGCGCGATCAGGTCAAGTACGCCAAGCCCGATCCCGACCTGTTTCTCACGGCTGCGGAGCGTCTAGGCGTCGACATTCGCGACTCGCTGGTGCTCGGCGACAGCATCTGGGACATGATCGCAGCGCAGCGCGCGCGTGGGCTGGGCGTCGGGCTGTTATCCGGTGGCTACGGCGAAGAGGAATTGGCGCGCGCCGGCGCTTTTCGCGTCTATGAAGACCCGGCCGATCTGCTCGAGCATATCGACGAAGTCGCCGCGCGCAGCTGAGAGAACTGGCCGCCGCCGCTCACGGCACTACGGTCATAAATAGGTAAACGACAAAAACCGTGAGCAGTACCACCCCATGAAGGATGATGGTGCGCCCAGTTCGCAGTACCAGCACCGCCACGAACAGCGAGAGCATGAGTAGCAGCGAGGATTTGGAGTCTATCCCCAGGCGCAGATGGGAATTCGTGTAGAGCGATAGGAAGCTGACCGCGGGAATGGTCAATCCTATGCTGGCAAGGGCCGATCCCAGCGCAAGATTGAGGCTGGTTTGCAAGCGATTCGCGCGCGCCGCCCGCAGCGCCGCCAGCGCCTCG
>JANYLM010000084.1 GCA_025357835.1 Gammaproteobacteria bacterium
GCAACAGAGCGGTACCGGCGGGCCAGATGGGCGGCAACAGAGCGATACCGGCGGGCCAGATGGGCGGCAACAAAGCGGCACCTGCTGGTCAGATGGGCGGCAACAAATCCGTGGCGAATGCGACTTGTACGGCTGCACAGAGCCTACTTGATCCGAGTTGCATCTAAGGGATTTTGAAGTGGTGGTTCTTCGCACCAGAGCGAAGCCACCACTTCTTTCCAGGATTCGTCGCGGCAGCAGTATCGGCGCGGCGCACGATGTTCGCGCGTTCACTCGATAGGGTCGGATTTCCTCCCTGTATTTCGACCCAGCTGGTGTTCACGGGCGCGAGCACTCTTTCCTGTTTGGGCTTTGCGGGTGGTTTCGGGATTCGATTTGGATGGTCGAGCCCAGGCAAAGACCTGAACACCCATCTCCCCAACACACCTACTTCTAGACTTTCGGATGCGCTGCGCTTCGATATCTCCGTCTACTGAGTCCAGGAACGCGGTCCCGCGGTCCTCTATGTCGCGGAGAATGGGAGCAATTCGTTTGAGATCAACTGCCGTCACATGACAATTTCTTTCTAGCAATAGCGTTGTGCCGTTCCTGTGCGCCGAAGAGTTCTTGCGCAGCGTGTCCAGATATCGCTCAATTACAAACGCAGCTCTCGGTACCTCAAAGTCGGGCAGCACGAACACCCGCCTTAGTGCAACGAAATTTCCGCGAGCGTCGATGCCTACGCTTGGTGACTGTCGCAGTAACTCAATCGCGAGAGTAGCGGAAATCTTTACGCGCGACGATCGCACGAGGCTCGGAATAGACTGTGGGCCTCGCAGCGCTGCCAGCGGTAACGGCCGACTTTCCTGGTCCAGGAATTTTGGCAGCGAAAACCAAGCAGTCATGATTATGGCCATGTCCTCGTGCGCACGGACCAATTGCCTATATTGATAAACTCGTTCACGTGATTTGTGGGAGCGCTGATGCCGTCGCGCGGATTCCATAATCATCTTCATAGAAATATTATTTCTAAGAAGGAATGAAAAAGTGGCCGTCAATAAGGCGACAGCTCCTTGCTGCTTCGCAAGCTCCGGAATAGACTTTCGCGGGGTCTTCGTCATAACTAAATTTTCGTACTCGAACGTGCCGCTCGCTTTCTAAGCGTCGGCCGGCGCTGTCGCTGTAGGTTTTTGCGACGGGTGTAGGTTGTTTCGGTTTTGGACTCCATTGCGCCTTCGATATCATCCTGAAAATAATAGACGGTAACTCCGAGGCGGCATTTCGCGGGTGTCTTGGCAGTGGCTCGGTTTGGCTTAACGCAAGTTCGACTCAATAGCGAATTGGTGGTATTGATGAAGTTAGTTCCTTGCTCGGTAATCTCCCGACGAACTAGCGAAACCATCTCCAGATCTGCGTTATCTACAATGGCGGTCCCCTCGAATAGCGGACTGGACGTGCGTCGTAGGTTATTCGTAAGCGTTGCCAGTAAGTCCCTGGTACGGTCTCCTATCGCGGCGACTGCGCTGCCCGTCAATCCCGTTGAAATTGGTATGCGGCACTTGGCTCTTACTCGTTGATCGGGAAGCCTATCCACCGCGCCCATTTGCGTGAGCTCGTCCAACATGGCGCGTACCGGAATCCCTCGACTATGCATTGCGACTAGTCGTTCGAAACTGTGTCGCTTGCCAAAAATCGGCAGCACTGCCGGATCCCCGTTTGCTGCCAAGAAGCGAGGGTTGTCGAACCAAGCGGACAGCACTCTTCTTGCTGGGTGTTGTCCTAATACCTTAGTCGGCCATACGTTGTCTGACTTAAGTACCCTTGCCACCTCGGACCTCGGCAGTCCGGTCATGATGGCGACACGGGAGTTGCTGTCGCGGCCGCTTTCCTTGGTTACGCGCTTGGCAGCGGTCCGCACCGCGCTTTCTCTCACTAATTGACTAAATTCATGCACTGTCACGCCTGCGTCGAACATAAGGTCAACCAGCGGATCAACTACACACTTCAGTGCGGCTATTGTTGCCTCTTTTATGGGGTCATTGGAACGTGATTGGTGTGGCGATCTTATTCTTGGCATCACTTTTAGAACGATATCATTTGTGCGAAAGGTTGAATACAGAAGTGGCTCGCAACCCCAGGGTGCCGGGCATTACAATTGACCGTCGTCATAGGTAGCGCCTTTCGCTGCATTCGGGAAGATGCAAAACTGGTGACTGTGCGCAAATACTGAGCAAATCATCCATGTCCCATACCCTGGTCTGCTGGCGCTGCGGTTCATCTCTATCCGCGCTGAGTTTGCCGCTGCGTCGCCTCGATGTTTGCAAGCCATGCAATGCGGAGTTGCATGTGTGCAAGATGTGCGTTGAGTACGACACGTCGTATGCCAAGCATTGCAAGGAGCCCACGGCGGAGGAGGTGCGCAAGAAAAACGAGGCGAATTTCTGCGATCACTTCAAACCCAAGGCGGGTGCGTACATTGCGAAGGATGGGGCGGAACTGGCGCGATCGAAGTCGGCGCTCGATGATCTATTTAAAAAGTAATGTCGCCTGCCTGACCACATCGGTCACCTCCTTCAGGACGGGGCGCCGACCGCCGCCCAATGTGCGGTAACGTACCGTTCCGCGCAGGCTGCCTCTAGCGTAGCGACGGTCGGACATCAGCGCTTCGGGCTGTTAGACCGCCTAGGGTTGCAGTAGGGGATTCAGGGAAACCCTTATATTGCAGTGCCGGAGACTCGGAATTTCCGAAGTACGTATAGACTACGAATGCGCGGAGTTCTGTTCGGGGCCGGAGTACGAAAGGATGGCGACATCTCCGGATTATCTAAGGCTGGCGTCCAGTTCGACGCGCGCCTTAGCGGACGCGGCTTTAGAAAGCCTGCGCGACGCCGTGCTGGTTGTCGATGCCCGCCACAAACTCTTACCCGTGGTACTCGCCAATGCGGCCGCGCGCAGCTGCCTGCTCGCTGCGGATGCGGGCGACTTAAACGAAACGCCGCTGCATCGCTGGCTGGGGCAGGGTGCGATGTTGACCCTCGAGACCGCGCTCGCGGCGCTGTCGGGGCCCCGCTCATCCACAGCCCGAGTGCTTGAATGGCGCTGTGCCGAGGGGGCGGTGTCCGTCAACACGGAAGTCAAACCCTTGGCCATGGGTCCCGAGCAGCAACTGGTCATGCTCACATTCGTGCCGACGGCACACGAGCCCGGCTTCTTGGCGGCCATCGACAATCTGCCCTTCGACCTGCTGATCCTCGATACGGACTTGAAGGTGACCTACGCCAATGCGGGCGCGGTCCGCGCCAGCTCATCGGTGTCTGGCGCAATGAGGGGTATGTCCGTACTGCGGCTGAGCCCGACCTCCGCAGTACACCCCGATGTATTCACTCGCGCGCTGCAGGGCAGCCCGTTCCATGATGATGGGGTTGCAATCGCTTCATTGACAGGCCCGACACGCTGGTTCGAGGTCGATGTGCAGCCGCTGCAGAGCGCATCGGGAATTGTCGGCTTGGTGGTATTGTCGGTCGACGTCACCGAGCACCACCTGCCCAAGCATGCGCATAGCAGCGGCGACAGTCGGTTACTGGCTCTCACCGAGCATGCCCGCGACATCATTACCGTGGCCGCGGCGGACGGCAAGGTGCAGTACGTCAGCGGCGGGGTCAGAAACTCCCTGGGCTACACCACCGAGGAGCGGGAGTCGAACAATTTGTTCGAGCATGTACACCCGGAGGATCACGAGGCCCTGCGCGCCAAGTATCAACAATTGGTGGACGGAGAGATAAAGGCCTATTCACGCGAGTTTCGCATAAGGCACAAGGACGGTTCCTACCGCTGGCTGGAGTCGAGTTATACCTCGGCCCTGGATAATCCGCTGATCGCCGGGGTAGTCATCAACTCGCGCGACATCACCGAGCGCAAGCTCGCGGAGCGCCAGCTTGCCCAACGCGAGGAAGTGTTTCGCTTGGCGGCGGACGCCGTGAATGGCGTCATCTATGAGTGGGATGTGGCGCGCGGCTATGTGCACCGCTCCCGGGGTGTGCTCGAGGTGCTGGGATTGGAGCCTGAAGACCTAGAGCCGACCATCGATGCCTGGACGGAGCGGGTCCATTCCAGCGATTTTGAGGCGGCGAAGAAAGCGGTCAACCTAGGATTGCTCAACGGTCGAGGCTGGACCACTACCTATCGCATCAGGGATATCCGCGGGCGCTACCGATCCATACTGGAGCGTGGCCTGATCCAGCGCGACAGCAGCGGCAATCCGGTGCGCGCCATCGGCTGTTGCGTCGATGTGTCCGAAATAAAGCGGGTCACCGACCTTCTGGCCGAGACCCAACGAGCCGCCAAAATGGGCGGCTGGGAATACAGCTACGTGACGCGTGAGCTGAGCTGGACCGACGAAATGTACCGCATCTTCGAGGCCGATCCCGCGCAATTCTCGGTGTCCTGGGATTCGATGCTGGCGCAGTGTACCCCGGAATCGCGGCAACGCTTCCACGAAGCCTGCGATCGGCCCGACGGGATGGGCGGGCTGCTCAACCTGGAGTTGGAAATCATCACCCTGAAGAACCACCGTATCTGGGTGCGGCTCATCGGGGATCTGGAACTGCTGGCCGGCCGGCCATTTCGCGCCTTCGGTTCCCTGCAAAACGTGCAGGCGCAGAAGCTGGCGCAGATCGCGCTGGAGAACAGCACCGGGTGGCTCAAGCTGTCGATGAATATGGCCGACATGCACGCTTGGCGCTGGGACCGGGCGCAGGACGTGTTCGAGTTCGCCATCGTCGACGGCCAAAAAGAGCACTTGCCCAGCTTGTTCCCTGGCATGAAGAAGTTGATGACGCAAGTGCATCCCGCCGATCGGCATATGGTGAGTCGCGCCATCGATGATGCCTTTCAGTATCAGACGGAAGTCCGGCAGGAATTTCGACTCAAATCCCGCAGCGGCCCGTACCGATGGTATGCGGCCATTGCGCGTCCCTTGTTTGACGATGAGCATCTGCCGCGAGGTCTCGTGGGGGTCATCCAGGACATTACCGAGCGGCGCGACTCCGAGGCTCGGTTGCGGCGCTCGGAGGAATTGCTGCGCGCCACCACGGCGAATACCGCGGACACTCTGGTATTAGTCGACACGGGCCTACGAGTGCGCTTCATCAACAGGAACATCGGCGGTATGGCCATGCAGCACATCATCGGTCGGGAGATCGGCGTTCTGCTGCCGGCCGCCGCGCGCGACGGCGTGGTGGACAAGCTGCGGCACATCTTGGAGACGGGAGAGACCGCGACCTACGAATTCCAGTGCACCGAAGGCGATCAGGTGCAGTACTTCGAAAACCGGGCGGTGTTGGTTCGCGACGCCGGCATCGGCACCGGCATTTCTATTTCGACCCGCGACATCACCGAGCGCAAGCGTCTGGAGCAGGAAATCCTCGATGTGTCGGGCCGCGAGCGGCAGAGTATAGGTCGGGATTTGCACGATGGCTTAGGACAGGAACTGACCGGCGTGGCCTTGATGCTGCGGGGCCTCGCGACCCGGGTAGGGCAGCACTATCCGCAGGCGCTGGACTCGGTCAACGAAATCGTTGGGCTGGTGAATCAATCCATCGAGAATGCCCGATCGCTGGCGCGCGGCCTGTTGCCGGTGCGCACCGAGACCGGCGGGCTGGTTTTTGCACTGCGGGAATTGGCTTCGCGCAGCCGGGACTTGTATGGCCTGGAGGTGAACTTCCGCGCCGAGGTGTGGCCGGAACTGACTCTGGACGAAACCGACGCCAGCCACCTGTACCGCATCGCACAAGAAGCGCTCACCAATTCCGCCCGTCACGGCCACGCCACTCTGGTGGACATTTTCCTGCTGGTGACTCGGAAGACTTTTTTGCTATGCATCACAGATAACGGTGAGGGCTTTCACGCGCCGTCGTCGCCTTATAGTGGTATGGGCTTGAAGATAATGAAGTATCGAGCGGGTATGATTGGTGCGAGGTTTGAGATTTCTCCCCATGAACCCCATGGCACTGTGGTTCGTATCGAGGGAGAACAACCATTGACGGCAGCGTTTGCAACCGGCGCCCGTCATTTAAGGAGCGACTAGTGATGGCTGCCAGCAACACATGGGTAGGTTCCACCACGTCCCATTCGGGAGTTCACGCCGGCAAACACAAGGTTCGACGCGTGTTGATAGTCGACGATCACCCCATCGTTCGCCAGGGGCTGCGTCGGGTCATGGAGAATGAGGATGACCTCACCGTGTGCGGTGAGGCCGAGACGGCGCGTGATGCGCGCACCGCCATCAAGGATCTGCATCCCGATGTCGTGATCGCCGATATCAGCTTGAAGCAGGGCGACGGCATCGAGCTGGTGCGCGATGTGCGCGCGCATTATCCACAATTGCCGATTCTGGTGTTGTCCATGCACGATGAGACGATTTATGCGGAGCGCATGCTGTCGGCCGGCGCCAACGGCTACATCATGAAACAGGCTGCCAGCGAGCAGTTCCTGGTGTCTTTGCGGCGCGTGCTCGACGGCGGCATTTACGTGTCCGAGGCCGTGGGCAACAACATGATTCAGAAGTTCGCGGCCGGCGGGGCCTATATATCGGCCAACCCTATTGATCGCTTAAGCAATCGGGAGCTGCAGATCCTGCACATGATCGGCAAGGGCATGAGCACGCGCGAGACGGCGCATTCCCTTAACTTAAGCATCAAGACAGTGGAGTCGCATCGCCAGCGAATCAAGCGCAAGCTCAATCTCACGACGGGCACTCAGTTGGTGCAATACGCCGTGAATTGGTTCACAGGCCGCGAAGCCAGCGCCAGCAGCAATGGAATCAAGGAACCTGCTGCTCCTGCAAGCTAAACGAGTGGCGGGTTGCTCATATCGGGCCTAAGGGTGTACGCACATCCCTTCCAGCGGGGGCCGGGCGCTGCGCCCAGGCTTGGGGCTTTGTTGATACCCTAGGGGAAAGCCCTACAGAACACTACGCCCTTCCCTTAAGGTATGCTGCCTGAGAAGTTGCAGAGATTTGCATTAAGTCACGCCGGTAGGGGTAAAGTCGACGCGTTCGGCGCCGATAATCCATCTACTAAACCGGGCGAGGTTTGCCAAACGTGTCTGAACTGGAATCTGTGACGGCCATCACAGTCGACTCCTCGCCGACAATACTGCTCGCCGAGGACGATCCAGTCACGCGTATGCTCATGACGCGCTTTCTCAAGAAGGCCGGGTACGAAGTCGAGGCGGTGGCGAACGGCGCCGAAGCCCTCGACAAGATGATGAGCCGCTACTACCCCATGCTGGTGACCGATTGGGAAATGCCGGAAATGGACGGCGTCGCCCTGTGCAAGGCGGTGCGCAATCTGCGCCTCGATGGCTATGTGTACGCGCTGCTGCTCACCGCACGCGACTCCAAGGAACATATCATCGCGGGCTTGGAGGCGGGTGCTGATGACTATCTGATCAAACCGGTGCATGAGCCGGAGCTGATCGCGCGCTTGAACGCGGGCCGGCGCATTCTGGACCTCGAGCAATCGCTGCGCGCCGCCAATCAGCGTAATCGCATTCTGTCCATCACCGATGCGCTGACGGGTGCTTACAACCGGCGCTATCTGATGGAGCAGCTGCCGCGGGAGCTGGAACGCTGCCGCCGCTATGCCTATCCGCTGTCGGTACTGATGTGCGACATCGACCACTTCAAACACATCAACGATGCCTGCGGCCACGCCGCCGGCGACGATGTGCTGCAGCAGTTCGCCGCGCGGGCGCAGAATTCCATTCGCAGCAACAGCGATTGGGTGTCGCGCTACGGCGGCGAAGAATTTCTCATCGTGCTGCCGGAAACCGAGTATCAGGGCGCTGTGGTCGTGGCGGAGAAGATCCGCGCCATCATCGCAGCGACTCCCTTCCCCACCCGTGCGGGCGACGCTGTGGTCACGGCCAGTTTTGGGGTGGCGTCCACCGGCAGCAGTGGGCCGGACATCGCGCTCAAAGTCGACGCCTTGATTCGCACCGCCGACGAATGTCTGTATCGCAGCAAGCAAGAAGGCCGCAATCGCACCTGCGGTCACGAAATCGTGGCCTGTCAGGCGCTCATGGCGCATGGCTGAACAGCCTTGGAAGTGAATTCAGCCGGCTTTGCGTAGTACGGCGTTGACCGCCTGCAGCCTCTCGCTCAGGCGCAGCACCAAGTCGTCGATCTCGTGAGCCAAATTGGCGCGCGCCGCGCTCTCCAGGCTGGAGGCCGCCGCGGCCAATCCCGAGGCACGAATATTGGCGCTGGCGCCTTTCAGCGAATGGGCGCGCTTGCCGATGGTGTCGAAATCATTGACGCTGAGCGCCGCGATAATCTCGGCCAGGCATTTATCACCGCTGCTGATGAAGGTCTCGGCCAGCTCCCGCTCGAACTCTGCGTCGCCGCCCGTCAGCTCGCGCAGGGCGCTTAGGTCGACTTCCGCGGGGCGGGGGTTGGGCTTCAAATAGCGCGCGAGACAATCGACCAATTGGGCGGGCTCGATGGGCTTGCCTAAGTGCGCATCCATGCCGGCTGCGATGCAACTCTCGCGATCCTCGCTCATGACATTCGCGGTCAGCGCGATGATGGGCAGCCGTTTGCCGCGGCCGCCTAGGCGTTCCAGCTCGCGAATGCGCCGGGTGGCGGTGAAGCCGTCCATGACGGGCATTTGGCAATCCATCAACACTGCATCGAAGCAGGCCTCGGCCAGGCGTTCCAAGGCCTCGGCGCCATTGTTGGCCAGGGTGACATCGGCGGCCAACTTCTGCAGCAGGTGTTGCGCCACGCGCTGATTCACGGGATTGTCTTCCACCAGCAAGATGCGGTGGCCGCACAAAGTGGGGCTGGCCTGGAGCGAGGGTGACACCGAGGTCTCGGGCGTCATGTCGCCCGTCAGTATTCGATCTATCAGAGTGGTGAGGGCGGCGGCACGGATGGGTTTAAGGCCAACGGCATCCGGCCGGTGCGGCCACTGGGCGGCGTCCTGTTCCGCGCCGAACAGAGACAATAGAACGAAGGGCAGGGTATTGAGACGCGGGTCGGTGCGCAGCAGGCTTAAGAGATCGAGTCCGCCCTTCATAGGCATCAGCTCATCGGCCAGCACCAGGTCGAAGGCCGCATCCTTCGCCAGAACTTCCATGGCTGCGTCGACGCCTGCCACCGAGACCGTGTCGAATCGCGCCAGCGAGAGTTTTTCGGCGAGGCTCCGACGGCTGGCGATGAGGTCGTCGACGATCAGGATGCGGCGGCCAAGCCCGAGTGGCTCGCGATGCGGCTGCTGCTCTAGGGTATCGATGACGATGGTGACCCAGAAGTTCGAGCCGCGTCCGGGTTCGCTGCTCACATTGACTTCGCCGTCCATCAGTTCGACCAGCCGTTTGACGATGGAAAGTCCTAAGCCCGTGCCGCCGTAGTGGCGGGTGGTGGAGGAATCTATTTGCGAAAATGTCTTGAACAGGCGGTCTAGTCTATCGGCGGGAATGCCGATGCCCGTATCCGTGACTTCGATGCGTAAGCTCATACGGCCGTTGTCGGCCAGGGTGCCGGTGGCGTCCAGCACCACATAGCCCTCGTGCGTGAACTTAACCGCATTGCCGATCAGGTTCATGATGATTTGGCGCAGGCGTCCCGGATCGCCGCGCACCAGTACCGGCATGCCGGTGCCGATATTGACGATCAGTTCGATGCCCTTCATGGCGGATTGCAGCGCCATGGCCGCGACGGTTTCGTAGATGACGTCGCGCAGGTCGAACTCCACATGCTCCAGCTCAAGGCGGTCGGCCTCGATCTTGGACAGATCGAGCACGTCGTTGATCAAGGAGAGCAGGGCCTTGGCGCTGCCGCGAATGATGTCGACGTATTCGCGCTGGGTGATGTCTAGGGTGGTTTCCGACAAGATCTGCGCCATGCCGATCACGCCGTTCATGGGCGTGCGGATCTCGTGGCTGACATTGGCGAGGAAATTGCTCTTGGCTCGGTTCGCCGCTTCCGCCGCGAGTTTAGCATCCAGAGTCGCCTGCTCGGCGCGCTTGCGGTCGGTGATGAGCTGCATGGAACCGGCCATGCGCAGCGGCGTGCCGTCCGCGGCGCGCTCCGCATTGGCGCGCGAGCGCAACCATTCGTAGTGCCCGGCCTTGTGCATGACCCGAAGTTCCACGTCGTAGACGGCGCGGTGCTGCAGATGATTGTCAACCGTCATCTTGACGTTGTCTCGATCATCGGGATGGGTCAACTCTTTGAGGCGCTCGCGGGACACGCTAAGTTCGCCCGGGCCGTAGCCCAGCATTTCTTCGAGGCGCTGGCCGATCCAGGGCTTGTTGGTCGCAAGATCGACTTCCCAGGGACCGTCCTGGGTGCCGCGCCAGGCTCGCTCGAAGCGGCCCTTGATGGCATCCAAGGCCGCCTCGGTGTGCTTCAAATCGCTGATGTCGACGATGGCGCCGGTGATGCGCACCACCTCCCCGGACTTGCCGTGCGATACCGTGGCCCGCTCGCCGATCCAGCGTTCGCCGCCGCCGTCGAGCATCACGCGGTATTCGCAGCGATAGGAGGGTTCTTCTACAGTGGTGTTGACGGGTGCACTGCGCATGCGCGCAACGTCATCCGGATGAACCCGCGACACCAGCAGGTTCAGATCGTCGAGCGGGGTCGAGCCCGGGATACCCAGCAATGCGTGGAAGTTGTCGGAACAGATGCGCGCATTGCCGCCGAAATTGAAATCGAAGGTGGCAAGGCCGGCGGCGGTCTGGGCGATGTTCAAAGATTCGGTGGCGTAGCGCAGCTTCTCTTCGAGCCGCTTGCGCTCGGTGATGTCGCTGAAGGTGCCGATGGCGCGGGTGGGAGTGCCTGCGGCATCCGTTAACATCTCTGCGCGGGCGGCCAGCCAGCGCACTTCGCCGTTCAGCAGCAGCGCGCGGTACTCGGATTGGAACTTGGTGGCGGAGTCGATGGCAGCGCCCAAGGCGAGAACCACGGCTTCCAGGTCCTCAGGGTGGATGGTCGCCACCCATTCCTCGCGGGTGAGTGTGAGGTCGCGGCTGGGCAGGCCGATGAGATCGAAGAATAAGGGCGTACCGCTGATATCGCCGGTCGCAAGATTCAGATCAAAGACGCCGATGCCGCCGGCGGCCTGGGCGAACTCCAAAAAATCGGTGGAGCGGGGCCAGGGTGCACCGCGCGCGGGGGGTCCGCCGATCCAAGCACGGTCGGCTGCGACGGCCGGCGCGCTCACTGGCAGCGGGGTGTTCGCCGGCGCGCTCGGCACGGCCGCATCCGCCTGCGAGCCCGGCAGGGTGCCGTGCGTCCCTGGGGGCTGGCTCAAGTGGAACTGCGATTTGCTGTTATTCGGACCACGGCGCATGCGATATCCAAGAAGGGTGGGCGAGCGCCCCCAACCCACTGGTTATCGGCTGCGCTGTTACGCTCTTGAGCTATGATCCAGCCTCATGCGGAGGGCCACATATGCGGTGGGTCAAGATTCTGGCGGGTCTGGTGGGTGGAATCATTGCCCTGCTCGCGGTGGGATTGCTGGCCGTGCGGTTATTGGTCAATCCCAATGACTTCAAGGGCCGAATCGCGACCGCGGTCAAGGAATCGACGGGCCGAGAACTGCTATTGAAGGGCGATATCAAACTATCGGTGGTCCCCTGGGTGGCCTTGGAATTGGGACCCGCCAGCCTCGGAAATCCGCCGGGGTTCGATGCCGAGCCCTTCCTCGCATTCAATCGTGCTGCCGTGCGCGTCAAGCTATTCCCGCTGCTGGCCAAGCGGCTGGAGATTGATCGGGTGGACCTCGACGGGCTGGACCTGCGCCTGCGCAAGAATCCCTACGGCACGGGCAATTGGGAGAACTTCGGCCAAAAGCGAAAACCCGAGGCGCAGGCCGACTCGCTCAGTGGGCCAGTGCCGGAGCTTGCCGGAATAAAGATCACGAATGGGCGAGTGAGCTACCAAGGCATATTGGTCGAGAAGTTCAATCTTGCGACCGGCGCCTTCGGCGGTCAGGGAGTCACCCCGGTGAGCATCAGCTTCGATGCCAATCGCGCAGTGCGGGATGAGAGCGTGACCGTGAGCGCTAAATTCGACTTGAGCGCTGATTTGCAAAATAAGCGGCTGCGGCTGGCGGCGGTTAACTTGAGCGGTCTGCTGGCTCGTGCGGGTGCCGGTTCGCCGGTGCATTGGGAACTGACCGCTCCCGCCATCGAGACGGATCTTAAGGCGCAGACCCTGGCGGTGCCGTCGTTCGCGATGAGCTTGGCGAGTGCGCGCGTCACCGGAAAACTGCAGGGAACCAAGATCCTCGATGACTTGGGAGTGACGGGCTCAGTGACGCTGGCGCCGCTGCTGTTGCGGGAGTTTGCATCTAGCTTGAGTTTCACGCTGCCCAAGACCCGCGACCGAAAAGCGCTGTCGCAGCTATCCGCCGGCAGCGACTTTAGCTATGGCGCGAGCGGGATGCGCTTGGAACACTTGCAGGCGCAGCTCGATGACACGCATCTGAAGGGCAGTGTCGCCCTGGTGGGGGAGCCGCAGGCGGTTAAGTTCGACCTGGGTGTCGATCAGATCAACTTGGATCGCTATCTCAGCCCGGACAAGGGCCCGGCCGCCGCGGCCAAGGCTGCCGCGGAGCCTAAGGCCGCGGGGATGCCGGGCGACGCGTCGACCCAGGCGAGGGGTGGCGCAAAGTGGCCGAACGCAGAGGGCACATTCACGGTGGGCTCGCTGCATTTTTCACCTTTGGACTTCGCCAGCGTGCGTCTGATGCTGATGTCGAAGGACAATGTGCTGCACTTATTTCCCTCTCAGGCGCAGATCGACGGCGGCAGTTATTCCGGCAACATCACTGTCGACAACCGCGGTGTAACTCCCGCTTTAAGCATCGATGAACATCTTAGCGGCGTCGACATGGCGCGCCTGGTGGCCGGCACCTCGTACCAGGGCCGACTGTCGGGGCGGGGCAATGTGAACGTCAAGGCCACGGCCCACGGCGCGGCTTTCGAGCACATCATGCAGGGGCTGAACGGACACTTCGACGCCAATCTCGCTGACGGCGCCCTCGAAGGCGTCGATTTAAGTTACGAACTTGGGCTCGCGCAGGCCCTGGTCAGGCATGAAGCCGCGCCATCGAGGAGCAATCCCCCGCGTACCAAGTTCGATGCCGTCAAGATGTCGGCGCAGATCATCAATGGCGTCGCGGCGACGAAGGATCTGACGATTTCTTCGCCGATTCTGCGCGTGACGGGTCAAGGCAGCGCGAATCTCGTGAACAAGGGCATCGATTTTCAGCTGCTCGCCAGCGTTATGAAATCGCCGGGTGCCGTTGCCGCCGACATCCCCCTGAAAATCACCGGGACTTATGTCGACCCGACGATCAGACCCGATGTGGAGGCGCTCGCCAAGGGCCAGCTCAAGCAAAAACTCCAGGATGTGCTGGAGAAGAACGGCTTGAAGGGATTGTTCGGCAAGTGAGCTTGAATCCGAAACAGTTCACGGAGCGTCTGCTCGCCTGGTTTGAGATCCAAGGCCGCCACAATCTGCCATGGCAGCAAAACCCCACCCCGTACCGAGTATGGATATCGGAGGTGATGCTGCAGCAGACTCAAGTGACCACCGTGATTCCGTACTACGAACGCTTCATGGCGCGGTTTCCCGATGTGCAGACATTGGCGGCGGCGCCGCTCGATGAAGTGCTGCACTTGTGGACGGGATTGGGGTACTACGCGCGGGCGCGTAATCTGCGAGCCTGTGCACAGGCCTTGGTGGCACACCACGCGGGTGAGTTTCCGAATGACATCGAGGCGGTGACCGCCTTGCCTGGGATCGGCCGCTCCACCGCCGGCGCCATTCTGGCGCTGTCGCGCGGCCAGCGGCAGCCGATTCTCGATGGCAACGTCAAACGGGTGCTGGCGCGAGTGTTCGGCATAGCCGGAGATCCAAGCGCCGCCACCGTCATCGCTACAATGTGGGCTCAATCCGATGCCTGCACGCCCACATTGAAGGTGGGCGCCTATACCCAGGCCATCATGGATTTGGGAGCGACGGTGTGCAGCCGCAGTCGCCCCGCCTGCACGGTCTGCCCCATGAGTTCCGGCTGTATCGCCGCGCTCGAGGGACGTCAGGCAGAGTTGCCGGGTCAGAAACAAAAGCGCACGCGCGGTTCGCGCGAGGCCACCTTGCTGATTGCCGAGACCGGCAACGACGATTCAATCGCGGTCTTTGTGGAACGCCGCCCGCCGGTGGGTCTGTGGGGTGGTTTGTGGTCGCCGCCGCAGTTCGAGAGCGAGTTCGCCGCGCTTGATTGGTGTCGCCGGGAAATCGGCGAGCCGCAAATGGTGGCGCAAACCTTAAGACCCATCCATCACGTATTCACGCACTTCGATCTATGCCTGCATCCCTTACGCGTGCGCTGCCGACCAAATCCTGCGGTTCACGATGGCGATGATCGCCTGTGGTACCGGCTCGAAGCCCCGCCACGGGTGGGTCTACCCCAGCCCATACGCCAGCTATTCGACCGCCTGCGCCTCGCCGATGGCGCATAGGTTAAGATTGCCGCCATGGCACGAAAGATCATGTGTTCTCTATTGAAGCGCGAGGCCGAAGGCCTCGACTACTTAACCTACCCCGGCGAGCTGGGTAAGCGCATTTACGACAGCATTTCCAAGGAAGCCTGGGCGCAATGGGTGGCGCACCAGACCATGCTAATCAACGAAAACCGGCTCACGCCGATCGAACCCAAGGCGCGTGCCTTCTTGGTGGCCGAAATGGAGAAATTCCTGTTCGGAACGGGGTCGGAGAAACCTAAAGAATTCGTGCCGAAATAGGTCGATTGGTGCCCCTAGCCCAGCGCTAAGTGGCTGATTCTATGATTGTTCATTGACGAGACGCCCTCTCGCCTGTTTAATACGCCGCTCTTCGAAGTACGGCCAGGTAGCTCAGTTGGTAGAGCAGCGGACTGAAAATCCGCGTGTCGGGGGTTCAATTCCCTCCCTGGCCACCATTTCACCCTAGACCGACTACGACCCAGCGCGTCCCTGTACGCCTGAGTTTGTGTAACTCTTTGATTTTAAACGGTAAGATTTCCAAAATCGGCTACCGGCGGCGTCGTGCGAGCATTTCAAGCAAAGCGGAACTGGGGGCAACTCTCGCCGGAGTTGCCCCCAAAACTCACCCCAAAACGTCGAGTTGCCCCCAGCGTTTTTCAAACCCACAGAGGAGTTGCCCCCAATGCTATCCAAGCTATTGATCGATAAGACAAAACACGGGTGCAAGACCAAGCGTCTTGCTGATGGTCGCGGCATGTACCTGGAAATCTCGCCGAACGGCGGAAAATGGTGGCGATTCAAGTACCGGATCGGCGGCAAGGAGAAGCGGATTTCCCTCGGCGTCTATCCCGACGTGGGATTGGCCGATGCCCGCGACAAACGCGAGGCCGCTCGCAACCTGGTCGCCGCCGGCATCGATCCTGCCGATCACCGAAAGGCCGCTCAGATCGAGACGGTCGAGCTCACGGAGAATACGTTCGAGGCGATCGCGCGGGAGTGGTTCGGAATGTTCTCGGTCAAGTGGGTGCCGGGTCACGCCGACAAGATAATCCGCCGCCTCGAGCTCTATGTGTTCCCCTGGATCGGGGCGCTACCGATCAAAGCGATCACAGCGCCTGAGTTGCTGGCGGTACTCCGGCGAGTCGAATCCCGCGGTGCGAACGAGACTGCCCACCGGGCCCTGCAGGTCTGCGGCCGCGTGTTTCGGTTCGCGGTCGCCACGGGTCGAGCCGAACGCGATCCTTCCCGGGATTTGGGTGGTGCTTTGGCGCCGACCAAGGAAACGCATCTCGCGTCGATCACAGATCCGCAGGAAGTCGGCGCATTACTGCGCGCGATCGATGCCTATGACGGCGCGTGGATCACTCGGTGCGCATTGCGCTTGGCGCCGCTGGTGTTCGTCAGACCGGGGGAACTGCGCGCGGCGCAGTGGACGGAGTTCGATTTCGACAAAGCGGAATGGCGAATTCCGGCGGAGCGCATGAAAATGCGCGTGCAGCACGTGGTGCCGCTCTCGACGCAAGCCATCGCAGTCCTGCGGGACTTGCAGCCGCTCACCGGCCGGTTCGCATTCGCATTTCCGGGTGTGCGCAGCCGATTCCGGCCCATGAGTGAAAATACCATCACCGCCGCGCTCCGACGGATGGGGTACAGCGGCCAGGACATGACGGGTCATGGATTTCGCAGCATGGCATCGACCTTGCTCAACGAGCAGGGATGGAACCGAGATGCCATTGAGCGTCAACTCGCGCACGGCGAGCGCGATGCCGTGCGGGCAGCATACAATTATGCGCAGCATTTACCGGAACGGCGACGGATGATGCAGGCGTGGGGGGATTTCTTGGACCAGCTCAAGGCCAAGATGCTCGGGGTCAAGCCGGCACGCGTGGAGCATCGAGTGCGGATCACGCCGGGCGTCAAAGAGCCAGCAGCCGGGGCAGGTTACGTCGTCGCTGCATTAACGCAGCAGCACGGTTAATTGGTTGGCGACATCGCCGCGAGTTGTGCATTCGCGGCGGTGTCGCATCAATCGGTGCGCGCGCCCGGGGGCGAGGG
>JANYLM010000108.1 GCA_025357835.1 Gammaproteobacteria bacterium
CCGGTGAGTCGCGGTATGCACGCCTAAAATCCTCAAGCGGCATCCATCGGTGGACGCCGCGCGCCCTATTGACGAACGGTCAATGCGAGGGCCTCGCATTCCGATGGATTTCCCGCCGTCAGCGTTTCTTCAGAACACTAGCTTGCCGATGCCAAACTAGGCTTCGACACCGCTTTCTCGTAGGCGCGCAATCTCTATTCGTGGCGGCGCACCAAACAGGCGCCGGTATTCTCGGCTGAACTGCGAGGGGCTCTCATAGCCGACGCGATGCCCGGCGGCGGCGCATTCTATGCCGCCCGCGAACATCAGGCGCCGTGCTTCATGCAGCCGCAGATGCTTTTGGTATTGCAGCGGCGACATTGTTGTGACCGCTTTGAAGCGGTGATGCAGAGCGGACGCACTCATATGCACCGCTTCGGCCAGCTCCTCGATACGCAGCGGTGCCGCATAGTGCTGCTTTAGCCATTCTATGGCGCGCACGATGCGATGATTGCCGCCGTTCCCTTCGGCAAGGTCGATCAAGCGCTGGCCGAGCTCGCCGCGCAGCACGCGATAGTAGATTTCGCGCTTCAGCGCTGGCGCCAGCACTGCGATGTCGTCCGGCTCATCGAGCAGCTTCACCATACGCAATACGGCATCGAGCATAGGCTCGTCCACACTTGCGACGAACAGACCGCGATCGGCGGCGACCGGTGTCGTGCCGCGATCGCCCAGCTCCATTAGCAGGCGTGCGATTTCCTCAAGGTTGAGATTCAGGCGCAGGGCCAGGAACGGACGGTCGGCGCTGGCGTCGAGAACCTGTCCCATCATCGGCAAGGTGACCGATACCACCAGGTAGTTCAGTGCATCGTAGTAATAGACTTCATCCTTCAGCAAGGCGCGCTTGCGGCCCTGGACTACGATCCCTAGGCTTGGCTGATAGACTGTCGGCATACACACCGTAGGCGCACTGGTGCGGATCAGCGACAGGCAGGGAAACGCTGCTTGGTGTACGCCGTCGACCGGCGCAAATCGCGCAACCCGTACGGCCAGCTCCTGCTGACGTGCAGCGATGGCCTCGAGGTCCTGGGGTCTTTGCAAATGGCTGTCAAACATGGCTGGGCGCGGTCCTTTGGGTACGTATGGGTATTGGTCGCCGGCAGCCTCGCGCGATACGACGGGCGCTGCTTGCAGGATCGGGCAAGAACCGGGCAGTAATGATCTAACGCCGCGACGCGACGGTTGCTTAGTATGCACGCCACGTGTTACTACCTCAGAGAGCTATTATGGGCATGAATATTCCCCGTCGCAAACTCGGCCCACAGGGGCTAGAAGTCTCCGCCCTAGGCCTCGGCTGCATGGGCATGTCGGAGTTCTACGGGCCGGCAGATGAAGCCACCAATCTCGGCGTACTCAATGCCGCGCTTGACATCGGCATCAATTTTCTCGATACCGCTGACATGTACGGCGCAGGCGCCAACGAGCGCCTGCTCGAAAAGGTCTTGAAAACTCGCCGCCATGAAGTTGTGCTGGCAACCAAGTTCGGCAACATGCGTGGCTCAGACGGTGCCTTTCTCGGGATCAACGGCAGACCGGAGTACGTGCGTTCGGCCTGCGAGGCTAGCCTGAAGCGGCTAGGCGTCGAGCATATCGATCTGTACTACCAGCACCGCGTCGATCCAAACGTCGCGATCGAAGAAACCATCGGCGCGATGGCCGAGCTAGTCAAGGCCGGCAAAGTGCGCCATCTTGGATTGTCGGAAGCGTCGGCGATCACGATCCGCCGTGCCGCGAAAGTTCACCCAATTGCGGCGCTGCAGAGTGAGTATTCGTTGTGGACGCGCGATCTGGAGCCCAAGATTCTGCCGGTTTGCGAAGAGCTTGGCATCGGCGTGGTCGCCTACAGCCCGCTCGGCCGCGGTTTTCTGACGGGAGCGTTCAAGCAAATCGATGATCTCGACGCCGGCGACTTTCGGCGCAGCAATCCGCGATTCTCGGGCGATAATTTCGCTGCCAACCTGCACCTGGTGGAAATCGTCTCGCAGATCGCGCGCGAGGAAGGCTATACGCCGGCGCAGGTGGCTCTCGCCTGGCTGCTCGACTGCGCACCGTACATTGTGCCGATTCCGGGCACGCGCAGCATCAAGCGACTCAAGGAAAATGCGCTCGCAGTGGCGGCTCGCCTCGGTGAGGCGCAACTCGAACGGCTGTACGGCATTCTGCGGGAGCAGCCGGTGGCCGGCGAGCGCTATGTCGCTGCGTCCATGTCAGCGATAGACCGCGACGATCGAATCCGTCAGATCAAGTGATGGAAGGTAGCGCGTCGCGCGGCGCATAGCCGCCACAAAAATTTTAGCAGCGTCGCTGTATTGTGCGCTGGATTCGAAGTGCGTCGGCTACATGGCGCCGGATTTCCCGCGCGACGATCTGGCCGGAAATCCGCTGCGTCTTGCCGGCTACCGCGGCAAGCTGGTGTGGCCCTTGTCTTAATAAGAGGCATCAATTCTCAAGTTGGCAACGAGAATACGGCGGCATCGGAAGATTCAGGACTGCTATACTTCGCGAGTGAGAATTATTCGTATCCGCAATATGTTGCGTAGCCTGCTTCCGATCGTGCTGTTCGGGGTCGTCTCGTCGCTCGCGGCTACGCCTCAAGATACGAGTGCGGCCGTGCCGCAAACGTGGCAGATGCTCGACTACTTGGCGATCGATTATGCGGGCGCGGTCAAAGACGGCGCCGTTATCAGCAGCTCGGAGTATGCCGAGATGCGCGAGTTCGCCGCCACGGCGCGGGGACGGATTCAATCCTTGCAGCCGACCGCTGCGACGCGCACTTTGCTGGCCGAAGCGGATACGCTGATCGCCTCGGTCGAGAACAAATCCGCGCCGACGCAAGTCGCGCAACAGGCGCATGCCCTCGCAGACGCGCTGCTGCAGGCGTATCCGGTGCCCACATCTCCTGAAAAGATTCCCGATCTTGCGCGCGGCGCTGCGCTCTACCATAGCCGTTGTGAATCCTGTCATGGGGCCACCGGCGCCGGTGACGGGCCGGCTGGGTTGAAGCTTTCTCCGCCACCGATCAATTTCACCGATCAGGTGCGCTCCGATCAGCGCAGTGCAGTCTCGCTCTACGAAGTGATCAGCCAAGGCGTCGAAGGCACGCCCATGGTGAGTTTTGCCTCGCAGCTGTCCTCGGCGGATCGCTGGGCACTGGCTTACTACGTCGGTACGCTGGCTTACACTCGCGAAGCTGCAGCGGGTGCCAAGATCTGGCGCGAGGAACGGACCGTCAGAGCGGAAATCGCGGATCTGAATGACTTATCGCGCGCTCGAGTAGCGCAACTGGCACCGATTCTTGGCGCGGAGCGCGCACGAGCGATCGTGGGCTATCTGCGCGCTCAGCCCGACGCGGCCCAACCGGTGAGCGGAATTCCATTGGCTCGAGCACGTCTCGCCGCGAGTCTATCCACGTACCGCGCCGGCGCAGCGGCTGAAGCCACCCAACTCGCGCTATCCGCGTACCTGGACGG
Organism: Gammaproteobacteria bacterium; assembly: GCA_025357835.1. Taxonomy (GTDB): domain Bacteria; phylum Pseudomonadota; class Gammaproteobacteria; order Steroidobacterales; family Steroidobacteraceae; genus Bog-1198. The sequence goes on from JANYLM010000108.1 coordinate 3,510, forward strand.
GGTTGAGCCGGTTGAGCCACAACTCAACGCACGCGATGGCGCGTTGCGCGCCGAATTGGAAACCGCGATGGGTGCCTACCGTACGGCGGTGGCGAGCCATGCGCCTGTTGATGCGATAACGAAACAGGCCGGCGAGATCGATGCCCTACTCGCGCGAGCCCAGAGTGTAGTGGCTGAAGCGGCAGGCGACGCGACCTCGATTTTCATCGGGGCATTCACCATCTTAGTCCGCGAAGGGTTGGAAGCCTTACTGATCGTGGTGGCGTTGCTTGCCTTCCTTCGTAAGGCCGAACGTTATGAAGCGGTGCGCTACGTTCATGCCGGCTGGATTGTTGCCTTGCTCGCCGGCGGACTGACATGGGCTATAGCCAGATACGCCATTTCGATCAGCGGTGCCGGCCGGGAATTGACCGAGGGGCTGTCATCGCTGTTCGCTGCCGTCGTGCTTATTACCGTGGGCTTATGGATGCACCAAAAAAGTGTCGGCGGTCGCTGGCAACATTATTTAAAGGAAAAAATGGCCGCCGCGCTGAATCGGCGTTCGACGTGGTTCCTGTTCAGTCTCGCTTTCATCTCGGTTTACCGGGAGGTGTTCGAGACCATTTTGTTCTATGCCGCACTGTCGAGTTCGGGTCAGGGTCTTTGGCTGCTGGCCGGCATCGTCGTAGGCGCCGTCGTGCTGGGCCTCATCGGGTGGGTGTTGCTGCGAACCAGCCGCCGCTTGCCGATCGCCACATTCTTCTCGGCCAGCTCCATCTTGATTGCGGTGCTCGCGGTTGTGTTGACCGGTAAGGGGATCGCGGCCCTGCAGGAGGCGGGATGGGTACCGGTCGCGCGCGCGCCCGTGCCGCACATCGAATTTCTCGGAATCTTTCCGACATGGCAATCGCTGCTCGCGCAGCTCGCCATTATCGCGGTTTTGAGCGTCGGGTTCGCGATGAACCATCGGCGCGAACGTAAACCTCCGCAGCAAGGGAGCCGGAAATGCGCAAATCCGGTCGCTTAACTCTTGCGGTTGCTCTGTGGTCCATGGCAGCCATGTCTATGGCACAAGAGCACGGTGTCGCGAAACCTGAGTTGCTGCTGCAGGAAATCGTTCGCGATATGCCATAGGGCGAAACACAAGAGTTGCGCATCATGACGGCAAGCTTCAAGCCAGGCGACCGTACCGTGTTCCACACCCACCGTTTTCCAGTCGCGGTGTACATTCTGGAAGGAGTGTTGCCTTGGAACTGGAAGGGCGCAGGCCTATGACGGTGAAGGCCGGTCAGGCATTCCTGGAACCATCAAATGTGAAAATGACGGGATTCAACCGCAGTAGCACCGAGCCGTTGCGCCTCGTAATCTTTTACCTGAGCGATCCTGGCACACCATTTCTCGAATCCGTTCAGTGACCGCGCTTGGCGTGCGCTGTGACAAAGCGCCGCTTTCCAGTGGGTGAAAGTCCCACCCGGCGAATGCGCCAGCCGCAAGCAGCCGCAGCACTTATCGAGGTGACGAAATAGCTGTAGCCTTCGGAATGCGCGTCAGGAATTGGTAACGCCCTCGGGGCGCTTACCTGCCTGCGCGAGACCATGGGCAAACTTAAGTTGACGGTCAACGAGGAAGAGACACGGGTCTGCAAGGTTCCGGAAGGTGAGTACGACTTTTTGGGGGAGACATTTGGGCGGATGTATTCGGCGCGGACCGGCCAGGCATGGCTGGGCAGGCGGCCTTCGCGTATGAGCATCCGTCGCCAGAATGGTTATAGGTTCAGGTGCGGACGACAGTTCTTTCCATTCTCAGGCGGGACAACGGGCGCAGTCCCGTTCGTTGGATCGATAGACGTCAATGACAAAGCGATCGAACCGCATTTCCCGTTGAGCGTGCCGGTTTAAAACGATCGACCGAGGACAGTGACCCCCGCAAAGAGCGACCAGGTCGGTGTTGTCGTCGTCAGTCCGCGGGCAACGCCGCAATCCCACGAGATTGTGTGCTTGGGTGAGAAACTCGTAGCGAGGAGAACTTGTGCAGTTCGCTCCACTCCAGACTGGTGCGTCCCAGAGAACTCGCCGACGACGCCCCAACGCCCGTGGAAGCTTTTAGCCAGGGCCGCCGCCCATAGCTCTTGTAGATGGCCGTCCGCCGGCCCGATATTTCCCAAGCGCGTGACCGCATAATTTAGATCGACGTGGTATGCAGAGCCAAAGTCGGAGCTGTAGATTCCATTCAGACTGTAATCGGTTCTGCCGCTCCCACTGTTCAATCCGGGGGGCGCCGTTGCTGCCCCGACACCCACCTCGAGACCGAAGGCGGAATACTCGTTGACCGCGAACCGGCGTTTCAGAACGAAAGCGGTATCCCCGAATCCAGTGGTGTGTCGTCGGTTAGGATCGAAGCCGCGCACCAACGCCTCGCCCTGGAGGCGGACTCCCCAGTCGGGAGAAAATGCGTACTTTAAGGTGTACGGGACGGCATCGCGGCGCTCCGGGTCTCCGCCTTCACTCGTCACCACACCCGCTTCGATTTCCAACCACCGCGGTGCTGACAAGGCAGCGGGTGTCGATACGGTCGGGCGATAGGGCGTCACGGCCGGCACTTCAATACCGACCGTATCGGCGCGCGCTGGGCGCTGGAGAGTGGCCAACACGGCAATGGCCACGATGAGAAATCCGCGAACGGCAAGCGCATTCATGTCGTTATAGTGCCAGGCATCAGGGCCACACGCCGGCGCCTCGCATACCAAAGTATCTATCGCCGGCTCGCTGGGTTGCGCGCCTGGACGGCTGGATCGTAAACAATGTGCGTGGGCCGGGCGGCAGTCGTAGACGAGGTAAGCGAGGTAAGCGAGAAATTGTCAAGACCTGTGGATCGGCGTGTCACGCGACTTGCTGATCACCACCCTCTGATCCGTCAGGTCGTTGGATGAGCTTGAACGCCATCGCGACACCGGCGGCGCGGTGGCAGGGGCCCTTGGTGATTCGCTGGCGAAGCCTGAGCTGGCGAGGAAGTTCCACAACAACGCTGTGAGGTCCCAACCCTAAGGAGCGCGCGGCCGAGATCGCAGCCGGAACGCTGGCCCTTGCTGACGCTCAGAGCGTCGAGGATCTCACCGAGCTGCTGACCTCGGCGGGGGAGTGCTGAGGTCGGGACAGATACCGCTCCCCGACCCATCCAGCGACATCGACACACTAAAAAACACTTTTCCGGCCATCAGTCCTCAACTCCTTTTTGAATGATTTCGGTGACGTAGGCAGCCAGGTTGCTCAGGGTCTGCTGGCCGCCCTCGATCGCGTGGTACTTCTCGACCGCCTCGTCGCGCAGTTCCTTGGTGGGGAACACCGCGCGCATCTCGATCCGGGTCGCCGCGCCGTCGGCCGCGAACGTGAGGACCGACTCGAAGGCGTTCGGGTCGCCGCGGGACTCACCGTGCAACATCTCGATCCGCTCCGGCGGGACGATCTCGGTCCAGGAGATCCACTCCTGGTAGTCCGTCCCGTCCGGTCCGTGCATCACGAATACCCACTCCCCGCCGACGCGGAACTCAAACGCCCGCGTGGTGGTGGTGAACCCCTCCGGTCCCGACCATCGCGACAGGTGCCGGACTTTGGTGAACGCCTCGAACACTAGCTCCCGTGGGGCATTGATGACCCGAGAAATCACGATCTCGCGATCGGCCGTCGCTGATTGCGCCGGCGCGTCCCGTTCTGTCGCTGCCATCGGTCACTCCTCCTGTCTTTCCTGCTTGAGTTCCTGCACGTACGCGTCTAGCCGGTCGAAGCTCTCGTTCCAGAACCGCTCGAACCCGCCGGTCCACTCGTGGACCAGTCGCAGTTCGCGGGCGTCAAGGCCGTACAGTCGCTGCTTGCCTGCCTTACGGCCCCGCACCAGCCCGACCTCCCGGAGCACCCGCAGGTGTTTGGAAGCTCCCGGCTGGGTCAGCCCCAGCTCCTGGGCCAACTCAGTCACCGGCCGTTCACCCGCCCGCAGCAGCTCCAGGATCTCCCGGCGCTGCGGCTCGGCGATTGCGTTGAAGATGTCCGACGTCGTCGCTGCTCGTGCCATGGGGGCCATCATATGCCGATATCGGCATGCGTCAAGTCGGAGGAATCAGGCGGGTCTAGTCAGACGACGATCGCGAGCAGAACCACCAGGATCTGCGCGCCGACCAGCGCGTGCCGGCTGTGCTTTGGCAGGCGCAAGGTCAATCTTAGTGGCGCGTTCGCTGGGCAGAACGTCGGGGTGCGCGAAATAGCCGATCACATCTGGTTAATTAGCTTCATGCACTACGATCTAGGCTTCTTCGACGATGAGACCAGTCGCGCCGAATGTGCCCCAAACCCCTTCAGTGCTAAAGTGTCAACGATGTGTCCGGTATAAAACGTCAGCTATCTGACCGGAATAAACCGATATTTATTGGCTCCCCGGGACGGATTCGAACCGCCGACCAACGGATTAACAGTCCGTCGCTCTACCACTGAGCTACCGGGGAATACGAAGGAGGCGCGGATTGTCGGGAAGCCGCGCCTTTAAGTCAAGGAATCACGAGTGCCCGACGATGGCGTGCGGCACGTAGGGTGCCTCTAGTTGCGCGATTTCGGGCGCGTCGAGAGCGAGGCTGAGGGCCGCAACGGCGTCGTCCAAGTGATGGGGCTTTGAGGCGCCGATGATGGGAGCGGTCACGAAGGGCTTTTGGAGAACCCAGGCTAGTGCGACCTGTGCCTTGGGCACTGAGCGTGCGGCGGCGATAGCCGCGACTTGTTCGACGACCCTGCGGTCGGCATCGAACGTGGATATGTAGAGATTGTTGCCGTACTCGTCGGTTCGAGTCCGGGCGGTTTCAGTCTCCCATTCGCGGGTCAGTCTGCCGCGCGCGAGCGGGCTCCACGGCACAATACCGATGCGCTCATTGACGCACAGCGGCATCATCTCGCGTTCTTCCTCGCGGTACATCAGGTTGTAATGGTTCTGCATGGTCACGAAGGGCGTCCAGCCGTGGTGCCGTGCCAGGTGCAACGCCTTGCTGAATTGCCAGGCGTACATGGACGAGGCGCCTAGGTAGCGTGCCTTGCCGCTCTTCACCACGTCATGCAGGGCTTCAAGAGTTTCTTCGATGGGAGTGGAGTAGTCCCAGCGGTGAATCTGGTACAGATCTACGTAGTCCGTCCCCAACCGCCGCAGGCTCGCATCGATGGCGGTAAAGATGGCTTTGCGGGACAGACCGCGTCCATTCGGTCCCTGGTGCATCGGAAAATAGATCTTGGTGGCGATCACCACCTCGTCGCGTCGCGTGAAATCCTTCAGGCCCCGGCCCAGGATTTCCTCGGACGTTCCGTCCGAGTAACTGTTGGCCGTATCAAAAAAATTAATCCCTAGGTCCACTGCCTGGCGGATGATTTGACGGCTTTGCTCTTCAGGCAGGGTCCATGGGTGATCGCCGCGTTCCGGTACGCCGAAACTCATGCAACCGAGGCAGAGTTCGGAAACCTTGATGCCCGTGCTTCCTAAATTTATGTATTTCATGAGCTTATGCATTTAAACGAAGGTAAGTTATCTACACTGGCATTGTCATGGAAACGCATGGGCACCCCCACTCAAGGGCGTTACGTTGCCGCGAAAAGCCCGCGACGCCTCGGTGTCGGGAGCGCAAGGCCTCAGTCGAACGGGACTAAAGCCGAGCTCGCGCTACTGATCAGGCGCGCTTGGCCACCGCGACCTTGAGCACTCGCTCGATGCGCGCCAGCGCATCCTCCAAGGTGTGCATGCTGCAGGCAAAGGAGATGCGCATGTGGCCGGGTGCGCCGAAGCCCGAGCCAGGAACAACGGCGACCCCAGCTTCCACCAAGAGATACTCCGCAAACGCATTGTCGTCCTTCAGCCCAAGCGCACGCATGGCGCCCTCGACCTGCGCAAAGGCGTAGAAAGTGCCGGCGCCGGGTCGGCAGGATATGCCGGGAATGGCGTTGAGCCCCGCAACCACGAAGTCGTGACGCTGCTTGAACGCCCTGTTCATCTCGGCAACGCAGGTTTGGTCGCCGTTCAAGGCCACGGTCGATGCGCGCTGCGAAATGCTGGAGGCATTTGACGTCGACTGGCCTTGAATTGTCGCCATCGCGGCCACGATTTCCTTCGGTCCGCCGCAGTAGCCGACGCGCCAGCCGGTCATGGCGTAGGCTTTCGACACGCCGTTGATGGTGATGGTGCGATCGTAAAGCTGGGGATTCGCCTGCAGGAAGCTGGTGTAGGGCTCCGCCGCCCAGTAGATGTGCTCGTACATTTCATCCGAGGCGATGACCACCTGCGGGTGCTTGTCGAGAACCTTCCCCAGCGCCTGTAGTTCGGCGTGCGTGTAGGCGGCGCCAGTGGGGTTGCTCGGGCTGTTGATGAACAGCAGCTTGCTGCGTGGTGTGATTGCAGCGGCGAGCTGCGCCGGCGTGATCTTGTAGCCTTGTTCCGGACCGCCATAGACGCTGACGGGCACGCCGTCCGCCAGCAACGCCATGTCGGGGTAGGACACCCAGTAGGGCGCCGGAATCACACATTCATCGCCCGGATCTAATAGTGCGGCGCAGACATTGAAGCAGGTCTGCTTGGCGCCGGAGGAGACGAGGACTTGATTGCGCTCGTACGTCAGCCCATTGTCGCGCTTGAACTTCGCGATGATGGCGTCTTTCAATTCCACCGTACCGTCGACGGCGGTATAGCGCGTGATCCCCTTGCGAATGGCTTCAACGCCCGCATCTGCGATATGGACCGGCGTGTCGAAATCCGGCTCTCCGGCGCCCAAGCCGATAATGTCCTTGCCTTCGGCCTTGAGCTTGGCGGCTCGGGCGGTCACCGCTAGGGTGGGGGAGGGCTTAACCTTTTGAACGCGCTTGGAAAGTGACACGGGCAAGGGGATTTCCTGTGTTGAAAACGTCGAGCGAGTGTACGAAAGATTGACCTTCTGCGCCAGAAAACCCTCGTTGGACGCGAGAAAACCCTTCGCGTAGAACGGTGCAGGCGATCGCGGGGTTCCAGTAGACATATGTCCCGCTGAAGTGTCGATGAGCGCACGCCGGCGCCGCTCTGTACGTGCCCGATGGGGTCCCAACATGAGACAATGCAACCATGAGTTTCGAGCTATTTTCGGATTACCGTCCGGCGGGCGATCAGCCGCAAGCGATTGAAAAGTTGGTGGATGGGCTGACCAGCGGGCTTGCTCATCAAACCCTATTGGGAGTGACCGGCTCGGGCAAGACTTTCACCATTGCCAATGTCATCCAGCAGGTGCAGCGGCCGACGCTAGTGCTGGCCCACAACAAGACGTTGGCGGCGCAGTTGTACGGTGAGTTCAAGGGGTTCTTCCCGAAGAACTCGGTGGAGTACTTCGTTTCCTACTACGATTACTACCAGCCCGAGGCCTATGTGCCTGCGTCGGACACCTTCATCGAGAAGGACGCCTCGATCAATGAGCACATCGAGCAAATGCGGCTGTCGGCCACCAAGGCGTTGCTCGAGAGACCCGATTCCATCATCGTCGCCACCGTGTCGGCGATTTATGGTTTGGGCGATCCGCAAGCCTACCTCAGCATGGTGCTGCACCTGTCGCGCGGCGATAAGCTGGAGCAGCGCAAGCTGCTGCGGCGCCTTGCCGATATGCAGTACACGCGCAATGAAATCGACCTGCAGCAGGGTACCTATCGCGTGCGCGGGGATGTCATCGACATCTTTCCGGCGGAGTCGGAACGCGAGGCGGTGCGGGTAGAGCTATTCGACGACCAGATCGAGTCTTTGAGTTTCTTCGACCCCCTCACGGGAGAGGTGCTGCGCAGAGTGCCGCGCCTCACCGTATATCCGTCGACGCACTATGTGACGCCCAAGGAGCGCGTGCAAAATGCCGTGGAAGAGATCCGCGGCGAACTGCGGACTCGGCTCCTTGAGCTGCATGGCGCCAGCAAGCTGGTTGAAGCACAGCGGCTGCAGCAGCGCACCCTGTTCGATCTGGAGATGATGAATGAGGTCGGGTATTGCGCCGGCATCGAGAATTACTCGCGCTATCTGTCGGGCCGCATGGCCGGCGAGCCGCCGCCCTGCTTGTTCGACTATCTGCCCAAAGATTCCTTGTTGGTGATCGACGAGAGCCATCAAACCATCCCGCAGTTGGGTGCGATGTACAAGGGCGATCGCTCGCGCAAAGAAACCTTGGTCGAATACGGCTTCCGTCTGCCGTCGGCACTGGACAATCGGCCATTGCGGTTCGAGGAATTCGAGCAAATGGCGCCGCAGGCCATCTATGTCTCGGCCACGCCCTCCCACTACGAGAAGCGAGTATCCGCCCAGGTCATCGAACAAGTGGTGCGGCCGACGGGGCTGACCGACCCGGTGGTGGAGATCCGGCCGGTGCGCGCTCAGGTCGACGACTTGCTGTCGGAGATTCGCTTGCGCGCACAGGCCAATGAGCGCGTGCTGGTCACGACTCTCACCAAGCGCATGGCGGAGGATCTGACCGAGTACCTCAGTGAACATGGAGTCAGGGTGAGGTACCTGCATTCGGATATCGAAACCGTGGAGCGTTCGGAAATCATCCGCGATCTGCGCCTAGGCAAATTCGATGTGATTGTGGGCATCAATTTGCTGCGGGAAGGGTTGGATATGCCTGAAGTGTCCTTGGTCGCCATTTTGGATGCGGACAAGGAAGGTTTCTTGCGATCCGAAGGCTCCTTGATTCAGACCATAGGCCGGGCCGCGCGCAATGTGCAAGGCAAGGCCATTCTGTATGCGGATGTCAGGACCGGCTCGATAGAACGCGCCATCGCGGAAACCGATCGGCGCCGCACCAAGCAGATTGAGTTCAATACGGCGCACGGTATTACGCCGCGCACCATAGTCAAGGCGGTGGCCGATGTAATGGAGGGTGCGCGTTCGGTGCAAGAGCGGGAGCGCGCCGGCGCGGAGGAAGAGATGTCGGCGTTGGCGCCCGAACAGGCGCTAAAACGCATCAAGAAACTCGACGCCGAAATGATGAAACTTGCGCGCAATCTCGAATTTGAGCAGGCGGCCCGATTGCGCGATCAGATACAAAAGCTGCGTCACGCCGCGTTTGGCGCGCCGAGCGCGCGAGTCGGCTAGCCCGAGCCGACAGAGGGAAATTATGACGACGGAACACAGTCATCCTCCGGACGCGGATCTCGACAAGACCGATGAGCTGCCCATTCTCGAGGGCATGCAGTTTGATCTGGACGTCGCCGATGACGCCATCCCGATGGATCGCAGCGCCGTGTTGCTGGCGCCCCGGATGTCAGCCGTTGCCGGTCTGCCTTCAGACTACGTGCGGCCGTCCAGCATCGATCTGCCCTCGCTGGCGGAGAGCGTGCGCTCGGTGGAGGAGCGCATCTCACGGAGAAACGCCGAATATGAGGCCCTGGCTCGCGCCTATGAGCAGACGCGGGATAGCGAGGCGGACTTGGATAGGCGTGCCGCGGCGCTGGCGGCGGATCTGGCCGCGGTGCGAACCGCGCTCGAGTCGGAGCAGGGCCGGTCGCGCGAATTGGACCGGGCGTTCGCCGACAGAGGCAATTCCATTGAAACCGCCCGCTCTCGGGTCGAAGAGGCGCTGCGTGAAGCCGAACGCTATCAAAGCGAATCGCGCACGCTGCGTGATTCGCTCGCCACACGCGATGCGACCATTGTGCAGGCTCTGCACTCGCTAGGTGAGCGCGACGCGCAATTGTCGGCACTGCAGGCAGAGCACGCGAAGATAGTGCCTGCGTTGGAGGCTACCTCGAAATCCAGGGCGCAGCTGGACGCGGAGTTGCAAGAAGTCCGCGCGCAGGCCGAGACGCGCGCTGCGGAGCTGCAGGCTAGCCGGGCGGCGGCGGCTACACTTGACCAGCTGCTCAAGCGCGGCGAGTCCGAACTGAATGCTGCACGATCCGAGCTTGGAGCTGTGAAGAGCCAGGCCTGTGGCTACCTCGATTTGTTACGCACCCGTGAATGGCGCCGCGGTTTCGATCAGAACATGTTCCGCGAACTGGATGCGCAGGTCGACGCGGCGCACGCGGGACATGGCGTGCTCAAGGCCGAGTGCGCTCGCTTGCAAGGCCGAGCGGCTGCTTTGGAGGCAGAGTTGAGCACGCAAGCGGCCGCCGCACTGAGCGAACGAGCCCGATTGACGGCGGAATTGCAGATACGCGAGCAGGCGTTAGCGCAGGCACTCGGAAGGGACAGCGAGGGCGCGCAAAAAGTCACCGAATTGCTGGAAGCGGCACAGCTGCGGCAGGTGGAACAAACGACGCAAATCGCGCAATTGCGCGGCGAGCAGGCAGCGCAAATCGAGCGCCTGCAAGCCGATGCCGAGACCCATGAGCAGGAAATGGCCGTGCTCGTGGCGCATCTGCACGAAGCGCGCCGGCCCATTCAATCGATCGAAGCCGACGTCAAGCGGCTAACCCTGGAACTGACCGCCAAGAGCGTCGCGTTCACGGAACTCGAGGAGGAACATCGCAAGCTGCAAGCGACGTTGGAACGCACTCGCGGTGCCCTCGAGGAGCGCGAATTTCTCATCCGGCGGCTGGAGCGCAGCGAAAGCACTAATGCGAATGTGATCGGCCGCATTCAGACCAGCATCGAGAGGCTGGGGTCGGTTCCCGTGGGACCGAGTTCGGGCGCGCCGCCCGTGGCCGCCTGGTCTGCGGAGCTGATCAGGATCGATGGCGAGAACCCAGTGCCGTACGTGCTGGCGCGGCGCACCCGCATCGGACGCGCGGCCGGCTGCGAATTGCAGATCGATTCCGGTTCCGTGAGTCGCCACCATGCGCTGGTGCTGGTGGGGCCTCGAGAGGTCATTATCGAGGATCTCAATAGCACCAACGGAGTGCTGGTCAATGGCCGCAAAATCTCCCGTCAGGTGCTCAGCGACGGCGACGCCCTGACCATCGGCGAGATCCAATTCCGCTATCTCGCCAGGCCGCTGACGCGTTCGCCTGACCCGAATCTTGTGCAGTCCCCCCCGGACACGTGATTTTTTACGCGAAATCCGGTATCTTTCGCGCCCTTCGAGCGCGCTTAGCTCAGCGGTAGAGCATCACCTTGACATGGTGGTGGTCAGTGGTTCGATCCCACTAGCGCGCACCATCCCATTGCCGGGGGTCGGGCCTTCAAGGGCGACCTTGAGCGGGATACATTGCTAATATGCCCATATGCCAGTAATTACTCTTCCGGATGGAAGTCAGAGACAGTTTGACCGCGCGATTTCGGTAGCGGAGGTCGCCGTCAGCATTGGGCCGGGTCTTGCCAAAGCGGCGCTCGCCGGCAAGCTCGACGGTATCCTGGTGGACACCTCCACGCTCATCGATCACGACGCTGCCTTGAGCATAATCACCGATAAAGACCCCGACGGCCTGGAAATCATTCGGCATTCCACGGCGCACTTATTGGCGAATGCGGTGCAGGAGCTGTTTCCCGATGCCCAGGTCACGATCGGCCCGGTCATCGAGGACGGCTTTTTCTACGATTTTGCGTACAAGAGACCATTCTCCACCGAGGACTTGTCAGCCATCGAAAAGCGTATGGCCGAGATCTCCGCCAAGGACTTGCCAGTGCATCGCCGCGTCCTGCCGCGGGACGAGGCAGTGGCGCATTTCAAGAAAATCGGTGAGCACTACAAGGCTGAGATCATCGGCGCCATCCCCGCGGGCGAGTCCATCAGCCTGTACGGCCAGGGCGATTGGGAAGACCTATGCCGCGGGCCCCATGTCCCCAGCACCGGCAAACTCAAGGCGTTCAAGCTTATGAAGGTGGCGGGCGCCTACTGGCGCGGCGACTCGCGTAACGAGATGCTGCAGCGGATTTACGGCACGGCCTGGGCCAACGAGAAGCAACTCAAGGAATACCTCACCCGGCTGGAAGAGGCTGAAAAGCGCGATCACCGCCGTATCGGCAAGGAACTAGACCTGTTTCACCTACAGGAGGAAGCACCGGGCGCCGTGTTCTGGCACCCCAAGGGCTGGGCGCTGTTCCAGCAACTCATTGCCTACATGCGCGAGCGGCAGGGCGCGGCTGGCTTCCAAGAGGTCAATACTCCCGAAATCATGGACCGCGAACTGTGGGTGAAATCCGGGCATATCGAGACCTTCGGCGAAAACATGTACCTGACGCAGACACCGGATGAGCGCACTTTTGCAATCAAGCCGATGAATTGTCCGGGGCATATCCAGGTGTTCAAGCAGGGCCTGCGCAGCTATCGCGAGCTGCCGCTGCGCCTGGCCGAGTTCGGCAAGGTGCATCGCTATGAGCCTTCCGGTGCGCTCCACGGGCTGATGCGGGTGCGGGCCTTCACTCAAGATGACGCCCATATTTTTTGCACGTCGGAGCAGATTACCGCCGAGGCGGTTCAGGTGACCGAGCTTATATTAGGGATTTACCGCGACTTCGGCTTCAATGATGTGCGCATCAAGTTCTCGGATCGTCCGCCGAAGCGGGTGGGCTCGGACGAGATCTGGGACCAGGCCGAAGGCGCGCTGCGTCAGGCGGCCGCAGCCGCGGGCATCGAAACCACGCTGAACCCCGGCGAAGGGGCGTTTTATGGCCCTAAACTGGAGTTTGTGCTGAGGGACGCCATTGGGCGAGACTGGCAGTGCGGCACCTTGCAGGTGGACTTCAATATGCCTGTACGTCTCGGGGCGACGTATATCGGCGAAGACGGCCAGAAACACACCCCGGTTATGCTGCACCGGGCCATGTTTGGGTCCTTGGAGCGGTTTATCGGCATTTTGATCGAGCACCATGCCGGCAAATTGCCCACTTGGCTGGCTCCGGTACAGGCCGTAGTGATGGGAATTACCGATCGACAGGACAAATATTGCCAGGAAATCGCGGAAAACCTGAGAAATCAGGGGCTTCGCGTAGAAACGGACTTGAGGTATGAGAAGGTAGGCTTTAAAATCCGCGAGCACACAATAAAACGTGTCCCTTTCCTCCTGGTCGCCGGCGACCGGGAAGTCGAGGGGCGCACCCTGGCCGTACGCACGCGCGGTGGCAAAGATCTAGGTAGTTTGCAGCTCTCGGAGCTGACCGCCTTGCTTTGCGACGAAGTCGCGAGCCGCGGCCGTCTTGTTTTGGAGGATCGCGTATCGCAACGTCGAAGCGCGTAAGGCGCAATGAGGAGATCTCCGCACCATCGGTGCGTGTGATCGCAGCGGATGGAAGCCAAGCAGG
>JANYLM010000017.1 GCA_025357835.1 Gammaproteobacteria bacterium
GAGATGGTGATGCCCGGAGACAACATCAAGATTGTGGTGGAGCTGATCGCCCCGATCGCGATGGAGCAGGGGCTGCGTTTCGCCATCCGTGAGGGTGGTAAAACCGTCGGCGCAGGCGTGGTGGCTAAGGTGATTGCGTAATCCGAGCAATAAAGGGCGGGGTCGCATCGACCCCGTTAATGGTTGCGCGTAAGCGCATTGAATAGCGTAAGATCCGGCCCCTTTTCATGCGCTTCGCGCAAATCAACGGGGTCTGACCTCGTCCGTTTACTGGGAAGATTTAATTATGGCTAATCAAAATATTCGCATCCGGCTAAAGGCTTTCGATCATCGCTTGATCGACAAGTCGGCCCGCGAAATCGTCGATACCGCGAAGCGCACCGGCGCCACCGTCAAAGGTCCCGTGCCGCTGCCCATCAAAATGGAGCGCTTTACGGTATTGACCGCGCCACATGGCGACAAGGACGCCCGCGACCAATTCGAAATCCGCACGCATAAGCGGTTGATGGACATATTGAACCCCACGGACAAGACCGTGGATGCCCTGATGAAGCTGGAATTGCCGGCCGGCGTCGACGTCCAAATCAAGCTGAACTGAGATATTCCGCGGGGTTATCCGCCCGCGCAGCGGGCGACCTGTAGGGCGGGGCCGCCTCGGCCCCATGATAGTTGCGCGAAGCGAGGCAATTAACTTGCGCGAAGCGCATGAGATACCTATACTTCGCCGTCCATTTTAGAGGTCGGAGCGCGTGGGCGCCGACGCCAGCTTCCTAAGGGTAGTTGGGGTCCTTTGCCTAAACCGCCGACTGATTGCAACGAATGCGGGAGCCAATCGTAGCTTCCCGCGGTGTGAGGATCGACAATGAGCATTGGTCTGGTTGGCCGCAAATGCGGCATGACCCGAGTATTCACCGACGCCGGTGTGACTGTCCCCGTGACTGTCGTAGAGGCGTTGCCGAACCGTATCTCGCAAGTCAAGAGTGATAAAACCGACGGCTATCGTGCGGTACAGATCACTATTGGGGTCCGTCGCCCATCGCGGGTGACGAAGGCCCAGGCGGGCCATTTCGCCAAGGCGAACGTCGCCGCCGGCTACACCTCTGAGGAATTCCGTTTGAGCAAAGGCGAAGGCGACGCGCTGAGCATAGGCGCCGAGCTGAAGGTCGACATGTTCACGGCCGGCCAAATCGTCGATGTCACCGGAACCACCGTGGGTAAGGGCTTCCAGGGCACCATGAAGCGCCACAATTTTGCGGGCGGCATGAAGACTCACGGTAACTCGGTGTCGCACCGCGCACCGGGTTCCATCGGTCAGCGCCAGACCCCGGGACGCGTATTCAAGGGCAAGCGCATGTCGGGCCACATGGGAGTCAGGAACCGCACCATTGAGAATTTGCGCATCGTCGAAGTCGATGTTACCCGCAACTTACTATTGATCAGCGGCGCAGTGCCTGGTTCCGAAGGCGGCCGCGTCATCGTCAGACCCTCGGTCAAGGCCGCCGGCCAGGATCGCCGCAAGAAACTGATGCCGAACAAGGCCCCGACCGCCGCCAAGGGCGCTCCCGCTGCGAAGGGCGCAGCACCTGCCGCGAAAGCCGCCAAGAAGTAAACCCGCATGAAGCTCCAGTTAAAGAACGCAACTCCCGCCAGCGATATCCAATTGTCGGATGCAGCTTTCGGTCGCGCCTACAACGAGGCGCTCATTCACCAGGTCGTCACCGCCTATCAGGCGGCGGGCCGCGCCGGCACCAAGGCGCAGAAGTCGCGCGCCGAAGTGCGCGGAGGCGGCAAGAAGCCTTGGAGTCAGAAGGGTACGGGCCAGGCGCGAGCCGGCTCGATTCGCAGCCCCATTTGGGTGGGCGGCGGCCGTGCCTTCGCGGCCCGGCCGCGAGATTTCTCGCAGAAGGTCAATCGCAAGATGTATCGCGCCGCCATGCAATCCATGGTCTCGCAGCTGGTGCGTGAGGATCGCTTGTTTGCAGTCGCGTCGCTGGAGCTCGCGGCGCCGAAAACCAAGCTGTTGATCAGCAAACTGGCTGAATTCGGCCTGACTCGCGCGCTGATTCTGGTCGAGGCATACGAAGAGAAATTGTTCTTGGCGGCCCGCAACGTTCCTTATGTGGAAGTGATGCCGGTGGCCTCCCTGGATCCCTTGAGCTTGATCAAGCACGACAAGGTGATTGCCACGGTCGGCGCCTTGAAGTTGCTGGAACAGCGTCTCGGAGGCGCGAATGAATAAGGAACGCTTGATGACCGTGCTGATTCAACCGCATGTGTCGGAGAAGGCCGCGAACGTCACCGAGAAAGCGAATCAGTATGTGTTTCGCGTGCGTGACGATGCATCGAAGGCCGAGGTGAAGCAGGCCGTTGAATTGATGTTCGAGGTCAAAGTCGAAGGTGTCAATTTGCTCAACAAACCGGGCAAGACTCGGCGCTTCAAGAATGTGGCCGGCAAGCGCAACGGCTACAAGAAGGCGTACATACGTTTGGAGGCCGGACAGTCGATCGACTTCACCGGCGGCGCTTCGAAGTAAGGACTAACGGCAATGGCACTCATTAAAATGAAGCCGACCTCCCCGGGGACGCGCTTCGTAGTCAAAATCGACCGCTCGCACCTGCACAAGGGCGGCCCGCTCGAGTCCCTGACGACGAAGAAGAACCGCACCGGAGCCCGCAACCATTCCGGTCGGCAGACCACTCGCCACATCGGCGGCGGGCACAAGCAGCGCTATCGCTTGGTGGACTTCAAGCGCGACAAGGACGGCATCCCCGGCGTCGTAGAGCGTCTGGAATACGACCCGAACCGCACCTCGCATCTGGCTCTGGTGCTTTACAAGGATGGCGAGCGCCGCTACATACTCGCCCCCAAAGGCGTGAAGGCCGGCGACGAAATCCGCTCCGGCGCCGATGCGCCGATCAAGCCGGGAAGTGCGCTGCCGCTACGGCACATTCCGGTAGGCAGCACCATACACAATATCGAGTTGAAGGCGGGCAAGGGTGGCCAGTTGGCGCGCAGCGCCGGCGGCTCGGCGCAGTTCGCTGCGCGCGAAGGTGTGTATGCCAGCGTGCGTCTGAAGTCCGGCGAAATGCGCAGGATTCACGTCGATTGCCGCGCCACCATCGGCGAGGTGGGCAATGACGAACACAACCTACGCGTATACGGCAAGGCCGGTGCGGTGCGTTGGCTGGGAGTACGCCCAACGGTTCGCGGTGTCGTGATGAACCCGGTCGATCACCCGCACGGCGGCGGCGAGGGTAAGTCAGGCCAGGGAAACCCGCATCCTGTGAGCCCGTGGGGCTTGCAGACCAAGGGTAAGAAGACTCGGCGCAACAAGCGTACTGACGGCATGATCGTTCAGCGTCGCAAGAACAAACGACTGTAAGAGACCGGAGATATAACAGTGCCTCGTTCGCTCAAGAAAGGCCCATTCGTGGATTTGCACCTGGCAAAGAAAGTGCAAACGGCCAGTCAAAAGAATGATCGCCGTCCGATCAAGACCTGGTCGCGGCGTTCCATGGTCATCCCCGATATGGTCGGTTTGACCATCGCGGTGCACAACGGCCGTCTGCATGTACCCGTGCTGGTCTCCGAGAACATGGTCGGCCACAAGCTCGGCGAGTTCGCGCCCACGCGCACCTTCAAAGCGCATTCCGGCGACAAAAAAGTGTCGGCGGCGGAGTAGGGAATGCAGACCAAAGCGGTTTTACGGTACGCGCGCATTTCTCCGCAGAAATGCCGCTTGGTGGTGGATACGATTCGCGGCAAGTCCGCGACCTTGGCGGTCAATACCTTGAAGTTCATGCCGAAAAAAGGCGCGAAAATCGTTCTCAAGGTATTGGACTCCGCGATCGCCAATGCCTACAACAATTTTAATGCCGATGTGGACGATCTAAAGGTGACGCGGATCGAGGTCGACCCGGCGCCGATGCTCAAGCGGTTTCATGCGCGCGCCAAGGGGCGTGGCGTACAAATCGCCAAGCGCAACAGCCACATCCTGGTTCAAGTGTCCGACGGTAAGCGAGAGGCCTAATGGGTCAGAAAGTAAATCCGATTGGTATTCGTCTTGGCATCACGCGCGACTGGACGTCCAAGTGGTATGCCGGTTCCAAGACGTTCGCCTCGAACATCCACACCGATTTCTTGGTGCGGAAGTATCTGAACAAGAAGCTTGCCGATGCCTCGGTGAGCCGCATTCACATCGAGCGCGCTGCGCGCCGAGCCAACATCACCATTCACACGGCACGTCCGGGAATCGTGATCGGCAAGAAGGGCGAGGACATCGAAAAGCTCCGCACCGCGGTGGCCAAGATTCTCGGCATGACGATGAACGATGTGCGTCTCAACATCGCCGAAATCCGCAAGCCCGAACTCGATGCCAAGCTGGTCGCCGAAGGCATCTCGCAGCAGTTGGAAAAGCGCGTGATGTTTCGCCGCGCCATGAAGCGCGCGGTGACCAACACCATGCGTTCCGGGGCATTGGGTATCAAAGTGCGTATTTCCGGTCGCCTCAATGGCTCGGAAATTGCCCGCACGGAAACCAATCGCGAGGGCCGCGTTCCCCTGCATACGTTTCGCGCCGATATCGACTACGGCGTCGCCGAAGCGCAGACCACGTACGGCGTCATCGGAATCAAGGTTTGGATATTCAAGGGCGAAATATTCGATAAGCCGGAAGCCGAGGTCAGTGAGGCCGACGCTGAAGCCGCCGCGGCGGCAGGCGCCAAATCCGTCGAAACCGCAGCGCCGGCTGCCGGTTGAACTAGGTAACGACACATGATGCAGCCGAAGCGGACCAAGTACCGCAAACAATTTAAGGGCAAGATTTCGGGCAGCGCGCAGCGCGGCAACTCCGTCGCGTTCGGCGAATTCGGCCTGAAGGCGACCGATCGTTGCCGCATGACGGCTCGAGAGATCGAGGCGGCGCGGCGCGCGATTTCACGCCACGTGAAGCGCGGCGGCCGTATTTGGATCCGGGTATTTCCGGATGTGCCGATTACTCAGAAGCCGCTCGAAGTGCGCATGGGCTCGGGCAAGGGCAACGTCGAATACTGGGTGGCGAAAGTGCTGCCGGGCAAGGTTTTGTTTGAGATCGAAGGCATGAGCGAGGAAATCGCACGCGAGGCATTCCGCTTGGCCTCTGCGAAGCTGTCGGTATCGACTGCGTTCGTCAAGCGTCAGGTGCGTACATGAAGGCTAAAGATTTGCGCGCCAAGGCGCCTAAGGATCTCGGCGAGGAGCTTCTCAAGCTGCGCCGCGAACAATTCAATCTGCGCATGGCGCGTGCCACGGGCCAGGCCGCGAAGCCGGATCAATTTGCGAAGGTGCGTAAGAACATTGCGCGCGTGAAGACGGTGCTTGCCCAATCAAGGGTAAGCGGAGGTAAGGCGTGATGTCGACCGAAGTACAATCAAGTGAAGCGGCGCCCGCCGGTGCGGCGCCCGTCCCCGGACAGCGCCTGCTCACGGGCAAGGTCGTCAGCAGCAAGATGGACAAGACCGTTGCCGTATCCATCGAGAGGCTGGTCAAGCATCCGATGTACGGTAAGTACATCCGGCGCACGACGAAGTTGCTCGCGCACGACGAGAACAATGAGTGTAAGGAAGGCGACACGGTTTCAATCAAACCGTGCCGACCGATGTCGCGTCGTAAATCGTGGGTGCTGGTGCGCGTCGTCGAACGTGCCCGCGCCGAATAAGGAACTGACATGATTCAGATGCGAACGATATTGAATGTGGCCGACAACAGCGGCGCGAAGCGCTGTATGTGCATCAAGGTGCTCGGCGGCTCGAAACGTCGCTACGCTGCCGTGGGCGATGTCATCAAGGTCAGCGTCAAGGATGCGATTCCGCGCGGCAAGGTCAAGAAGGGCGAGGTGTATGACGCCGTCGTCGTGCGTACCAAGAGTGGCGTGCGCCGCGCCGATGGTTCACTGATCCGCTTCGACTCCAACGCGGCGGTATTGTTGACCAGCAAGCTCGAGCCGATCGGCACCCGTATCTTTGGACCGGTGACGCGCGAGCTGCGCAACGTGCAGTTCATGAAGATCATCTCGCTCGCGCCTGAAGTTCTTTAATTCGGGCCTAGATATATTTTAGGAATGGGTAGATGAAAAAGATTCGCAAAGGCGACATGGTGGTTCTGATCACCGGCCGTGATAAGGGACGCAAGGGCGCAGTCATCCAGGTGCTGGCGGACGACCGCGTGCGCGTCGAAGGACTCAATATGTCCAAGAAGCACCAGCGGCCGAACCCGCAGCTGGGGGTGCAGGGCGGCATCATCGAGCGCGAGGCACCTTTGCACGTATCCAACGTAATGGTCTTCAATCCGGCGACGCAAAAAGGCGATCGCATCGGCTTCAAGGCGCTCGAGAACGGCCGCAAGGTGCGGGTGTTCAAGTCGAACAAAGAAATGGTCGACGCGAAATAACCGAGTAATCACATGGCAGCAAGACTAAAGCAGATTTACAACGACAAGCTCGTGCCGGAGCTCAAGACGAAACTTGGGCTTAAGAACACGATGCAGGTTCCGCGCATCCTCAAGATCACGATCAACATGGGCGTGGGCGAGGCTGTGGCGGACAAGAAGGTCATGGATGCGGCAACCGCCGACATGGCCAAGATCACGGGGCAGAAGCCCGCGGTGACCAAGGCGAAGAAGTCGGTAGCGACGTTCAAAGTGCGCGACGGGCAGGCCATCGGATGCAAGGTCACTCTGCGCGGCGACCGCATGTATGAGTTCCTGGATCGCCTCGTGAGCATCGCGATTCCGCGCATCAGGGATTTCCGCGGCATCAGCACGCGCTCCTTCGACGGCCGCGGCAATTACAGCTTAGGCGTCAAGGAACAGATCATTTTCCCCGAGATTCAGTACGACCAAATCGATCAAATTCGTGGCATGGACATCACCATTTCCACGTCGGCGCACGATGATAAACACGGGCGCGCGCTGTTAGAAGCTTTCAACTTTCCGTTCCGCAAGTAGGGTAATAGCCCATGGCCAAGACGAATATGCTCATGCGCGAAAAGAAGCGCCTCAAGGTGGCGAAGAAATACGCCACGCGACGCGCTGAGCTCAAGGAGCTGATCCGCGACCAGAAGACCGGGGCGGAAGGCCGCGAGGCTGCGCAGGTCGAACTGCAGCAACAGCCGCGCGACGCGGCCAAGTCGCGGCAGCGTAATCGCTGTTCGATTACCGGACGTTCCCGCGGCGTGTACCGCAAGTTTGGTCTAGCACGCACCAAGCTGCGTGAGGCTGCTAATCGCGGCGAGATCCCTGGCCTGTCCAAGGCGAGCTGGTGAGGCGCGCACAATGAGCATGACTGATCCGATTGCCGATCTTCTGACGCGTATCCGCAACGCACAATCCGCAGGCAAGCCTACTGTTGGCGTCGGCGCTTCGAAGTTGAAGCTCGCCATTCTCAAGGTGCTGAAGGACGAGGGCTACATCGCGGCCTACGGCGTCGATGTCGCCGGCGCGAAGAGCACCTTGTCGATCGAGCTCAAGTATCACGATGGCCGTCCCGTCATCGACCGCATCGAGCGCATCAGCCGTCCGGGCCTGCGCATCTATCGCGGTAAGGACGAACTGCCGAAGGTGTTGGGCGGTTTGGGCGTTGCGGTGATTTCCACACCCCAGGGCATCATGTCAGACGCCCAGGCGCGCGCGGCCGGTACCGGCGGCGAAGTGCTCTTCG
>JANYLM010000022.1 GCA_025357835.1 Gammaproteobacteria bacterium
TCTGATTGTATGGGCATACCGATATCAATCATGATCCGATGTCCGCAGGTCGGCAGATGGGAGGTCACTTTGCCACGAAAAGTTTGAAAGAAGATGGCTCCTGGAAAAACTTAACACAACAAAAAAACTCAAGCGCAGATATTTCGCCAACAGAAATCCTATACGCAGGAAATCCGTTTGCAATCCAATCAACCTTCGAGCGCTTGGAATTGGACTGTGGGCGCCTTTTGGTCGCTGTCGAGAGAAGTCAGCATCGAGCAGTTGTACGACCCCAAGATCAACCAATTGTTCAGCGCGCTTTTCGGCGAGGACGCATTCGCCTACTTCGGGGTCCCCAGCTACAACTGCAATAATTACCCGGGCAGCACTCCGCAGAATTTTCCGAACTGCGAAGTCTATTACAATCAGAACGTTAGTCACGACCGGCAGCTCGCCGGCTTCGGCGAGGTGAGCTATAACGTAACCGATCGACTGAAGTTAACGGCCGGCGGCCGCTTCGCGAAGATGTCGTTCGATCTTTCGCACTATGGCGACGGCCTTGAGAACTATGGTCCGGGATCGCGCAGCGGCGATTATCACGAAAACGCGTTCACACCGAAGCTCGCCGCGTCGTTCCAATACGACGAAAGAAATCTCTACTACGCAACGTATTCGAAGGGGTTTCGACCCGGCGGCGTGAATGCGCCTCTGATACCCGCTTGCAGCCCAGGTCTGATCCAAGACGGCTATGCGGATGGTCAATCGCCGCTAACCTACAAGTCCGATACCACCCAAAGCTATGAAATCGGCTCGAAAAACAGTTTCGCCGACCGAGTCCGCGTTGCTTCGAGCGTTTACTACATCAAATGGAAGGACATTCAGCAGAATGTCTATGTGCCGGGACAATGCGGGCTGCAATTCGCCGACAACCTGGGAACTGCCGTGGCCAAGGGTTTCGATATGCAGGCTGAGTTGCTTCTAGGAGCCGGCTTCTCACTGGACGCCTCGATCGGCTACACCAGTGCTCGATACACCGAGAACTCGCCGCGTGCCATGCTCGCCAGCGCAGGTGACGCCATCTCCGGCGAGGCGGCGATCAACTATGCTCCGGGAACCAACCCGCCATGGAATGTGGCACTCGGTCCGCAGTTCGGTTTCAAGGCGTTTGGACACGACGCCTTCGTGCGTATCGACTGGGAATTCGCAAGCCGCAATCCTTGGCCGGCTCCGGTTCAGGATCCGAATTCTAACCAATACAATCCTAATTCGTACACGCCGCCGGCAACGAAATTTACCTCGATTCGCACTGGCGTTACGCTTGGATCATGGTCGGTGGCGGCGTTCGTGGATAACCTATTTGATTCGCGGGTCACGACCAGCTACGCGCTGGTGCAGTCGGATACCAACAACCCCTCGTTCAATCGCCTGGTACCGAGTTCGGTGCAGGAAAACGACTTCACGTTCCGACCGCGCACCATCGGGATCACCGCAACATACCGGAATTAGTTCAAGCCACCGCACGCTTCGCTTCCTGGCCGTACGCGTCGCGCAGAGCCGCGGCCAGGATGTCCAAGCCCTCGTTGAGCACCGCATCGGGGATGGTCAGCGGCGACAGCAAGCGCACCACATTCGCCGCCGTGCCGCAGGACAACAGAATCAGCCCGCGCGCTTCCGCATGGGTGAGGATGGCAGCAGTCATCTCCGCATCCGGCTCCCGCGTCTTCGGGTCCTTGACCAATTCGAAGGCGATCATCGCACCCAGACCGCGCACATCGCCGATACCCGGCAGTTCCTTGGCGAGCGCTTGCAGCCGGACGCGCATTTTGTCGCCGACCGCTGTCGCGCGGACGCACAAACCCTCGGCCTCGATCACATCCAGCACCGCATGCGCCGCCGCGATACTGATGGGATTACCACCGTAGGTGCCGCCCAGCCCCCCAGCGTGCGCTGCATCCATAATGCTGGCGCGGCCGGTCACCGCCGAGAGCGGAAAGCCGCCGCCCAATCCCTTGGCCAGGGTCATGAGGTCCGGAACCACGCCCGAGTGTTCGATCGAAAACATCTTGCCGGTGCGGGCCATGCCGCCCTGAACTTCATCGGCAATCATCACGATGCCATGCTCGTCGCATAACCGCCGCAGTGCGCGCAGGAAATCGACAGGCGCCACATTGAAGCCGCCCTCGCCCTGCACTGGCTCGATGAGAATAGCGGCCACCGATTTGGGATCAACGTCGCCGTGAAACAGCCGGTCCAAATCGGCGAGCGCCTGTTCCGTGCTGATGCCGTGATAGGGATGCGGAAATTCCGCGTGATATACCTCGGCGGGAAACGGGCCGAATCCACGCTTGTACGGCATGACCTTGCCCGTCAGCGCCATGGTCATCAGCGTACGGCCGTGAAAACCGCCGGAGAACGCGATCACTGCAGAGCGCTTGGTCGCATAGCGAGCAATCTTGATGGCGTTCTCGACCGCCTCTGCCCCCGAACTCAAGAACAGCGTCTTTTTCGCGAAGTCCCCGGGAGCGAGCGCATTTAGACGCTCGGCAAGACGCACGTAGGACTCGTAGGGCGAGACGTGAAAGCAGGTATGCGTAAACGCCAGGGCTTGCTGCGCCACGGCCTCCATGACCTTGGGATGGCGATGGCCGGTGTTGAGCACCGCAATACCGGCCGCAAAATCCACGAAACGCCGGCCGTCGGCATCCCAGAG